>NZ_PQSR01000003.1 GCF_002920635.1 Streptomyces sp. Ru72 | reverse complement strand
ATGAGCACGGCCCGGGGCCGGCCGTCGGGCCGCAGGTCGTTGACCCCCGCCTCGGCGGCGAACCGCACGGCCATGCGGACCCGGGCGCCTGCCTCGGCGGCGCCCCGGAGCAGTTCGCGCCGGTCGGCGTGCGCCAGCGCCTCGGGGTCGTCGAGCAGCGATTCGTCGAGCATGGGCGGCAGCCTCCGATCGCCGGGTGCGTCAGGCGGGGCGGCGGGCTTCGTCGACGAGCAGGACCGGGATGCCGTCCCGAACGGGGTAGGCGAGGCCGCAGTCCTGGCTGGTGCAGACCAGCTCGCTCTCCTCCTCCTTGAGCGGTGCGTGGCACGCCGGGCAGGCGAGGATCTCGAGGAGGCCGGCTTCGAGCGGCATGACGGGTCCCTTCGGGCTGGTGCGCTTGGCCTGGTCAGACTACCGCTGTGGGCGGCGGCATGCGGGGGTTGGGCGGGGCGGGCGCTGCCGTGCGCCCGCCCCGCCCCGCGCGGTGGCTGGTGGGGCGTCAGGCCCGGATGATCTCCAGCGCCGCGTCCCGGATCTTCGCCATGCTCGCCTCGTCCCGCGCCTCGGCGTTCAGGCGCAGGAGCGGTTCGGTGTTGGAGGGGCGGACGTTGAACCACCAGTCGGCGGAGGAGACGGTCAGGCCGTCCAGCTCGTCCAGTTCGATGCCCTCGCGGCCCTCGTAGGCGGCCTTGATGGCGGCGAGGCGGCCCTTCTGGTCGTCGACCGTGGAGTTGATCTCGCCGGAGCCCACATAGCGGTCGTACTCGGCCACGAGCTGGGAGAGCGGGCCCTCCTGGCCGCCGAGGGCCGCCAGGACGTGGAGCGCGGCCAGCATGCCCGTGTCGGCGTTCCAGAAGTCCTTGAAGTAGTAGTGCGCGGAGTGCTCGCCGCCGAAGATCGCGCCGGTGCGGGCCATCTCGGCCTTGATGAAGGAGTGGCCCACGCGGGTGCGGACCGGCGTGCCGCCGTTCTCCCGGACGACCTCGGGCACCGACCAGGACGTGATCAGGTTGTGGATGACCGCGCCCTCGCCGCCGTGCTTGGCCAGTTCCCGGGCGGCGACCAGAGCGGTGATCGCGGACGGGGTGACCGGGTCGCCGTGCTCGTCGACGACGAAGCAGCGGTCCGCGTCGCCGTCGAAGGCGATGCCGATGTCGGCGCCCTCTTCGCGCACCCGCTTCTGCAGGTCGACGATGTTCTTCGGGTCGAGCGGGTTGGCCTCGTGGTTCGGGAAGGTGCCGTCCAGTTCGAAGTACATCGGGACCAGGTCGACGGGCAGTCCGGCGAGGACGGTGGGCACGGTGTGGCCGCCCATGCCGTTGCCGGCGTCGACGACGACCTTCAGCCGGCGGATGGACGTCAGGTCGGCGAGCGAGCGCAGGTAGGCGGCGTAGTCGTTCAGCGTGTCGCGCTGGGTGATCGTGCCCGGCGTCTCCACGGGCTGCGGCGCCTCCCCGTCCAGCCACTCCTCGACCAGGGCGCGGATCTCGGCGAGGCCCGTGTCCTGGCCGACGGGCGCGGCGCCCGCGCGGCACATCTTGATGCCGTTGTACTTGGCCGGGTTGTGCGAGGCGGTGAACATGGCGCCCGGCAGGTTCAGCGCGCCCGACGCGTAGTACAGCTGGTCCGTCGAGCACAGGCCGATCTCCGTGACGTCGGCACCGCGTCCGGCGGCTCCACGCGCGAAGGCGTCCGCCAGACCCGGGGACGAGGGCCGCATGTCGTGGCCGATCACGATCGCGTCCGCACCGGTCACCTGGGCGAAAGCCGCGCCGAACAGCTCGGCCAGCGTCTCGTCCCACTGGTCCGGGACCACCCCGCGTACGTCGTACGCCTTCACGATCTGCGACAGATCAGCAGCCACGGCCAACCCTCCTGAGTTCTCAACGATGCCCCCAAATTACCTGCCTGGGGCCGATGCCCAGCCTCGGGCCCCGGGATCCGACGAACGTTCGAACGGAGTTCATGCCGGATATCACCGGCACACGGGTCCGCGGGAGGGCACCCGATGGGGCAGGACGTGCGATCAGGGGGTGCAGAGAGGAGCGACGAGGAGCGGTGGACGCTCAGTTGTCGGGTGAGCGCAGGACCCGCAGATGGCCGCGGCGTGCGACCTCCATCGGGTCGGCCGTACGGGCGCTGCCGCCGCCCGCCTCGGCCGCGCGCTGATGCGGGCGGGCCGCCTCGCGGACCGCGTTGGCCAGCGCTTCCAGGTCGTCGCCGCTCGGGCGTGTGGGGGCCGAGCCGTCCAGCAACCGGACGACCTCCCAGCCGCGCGGGGCGGTCAGCCGCTCGGAGTGCTCGGCGCACAGGTCGTAGCAGTGGGGTTCGGCGTAGGTGGCGAGCGGGCCGAGGACCGCGGTCGAGTCGGCGTAGACGTACGTCAGCGTCGCGACGGCGGGTCGGCCGCAAGCGGTGCGCGAACAGCGACGTACAGGGCTCACGATGTTGGACGGTACCGCACTCTTGAGCGGGCCGCGACGACTCTCCCCCAGGTCACTCCACCGTGTCGTGCTGTGAAACACCCCACACCCCCTTTCGGGGCCACCTGGCTGACCTGCGTGGACAGCCCGTGAGGAGTTACCGGGCGACTCTGAAACCGGTCACCACTTGGTACAAACCCCGTCAAAGTTCATGAGCTCGACGGTCTCGAAGGCATACGGGATCGAGCCCAAGCTTGGCTGGAATGGTCATCCGGCGACATGCAGTGCGGCCTCTCCCTGCCGGGGCCTGACCGTCCGGGGCGAGCGGCGGAGGGGCGCGGTGGAAAGCGGCGGCGCGGTGAAGCGGCGTTGGTTCGCGTGGGGCCGGGCGTGGCGCCCCGGCGGGGACTACGCTTCTTTCAGTGATGGACACCCCCGTACCGCCCCGCGCCGCCGCACCCGGGCCCCGCCGCCGCGACCGCCACGGCCGAGGCATGCGCGGCCCCGTCGCACCGCCCCAGGTGCCGCTCTCCGCGAGCCGCGCCGAGGTGTTCGCGGATCTGGTGCAGGACTCCGTGGAGCGCCTGGAGCGGCGCTGGCCGCAGCTCGCCGACATCGACTTCCTGGTTCTCGAGGTGCCGCGCCTGGACGGCCCGGGCGCGGGATGGAGCGACGAAGCCGTACCCCTGGGAGGCACCATCCCGGCCGCCGACGGCCGCCACGCGCGGGTGGTGGTCTACCGGCGGCCGGTCGAGATCCGCACCAAGGGCCGCGACGAGCGCGCCGCCCTGGTCCACGAGGTGGTCGTGGAGCAGGTGGCGGAGCTGCTGGGGCTCACACCGGAGACGGTGGATCCGCGCTACGGCGAGGACTGAACCCCGCACGCTCACGGATCCTTCCGCACGCTCACGGATCCTTCCGCACGCTCACGGATCCTTCCGTCACTTCTCCAGCAGCACCGACAGGTCCTGTCGCGCCTCCGGCACTGCCACCGTGCCGCGGTCGTCCGGGAGGGTCTGCACGGTGAACGCCGACAGCCCCTCGATGGTCGTCCGGAGGGTGCGGGACGCGTAGACGGGGCCGCCGGAGAGCGTCTCCACGGTGAGCGCGTAGGTGCCCTTCAGGCCGCTCGGCACGGGCGCGTCCACGTCCTGTGTCGTGCCGCCCTTGATCGTGTACTGCTTCGTCACGGCCGTGCCGCCCTCGCTGCCCGCCGACGCGGTGACCTTGACGGTGGCCGTGGCGCCCGGTGCGGTCAGCGCGAGCGTGGTGCCCTTGGCGCTGTTGTCGGCGACCGACGCGCGCGCGCCGACCGGCGCGGTGGCCGGGATGAACGCCGACTCCTGCCCGCTGCCCTTGCCCCGCACCACGCGCAGCGCGGCGACCACCGGGACCGGGGTGCCGGTGGGCGTCAGCACCAGGGAGCCGGCCTCGCCGCGCGTGATGTCGCCGAGGTCGACGGCGGTGGTCATGCCGGCCTTCACGTGCACCGTCTCGTTCCCGGCCGGGGTGATCTCCCCGGAGGGCGAGGCGAGGCGCACCTTGAGGTCGGCGTCGGAGTCGCCGGGCGCGAAGGCGACCAGACGCACGTCGGTGGCGTCCTTGGGGATGCCGGGCAGCACCAGGGAGGCCGCCGGGTCGGTGGAGGCGGCCAGCCAGTCGCCGCCCAGCTTGTCGTCCAGGGCCTGCACGGCGGCGGCGACCCGGCCACTGCGGACGCTGACGTGGACCGTGAGGTCGCTCTCCTTGGCTGCGGTGAGCGTGGACAGCAGGACCGGTTCGCTGGAGTGCGGCTGGACGGTGATGCCCTCGCCGACCGTCGACTTCAGGTTGCCGTCCTTGCCGTACAGCTCGATGTCCACGACCGCGGCTGAGTCGTCGGGGTTCGTCAGGTGCACGTAGTCGGTGCGCGAGGCGGCGGTGCTGGCGCCCGGGAACCAGAACTCGGTGTCGGGGGCGGTGCAGTTGACACCGAGCAAGCCGCGCCCGGAGCCGGCGGCGACCGCGGTGGTCTCCTGGACCGTCCAGCCGGGCGCGAACCTGCCCGTGGCGGTGCCGATCAGCGCGGGCGTGTCGGCGCCCGAGCCGTCGCCGGTGGCCGGGGTGCCGGGCTGCTTGGGGGTCAGGGTCGGGGCGTCGGACCGCTTCTTGCCCTTGCCCGCCTTGCCGCTCTTGCCGGTGTCCGTGCTGTCCGTCGACTGCTCGGCGGCCGGGGCCAGTTGGGCCTTGCCGCTGTCGCCGGTGCCCTGCGCGACCGGTGTGAAGGACGTGTACGAGGTGTCGGCGATGTCCGAGTTGCTCGGCTGGGGGCACAGCAGCCGGGTCTGCTCCACCGGCAGCCGTACGGCCGTCTTCGGGGTGTCGCTGCCGGAGGCGGCCGGCGCGTCGAGCGCCGCGAATCCGGTGACGGCGGCGAGCGCGGTCGCGCCGACGATCAGGGACAGGGTCGTGCGGTTCACTGCTGGCTCCCGTCGGGGCGCTCACTGTCGGTGCCGTGCGCCGGGTCGTACGGCGTGGCGTAGCCCTGGGTGTACGTCGGGTCGTACGGCGCCGTGTTGCCGTACGCGTACGGGTCGTACTGGGCGCCCTGATAGGGGTCGGCCTGGTACTGCTGCTGTTCGTAGGCGCCCGGCGCGTACTGCTGGGGGACGCCCTGGTAGTGCTCCCCGCCGTAGCCGTACTCGGTCTCCGCGTAGCCCGTCGTGTCCCACTCCCCGTATGCCGCCTGGTGCGGGACGGCGGCGGGGGCCTCCTGCGGAGGGGCGGGCGGGGTGTCGGCTTCCTGGGCGGGCTCTTCCGCCTCGGCCTGCGCCCGCAGGCGGCGGGCGCGGCGGCCCTCGCCGGTGGTGTCCTGCGCGGGCACCAGCCGCTCCTCGGGGAGGTCGTCGTCGACGTCACGGCGGCGCCCGGGCAGGGCGAGCACCACCAGGACGACGGCGAGCGCGCCCTGCGCCCACAGCCAGGCGCTGTGGCCGAACGGAGTGTCATAGGTGACGTCCAACCTGCCGCCGGAGGCGGGCAGTCGGAAGCCCTGGGCCCAGCCGTCCACCGTGGTGGGGGTGAGCGGCTTGCCGTCCAGGGTGGCGGTCCAGTCGGGGTCGGCGGTGTCGGCGATCCTCAGGATGCGGCCCTCGCCGCCCGAGGGGATCGCGGTGTGGATGTCCACCGGTCCGGCCGCGACGGGCTGCGGCGCGCCCGTGCCGCCGACGATCGCGGCGCGGGACACCTCGTGGTCGACGCGCCACAGGGCGCTGCCGTCCTGCTGGCTGAGCCGGGTCAGGCCGGGCGTGGCGTCCAGCAGGCGGCTGATGTCGCGGGGTGCGCCCTTGCGGACGAGGACGTAGCGCACGGCGAAGCCGCCGAGTTCGTCGGCCTGGTCGGCGCCGGAACCCGCCACGAGGTTGGCGACGACCCGGTCGAGCTGCTTGTTCTCGCCGTCCTCTGCGGCCAGTTCACCGTCGCCGAGGCGGGCGCCGGAGCCGCGCACCAGGGTGTAGCGCACGCGCGCGGTGGACTCGCCGTCGAGGACGAGAGTGCGGGCCTGGTCACTGGTGCCGCTCTCCTCGGCCACGAACGCGGGCACCTGCACGGGGTCGCGCCGCTCCAGGGGCCCGTCCGCGCCGCGGATCATCCACCCGGCGGCGATGAGCAGGGGCCCGGCCGCGGACGCGAACGCGATGAGCGCGGCGACCGGCTGGCGCCAGCCGAAGCTCTGCTCGGCCACGCGTGCGCGTGCGCCGTCCGCACCGACCGCCGCGGCGGCCAGCAACGCGAGGCCGTAGACGAGGGTCGCGGGTCCGGCCCAGGCGGAGCGGTTGGACAGGACCGCGAAGACGAGCGCCACCAGGGCGGCCGCCCACGCCGTCCAGACGGCGGCCTGGCGCTCGCCGCGCATCAGGGCGGCCAGCGCGGCGAGGACGACGCCGATGAGCATCAGCCCGCTGACCGTGCCCGGTCCGCCCGGGCCGGCGCCGAGCAGGTCCAAGGCGGAGGCCGCGCTCGCGCCGTACGCCAGACCGGCCTCCTTGAAGAAGCCGAACGGCAGCAGCGACAGCGACCAGGGAGCGAGCACCAGCAGTGGGGTGCCGATCTGGGCGAGGAAGCGCAGAGCGTGGGCGACGATGTCGTCGCGGCGCACGACGAGCAGCGCGACGCCCAGGACCAGGGCGATCGGCCACACGATCGGCGTGAACGCGGTGGTGATCGTCAGCAGGAGTGCGTAGGCCCACGTGGCGCGCCAGCTGCCGCGCGCGCCGGAGGTGTGGGCGAGCCCACTGGCCGCGATGCCCGCGCGCGCGATGAGCGGCAGCAGGACGGCGAGGACCGCGGTGCCGAGGCGGCCGCCGGCGAGGGCGCCGGTGGCGGCGGGCAGGAAGGCGTAGGCGACGGACGCCCACGCGCGCAGCAGCCGCGACTCGACCAGGGGACGCGAGGCGAAGTACGCGGTGAACCCGGCGAGCGGCACCGAGCAGACGAGCAGCACCGTGACCGCGAGACCGGTGGAGCCGAGCAGCATCGAGGCGAGCAGGGCGACGAGCGCCAGATAGGGCGGCGCCGAGTGCGTGCCGCCGGCGCCCACCGGATGCCAGGCGTCGAGATAGCGCGACCACAGCTCGGAGGAGTCGGCGGGCGCGGGCAGCAGCGCGCCGCCCGCGAGCGCGCCACCGCCGAGCAGCGCGCGGCAGGCGACGAGCGAGACCAGCAGGAGGACGCCGAAGAGCACCGGTCCGGGCTTGCGGGCGATGCGCTTGAGGCGGGCGAACTGTTCGACCTCCAGGAAGTCGGCGTCGTCACCTCCGGGTCCGGACTCCAGGCCGCCGCCGTGCCGGCCGGCCGAGGACACCTCGGGGTCGGAGCGGCCCACCAGGTTGCTCGCGACCTGTTCGACGGTGGCCCGGACGGTCGCTCCGGGCGGCGGGAACAGCGCGCGCAGCTCCCCCTTGTCGACCTGTGGACGGCCGCGCCTGCGGCGTCCGGCGATGATCCGCTCGGGCCGCAGCAGCGTCCCCAGCAGGCCGCGGATCTCGTCGACGGCCTGCCCGGGCACCTTGCCGACGAGGTACGCCACCGTGCGCAGCAGGGTGCCGAGCACCAGACGGAGCAGGACCCAGGGCAGCTGTGCGGAACGGGCGTTGACGAGGAGGGTGTAGACGGCGCCCGCCTTGTCGACCTTGTGCGGGGAGGCCGCGGTGCGGCCCACGCAGTCGACGGTGCGGCGCTCGCGGGAGGCCGCCTCGGCGTGTCGTACGACCGCGTCGGGGGCTACGAGGACGCGGTGGCCTGCGGCCTGGGCGCGCCAGCACAGGTCGACGTCGTCACGCATCAGCGGCAGGTTCCGGTCGAATCCGCCGAGCTGCTCAAAGACATCACGCCGGATCAGCATGCCGGCGGTGGACACGGACAGCACCGGGCGGACGTGGTCGTGCTGGCCCTGGTCCTGTTCACGGCGGTCCAGGCTGGTCCAGCGACGGCCGGAGTTGGCGATGGTGACGCCGACCTCGAGCAGCTGCCGGCGGTCGTACCAGCCGCGGAGCTTGGGCCCGACGACGGCGACCTCGCGTCCCATCTCGGCCTCGTGCTCCAC
Source organism: Streptomyces sp. Ru72 (assembly GCF_002920635.1). Classification (GTDB taxonomy): domain Bacteria; phylum Actinomycetota; class Actinomycetes; order Streptomycetales; family Streptomycetaceae; genus Streptomyces. Next base: position 163,949 of record NZ_PQSR01000003.1, on the reverse strand, counting down.
GACGCGCAACAGCTCTGCCAGTGCGCCCGGTTCGGGGGCGCAGTCGTCGTGCAGGAGCCACAGCCACTGCACCGGCTCGCCGTACGGCAGCTCCGGCATGTCGTAGGCCTCGTCCCGCCAGGTGCGGGTCACGGGGTCCCAGCCGCTCGGGCGCTTGAGGTAGGGCAGGTCGTCCGGGGTCGGCACGGGCGCGGAGCGGCTCGCCTCCTCGACGGCCTGGCCGAAACCGGTGCGCCGGGCCAGGTGGAGGACGCGGTCGGGGCCGAGGGCATCGGTGAGCAGCTGGGCGGATTCGTCCGCGCTGCCGGTGTCGGCCGCCACGGCGTTCTGCACGGGGCGCTCCTGGCCGAGCAGCCCTGCGAGCGCGTCGGGCAGCCAGCGGGCGCCGTCGTGGGCGACGAGCACCGCGGTGACCACGTGGCGCGGGAACTCTGGTGGAGACGGGTCGTGTTGGACCGCCATATGGCTGTGCACGGACATCGAGGTACGGGCCCCGGTTCGTTGGACTGCGGTGGACGCCTGTGCCCCGATGGGACAGCGGGACGTCTCGGACGGAGGCCCACACTAACGGCTGGACAAGATCACGGCCCGTCGCCTGTGGACAAGCCACCTGCGACGGGCCATTCGTTACGAAAGGATGTGCGGCTTTTCGCCGCTCGCCGGCCGGACCGGCCGCCACACCCGCACGCGCCTGCTTTACGACGTCCTGAACGACTCTTTTCGGACGGTGTCGACAGTGGCCACAGCGGCGTCAGACGGCGGCCTTCTTCAGACGGCGGCGCTCACGCTCGGACAGGCCGCCCCAGATGCCGAACCGCTCGTCGTTGGCGAGCGCGTACTCGAGGCACTCGGAGCGGACCTCGCAGGCGAGGCAGACCTTCTTGGCCTCGCGGGTGGAGCCGCCCTTCTCGGGAAAGAAGGACTCGGGGTCGGTCTGGGCGCACAGCGCGCGCTCCTGCCAGCCGAGTTCCTCGTCCGCGTCGTCGACCAGCAGTTGCTGCACCAGCTCGGTCATGTGCGCCCCTCGTCTGTCTTTCGCGTCCCCGTGATGTAGCCGTTACCGAATCCGGCTGAACGACACGAGTGAAATTACAAGTGTGCCGATCCGGGCCAGTCAAGCCGAGATCTGCTATTGAGCCCCTTATTCACTCTGCGGAACCAAGGCTATGCGGAAAGTGTTCAAATCGGCATAAACCCTGACAGCCTGTTGGGGGTCCAGGTGGCCCTGGGACCCCTCACCGAGAAGGACGCCCAGCAGTTCGATCTCGTTCCGACACGTACGCCGAAGCGAACCGGATCACATTCGGATCACGAGATCGCAACGACGTCCACGCGCCCGGCGGTGCGCCATGTGTCCCCCCGACGGCACTGAACAAACCTTTCCTCTGCAGGATGAACCGGATGAGGTGAAACAGCTCCCACATGGCGGACGTCAAGTTGACAGGGAAAGGTGTGAACCGATGTCCTAGTGGGCATGCTCGCGAACTCGGCACTCACCCAGACCCGCACCGCCGGGTCCCACGGTGCTGCCCGCGCTCGCTGTAGCTGTTGCTGTTCCGGCTGTTGAGCCTTCCCCCGCGCTCCGGCCGCTCCCGGGTCCACACGGCCCGGCTGCAGTTCCCTCCGCCCGCACCAGGGCTCGCGCCATGCCCCTGACCCGGGCGGACGACACGCGACACCCCACCCCCCGCACTCTCCCGCCGAGGAAACACGCACCCATGAACAGCGACAGCGACCTGCAGATCGCCGGCGACATCCTGGAAGTACCGCACCTCCTCCAGCCGCCGCGCGAGCACCCGGTCACCGTGGCCGAGTTCGCCGGGCTCGCCCGCACCATCGCCGCCGACCGCTCCCGGTGGGAGCACCTGGTCCGGTACGACGCGACCTCCCGCTGGTACCACCGGCTGCAGACCGGACCCGGCTACGAGGTGTGGCTGCTGTCCTGGGTGCCCGGGCAGGGCAGCGGGCTGCACGACCACGGGCGCTCGTCGGGCGTACTGACCGTCCTGCACGGCGCGCTCACGGAGCGCACGGAGCGCGGCACGCGCGCACTGCGCACGGGGGCGCAGCGTGTGTTCGCACCCGGCTACGTACACGAAGTGGTGAACGACGCGCTGGAACCGGCGGTCAGCCTGCACGTCTACTTCCCCGGGCTGACGGAGATGCCGATGCACACCAGGGCGTGCGCGGCGGAGCGCGGCACGGCGGACACGGTCACGGCCTGAGAGCCCCGGAAGGAAGAGGGAGCCCCGGGCAGAGGGGGAGCCGGGCGGCGGGCCGGGACCCGCCGGGTGCCGGGCGGCGTCGCGGGTGTCACCGCCGGGTCACGCGTTGTCGTAGGCGCCTGCAAGACTGCACCCATGCGCATTGTGGTTCTGGCAGGCGGCATCGGCGGTGCCCGGTTTCTGCGGGGTCTGAAGCGGGCCGTGCCCGACGCGGAGATCACCGTCATCGGCAACACCGGCGACGACATCCACCTCTTCGGGCTGAAGGTCTGCCCGGACCTCGACACGGTGATGTACACGCTCGGCGGCGGCATCAACGAGGAACAGGGCTGGGGCCGGGCCGACGAGACCTTCCACCTCAAGGAGGAGCTCGCGGCGTACGGCGTCGGGCCGGAGTGGTTCGGGCTCGGCGACCGTGACTTCGCCACGCACATCGTGCGGACCCAGATGCTGGGCGCGGGCTACCCGCTGAGCGCGGTGACCGAGGCCCTGTGCGACCGATGGAAGCCCGGCGTCCGGCTCATCCCCATGTCGGACGACCGCGTCGAGACGCATGTCGCCGTCACCCTGCCGGACAGCGGCTCAGCCGCCGGCTCCGGCGAGCGCAAGGTCATCCACTTCCAGGAGTACTGGGTGCGGCTGCGTGCCTCCGTCCCGGCCGAGGCTGTCGTTCCGGTCGGCGCCGAACAGGCGAAGCCCGCGCCGGGTGTCCTGGAGGCGATCGCCGAGGCGGACGTGATCCTCTTCCCGCCGTCCAACCCCGTCGTCTCCATCGGCACGATCCTCGCGGTCCCCGGCATCCGGGAGGCCATCGCGGACGCCGGGGTCCCGGTGGTGGGCCTGTCCCCCATCATCGGTGACGCTCCCGTGCGCGGGATGGCCGACAAGGTGCTCGCGGCGGTCGGCGTGGAGTCCACGGCCGCGGCGGTGGCCGAGCACTACGGCTCGGGGCTGCTGGACGGCTGGCTCGTCGACACGGTCGACACGGCCGCCGTGGAGCGCGTGGAGGCCGCGGGCATCCGCTGCCGCGCGGTACCGCTGATGATGACGGACCTGGATGCGACCGCGCGGATGGCCTGGGAGGCCCTCGCGCTGGCGGAGGAGGTGCGGGGGGCTTGAGCAGCGGGCTTTCCACGGATGCCGGGGCCGGCGGCGGTGCTCCCGTCGCGGCGCCCGCCTACCGGGTGTGGGCGCTTGCGGGGCTGCCGGAGATCCGTGAGGGCGACGACCTCGCCAAGGTGATCGCCGCGGCCGAGCCGGGGCTCGTCGACGGCGACGTCCTCCTCGTCACCTCCAAGATCGTCTCGAAGGCGGAGGGACGCGTCGTCCGGGCGGACGACCGGGAGGCCGCCATCGACGCCGAGACCGTGCGGGTCGTGGCCCGGCGCGGTCCGCTCAGGATCGTGGAGAACCGGCAGGGCCTGGTGATGGCCGCCGCCGGTGTCGACGCCTCCAACACCCCTGCGGGCACCGTGCTGTTGCTGCCCGAGGACCCCGACGCGTCCGCGCGCACCGTCCGCGAGGGACTGCGGGACACGCTCGGCGTGGAGGTCGGCGTGATCGTCACGGACACCTTCGGGCGGCCCTGGCGCACCGGGCTCACCGACGTCGCCATCGGGGCTGCGGGCGTACGGGTCCTCGACGACCTGCGCGGCGGCACGGACGCGCACGGCAACCCGCTGAGCGCGACCGTCGTCGCCACCGCCGACGAGCTGGCGGCCGCGGGCGATCTGGTCAAGGGCAAGGCGGCCGGGCTGCCCGTCGCGGTGGTCCGCGGGCTGCCGCACGTGGTGACCGGCGACCACGGCGACGGCGCGCGGGCCATGGTGCGCGGCGCGCGCGACGACATGTTCCGGCTTGGCACGTCGGAGGCGGTACGGGAGGCGGTGACCCAACGGCGCACGGTGCGCGCGTTCACCGACGAGCCCGTCGACCCCGGTGCCGTACGCCGTGCGGTGGCCGCCGCCGTGACGGCCCCCGCGCCGCACCACACCACGCCGTGGCGGTTCGTGCTGCTGGAGTCCGAGGAGTCGCGGACGCGGCTGCTCGACGCGATGCGGGACGCGTGGATCGCGGACCTGCGCCGGGACGGGAAGAGCGAGGAGTCCATCGCCAAGCGCGTCCGGCGCGGGGACGTGCTGCGCAACGCGCCGTACCTCGTCGTGCCGTGCATGGTCATGGACGGCTCCCACACCTACGGCGACGCGCGGCGGGACGCGGCCGAGCGGGAGATGTTCGTGGTCGCGACGGGCGCGGGGGTACAGAACCTCCTCGTCGCCCTCGCCGGGGAGCGGCTGGGGTCGGCGTGGGTGTCCTCGACGATGTTCTGCCGGGACGTCGTGCGCGAGGTGCTGAAACTGCCGGCGAACTGGGAGCCGATGGGCGCCGTGGCGGTGGGGCATCCGGCTGGGGAACCGAAGCCGCGGCCGGAGCGGGATGCGGGGGCGTTCATCGAGGTGCGGTGAGCCGGGGGCCGCAAGGCCGCCGGAGCGGGGCACGCGCCCCCTACCCTCGTAGGACGACACCCAGAGCACCAGGACACCTACCACCAGGACCTCATCCGTGGCCGGACGCTTCGCTCCCCGCCCCACCCCCACGACCGCGCGCGGTGGGCATGTCGTCGTGCCCGCAGGGGTGCCGCGGCCGGCCGCGGCACCCGGACGGCGGCGGACCTGGAGTCCGCCCGGGCCACTGGACCTGGGCCTGGTGCTCGGGCCGCTGCGGCGCGGGCCCGCCGATCCCACCTTCCGGACGACGCCCGACGGCTCGGTGTGGCGGGCCAGCCGTACGCCGCTGGGTCCGGGCACGCTGCGGGTGGCGCTGCGCGGCGGGGTCGCCGAGGCGGAGGCCTGGGGGCCCGGGGCGGAGTGGCTGCTGGACCAACTGCCTGAACTGCTCGGCGCGTTGGACGATCCCGACGCCTTCGAGCCACGGCACCGACTGGTCGCGCTGGCACGGCACCGCCGGCCGGGGCTGCGGCTCACCCGGACCGGCCTGGTACTGGAGTCGTTGATTCCGTCGATCCTGGAGCAGAAGGTCACGACGGACGAGGCCTACCGGGCCTGGCGGCTGCTCGTACGGAAGTTCGGCGAACCGGCTCCGGGACCCGCGCCGGGGCGGATGCATGTGATGCCGGCGCCGCGGACGTGGGCGCTCATTCCGTCCTGGGAGTGGCACCGTGCCGGAGTCGACAACAAGCGGGCGTCGACGATCCTGCGGGCCGTGCGGGTCGCCGCCCGCCTGGAGCAGGCGGTGGGGATGGAACCGGCCGAGGCTCAGGCGCGGCTCGAGGTGGTGCCCGGGATCGGGCCGTGGACCTCGGCGGAGACCGTTCAGCGCAGTCACGGGGCGGCGGACTCGGTGACCGTGGGGGACCTGCACCTGCCCGGGATCGTGGGATACGCGCTGGCCGGGAACCGGGACGCGGACGACTCCGTGATGCTGTCGCTGCTTCAGCCGTACGCCGGCCAGCGGCACCGGGCGGCCCGGCTGATCCTGTTGAGCGGGTCTGCGCCGCCGCGGCGCGCCCCACGGATGCGGCGGGGGGACATCGGCCGGTTGTAACGCGACGCCGGGTGCCCATGTGACACAGGGCACCCGGCGTCGTCGAAAGGCGCTGCTACTGGTCCGAGGAGAAGCGCACCGCGCCCGCCGGGATCCGCGCGTCGCACCAGACCCGCACTCCTTCACGGAGTTCGTTGTCCGCGCCGACCACCGCGCCGTCACCGATGACCGCGCCCGTGACGATCGAGCGCTCGCCGATGCGGGAGCGGGCGCCGATCAGGGAGTCCGTGATGACCGCGCCGGGCTCCACGACGGCGCCGGAGAGCACCGTGCTGCCGGAGATCCGGGCGCCCTCTCCGACGAACGCGCCCTCGCCCACCACCGTGCCGCCCGTCAGCTTCGCGTCCGACGCGACCGTGGCCGTCGGCAGGATCAGACGGTCGCCGCAGCGGCCGGGTACCGCCGGGGACGGGGCCCGCCCGAGGACGAGGTCCGCCGAGCCGCGCACGAAGGCGGCCGGGGTGCCCAGGTCCAGCCAGTACGTGGAGTCGACCATGCCCTGCAGATGGGCTCCCGCCGCGAGCAGGTCCGGGAACGTCTCGCGTTCCACCGACACCGGGCGGCCCACGGGAATCGTGTCGATCACCGAGCGGCGGAAGACGTACGCGCCGGCGTTGATCTGGTCGGTGACGATCTCCTCGGGGGTCTGCGGCTTCTCCAGGAACGCCGTCACCCGGCCCGCCTCGTCCGTGGGGACCAGGCCGTACGCCCTCGGGTCCGTCACCTTCGTCAGGTGCAGCGACACGTCCGCGCCCGTCGACTGGTGGGTGTGGACCAGGGCGCGGATGTCGAGGCCCGTGAGGATGTCCCCGTTGAAGACCAGCACCGGGTCCTCGGGACCGGAGTGGAGGCGGCTCACCACGTTTCGGATGGCGCCGCCCGTGCCGAGGGGCTCCTCCTCCGTGACGTACTCGAGGCGGAGGCCGAGGGACGAGCCGTCACCGAAGTACGGCTCGAAGACCTCAGCCAGATAGGAGGTGGCGAGCACGATGTGCTCCACGCCCGCCGCCTTCGCCCGCGCCAGCTGGTGTGTGAGGAACGGGACCCCGGCCGCCGGAACCATCGGCTTGGGGGTGTGCACCGTGAGCGGGCGAAGTCGGGTGCCTCTACCGCCGACCAGGAGGATCGCTTCTGTCACCTGTCGTCTCTGCTTCCTGCCGGGACCGGCCAGACTGTGAATCGGCCGACCAGTGTATGCAGACCGTGTTGCGAGGACCGCAAGGGGCGTTATGAGGACCGTGAGAGTGGTCTCTCTCAGGCACCTTCGTCATGCGGCGGGCTTTTGTCCTCAGCGGCCCTGCAGGCGGGCCGCGGTGGAGCGGATCGTGGAGAGTTTGCCGTAGAGCTGCGCTCCAGGACAGTCCGTGGCGTACCCGTCGCGATGGCCCGAGAGCACGTTGAGTTGTGCCTTCACACCCTTTGGGTAGAGATTGCCACCTCCGGACACCAGGTATGTCGTGGCGCGCGGATCCATGCCGTACAGACCGAGTTTCCACGCGCTCAGTGCGCCCACGCCGTCCAGCGTCTGGGCCGACGGTTTGGTGTTTCCGGAGTAGGTGCCGATGACGGCGATGCCCGTGCTGTCGCTGTTGAACCCGAGGGTGTGGGCGCCCAGCACAGGCTTGTCGATGCCTCCGGCGCGGCCCTCGTAGATGGTTCCGCACTTGTCGACGAGGAAGTTGTAGCCGATGTCCCGCCAGCCGTTACTCACCACGTGGTAGCGGTAGATACTGCGGATGACGGAAGGCGCCTCCGCGCAGGTGTAGTTGTTGCCCGACGCCGTGTGGTGCACGAACGCCACCTTCACGCTGTCCGTGTAGACGAAGCCCGCCTCGCGCAGGGTTTCGTCCGCGCCCCAGCCGCTGCGGGTGACGATTTTCGGGCGCGGGGCGGTGTGGGTCCCCGAGTGCTCCGGGAGCTGCTGAGGGACTGCTTCCGGCTCCTTGCCCGGAGTTTCCTTTGCGGGGCCGGTGGTGTCCGCGGGGTTCGCCGTCCCCTGCGCGGGGGCGGCGGTCTCCTCCGCCGTGTCCGGCGGTTCCTTCACCGTCCCCTGCGGTCCCCCCGAATCCTTCGCCCCCTGCGGCTCCAGCGCCTCGTGCGAGGGTGACGGGGCCGCGCCGTCACCCGGGGACATGCGACCGGCGTCCCGGCCGAGCGCGTTGGAGCCCGCAGCGGCCGCGGTGCCGGGCGCGCTCCGGTCGGACGGTTCCGGCGCCGCCGCGTGTGCGGTGGGGCCGGGGGCGCCCGGCTTCGAATCGACGCCGGGGTCGACCAGTTCGACGCGGAGTCCGTTGGGGAGCACGGGCGATCGCGTCGTTCCGGTGTCGTCCCCCTCGGCGCTCACCCGTACCGCCACTCCGTCCGAGTCACCGACCCACAGCGGCGCAGTCGCCCCGCGCGCCCTGCTGGACCGGCCCTCCGCAGTGCCGGGGTCGGGGCCGTGGCCGTGGTGGTGCGTCTCGAGTTCCTGCCACTCGGACCACTGGTGCGTCCCGCTCGCGCGGGTACGGACCTCGACATGGCCGTGGAGTTCGGTGCCCGGGTCGTCCCAGACGACGCCGACGAGCGAGAAGGAGCGCACCGCCTGCGGGGTCAGACCCGCTTCGACCACCGCCCCGGCGGTGCGGGTGAAGGGCACGAGGGGGAAGGACTGGGTACTGCCGGGGACGGCCGCCGAAGCCGACGGATGCCGCACACCTGTTCCGGCCACCGCGGCCGGGATCGCGAGCGGAAGGGTCAGTACCGCCGCACAGGTGGCACCGATCGAGGAAGCAAGATATCCACGCATGCATGAGATCTTGGACATAGTCAGACATATATGTCCATTTAGAATCTGACGACCCGTCGACTGCACTCGGCCGAACCGGTGGCGCCCGACATCCCGCCACCGACGCGCGCACGCCCGCCCCCGCGTACTCTTGCGCCGTGAACGCCACCGACCGCACCCCCGCCGACCTGCTGCGATCCGCGCTCGCCGCGGACCCCGCGCGCCCCCTGGTGACCTTCTACGACGACGCCACGGGCGAACGCGTCGAACTCTCCGTGGCCACCTTCGCCAATTGGGTGGCCAAGACCGCCAACCTCCTTCAGGGTGACCTCGCCGCCGAGCCCGGCGACCGGGTCGCACTGCTGCTGCCCGCGCACTGGCAGACGGCGGTGTGGCTGCTCGCCTGCTCGTCCGTGGGCGTCCTCGCGGACGTCGACGGCGATCCGGGCGCCGCCGACCTCGTGGTCAGCGGCCCTGACACGCTGGACGCGGCGCGCGCTTGCTCCGGGGAGCGCGTGGCCCTCGCCCTGCGCCCCCTGGGCGGCCGCTTCCCGCAGGCCCCGGACGGCTTCGTCGACTACGCCGTCGAAGTGCCGAGCCAGGGCGACCGCTTCCAGCCGTACGCTCCCGTCGACCCGGACGAGCCGGCGCTGATCGTCGCCGGGGCCGAGTACACGGCGGCGGAGGTCGTGGAACGGGCCCGGGCGGACGCACCGCCCCTCGGGCTGACGGGCCCCGGGGCGCGGTTGCTGTCGGGGTTGCCGTACGACACCTGGGCCGGGTTGAGCGCCGGGTTGTACGCGCCCTTGGCCGCGGGAGGCTCGGTCGTGTTGTGCCGGCATCTCGAGCGGTTGGGAGAGGAAGGGCTGGCCAAGCGGATCGAGAGCGAAAAGGTGACGGCGACGGCTGTCAGCTGATCAGCGCCGGGCGGTCCCCGCGGTTGTTCGACCGCGCGCCCCCCGCGGCTGATCACGCCACGCCGCGGAGCCGCACGATCTCACGGTCCCGCGCCCCTATAGAGGAGCGGTCGGCGTCCATCCGGACCAGTATCGGAAGCCCCGCAACCCGGCCCCGGGCCATGGTCGTAACAGCAGCTTCCGCTCATACGACGCAAGGCGGTGGACCCGGCAGTGAGAGCACGTCATCGGCGGTGGCGCTGGGTGCGGTGGTGTGCGGTCGGACTGGCCGCGCTCCTGCTGGGTGCCGCCGGGGCCGGCTGGGTCGCGTACGAGAAGCTGGACTCGAACATCACCGCGGACGAGGCCGCCGCCGCCGAGCTCGCCCGGTACGAGAAGGAGCGGCCGGCTTCGCTCGTGCGCGGTGCGCGGAACATCCTGCTCATCGGGTCCGACTCGCGTGCGGGTGCCGGCAACGGCCGGTACGGGCGGGATGCCGGGACGGAGCGGTCCGACACCACGATCCTGCTGCACCTCGCGGCCGACCGGCGCAGTGCCACCGCCGTGTCCCTGCCCCGTGACCTCATGGTGAACGTGCCGAGCTGCGGCCGGCCGGACGGCAGCCGCAGCGAGGCGCAGTTCACCATGTTCAACCACGCCTTCGCGACCGGGGGTTCCGCCTGCACGGTCCGTACCGTCGAGAAGCTGACGAACATCCGCGTCGACCACCACATGGTCGTCGACTTCAACGGCTTCAAGAAGATGATCGACGCGCTCGGTGGCGTCCAGGTGTGCCTGCGGCATCCGATCGACGACACGGCCGCCAGGCTCAGACTGCCCGCGGGCAAGGTGACGCTCGACGGCGAGCAGGCTCTCGGCTACGTACGGGCCCGCAAGAGCCTCGGCGACGGCAGCGACACCGAGCGGATGGAGCGCCAGCAGCGTTTCCTCGGCGCGCTGGTGACCAAGGTGCGCAGCAACGGCGTCCTGCTCAACCCGGTGAAGCTGTATCCCGTGCTGGACGCGGCCACCTCGGCCCTCACCACGGACCCGGGTCTGGCGAGTCTGCGCGGACTCTATGCACTCGTGCGCGGGCTCGGGAACCTCTCCGCGGAACATGTGCGGTTCCTGACGGCCCCGCGCACCCCGTACCCGGGCGACATCAATCGTGACCAACTCGTGCAGCCGGCGGCGGACAGACTCTTCCGGCGTCTGCGCGCGGACCAGCCGGTCGAGGTCACCAAGGAAGTTCCGGGTAATTCAGTCGCAAAAACGAGCAATACGCCGCCCGGTTCCGGACCCGGTTCGCGGGAGAAGGCACCATCCGGGCCCACTCCCACTTTCACCGGCAACACGGCCGCCCAGGACGCCTGCGGGTAAAGCGCACCCCATGACGGGGAACGCGTGAGCTAAGAAGTGTCTGAGATATAGGGCGGATTGCCCGGTTGTGGGGAAGTGGAATTTGTCACCGCCGTCGCTCAACGCTGAACTGGGCGGATAGTGTGAGCGATCCGGTGCCACGCCCCGAGGTCCGTCCTGGGCACACGCACTGGCTGAAGAGACCCGAGCGCCTCGAGGGGGAAGGCGCCGCGTGGCCCCGACGGAGGATTCGGACAACCGTGGACGCGCAAGGCCGTGGGCGGGCGGACAACATCGACCCCGCAGACCAGTGGGTGCTCAACCCGAACACCGGCGAATACGAACTGCGACTGGCCGCTCCCGGAGCGCAGTCGTCCGTGCCGAGACCGCGCAGGGAGACCCCCGCCGGCAGCGCGCAGGGGGGCACCCGCACGGCACCCGGCCACGGGGAACCGGCCCCGGACGTCCTCCCCGGTCAGCGCCGCCGCCGGGGGGCGCCCCCGGAGCCGCAGGGGCGCCGCCGGGGCCGTACCAAGCCCAAGAAGGGCAAGGCGAAGAAGATACTGCTGTGGACCGGCGGCAGCATGGCGTTCGTGCTCGTCGCGGTCACGGCGGCCGGTTACTTCTACCTGCAGCACCTCGAGGGCAACGTCTCTACGACGGACGTGGGTGACGCCGCGAAGAACGGCTTCAGCAAGGACGAGGCCTTCAACATCCTGATCATCGGTACCGACAAGCGCACCGGTAAGGGCAACGAGGGCTACGGCGACAAGGGCAGCGTCGGCCATGCCGACACCAACATCCTGCTGCACGTCTCCAAGGACCGGACGAACGCGACCGCGCTCAGCATCCCCCGCGACCTGATCGTCAACGTCCCGGACTGCCCGACCAAGCAGCCCGACGGCACCGTCAAGGTCATCCCCGGCACGCAGAACGTCCGCTTCAACACGAGCCTCGGGCAGGACGGCCGCGACCCCGGCTGCACGATGCGCACGGTGAAGGAGATCACCGGGGGCATAGAGCCCGACCACTTCATGATGCTCGACTTCAACGCGGTCAAGACGCTGACGACGGCGGTGGGCGGCGTCCAGGTGTGTCTGAAGCACGCGGTCAACGACGAGAAGTCGCACCTCCAGTTGCCCGCCGGCCCGTCCACGATCGAGGGTGAGAAGGCCCTCGCGTTCGTGCGCACGCGGCACGCCTGGGGCAACCATGGCGACCTGGACCGGATCAAGGTGCAGCAGCAGTTCATGGCGTCGCTGATGCGCAAGATGGCCTCGAGCGACACGCTGACCAACCCGTCGAAGCTGCTCGACCTCGCCGAGGCCGCCACCAAGGCACTGACCGTCGACACGGGCCTGCACAAGGTGAGCACGCTCAAGGACGTGGCCCTGGAGCTCAAGAAGGTGCCGCCGAAGAACATCACCTTCCTGACCGTGCCGGTGGCCGACAATCCTGCGGACGGCCCGGTGCACAAGACAGTCATCGTCGACCCGAACTCGGCTCCCCAGGTCTTCAACGCGATCAAGAACGACGTGTCCTTCACCACGGTGAAGAAGAAGCAGCAGGCGGCGAAGACCGCCGGGAACGACCTGCTCAAGGGCTCACGCTCGGCTGCCGGGGACATCCGCGTCGACATCTACAACGGCGGCGCCCCCGGCGGCAGCGCACAGGCGACTTTGAGCTGGCTGCAGAACAACGAGGGCGTGACCAAGTCCAGCCAGCTCGGCAACGCGGGCAGGACACTCGGCAAGACGACGCTCGAGTACTCTCCCGACCAGGCCGACCAGGCGCGGAAGCTGGCGGACATCATGGGATTGCCCGCTTCGGCGCTGAAGCCGGGCAAGAGCGAGAAGAACGACCAGGGGCTGCCCGCGATCGTGCTGACCCTCGGACAGGACTTCCAGGGCCCGGGCACGCCGCTCACCGCTCCGACCAAGGCGCCGGACGTCCCCAACAGGTCCACAGCGGACAAGGTTCAGTGCGCCAGTTGAGCGCACAGCGCCACCTTATGGGCCGGTCGTGCGTCTAACAGGACGCCTGACAGGCCCGTCAGGTGCCGCAAGGGTGGGGAGGATGGGTAGTTGACGCAGTACGGTCTGCGCGGGGAAGCATCTGCGGTCGAAGAGGCCATGTCCCTCTCACCCCAGGGACGGCACACGCCGGACGGCCATGGCTCGAGCGGGGGGCGAGGGCCCGGCAACGGCGGACGCGGCGGCGGCAACAGACGCCGCAGGAGGCGCACGCTGCGGTGGTCGGCGACGGTTCTGTCGGTCGTCATACTCGGCACGGCCGGCGCCGGATACCTCTACTACCAGCACCTGAACGGGAACATCCGTAAGGGCGAGCGCAGCAGTGGCGACTCCAAGGCACAGAAGACCCAGCCGAACGCGGCCGGCCAGACGCCGGTGAACATCCTGCTGATCGGCTCGGACAGCCGTAACTCCGACGCGAACGTGGCGCTGGGCGGCAGCAGGGACAACCGTGGCAACCCGCCGCTGGCGGACGTCGAGATGCTCATCCACCTGTCCGCCGACCGCAAGAGCGCCGCCGTGGTGAGCATCCCGCGCGACACCCGCGTCGACATCCCCAAGTGCAAGGACCCGGCGACCGGCCACGAGTACCCGCCGACCAACGCCATCATCAACGAGTCGCTGGCCCGCGGCGGCCCCGGCTGCACGCTGGCCACCTGGCAGAACCTGACCAAGGTCTACATCGACCACTGGATGATGATCGACTTCGCCGGCGTGGTGAAGATGGCGGACGCCATCGGCGGCGTCGACGTCTGCGTGAACCAGAACGTCTGGGACCGCCCACTGCCCAAGGTACCCGGTGGTTCCGGCCTGAAGATGACGGCCGGCACCAAGAAGGTCACGGGCAAGCAGGCCCTGCAGTGGCTGCGCACCCGGCACGCCTGGGGCAGTGACCTGCTGCGGGCCAGAGCGCAGCACATGTACATGAACTCGATGATCCGCACGCTGAAGAGCGAGAACGTCTTCACCGACACCGGCCGGCTGATGAATCTGGCCGAGGCGGCCACGAAGTCCCTGCAGGTCTCCGAGGAGATCGGCTCGGTCAGGAAGCTCTACGACCTGGCGATGCAGCTCAAGACGGTCCCGACGAACCGCATCACGATGACCACGATGCCCAACGTCGCCGACCCGCAGAACGACGACCACGTGGTCCCCGACGGCGCCAACGCGGACAAGATCTGGGAGATGATCCGCGACGACGTGCCGTTCGACGACAAGGGCACGGCGCCGGCGCCGAAGAAGACGGCGAGCGCGAGCCAGGCGGCCAAGGCTCCCTCGGCCACGGTCGCGGCCGACCGGTTGGGCGTGGTGGTGCAGAACGCCACCAGGACGTCCACGCAGGCCCCGGTGCCCCGCCGGGCGCGCGACATCAGCCAGGTGCTCGTGGGGAAGGGCTTCGCCAAGGCGGTGGCCGACACGACCGCGGCGCTGTCCGAGGACCAGACGGTCGTGCGCTACCCGAGCGCGGACCTGGAGGGTGACGCCCGGAGCGTCGCCACGGCACTGGGCATTCCCATGAGTGCCGTGAAGAAGTCGACCGACGTGTCGGGCGTCACGGTGGTCGTGGGCTCGGACTGGCGTACCGGCACCAGCTACCCGAAGCAGTCCGCTCCGAAGCCCGGGGACCTTCCCAGCAACTCCGACGCCATCAACGGCTCGGACACCGGCCAGTGCATGGACGTCTACAAGCCCTACCGCTGGTAGTCGGCCAACGGCCGTGTTCCGCAGGACGGAGGGGCCTGCCACTTGGGTGGCAGGCCCCTCCGCACGAGAACGACGGCAACTTCACCAAGTACGCCGGTCCCGTGTACGTCTACGCGCCCAACGCCTGCGCGTACCTTCACACCATCGCCCCCGAGGACGAGTGGTGGAGCAACGCGATGGGCTGCAACTGATCTGGCCTCCGACACGGCGGAGAGGGGTTCGGCACGCCGGGTCCGAGCCCCTCTCAGTTGCGTACGGTCAGTAGGCGGCGGTCCGGGTGTTGGCGGAGCCCGCCGCGGAGTCGATGGCCGCCTGGGCGAAGGAGGTCATGCCCTTGTCGTAGACCATCGGCGTGTAGCACTGCGACTGCCCCTGGGAAATGGTGCAGCTGTAGGTGCGGCCGTCGTTGTTGCGGATGACGTAGGCGTGGGCGCAGTCGTAGCCCGCGGAGGCGTTGCCGCACGCTCCCTGGGTGTAGTTCAGGGTCAGTCTCGCCCAAGCGGTGTGGCAGGCCAGGCTGTATCTCAGCTCGATCGTGCCGAACGTGGCGTTGCTGTTCTTGACGGTCGCGGACGCCACCGTGCTGGCACCGGAGGAGCAACCGGTGGACGACGGGTCGGAGCCGTCGTACGTGTAGGCCTGGGCGCCCCCCGTGGCCGCGATCATCGCGAGTCCGAGTCCCCCGGCCACCACACCCGCACGAGCGAAGTTCCTCATCTTGGAACGCACTTGGTCCCCTCCTGGGCATGCGTGCTGAGCCTGCGGCCGGTGACCGGCAGGCGTGTGAGAGTGGAAAGCGCGCCAATCCGATCATGGCCACGACATACCGTCAACTGACTTTGCTCCCGGCGAAGTTGCCGGGCACGGGGTGCCGGGCAGGAGCCGGTACGGCGCTCGTGTCGCGGAGCGATGGGCGCCAACTCCTCGATCGGGTAAGGATTTTTACTTATTGATCTCTTATGCAAGCATCCGGCCCATGAACGTCACTAAGAAGATCGGAACAGTTCTCACCTCCCTCGCCGCGCTCATCGGCATCGGCGTCGTCGTGGCCCCCAGCGCCTCCGCCTCCACGCCCTCCTCGTGCTCGAGCGTCTCCCAGGTCGGGACCACGCGCGTCCTGACGGTGGGCGGCATCCAGGCCGCGTCGGTGAAGCAGTACTACGGCTGCGGCTACAACTACGCCTACATCTACGTCTGGCAGCAGTACCGCGACACGCACTCTTCCTGGGACCTGTACGTGAAGATCGTCAACGAGGCGGACTCCGGCACCGACTACGGACAGGCCACCCTGAACAACACCACGCGGTCCGAGTTGTGGGGTCCTGCGGCCAACACGGCCGCGTACTGCACGCACGCCACGGGCTACCTGAACTCGACCGGGGGATCGACCAGCTCCGTGTGCTGACGTCCCTCCCCTGCACCAGCCCCGGACCCACGCAGGGTGTCCGGGGCTGATGCGCGTCTGCCGACGGCTCCGGCAATCGGGCCGGTCAGGCCTGGCTGACCACAGCCGGCCGCCGGGACGCGATGACCTTCCTCGCCAGGGACCTGGGGCTCGTCAGGAAGCCCCAGCCCCACGACATGTGCATCGTGGCGAGGGCGACGGGGATCTGCAGACGGGCCTTCAGCGGCAGGCCCCTGCCCGCCGGGACGGAGCCCAGCACGATCGCCGCGAGATAGCCGCCGGGGATCACGAAACCCCACGGGGTGATCGCGGCGCCCACCACGATGCCCGCAGCGATCGCGCACACGGCGGTCGGCGGGGCGAGGTAGCGCAGGTTGATGGAGCCCTCGTGGTAGCGGGCGACGACATGGCGCCAGCGGCCGTAGTCCTTGTACTGCTTGGCGAGCGCGCGCACCGAGGGCCTGGGCCGGTACGACACCTTCAGCTCCGGAGAGAACCAGATCAGGCCGCCCGCCTCGCGGATGCGGAAGTTCAGCTCCCAGTCCTGGGCCCTGATGAACTCCTCGTTGTAGCCGCCCTGCTGCTCGAGGGCCTCCCGGCGGAAGACGCCGAGGTAGACCGTCTCCGCGGGGCCGGCCTCTCCGCCGGTGTGGAAGGCGGCGTTCCCGACACCGATCTTCGAGGTCATGGCGGCGGCGACCGCGTGCTCCCAGTCGTTCTCGCCCTCGGCGTGCATGATGCCGCCGACGTTCTGCGCGCCGGTCTCCTCCAGGAGGCGTACGGCGGTCGCGATGTAGTTCGGCGAGAGCATGCCGTGGCCGTCGACGCGGACCACGATCGGGTGCCGGGAGGCCTTGATCGCGGCGTTGAGCGCGGCGGGCGTGCGGCCGGTCGGGTTCGGGACCGTGTGCACGCGGGGGTCCTCCCGGACCAGCTCGGCCGCGATCTCGTCCGTGCGGTCCGTGGACGGGCCGAGCGCGATCACGACTTCCATCTCGCCGCCGTACTCCTGCGCGAGGATCGCTCGGACGGCTCCGCGCAGATGCCGCTCCTCGTTGAGCACGGGCATGATCACGGACACGGCAGGCAGCTGCACGTCGGGCTTGGCGTTCATAGGAGCCTCACGTTACCGCGAACGGGGGACACCGGTGCGCGCCGCCCGGGCGCCACCGAGGGCCGAAGATCACGGGGGCCTACGGTGCTCGCGGACCCATGCCCATCCCCGCGGAGGTCTCCCCCGTGCCCACGCCCGCCCGCCCGCCCGCGCGCCGCGAGCCGGTCCGCCGCTCCCCCGCCAAGCGGCCGCCCGTCCGGCCGCGGAAGCGCGGCTGGCCCGTGCGGATGACCACGACACTGTCGGTGGTGGTCCTGGTCGCGGCGGGCATCGGTCATGCGGTGATCACCAGCCTCGACAGCGGGATCTCCCGCATCGACCCCTTCAGGGACATGAAGAACCGTCCCGCGGCGGGGAACGGCATGAACGTCCTGCTGGTCGGCACCGACGGGCGCGACAGGATCACGGAGAGGGAGCGGCGGGCGTTCCACCTGGGCGGCGAGCCCTGCCACTGCACCGACACGATCATGATCGTGCACATCTCGGCGGACCGGGAGCGGGCGACCGTGGTCAGCCTGCCCCGCGACTCCTACGCGGAGGTGCCCGAGCACACCGACGAGGCGACAGGGCAGCGGCGCGCCACCCACCCGGTCCGGCTGAACGCGGCGTACGCGGAGGGCGGGCCGAACCTGACCGTGCGGACGGTCGAGGACATGACCCATCTGAAGATCGACCACTACCTGGAGGTCGACTTCATCAGCTTCATGAGGACGGTGGACGTCCTCGGCGGGGTACGGGTGTGCACCACACAGCCGCTGAAGGACACCTACACCGGGCTCGATCTGGGCGTGGGCACGCATCTGCTCGGCGGCGGGCAGGCGTTGCAGTACGTGCGGTCCCGGCACGTGGACGGCGCGTCCGACCTGGGGCGGATGCAGCGGCAGCAGAGGTTCCTGGCGGCGCTGATCGACCGGGCGACGTCGTCGGGTGTGCTGCTGAACCCGATGAGGCTCCGGGACGTGGCGCAGGCGGCGCTCGGGGCGGTGCGGGCGGATCAGGGGTTCGGGACGGACCAGTTGCTGGACCTGGGGCGGGCCATGCGGAACTTCTCGCCGCGGTCGTCGGAGTTCACGACCGTGCCGATCGGGCGGATGGAGTACGAGGTCAAGGGGCTGGGGTCGACGGTGAAGTGGGACGACGTGAAGGCGAAGGCGTTGTTCGACTCACTGCGGGAGGACCGGCCGCTCGCTCCTCACGAGTCGCGGCCGAAGGGGCAGGCGAAACCGGAGGCTCCCGGCCGGAAACCCGCGGCGGCGGAGGTGGAGGTGCCTCCGCAGCAGATCCAGGTGCGGGTGGAGAACGGCACGCTGACGGAGGGGCTCGGCAGGCGGGCGGACGACGGGCTCGCCGCCGCCGGGTTCCGCACCACGCGGCAGCCGGTGAACGCGGCGGAGCGCGGAGTGCGACGCACGGTCGTGATGTACGACCCGCGCTGGGACCGCTCGGCGAAGGTCCTGGAGGCGGCGTTGCCGGGGAGCGAGCTGCGGGCGGTGCCGGGGCAGGGGGCGACGCTGCGGGTGATCGTGGGGGCGGACTTCAAGGAGGTGCGGCCGGTGCGGGTGCGGACGCCGGAACCGAAGGCTTCGCCGACGCCGCAACAGGCGGTGGTGACCGGGGATCAGGTGGTGTGCCCGACGTAGAGGGCGCCGGGCGCGGAGACGGAACTACCGTGCGTCAGTCCTCGAACCCCTCCGCCGCCCTCTTCTCCCGTAGCTCCTTGATCGCTCGGCGACGGGCCAGGCGGTGGGTGCGGCGGATCTGGGCCTCCTGGTAGCGGCGCCTGTCCCGGTCCGTCTCCGGGATCACGGGCGGCACCGTGCGGGGCTTGCCGTCCGCGTCGACCGCGGCGAAGACCAGGTAGGCGGAGCCGACCTGGGTGGGCGGGGTGGACTCGTTCCAGCGTTCGGCCAGGACCCGTACGCCGACCTCCATCGACGTCCGGCCCGTCCAGTTGACCTGCGCCTTCACATGGACCAGGTCGCCGACCCGGACGGGCTCCAGGAACGCCATCTCGTCCATCGACGCCGTCACCGCGGGTCCGCCGCTGTGCCGGCCGGCCACCGCGCCCGCCGCGTCGTCGACGAGTTTCATGATCACGCCGCCGTGCACCGTACCCAGCAGGTTGGTGTCGTTGTGGGTCATGATGTGGCTGAGCGTGGTCCGGGACGCGGAGGTGGGCTTCCCGGGGAGTGCAGCCTCTGTTTCGCCCAGAATTTCTGGTTCCGGGGCGGGGGCCTGGTCTGTCATGGCCTCCACCTTATGCCGCGCCACGATCCGGAGACTTTGTGTCGGCTTCGCAACAGCCCTGACCCTGTTTTTCCTCGGCTCTTGTACGGCCCACAGCCCGACCCTGCACACTGGGGCGCATGAACGATTGGCCCGAGGGATGGTCCGACGACAGCCGCGGCAACCGCTACGGACGCGGCAGCACCAGCGCTCAGCCCGAGGGCGCGCGCGTGATGCGGCAGGTCCGGCGTACGCCCGGCGCACCGGGCGGCCCGCAGGCCGCGCCGCCGTACGGAGGGGTGCCGCAGCAGCCGACGTACGACGACCAGGGGTACGGCGGCTACGACAACGGCTATGACAGCGGTTACAACACCGGCCAGGTCTACGGCACCCCGCCCGGCAGACCCCACGGACCGGGCGGCGGCGGCCCCGGCGGCGGGGCGCGTCCCGCGCCCAACTGGCGCCGCCGGATCAAGTGGACCGCGATCACGCTGGTCACCGCGTTGGCGGTGACCTCGGTGGCCACCTACTTCTGGGCCGACTCCAAGCTCCACCGCGAGGTCGACCTCTCCAAGGTCATCGACCGGCCCGCTGCGGGCGAGGGCACCAACTACCTGATCGTCGGCTCCGACAGCCGCGCCGGCATGTCGGACGCGGACAAGGAGAAGCTGCACACCGGGTCCGCCGAGGGCAAGCGCACGGACACCATGATGATCCTGCACGTCGGCGACAACGGCGACACGCTGATCTCGCTGCCGCGCGACTCGGACGTCGAGATACCCACGTACAAGGGGTCCACGTCCGGCAAGGTCTACCAGGGCACCGGACGCCATGTGAAGCTGAACGCGGCCTACGCGGAGGACGGCCCGGAGCTGCTGGTCCGCACGATCGAGTACAACACCGGGCTGCGCATCGACCACTACGCGGAGATCGGCTTCGACGGCTTCGCGAACATCGTGGACGCGGTCGGCGGTGTCACGATCACGATCGACAAGGGCTTCAAGGACAAGTACTCGGGCGCCGACTTCAAGGCGGGCACGCAGAAACTGAACGGCGAGCAGGCCCTCGCCTTCGTCCGCACCCGGCACGCCTTCGCGCAGAGCGACCTGCAGCGCACCAAGAACCAGCAGAAGTTCCTGGCGGCGCTCGCCCACCAGGTCGCGACCCCCTCGACGGTTCTCAACCCGTTCAAGCTCTACCCGACGACGGGCGCCGGCCTGGACGCGCTGACCGTGGACAAGGACATGTCCCTGTGGGACCTGGCCTCCATGTTCTGGGCGATGAAGGGCGTCAACGGCGGCGACGGCAAGTCCATGAACATGCCGATCTCCGGCTCGGCCGGCGGCAACCTGCTGTGGGACAAGGCCAAGGTCAAGACGCTGGTCGACGAGCTGAAGAACGACCAGAGGGTGACGGTCTCCGGCAACTAGTGCGCCGAGGGACACGTTCGCCCTGTCGCGACGGCGGGCAGCATCGCGCGGGGAAGGGACTGGCGCCCTTCCCGCCTCACCGACCGAGCGGGGCGGGTCAGGACCCGTCCGGCTGGCACCGCGGGCACCACACCGTCCCGCGACCCGCGACACGCGAGCGACGCAAGGTCTCGCCGCAGCGCGGGCAGGCCGGGTACGGGTCGTCGCGGTGGCCGGTGAGCCAGGAGTCGCGCGGGGGCACGCAGCCGGCGGTGACCGCGGAGCGCAGGGTACGGCGCATGTGGGTGTGCAGGCGCCCAAGTTCGGCCTCGGTGAGGTCGCCGGCCCGGCGGGTGGGAGGAAGCCCGGCACGCCACAGGATCTCGTCGGCGAGCAGATTGCCCAGTCCGGCCAGGACGGATTGGTCCATGAGGACGCTCTTGACACGGCCGCGGCGTGAGGAGAGCGCGGCCTCGAACTCCTTGCCGTCCACCGCCATGGCGTCGGGGCCCTGGCGGCCCAGCAGCCGGGCGACGTCGCAGTCGTCGTCGGCCAGCCAGAGTCCCTGAAGCTTGCGCTGGTCGCGGTAGCGGAGCTGGCGGTGACCGCTCACGGTGAACAGGACGCGGTCGTGGGCCTCCACCGCATCGTCGGGACGCCCGCAGACGAGCCGGCCCGTCATGCCGAAGTGCAGCAGGAGCGTGGGACCGTCGCCGGTGCGGGCGAGCAGCCACTTCCCGTGCCGCTGCGGCGCGGTGAACCGCCGGCCCTCCAGCGCGTCCCGCAGCCGCCGCACGCCCACCCCGCGCAGGACGCCTGCGTCGCGCACGTCGACGCGTTGAACGACCCTGCCCTTCGCACAGGACTCGAGCACCTTCCGGAATCCCTCGACGTCTGGCAGCTCAGGCATGAGGAACGCCCTTCAGCCGGCCGTTGCCCGGCGCCCTGGGGGCGGCCGCCGCGAAGCGCCGCCCCCTTCCCTGACATCTCCTTCATTCCCCGTCGGCTTCATTCCCCGTCGGCGCCGTCCGGTCCCCACCTGCCATCTGCGCGCCTCCCGGCCCGATCACCCCCATGCGAACGGCCCCCGGCGATGCCGGGGGCCGAGGTGTCGGAGCGGGTGAAGGCGGTTTCCCGTCAGGGAAGGTTCCTTGCCATCACGATCCGCTGGACTTGGTTCGTGCCCTCATAAATCTGGGTGATCTTCGCGTCGCGCATCATGCGCTCGACCGGGTAGTCCCGGGTGTAGCCGTAGCCGCCGAGCAGCTGGACGGCGTCCGTGGTGACCTCCATGGCCACGTCCGAGGCGAAGCACTTGGCGGCGGCGCCCTGGAAGGTGAGGTCCGAGTCGCCGCGCTCGGACTTGGCGGCGGCCGCGTAGGTCAGCTGGCGGGCGGCCTCGATCTTCATCGCCATGTCGGCGAGCATGAACTGGATGCCCTGGAAGTCGGCGATCGGCTTGCCGAACTGCTTGCGCTCCTTGACGTAGTTCTTGGCGTAGTCGAAGGCCCCCTGCGCGACACCGAGGGCCTGGGCGGCGATGGTGATGCGGGTGTGGTCGAGAGTGCGCATGGCCGTGGCGAAGCCGGTGCCCTCCTCGCCGATCATGCGGTCGGCGGGAATGCGGACGTTGTCGAAGTAGACCTCGCGGGTGGGCGAGCCCTTGATGCCGAGCTTCTTCTCCGGGGCGCCGAAGGACACGCCGGGGTCCGACTTCTCGACGACGAAGGCGGATATCCCCTTGGAGCGCTTCTCGGGGTCGGTCACCGCCATGACCGTGTAGTACTCGGAGACGCCCGCGTTGGTGATCCAGCGCTTGACGCCGTTGAGCACCCAGTGGTCGCCGTCGCGCACGGCGCGCGTCTTCATGCCGGCCGCGTCCGAGCCCGCCTCCGGCTCGGAGAGGCAGTACGAGAACATCGCGTCACCCTTGGCCAGCGGCGCGAGGTACTTCTTCTTCAGCTCCTCGGACCCGGAGAGGATCACCGGCAGCGAGCCCAGCTTGTTCACGGCCGGGATGAGGGAGGAGGACACGCAGACGCGTGCGACCTCCTCGATCACGATGACGGTGGCGAGCGCGTCCGCGCCCGCGCCGCCGTACTCCTCCGGTACGTGCACCGCGTGCAGGTCGTTCGCGACCAGGGCCTCGAGCGCCTCCTGGGGGAAGCGGGCCTCCTCGTCCACCGCCGCGGCGTACGGCGCGATCTTCGCCTCGGCCAGCGAGCGGATGGCGTCACGGAGCATGTCGTGCTCTTCGGACGGGCGGTACAGGTCGAAGTCAGCCGATCCGGCCAAGGTGTCTCACGCTCCAGAAGACGCAGTGTCGGTGACGCTAATTACCGTTAAGTAACTGGAATTTTAGGGGGCCTCCCACGCGACGGGTACGTGAGCTTGGCGACAGCTGGGAAATTGCCCCGCGAAGCGCCCGGCTATGCTCGGGCACCGATTCGCCGCCCTACCCGTTCTGGAGCACCCATGAGCCTCAAGATCACCGTGATCGGCACCGGCTATCTCGGCGCGACGCACGCCGCGGCCATGGCCGAGCTGGGGTTCGAGGTGCTGGGTCTGGACGTCGTGCCCGAGAAGATCGAGATGCTGCAGCGGGGCGAGGTCCCGATGTACGAGCCCGGGCTCGAGGAGTTGCTGCTCAAGCACGTCGCGGGCGTCGAGGGCTCCAGCGGTCGGCTGCGCTTCACGATGGACTGGGCCGAGCTGGCCGAGTTCGGTGACGTCCACTTCCTGTGCGTGAACACCCCGCAGAAGCACGGCGAGTACGCCTGCGACATGTCGTACGTCGAGGCCGCGATCGCCTCCCTCGCCCCGCATCTGAGGGGCCCCGCGCTGGTCGTCGGCAAGTCGACCGTGCCCGTCGGCTCCGCGGACCGTCTCGCCGCGTACCTCGCCGAGCACGCGCCCGCCGGCGGGGACGCCGAACTGGCCTGGAACCCGGAGTTCCTGCGCGAGGGCTTCGCCGTGAAGGACACGCTGCACCCGGACCGGATCGTGGTCGGCGTGCGCAGCGAGCGCGCCGAGAAGCTGCTGCGCGAGGTGTACGCGACGCCTCTTTCCGAGGGCACGCCGTTCGTGGTGACCGACTTCCCGACCGCAGAGCTGGTGAAGACCGCCGCGAACTCTTTCCTCGCCACCAAGATCTCCTTCATCAACGCGATGGCGGAGGTGTGCGAGGCCGCGGACGCCGACGTGGCCAAGCTGGCGGAGGCCATCGGCTACGACGACCGGATCGGCAAGAAGTTCCTGCGGGCGGGGATCGGCTTCGGCGGCGGTTGCCTGCCGAAGGACATCCGGGCGTTCATGGCGCGCGCCGGCGAGCTGGGCGCCGACCAGGCGCTGACCTTCCTTCGCGAGATCGACTCCATCAACATGCGCCGGCGCGGCCAGATGGTGGAGATGGCGCGGGAGGCGCTGGGCGGCGGTCCGTTCCTCGGCAAGCGGGTCGCCGTGCTCGGCGCCACCTTCAAGCCGGACTCCGACGACGTCCGTGACTCGCCCGCGCTGAACGTCGCCGGGCAGATCCACCTGCAGGGCGGCCAGGTCACGGTCTACGACCCCAAGGGCATGGACAACGCCCGGCGGCTCTTCCCGACGCTCGGCTACGCCGACTCGGCGCGGGAGGCGGTCCGGGGCGCCGATGTCGTCCTGCACCTCACCGAGTGGCGTGAGTTCCGCGAGCTGGACGCGGCGGAGCTGGGCGAGGCGGTGACCTCCCGCATCCTCCTCGACGGCCGCAACGCGCTCGACCCGGAGGTCTGGCGCCGGGCCGGGTGGACGTACCGGGCGATGGGCCGCCCCACCGCATAGACGTACGGGTGACGCCGGTCCGGCCGAGGCTCAGTCGGCCGGACCGGCGTCCTGTTGCATTCTGCACCACCGAAACGGCGTCCGGCCGCCGAACTCTGGTGGATCACGCCTCTTTCGCCCGGTACCGCCGCATCTTCGCGCGCGCCCCGCACACCGCCATCGAGCACCAGCGGCCGCGTCCGGCCGGGCTGCGGTCGTAGTACGCCCAGTGGCAGGTCACGGCCTCACAGGCCTTCAGTCGGCCCCAGGTGCCCGCTGTCAGCGCCTCGGCGACGGCGACCGCCACGCGGGCGTGCAGAGAGTCGTCGGTGGGCGTCAGGCGGGCCGAGCCGTCGTGTTCGTCGACGGCCACGTACAGCGGGGCCCGCGCCAGCAGCCGGGTCAGCGGGGTCACCTCGCGGTGCGGGGGGTGGCCCGCGTGGGCGAGCAGCGCGGCCCGCAACGACTCGCGCAGTTCGCGGGCGCGCTCCAGCTCGGCCTCGGTGAGAGCGAAACGGGCCCGGCCCTCCACGGTGTCCAGCGAGTCGCTGCCCGACTCGATGTCCAGCGTGTTCACCAGGGCCTGCACGAGCTCCAGGCCTCCGGGCGCGGGCGATCTCTCACTCATGCCTGCGACGTTACCCCCAGCATCCAGTGATGCGGTAACCGAGGGCCGCGGCGTGTAGCTCTTGCATTGTTACCCCATGGACGGGAGCATGCAGTAACCGTTACTGGTTACTCGCCTCTATGAGTAACTCTGCTCCATCGGTAACCGCGATCTGGAGGAGGAAGTCATGGCTCTCGCCAAGCTCGGCCCCGTCGTCCTGGACTGCCCGGACCCGGGCGCGCTCGCCGCCTTCTACGCCGAGGTGCTCGGCGGCAGCGTCGAGGGGGACGGGGACTGGGTGGACCTGCGCGTGCCCGGCGGGCAGGCGCTGGCCTTCCAGGCGGCGCCCGGATTCGTACCGCCGAAGTGGCCCGCGCCCGACCACTCGCAGCAGTTCCACCTTGACCTGGTGGTGGAGGACCTGGACGCGGCGGAGAAGGGGGTGCTGGAGCTGGGCGCGAAGCCGCTCGACGCGGAGGACCGCTCGCGCAGCTTCCGCGTTTACGCGGACCCGGCCGGGCACCCGTTCTGTCTCTGCGCCGGCTGACGCCCAAGGAGGCCCCCATGCCCGCTGTGGCACGTTTCCGCAACGTGGTGATCGACTGCCCGGACCCCCGCGCGCTCGCCGAGTTCTACGCGCGCGTGGGCGGTGGCACGCCCAAGGCCGAGGACGAGGAGTGGGTCGTCCTGCGGATCCCCGACGGGCCGCGGATCGGCTTCCAGCGGGTGGAGGGCTACACCCCGCCGGAATGGCCGCGCGCGGACCGCAACCCGCAGCAGTTCCACCTCGACTTCGACGCGGGTTCCACCTGGGACGAGGTGGACGCTGCGCACGAGAAGGTGCTGGCGCTGGGCGCGCGACCGCTGGACGTGGAGGACCGGGAGAAGAAGGACTTCATGGTGTACGCCGA
Organism: Streptomyces sp. Ru72; assembly: GCF_002920635.1. GTDB lineage: Bacteria > Actinomycetota > Actinomycetes > Streptomycetales > Streptomycetaceae > Streptomyces. Next base: position 137,931 of record NZ_PQSR01000003.1, on the reverse strand, counting down.
CCCGGCGGGACACCCCTTCTGCCTGTGCCGGATCGAGCACACCTGAACCCGCCCGTTCCGCTGCCGGCCCGGCTGCCGAGAGCCGGGCCGGCAGGGCGGCGGATCGGGCGCGGTGGGGCGTACCGTCCCGCCCCGGACGGTCAGCCGTCGAGGTCCTCGATGGTCGCGTGGGACGGCGCGCGCGTGGTCTGCGCCTCGCGCGCCACGTCCTCGGCCGCGCCCAGCACCCGCACCGCGTTCTGCCAGGTCAGCTTCGCCAGGTCGGCCTTCGACCAGCCGCGGTCCAGCAGCTCCGCGATCAGGTTCGGGTAGCCCGAGACGTCGCCCAGGCCGTCCGGGGTGAAGGCCGTGCCGTCGTAGTCGCCGCCGATGCCGACGTGGTCGATGCCCGCCGCCTCGCGCATGTGGTCGAGGTGGTCGGCGACCGTCGCGACCGTGGCGACCGGGCGCGGGGTGCGCTCCTCGAAGGCGCGGTGGACCTTCATCGCCTCGGGGGTGGTGTCGAGGGGGTGCAGGCCGTGCGCGCGCATGTTGTCGTCCGCCGCGGCCGTCCAGTCGACGGCCGCCTGGAGGACGAACTTGGGCACGAAGGTCACCATCGCCACTCCACCGTTGGCGGGCAGACGTTCGAGGACGTCGTCGGGGATGTTGCGCGGGTGGTCGCACACCGCGCGGGCGGAGGAGTGGGAGAAGATCACCGGGGCTTCGGTGGTGTCCAGCGCGTCGCGCATCGTGGTCGCCGCCACGTGCGAGAGGTCGACGAGCATGCCGAGGCGGTTCATCTCCCGGACCACCTCGCGGCCGAAGTCCGACAGGCCGCCGACGCCCGGCTCGTCCGTCGCGGAGTCCGCCCACGCCACGTTGTCGTTGTGGGTGAGGGTCATGTAGCGCACACCGAGCGCGTACAGGCCGCGCAGCGTGCCGAGGGAGTTCGCGATGGAGTGGCCGCCCTCCGCGCCCATGAGGGAGGCGATCCGGCCGTCCTTGCGCGCCGTCTCCATGTCGGCGGCGGTCAGGGCCGGGGCCAGGTCCGCCGGGTAGCGGGCGAGCAGCTGCCGTACGCAGTCGATCTGTTCCAGCGTCGCGGGCACCGGGTCGGTCAGGTCGCACGGCACGTACACCGACCAGTACTGGGCGCCGACCCCGCCCTCGCGCAGCCGGGGCAGGTCGGTGTGCAGGCGGGCGTTCTGGTGCCGGGCGATGTCCAGGGCGTCGAGGTCGTAGCGGGCCTGTTTGCGCAGCGCCCAGGGAAGGTCGTTGTGCCCGTCGACGACCGGGAACTCCCGCATCCGCTGCAGGAGTTCCTCGTCGTGCGCGGCGAGGATGCGCGCCGCGAGCAGCCCGGCGTTGCGGGCGCCTGCGACGGACACGGTGGCCACGGGGACACCCGCCGGCATCTGCACGATCGACAGCAGCGAGTCCATGCCGTCGAGGTACTTCAGCGGGACCGGGACGCCGATGACGGGCAGCGGGGTGACGGAGGCGAGCATGCCGGGCAGATGGGCGGCGCCGCCGGCACCCGCGATGATCACCTTCAGACCGCGGTCCGCCGCCTGCTCGCCGTACGCGATCATCTCGCGCGGCATACGGTGCGCGGAGACGACGTCGACCTCGTACGCGATCTCGAACTCGTCGAGGGCCTTGGCCGCGGCCTCCATGACGGGCCAGTCGGAGTCCGACCCCATGACGATGCCAACAACAGGGCTCATTCGGTGATCGTGCCTCTCAGGTAGCCGGCTGCGTGACGGGCGCGCTCCAGCACGTCGTCGAGGTCGTCGCCGTAGGTGTTGACGTGGCCCACCTTGCGGCCGGGCTTCACGTCCTTGCCATACATGTGGATCTTGAGCTGCGGGTCGCGCGCCATGCAGTGCAGGTACGCCGAGTACATGTCGGGGTAGTCGCCGCCGAGGACGTTGACCATGACCGTCCACCTGGCGCGCGGGCGCGGGTCGCCGAGCGGGAGGTCGAGGACGGCCCGCACGTGGTTGGCGAACTGCGAGGTGATCGCGCCGTCCATCGACCAGTGGCCCGAGTTGTGCGGGCGCATCGCCAGCTCGTTGACCAGGATGCGGCCGTCACGGGTCTGGAACAGTTCCACGGCGAGGTGACCGACGACGCCCAGTTCCTTGGCGATGGTGAGCGCGAGCTGCTCGGCCTCGAGGGCCAGCTCGTCGTCCAGGTCGGGGGCCGGGGCGATCACGGTGTCGCAGACGCCGTCCACCTGCCGGGACTCCACGACCGGGTAGGCGACGGCCTGTCCGTGCGGCGAGCGCACGACGTTGGCGGCCAGCTCCCGGACGAAGTCGACCTTCTCCTCGGCGAGGACGGGGACGCCGGCGCGGAAGGGGTCTGCGGCCTCCTCGACGGAGTCCACCACCCACACGCCCTTGCCGTCGTAGCCGCCGCGGACGGTCTTCAGGACGACGGGGAAGCCGTCGCCCTCGGCGGCGAACGCGGCGACGTCCTCCGGGTCGCTGACGATCCGGTGCCGCGGGCACGGCACACCGATCGCGTCGAGTTTGGCGCGCATCACGCCCTTGTCCTGTGCGTGCACGAGCGCGTCCGGGCCGGGACGCACGGCGATGCCGTCCGCCTCCAGGGCCCGCAGATGCTCGGTGGGCACGTGCTCGTGATCGAAGGTGATCACGTCACAGCCCTGCGCGAAGGCACGCAGCGTCTCCAGGTCGCGGTAGTCGCCGACGACGACGTCGCCGACGACCTGTGCCGCGGAGTCCTGGGGTGTGTCACTGAGGAGCTTGAATTTGATGCCCAGCGGGATGCCTGCCTCGTGGGTCATACGAGCGAGCTGGCCACCGCCGACCATGCCGACTACCGGGAACGTCACGCCCCTAGGGTATCGGCCTGGCCAGGGAGGGCGGTTTCCGTCCCCGCGGAGGGCGTTTGGAGGGCCGTTTCCGAGGCACTTTCGAAGGGGTATGCGAAGAAAGACATGGGGCGATACCGGAACGAGGTCGAAGTGGCTTTCTTTCCGTCCTCATGTATGGTCCCCGGACATCGTTCACCGGCGCTCGTTAGCATGGCCGGGTCGACTGAGCCGTTCGGCGCTCTCCGCCGAGGGCCCTGCTGTCACCGAGCGGCACGAACGACACCGATGATGCGACCGAGTACGACCGACCCGACGGGGGCTGGCGACACCATGGGCAGTGGTTCCACAAGTCTGACGGACAGGCCCCAGGGCGCGGTGCGCCGGAAGTTCGACCGGATGCTGCGCGAGATCGCCAAGTTCGGCGCGGTCGGCGGGGCGGGACTGCTGGTCAACCTCCTGGTGTTCAACCTCGTGCGGAACGTCACGGGGCTCCAGGTGGTCCGGGCGAGCATCATCGCCACGGTCGTCGCCATCATCTTCAACTACATCGGCTTCCGCTACTTCACCTACCGGGACCGGGACAAGAGCGGGCGCACCCGCGAGATGACCCTGTTCCTGGTGTTCAGCGCGGCGGGACTGGTGATCGAGAACGGCGTGCTGTACCTGGCCACGTACGGGTTCGGCTGGGACAGCCCGCTGCAGAGCAACATCTTCAAGTTCCTCGGCATCGGCCTCGGGACGCTCTTCCGCTTCTGGTCGTACCGCACCTGGGTGTTCCGCACCATGCCGGCGGGGTCGGCGGTGGCGGGTGCCGAGTCGATACTCCAGGAGGCGGAGCAGCGTCGCCACGACGAGCACGCGAACCGCTGACCTGCGGCACCTCCCTGCCGCGGCCTGATCCGCACCCCGCCCGGCGTGACGCGGAGAAGCAGGTCCTGACCGTCCGCTCCACCGGGACTCCCGCTTCCCGGTTCACCTCACCGTGCGTTCCGGTTCCTCCGGTTCGGCGGCCACCTTCAGCGGGGTCCGGGACAGGAACAGGCCGAAGACCGGGGGCTTGGCCTGGAGCATCTCCAGACGGCCGCCGTCGGCCTCCGCGAGGTCACGCGCCACCGCCAGACCGATGCCGGTGGAGTTACGGCCGCTGATGGTGCGCTCGAAGATGCGGGAACCCAGCTCCGGCGGCACCCCCGGCCCCTCGTCCGTGACCTCCACGACCGCCTGGTTGCCGGTGACCCGGGTGCGCAGGGCGACCGTGCCGCCCCCGTGCATGAGCGAGTTCTCGATCAGTGCCGCCAGCACCTGGGCGACCGCCCCCGGCGTCCCCACCGCCCGCAGATGCCGTTTGCCGGAGCTGACGATCGCACGTCCCGCGCTGCGGTAGGCGGGTCGCCACTCGGCGAGCTGCTGCTGGATGACCTCGTCGAGGTCGAAGGAGACGGCGGAGCCGGTGCGCGGGTCACGGGCGTTCGTCAGCAGCCGCTCCACGACGTCCGTGAGCCGTTCCACCTGCGTCAGCGCGATCGTCGCCTCCTCCTTCACCGTGTCCGGGTCGTCCGTGAGCGTGATCTCCTCCAGCCGCATGGACAGCGCCGTCAGGGGCGTGCGCAGCTGGTGCGAGGCGTCGGCCGCAAGCCGCCGCTCAGCGGTCAGCATGCGGGCGATCCGCTCGGCGGAGGCGTCGAGGACGTCGGCGACCCGGTCCAGCTCCGGGACGCCGTACCGCTTGTGGCGCGGGCGCGGGTCGCCGGAGCCGAGGCGCTCGGCGGTCTCGGCGAGGTCGGTGAGCGGGGAGGCCAGACGGTTGGCCTGGCGCACCGCCAGCAGCACCGCCGCGATGATCGCGAGCAGTGCCACCAGGGCGATGATCAGCAGCGTACGGCCGACCTCACGCGTGACGGCGGAGCGGGGCTCCTCGACGCGGACGGTCTCCCCCTCCTCGCCCTTGGTCGTGGAGTGGATGACGTCACCGGCGGGCTGGTTGCCGACCCGGATGGTGGGCTGGCCGGGGATGTCGATCACCGCGTACCTGTCGCCGGTGACCTGGTCCTTGAAGACCGCGGCGCTGACCTTCTCGTCGCCGAGGATGCGGCTGTCCACGATGCTGGCCAGCCGCAGCGCCTCGGAGTCGACGCGCTCCTGGGCGCTGTTGCTGATCGTCCGGGTCTCGACGATCACGAGGGAGACGCCGAAGACCGCGATCACCACGAGGACGACGGCGAGGGTGGACTGGATGAGACGACGACGCACGGGGCCCTCCGGGCGGTGGCTTTACGACGACCAGTGTGCCCCCGAGCACGTCCGGGCCATGGGGCGGGGCCGCGCCCTGAAGGGGCGCGGGGAACTGAGCGACCAGCCACAGGAGACCCGCGGACGCGCACCGGCGCACAACGGCGTGACGCCCCGTGGCCGCCCCGAACCACACCGGATCCGGCGGCAGCGCCTAGTTCTTCTCGAACCGGAAGCCCACGCCCCGTACCGTCGCGATGTACCGCGGGTTCGCCGCGTCGTCGCCCAGCTTCTTGCGGAGCCAGGAGATGTGCATGTCCAGGGTCTTCGTGGACGACCACCACGTCGTGTCCCAGACCTCGCGCATCAGCTGGTCGCGCGTGACGACCCGGCCCGCGTCCCGCACCAGGACCCGGAGCAGGTCGAACTCCTTCGCGGTGAGCTGCAGCTCCTCGTCGCCCATCCACGCCCGGTGCGACTCCACGTCGATGCGCACGCCGTGCGTGGCGGGCGGCTGCGACGGCTCGGTGGCGCCGCGCCGCAGCAGGGCGCGGACCCGTGCGAGCAGTTCGGCGAGCCGGAACGGCTTGGTGACGTAGTCGTCGGCGCCCGCGTCGAGACCGACGACGGTGTCCACCTCGTCGGCCCGTGCGGTCAGGATCAGGATCGGGACGGTGTGGCCCTCGGCGCGCAGCCGGCGGGCCACCTCAAGACCGTCCATGCCGGGCAGCCCGAGGTCCAGCACGACCAGGTCGACGCCGCCCTGCATTCCGGCGTCGAGCGCGGTGGGTCCGTCCTCGCGCACCTCGACCTCGTAACCCTCCCGGCGCAGGGCACGGGCCAGCGGCTCCGAGATGGACGCGTCGTCCTCGGCGAGCAGTACACGGGTCATGGGGTGATGGTAGTCCGCCGAGCACAGGAGCAAAGGTGTGAGCGCGAGTGCGATGCGGCGACGAATTCTTACCTGGACCTGGGGCGATACCGCGGCGGTGCCGACCGTGACGCTCCGTGGTCACGCCTGCACCTCTTGGGGGCCATTTGGGTGTACACCTTCGAATGGGCGACCATGGTTCCGTAACTACCTGTGATCCATATCTCAAGTCCTTCCATATCCGGCCGTGCCGTGCCGTATGGTGAGGAGAACGCCTGTAGCACCAGCAGGGACCTTTGGCGGTAGCTCGACGCTGAAGGTCTCTTTTGTGTGCGGGCTGGCCCCCTCTCCAGCCTTGAAGGAATGACCTGTGGCCGGGCCTTGAGCGCTCAACGCGCGTAGAGGCGTGGATCCCGGTGGTCGTCGTCCACCGCTCCGTGATCCGGGGCGGACACCCCGTGGGCGTGGGGCGGACGTCCGATCCCGCCGGTGCCGGCCGTCCCCCCACGGGCGCGCGACGCTCGTGCAGCGCGTCCCGACCAGCAAGGAACGACCATGGCGTCCAGCCTGACGAAGGACTCGGTCCGCCCGGGCACCCCCGGTTCCGAGAAGACCTTCTTCGGCCACCCCCGCGGACTGGCCACACTCTTCATGACCGAGATGTGGGAGCGGTTCTCCTACTACGGCATGAAGGCCCTCCTCCCGCTGTACCTCGTGGCACCGGGCGGCCTGCACCTGAGCGCGGCCACAGCGACCGCCATCTACTCGGTGTACGTCTCGCTCGTGTACCTGCTCGCCCTGCCGGGCGGCTGGTTCGCCGACCGCGTCCTCGGCCCCCGCAAGACGGTCGCCGTGGCGGGCTTCGTCATCATGCTGGGCCACCTCACGCTGGCCCTGCCCTCCTCGGGCACCTTCTTCGCCGGTCTCGGCCTCGTCGCGATCGGCTCGGGCCTGCTGAAGGCGAACATCTCCACGATGGTCGGCCACCTCTACGACGGCCCGGACGACCCGCGCCGCGACGGTGGCTTCACCCTCTTCTACATCGGCATCAACCTGGGCGCCTTCGCCGCACCGCTGGTCATCGGCACCGTCGGTGAGAGCGTCAACTGGCACCTGGGCTTCGCGCTCGCCGCGCTCGGTATGGCGCTCGGCCTCGGCCAGTACCTGCTCGGCGGCCGCCACCTGAGCTCCCAGTCGCAGGTCGTCCCGACCCCGCTGTCGGCCGAGGAGAGGAAGTCCACGCTGACCAAGGCCGCCCTGTGGGCGGGCCTCGCGGTCGTCTTCTACGCGACCATCGGCTTCACCGGCGTCTACACCCTGAACTGGCTGCTGGTCCCGATCACCCTCGCCGGCCTGATCATCCCGGTCCTGGTCATCGCCCGCATCAAGCGGGACAAGGAACTCGACCGCGCCGACCAGTCGAAGATGACGGCGTACATCTGGTTCTTCGTCGCCGCTGCCGTGTTCTGGATGATCTACGACCAGGGCGGCTCGACGGTCTCGCTGTTCGCCGACTCCTCGGCGAAGAACACGATCTTCGGCTGGAACTTCCCGGTCTCCTGGTACCAGTCGGTCAACCCGGTCATGATCATGGCGCTGGCCCCGGTCTTCGCCTGGGCGTGGCTGGCGCTGGCCCGGCGCGGCAAGGAGCCGAGCACCGCGGTGAAGTTCGCGATGGGCCTGGTCCTGATCGGCGCGTCCTTCTTCCTCTTCCTCGCCCCGCTGGCGATCGCCGACGGCGGTCACAAGGCGGCCGCGATGTGGCTGGTGGCGATCTACTTCGTGCAGACCATCGGTGAGCTGACGCTGTCCCCGGTGGGTCTGTCGGTCACCACGAAGATGGCGCCGGCGAAGTACGCCTCCCAGATGATGGGTGTCTGGTTCCTGGCCGTCACCGCCGGTGACGCCACGACCGGTCTGCTGTCCATCGCGGGCGTCGACCTGAACAAGACGGGCATCGTGGCCCTGCAGGCCGCGCTCGCCGCGGTCGCAGGTCTGGCGGTGTGGATGTACCGCAGCAAGGTCAAGGAGCTCATGGGCGACGTGCACTGACGTCGGTCCCGGACTCTCGGAGGGCCGCCGCACCCACGTGGATGCGGCGGCCCTCCGCCGTTCTCCGGGGTCAGCGGACGCGGCGGGGCAGGAACGTGAAGACCGCGCCGCCCAGCAGGATCGCCGTTCCCGCCACCAGGCCGAGGGCCTCGAGGGTGCCGTGGTCGTCCGAGCCCGTCCGGGCCAGGCCGCCGCCTGCCGTACCCCCGGCCGCGGTACCGCCGCCCGTACCCCCCGACGACGTGCCTCCGGACGTCCCGCCCGGCTGCTGAGCGGTGTTCAGCGTCAGCGACACCTCCGTCTTCGTCGGTGTGCACGTCGTGGTCGTGCCGAGGGCCTTGATGGTCAGCACGCCCGGCGACAGCGTCGACTCCCCGTCGGCGCCCGGCTTGTACGTGCCGGTCAGGTCCGGGATCCCGATCGGATCACCCGACTTGACGTCCTGCGCGTTCGCCGGTCCCTCGACATGGACCGTTCCCTTGTCCGCGCCGCCCACCACCATCTCCATCGACGGCTTCACCGAGCCTTTGGGGATGTCCGCCGGGCTGTTCATCACCGACTTCTTGAACCGCACGGTGAGACCGAAGTTCCCGCCCTCCTTCTTCGCGTTGATCTGCACCGGCGAGGTGGCGCTCTTGTCGCCGATGGGCGTCCTGCAGGCGTACGGGACCTCCTTGCCCGTGAAGTCCCGCTGCCCGCCGCCCTCGCCGCCGGTCGCGCTCGCGCTCGCCGTCGGGGCCGTCGACGCGGAGGAGGTGGCCGTCGGGGACGTCGCGGTGGACGACGCGGTCGGCAGAGGCGTCGTCGGCACCACCGTCGGCAGCCCGCCCGTCGTACCGTCCGCTCCCCCGCTCCCTGTCGATGGGCGAGACGGCGCTCTTGTCGCCGATCGGCGTCCTGCACTGGTAGTTGACGTCGACGACGTCGGCCCGGGCCGTGGGAGCGGCCGTCAGGACCGCGGAGCCGGCCAGGACAGCGGCGGACGCGAGCGCCGCGCTTCGCTTGTGGTACGACACGGTCCCCTCACCCCTGACGGCACATCAGATTCGGCCGTCAAGGTACGCCTGGGGCCGTGGGGAGGGAAGACGCAGTGCGCGCGGGATCCGCGGCGACAGGGCGCGCGAGGCGTGTCGCGGGAAGAAGGGTTCGAACCGCGGGTAACCAGAGGTCAGCCACCCACGAGATGACCGAGCCGGGTCATGCGGGCGTGCCGAGCCGCATCACGCGGGCGCGCCGAGCTCCGCCCACACCGTCTTGCCGGCGACGCCGGGGGTCCTGACGACGCCCCAGTCCAGACAGAGCCGCTGAACGATGAACATCCCGTGGCCGCCAGGGCGTCCGGCGCGGTGCGGGGTGCGCGGGGCGGGCTGGCCGGAGCCACGGTCCGAGACCTCGATGCGCAGCACCTTGTTGTCGCACGCGATCCGCAGCTCTTCGGGCCCCTCGGCGTGCAGGCACGCGTTGGTGACCAGTTCGGAGACGACGAGCAGCACGTCCTCGGCAGCGGCCCGCTGGTCGGCGGTGGCGGCGGGCAGCCAGCCCCATGCGTACAGCGCCTGGCGGGTGAAGTCGCGGGCGAGCGGAACGACACCGCTCTCGCCCGCGAAGCTCATCCTGCGGACCTGCCGGCCGGAGGAGGGCGCCGCCTCCCCTGGCGCACCGGACGAGGCAGCCTCGCCCGACGGGCCCTGCGCGGACGTTCCGGAAGCGCCGCTGGGCTCGGGGCCGCGGTCGCCCGGCGAGTAGGGCCGGGTGGTGCTCATCAGCGCTTCACCTCACCGATTCACCAGTTCACGATTCAAGACTCGGTACGGGGTCGACGTGTATCCGTCGGTTGTTGCTCGTGCCGTGCGTTCGAGGCCCTTTTCCTTGCGGCTTTCACCCTCACCGCCGACATGGTCAGCATGTCTCCTGCCCGACCGGACCGCTGGAACACCCATGGATTCGGCCGGGGACCTGTGACGCGCGTAACGTGCCGATAACGCGGAGGGATCCGGGATGCGAACCATCGGCGGCGTCACTCGGCCAGCGCGGCGTCCAGCGTGTCGTGGACGGTGAAGACGGCGTCCGCCCCGGTGATCTCGAAGACCCGGGCCACCACCGGCTGCATCCCCACGAGATGGACCCCACCGCCCGCGGACTCGGCCTTCAGCCGGGCGGAGAGCAGGACGTTCAGCCCGGTGGAGTCGCAGAACTCCAGCCTCGAGCAGTCGACGACCAGGCGTGAGAACCCCTTCTCGAGGCAGTCCTCGAGAGGTTCGCGCAGTAGATCGGCGGTGTGGTGATCCAACTCACCCGCCGGGGTCACAACGGCACTCGTGCCCTCTTGTCGCACCTCGACCAGAAGCCGGCCCGACTGTGCGCTGCCGACCGTCCCGCGGTCCATGCCGTCTCTCTCCCGACCGTCGTGGTTGATGCTGGACGCCCTCGAACATTACGCCCTCTGTGCGCCTCTCGACACCTGAACAACCCCACCAATTCGGACATTTCACCACAGTACGCACTTGCGAACGGTCAACGAAAGCGGGTAGGGCTAGTAGAGACACCCATTCAACACGGCCGGCTTTGGAGGGCGCCGCACACCGCAGTGCACATATGGGCATCGGCGGCCATATGCCGACAACGATGGAGGACATCATGTCACCCCGGCTCGACGCATCGCAGACCCAGAGGGCGACGTCGACACCCCCCCTGGAACGACCGGACCACGGCTACGGCCTGGCCGACCACGAAGGCCCCACCGGGCCCGACGGCCTCGCCGACCTACCGGAGATTCCCCCGTACGACGAAGTGGGACCGGTCGACGCCCGGGCCCTTTCCAAGACGCTCTTCGAGAGGCTCGAGTCACTCGAAGAGGGCACGCACGAATACTCGTACGTGCGCAACACGCTCGTGGAACTGAACCTTGCCCTGGTGAAGTTCGCCGCCTCCCGCTTCCGCTCGCGCAGCGAGCCGATGGAGGACATCATCCAGGTGGGCACGATCGGCCTGATCAAGGCCATCGACCGGTTCGAACTCAGCAGAGGCGTCGAGTTCCCCACCTTCGCGATGCCGACGATCGTCGGTGAGATCAAGCGCTTCTTCCGCGACACGTCCTGGTCGGTCCGTGTCCCGCGCCGGCTGCAGGAGCTCCGCCTCGACCTGGCCAAGGCCGGCGACGAACTGGCCCAGAAGCTCGACCGCGCACCCACCGTGGCCGAACTGGCAGAGCGCCTCGGCATCTCCAACGAGGAGGTCGTCGAGGGCATGGCCGCGTCGAACGCGTACACGGCCAGCTCCCTCGACGCCCAGCCCGAGGAGGACGACTCCGAGGGCGCGCTCGCGGACCGCATCGGCTACGAGGACCACGGGCTCGAAGGCATCGAGTACGTCGAGTCCCTGAAGCCGCTGATCGCCGAACTTCCGCAGCGTGACCGGAAGATCCTCTCGCTGCGCTTCGTGGCCAACATGACGCAGTCGGAGATAGGCGAGGAGCTGGGCATCTCGCAGATGCACGTGTCACGGCTGCTGTCCCGCACTCTGGGACGCCTGCGGAAGGGACTCACCGTCGAGGAGTGAGACCCGCCGCGGCGGGCAGCGGGTGAGGCCCGCCGCGATGCGCGGTGAGTGACGCCCGCCACGTGCCACCTGCCGAGTGGTACCAGCCGCCCGGTGTCCGGCCGAATCCCAGAACTCGGCCGGGCACCGGGCGACTTGCGTTCGAGCGCCGCTTCGCAGATCGTTCCCCGGCCGTTCATCACCTGCTCACAACGAGTTCCCCGGTTACCGGCGGGAACCCCTTTTCCCGCAAGGTGACTTCCCTCACTATGGTCACCCCATACCGGCCGGTACGTCTGGGTCCCAGGCATGCCCGCCGGCACACGCGGGCTGCGAGGAGGCAGCGGGATGACCCGGGCGGAGCGGGACGACGACGATGACGTCGAGGCCGGCGGCGGCATGCACGACACGGTGCCCGACGCCCGCCTCACCGATCTGCTGAGGACTGACACCCCGACCGCGTATCCAGCTCTGCGCGAACTACGCATGCGTCACCGCACCGCTGTCCTCGCCTACGCACGGCTGTGCACGGTCGAGGAGACGGCGGCCCGGCAGCTGACCGCGCAGGCGTTCGCGCTCGCGTCCCGCGACGCCGCCCGCGGCACCGACCCGCGCGGCCCGTGGCGCCACCAACTCCTGCTGCTCACGGGCCGGGTGACCCGTGCATGGGCGACGGACGAGCGCGCCGCCCGGCTCGATCCGGGGCTGCTCGCACATCTGCGCGCGGTCGGACCCGAGGGCGTGGCTCCGGCGATGCTGGCGGCGTTCCAGGCGCTCCCGGTCCGGGTGCAGGGCCTGGTCTGGTACGGCGTCGTCGACCAGGAGCCGCTGGAGCGCACTGCGGTTCTGCTCGGCCTGTCCCCGCAGGACGTGGCGTACGACATCGAACCGGCGTTCAAGGCGCTGCGCGAGTCGGTCCTGAAGACCCGGCTCGCCGGCTCGGGCAACCCCCGCTGCCAGGACTTCCGGCGGCTCATCGAGGAGTCGGTGCGCCCCGACAAGCCGCGCTACAGCGCCGATCTGCACGCCCACATGGCGTACTGCGTGCACTGTGCCACCGCGTACGAGGAGCTGTCGCACCTGCGGGACGCCCCGCGTACGGCACTGGCGGAGGGGCTGCTGCCGTGGGGCGGCGCCGCGTACGTGAGGGGCGACGGGGAGGAGCAGAGCCCGGCCGCCGGGGCCGGGCTCGCCGACTGGTGGCCGTCGCGGCGGTTCGCGCTGGCGGCGACGGCCGTGGGCGTGGCACTGGCTCCGCTGCTGGTCTACCTGATGGCCTCGGGCGGTTCGCAGCCGGCGCGGGCCGCGAGCGAGATCCGCAGGCCGACGCCACCGCCCGCGGTGACGGTGACGGCGACGGTCTCGGTGACGCCGTCGTCCTCGCCCTCCCCGTCCCCCTCCCCCACTCCGGCGAGGACGTCACCGAGCCCGACGCCGACGCCCTCGCGCACGGCGACCACGCACCCGGCGTCCCCCAAGCCGAAGCCTCCCGTCGCGCACCCGCCGAACGGCACGTACGCCCAGGTGGTAAACGTCGCCTCGGGGCTGTGCCTGGACATCCGCGACGGGGTGATGGACCTGGGCACGGACGTCGTCACGGCCCCGTGCTCCTCGTCGCCGACGCAGCGCTGGCGCGTCGACGCCTCGCGCGCAGTCCTGCAGTCGGAGGCCGACCCCGCCTTCTGCCTGGACAGCCGCGGCTCCACCTACCGGGGCGTCGGCATCTGGGAGTGCTCCTCGGTCTACGGCCGGAACGGGCAGAACCTGCGCTTCACGGTCGACTCCCGCGGAGTGATCCGCCCGGCGATCGCTCCCGACCACGCGGTCACGCCCTACGGCGGCGACACGGTCTTCCTGATGTGGGACCAGGGCGGCGACGATCAGCGCTGGAAGGCGGGCGCCGCCTGACGACCGATGGCGGCTGCCTGACGGCTAGGCGACCCTCCGTCCCCGCCGCCACACCTCGTCGACCAGGGGCACGCCCGGGCGGTAGGCGAGGTGGACGTGGCTCGGGGCGTCGAGGAACGCCAGGTCCGCGTAGGCGCCCGGGGAGAGGCGGCCGACGTCCGTGCGGCGCAGGGCGCGGGCGCCGCCCGCCGTGGCCGACCAGAGCGCCTCGTCCGGAGTCATCCGCATGTCCCGCACGGCGAGCGCGATGCAGAACGGCACGGAGGACGTGTAGGACGAGCCGGGGTTGCAGTCGGTGGACAGGGCGACCGTGACGCCCGCGTCGAGGAGGCGGCGGGCGTCGGGCCACTGGGCGCGGGTGGAGAACTCGGCGCCCGGCAGCAGGGTGGCGACCGTGTCGCTGTTCGCGAGGGCGTCGACGTCGGCGTCCGTCAGGTGCGTGCAGTGGTCGGCGCTGGCCGCGCCGAGTTCGACGGCGAGCTGCACACCGGGGCCGTACGACAGCTGGTTGGCGTGGACCCGCGGGTGCAGGCCCTTGTCCCGGCCCGCGGTGAGGATCGCGCGGGCCTGGTCGCCGTCGAAGGCGCCCTTCTCGCAGAAGACGTCGATCCAGCGGGCGTGCGGTGCGCAGGCGTCGAGCATCTCGCCGGTGACCAGGGCCACGTAGGCGGCCGGGTCGTCGGCGTAGTCGGGGGAGACGATGTGGGCGCCGAGGTAGGTGACCTCGTCGGTGTGCGCGGAGGCGATCCGCAGGGCGCGCTCCTCGTCGTGGACCGTGAGGCCGTAGCCGGACTTGGTCTCCAGGGTGGTGGTGCCCTGGCGGAGGGCCTCGGTGAGGTGGCGGACGAGGTTGGTCTCCAGTTCCGCGTCCGTCGCGGCCCGGGTCGCGGCCACCGTGGTGCGGATGCCCCCCGCCGAGTAACCGCGGCCCGACATGCGGGCGTTGAACTCCTCGGTGCGGTCGCCCGCGAAGACCAGGTGCGAGTGGGAGTCCACGAAGCCCGGGATCACCGCGCGGCCGCCTGCGTCGACCCGATTGTCAGTGGCGGGTGCTTTGCTCGACTCACCGGTCCACGAGACGCGGACGCCGTCGAGGACGAGGGCCGCGTCCCGGATCAGTCCAAGGGGGGACCTGTCACCGAGGGAGGGGTCGTTGGTGACCAGGCTGGCGATGTTGGTGATGACGGTGCTGCTCATGAGTTCCTCGTGGGTGGCCGGGCCGTCGGCGGGCGGCGTCGCGGACGTGTGGCTTCGGGTCGTCAGGCGCGCAGGGCTTCGACGGCGTCCGCCAGCGCGCGTGGCACGTCCGGTACGAGCAGGTGGGCTCCGTCGCGGACGACGTGCCGGCCGCCCACGACCGTATGGCGCACATCCGCTGCCGTCGCGGCGAATACCGCCGTCTCGGCGCCCAGCCGTGGCAGGGGCCCTGCGGTCCTGACCGAGTCGAGCGCGATCGTCGTGAAGTCGGCGAGCGCGCCCGGCTCCAGGGCGCCCGCGCCGTCCCAGCCGAGCGCGGCGTGCCCGTCGGCGGAGGCGGCCCGCAGCAGGGCCGCCGCCGTCCAGTGACCGCGGGTGCGGGTGCGCAGCCGCTCGTTCAGCTCCATCGCGCGGGCCTCCTCGAACAGGTCGATGACGGCGTGGCTGTCGGAGCCGAGACTGAGCGGCGAGCCGGCCGCCTGCAGGGCCGGGGCCGGACCGATGCCGTCGGCGAGGTCCCGCTCGGTGGTGGGGCACATGCAGGTGCCGGTGCCGGTGGAGCCGATCAGCTGGATGTCCTCGTCCGTGAGGTGCGTGTTGTGCACCCCGGTGGTGCGCGGCCCGAGGACGCCGTGGTCGGCGAGGAGCCGGGTCGGGGTACGGCCGTGTGCCTGCCGGCAGGCGTCGTTCTCGGCCGTCTGCTCGGACAGGTGCACATGCAGCGGGGCCCGCCGCTCCTGCGCCCAGCGCGCCACCGTCTCCAACTGCTCGGCGGGCACCGCCCGTACGGAGTGGATCGCCGCACCGATCCGTGCGTGATCGCGTTCCTTGAGAACTGAACAGCGTTCCGCCCAGGCCTCGGCCGTGCCGTCGGAGAAGCGGAGCTGGTGGGTGTTGGGCGGCTGTCCGAAGCCGGAGGACAGGTAGGCGGTGTCGAGGAGGGTGATCCGGATGCCGGCCTCGGCGGCGGCCGCGATCAGCGCCTCCCCCATGGCGTTGGGGTCGGCGTAGGGGGTGCCGCCGGGGGCGTGGTGCACGTAGTGGAACTCGCCGACGGCGGTGACCCCGGCCAGCGCCATCTCCGCGTACACGGCGCGGGCGAGCGCGTGGTACGTGTCCGGGGCCAGTCTGTCCGCGAACGAGTACATGACCTCGCGCCAGGTCCAGAAGGTCCCCGAGCCGATCTGGACGGTGCCGCGCAGGGCGCGGTGGAAGGCGTGGCTGTGGGCGTTGGCGAGCCCGGGGAGGGTCAGCCCGCGCAGGACCTCGGCGCCGGGCGGTGGGGCGTCGACGCCGGTGCGGACCGCGGTGATGCGCCCGTCGGCCACCTCCAGGGCGACGCCCGGCTCGACGGCCGGGTCGAGCCAGGCGTGCTCCAGCCAGTACGTCCGTGTCACCTGCACACCAGCCCTTCCAGTACGTCGGCGAGCGCGGCCACCCCGGCCAGGCAGTCGTCCTCGGCGGCGTACTCGGCCGGGGAGTGCGACACGCCCGTGGGGTTGCGCACGAACAGCATGGCGGTCGGGATGCTCCCGGAGAGGATCCCGGCGTCGTGTCCCGCCCCGGTGCCGAGGACGGGCACGGTCAGGTCGGTGTCCCGGCCGAGGATGCGGGCCACTTCGTCCCGCAGGGCGTGGTCGAACTCGACGACCGGCGTGAACGACTCGCGCACCACGTCGAGATCGACACCGTGTGCATCGGCGCACTCCCGGGCCGCCTTCTGGATGCCTCCCACCACGGTGTCGAGGCTCGCCTGGTCGGCGGCACGGGAGTCGAGCCAGCCGCGGACGAGGGAGGGGATCGCGTTGACCCCGTTGGGCTCGACGGCGATCTTCCCGAAGGTGGCCACGGCACCGGCGAGTTCGGCCTCACGGCGGGCGGCGAGCACGGTCTCGGCGTACGGCAGCATGGGGTCGCGCCGGTCGGCGAGCCGCGTGGTCCCCGCGTGGTTGGCCTCGCCCCGGAAGTCGAACCGCCACCGGCCGTGCGGCCAGATGGCGCTGGCGACTCCGACGGCGTCCCCGCCGATGTCGAGCGCCCGCCCCTGCTCGACGTGCAGCTCGACGAACGCGCCGATTCGGCCGAGCCGCTCGGGATCGGGCCCGATGGCGTCGGGGTCGTACCCGGCGGCCTCCATGGCCCGCGGCAAGGTGATCCCGTCACCGTCGGTCAGCCGGTGGGCCTGCTCGCGGGTGAGCTGCCCGGCGGCGAGCCGCGACCCGACGCAGGCCAGCCCGAACCGGGCGCCTTCCTCGTCGCCGAAGTTGACGATGCCCAGGGGCTTGGCGAACCGGACGTTCCTGCTCCGTAGCTCGTCGAGCGCGGCGAAGGCGGACACGACCCCGAGAGGCCCGTCGAAGGCCCCGCCGTCGGGCACGGAGTCGAGGTGGGAGCCGGTGACCACGGCGTCCCCCTGGGCGGGGTCCCCGAGCCAGGCCCACTGGTTCCCGTTCCGGTCGACTTCGTGAACCAGCCCCCGGACTTCGGCCTGCTCCTGGAACCAGGCCCGGCACTCGGCGTCGGCACCGCTCCAGGCGAAGCGCCGGTAGCCACCGGAGGCGGAGTCGCGGCCGACCGGCAGCAACTCCGCCCACATGCTGTGGAACGTCACGCGTCGTCACCCTCGCGCATCGGCACCCGCACGCCCCGCTCCTCGGCGACGGACTCCGCGATGTCGTACCCGGCGTCGACGTGCCGGATGACACCCATCCCGGGGTCGTTGGTGAGGACCCGGCGGACCTTCTCGCCGGCCAGCGCGGTGCCGTCGGCCACCGTCACCTGCCCGGCGTGGATGGAGCGGCCCATCCCCACGCCACCACCGTGGTGGATGGACACCCAGGACGCGCCGGACGCCACGTTGACCATGGCGTTCAGCAGCGGCCAGTCCGCGATCGCGTCCGACCCGTCGAGCATCGCCTCCGTCTCGCGGTACGGCGAGGCGACGGACCCGCAGTCGAGGTGGTCGCGGCCGATGACGATCGGCGCGCTCAGCTCCCCGCTCGCCACCATGTCGTTGAACCGCTCTCCGGCCTTGTCCCGCTCCCCGTACCCGAGCCAGCAGATACGCGCCGGAAGTCCCTGGAAGTGGACCCGCTCGCCGGCCATCTTGATCCAGCGCGCGAGGGACTCGTTCTCGGGGAAGAGCTCGAGGATCGCCTTGTCGGTCTTCGCGATGTCCGCCGGGTCGCCCGACAGGGCCGCCCACCGGAACGGGCCCTTCCCCTCGCAGAACAGCGGCCGGATGTAGGCGGGGACGAACCCGGGGAAGGCGAACGCCCGCTCGTAACCCGCGAGCTGCGCCTCGCCACGGATCGAGTTGCCGTAGTCGAAGACCTCCGCACCGGCGTCCATGAAGCCGACCATGGCCTCGACGTGCCGGGCCATCGACTCACGCGCACGGGTGGTGAAGCCGGCCGGGTCCTTGGCGGCGTAGGCGGCCATGTCCTCGAAGGCGACGCCGACCGGGAGGTACGAGAGCGGGTCGTGGGCGGAGGTCTGGTCGGTGACGACGTCGATGGGGGCGCCCATGGCGAGGAGCTGCGGCACCAGCTCGGCGGCGTTGCCGAGGACGCCGATGGACAGCGGACGGCGGGCGTCGCGCGCCTCGACGGCCAGCTGGAGTGCGTGCTCGAGCGAGTCGGCCTTCACGTCCAGGTACCGGTGCTCGATGCGGCGCTCGATGGCCCGCGGGTCGCAGTCGATGCAGATCGCGACGCCGTCGTTCATGGTGACGGCGAGCGGCTGGGCGCCGCCCATGCCGCCGAGGCCGGCGGTCAGGGTGATGGTTCCGGCGAGCGAACCGCCGAACTTCTTGGCGGCGACGGCGGAGAACGTCTCGTAGGTGCCCTGCAGGATGCCCTGGGTGCCGATGTAGATCCAGGAGCCGGCGGTCATCTGCCCGTACATGGTCAGGCCGAGGGCCTCCAGACGGCGGAACTCCTCCCAGTTGGCCCAGTCGCCGACGAGGTTGGAGTTGGCGATGAGGACGCGCGGCGCCCACTCGTGGGTCTGCATGACGCCGACGGGGCGGCCGGACTGGACGAGCATCGTCTCGTCCTGCTTGAGGGTCTTCAGGGTACGGACCATCGCGTCGAAGGAGCGCCAGTCGCGCGCGGCCTTGCCGGTGCCGCCGTAGACGACGAGCTTGTCGGGGTGCTCGGCGACCTCGGGGTCGAGGTTGTTCTGCAGCATCCGCAGGGCGGCCTCCTGCTGCCATCCCAGGGCGCTGCGTTCCGTGCCGCGGGGCGCTCGGACGGGCCGGGGTCCTGACATGGTCTGCCTCCTGATGGACGGCGTCACGCGGCGGGGGCGCGCGGGACTGTTGCAGTGGTTATTCACATCCTGACCATCTGAATAGAACTAGTCAATACGTCCTTGCGCCAGCAGGGCCGGGGCCGGGATGTTTGGCTGGAGGCATGACCGCAGACGGTGACACGGGACGGGGGACGCGGTGGAGATGGCGAACATCGGGACAGGGGGAGGCGGCGACGCCGAGCGGGCGGCACGGCGCCACGACGCCGTGCGGGCCGCCGTCGAACACGGGCTGCTGGGGCCGGACGCCCCGCTGGCCGGCCTGCTGGACGTCGCGGGCATCCGGGACTCGGCGGCGGCGCTGCGGGCGGCCTTCGACGCGGTGGTGGCGCCGGGGACGCCGGTGCTGCACGCGTTCGCGGTCAAGGCGACCCCGCTGGTGCCGGTGCTGCGGCTGCTGCGCGAGGCGGGCATCGGCGCCGAGGTGGCGAGCCCCGGAGAGATGGCGCTGGCCCGGGCGGCCGGGGTGGCGCCGGAGCGCATCGTGCTGGACTCGCCCGCCAAGACGGCGGCCGAGCTGCGCCAGGCGCTGGAGCTGGGCGCCGCCGTGAACGCGGACAGCCCGCAGGAGCTGGCACGGCTCGACGAGCTCGTCCACACGGTGAGGACGGACTCCCCGCTGGGGATCCGGGTGAATCCGCAGACCGGGGCCGGTTCCATCCAGGCGCTGTCGACGGCGACGGCCACCTCCAAGTTCGGGGTGGCGTTGCGGGACGAGGGGGCGCGCGAGTGGGTGGTGCGCGCTTATGCGGAGCGGCCCTGGCTGACGCGGCTGCACGCGCACTCCGGCTCTCAGGGGGTGCCGCTGTCGCTGATGGCGCGGGGTGTCGCGGAGACGTACACGCTCGCCGAGGAGATCAACCGGCACGTCGGGCGCCGGCAGATCGACACGATCGACATCGGCGGCGGACTGCACGTCAACTTCGGCTCCGACGTCACGACGCCGACGTACGCGCAGTACGCGCGGCTGCTGGCTCAGGCGGTGCCGGGGCTGTTCGACGGGCGGTACGGACTGGTCACGGAGTTCGGGCGGTCGCTGCTGGCCAAGCACGGGACACTGGTGGCGCGCGTGGAGTACACCAAGAGCGCGGGCGGCCGGGCCGTCGCGGTCACGCACGCGGGGGTGCAGGTCGCGGTGCGGACGGTGTACGCGCCGGCGTCCTGGCCGCTGCGGATCGCCGCCTACGACGCGAAGGGGCGCCCCAAGGAGGGACCCGAGGTGGTGCAGGACGTGGCGGGACCGGCGTGCTTCGCGGGCGACCTGCTGGCCGAGGCACGGGCGCTGCCGCTTCTGGAGCAGGGCGACCACGTGGCGGTGCTGGACACCGGCGCGTACTACTTCGCGCACCACTACGCCTACAACTCCCTTGCCCGGCCCGCGGTGTACGGCTACGCGCCGGACGGGGACGGCGGGATACGGTTCGCCGTCGTGCGGGAGCCGCAGTCGGTCGAGGAGATCGTGGCGGAGTCTGGCGGGGGGCGCGCGGGAGCGCTGTCGGAGCTCTGAGGAAACCGCGCGCCCTGCCCGGCCGCCCCTGCGGTATGCACGCGGACCGCATACCCGCACGTCAGCGAGAAGGACCGCTACTCGCACCAACACCCCGGCGAACAGGGTCAGTTGACCCACCTTAGTGGTCCCGCGCATGTTCCACTGGAAAATGCCGGATCCCTCACCCTTCGCGCACACGTTGCGTAGCGTCTGTGTCACTCAGCCGTACCCGAGGCGGGAGGGGAGCACCGCTGTGCCCGGAATCGACGAGTGTCTGCTGGAAGCCATGCGCCTGCCCGGTGCCCGGGGTGCCGCGGTGGTCGACTGGACCAGCGGGCTCGCGCTGGGCACGGTCGGCGACGCCCCCGGCGGTGACCACGAGACGACGGCGGCGGAGGCGGCGGAACTGGCCCGGCTGGCCGCCGAACACCGTGCCTTCGCACCGGAGGGGGACGCCGACTGGTCCGCGGACGCCTGTCCGGTCGAGGATCTGATCGTCGCCAACCGGGACAGCTACCACCTGCTCCGGTTCGTCCCGACGACCTTTGACAGCAGTGTCTTCCTCCACCTGTGGCTGGCACGCGAGGACGGCAACCTCGCCCTCGCCCGCATCCGGCTCGGCGAGATGGCCGGACGGCTGGTGCTGGGATGACGATGGTCGGACTACCGCCTGCGCTGCCGGTACGGCAGGGGACGCGGATCCCGGGCGGCGGCCTGTCCCCCATGCTCAGCCGGCTCGCCGCCGAGCGGGCCACCGGTGTGCTGATGCGCGAGGGCGGGATGCTCCACCTGTCCGAGGGCCAGGTGGTGTACGCGGAGAGCCCCGCCACCCCGGGCCTCGACAGCCTGCTCATCGCGCACGGCGTGCTCGACGAGGAGGACTGGCGGGAGGCGCTCGCGCAGGCGGGGCCGCAGGGGCTGGTGGGCCGGTTCCTGGTCGACAGCGGCCGGATCGTCCAGGGAGCCCTGGAGCTGTGCCATCTGGGAGCGCTGTTCGACGCGGCGTACTTCGTGCTGGGCCCGAGCAGCGCCCCCGCCCGCTTCCGCTACGGCGAGGCCCACTGGCTGGGGCCGGTGCACCCGGTTCCGGTGACCGCGGTGGAGCGGGAGACACTGCGCCGCCGGGACCTGCTCCACGCCATCTGGCCCGACCCGGCGATCGACGAGGCCCCTCTGGTCCGCGCCGGCCGCCCGACGGTCCCGACGGTCACACCCCGCCAGGAAGCCGTACTGGGCCGCGTCGACGGAACGCGAACGGCGGCGGACATCTCACGGACACTGGGCCGCCCGGCGTTCCACACGCTCGTGGACATAAGGCGCCTGGCGGCGGCGGGGTTCGTATCGCCTCGTGTCGCCGCGCCGACACCGGACCCCGCACCGGACCCGGCGCCGGCACCGGGCGGCGAACCACCTACGCCCACCGAAGAGCTGCTGCCCTGCCAAGACCCCCACATCACCTTGCTGAAAAGGCTGAGAGATGCGCTGGAGGCCCTTTGACCGCCCCGCGCGGCAGCGACCTCGCGCCGAGAGGAGACAGCTGATGACAGCCGAGGCGGACGTCCTGGACGAACTCCGCCGACTGAGATCCCGCATCCCCCAGCTGACCGGCTCCCTCGCCGCCAGCGTCGACGGACTCGTCCTCGCCCAGGACGCGCCCGGCGTCGAACCGGAAGGCGTCGCCGCGCTCACCGCGGCCGCGCTGGGCGTCGCCGTACGGCTGGCGCAAGCGACGGGACAGGGCGACTTCCGCGAGGTGCTCGTCCGCGGCGTCCACGGCTACGTGGCCACGTACGCCGCGGGCCGCAACGCCGTCCTGACGGTACTGGCCCAGGACCGCGTCAACGTCGGCCGGCTACACCTGGAGGGCCGTCGTGCGAGCGCCCGGATCGGCGAGCTGGTCGACGAGGCCGCCGCCCGCGCCGAGCCGCCACCACAGCCCCCCGCCCCATGGACCCCCACCCAGCCCCCACCCACCAGGCCCGCACCCACGCGGACCCGCACCGCGCGCACCCCCGCGAGCCCACGTCCGGCCGCGAACGCGCGAACCACCACCGAAAGTTGAAAGGACTCATCCCGAAATGGCCAACACCGAAACCGCGCTGAAAGAGGCGCTCGCCTCCATCGAGGGTGCGACCGGAGCCGCGCTCGTCGACTACACCAGCGGCATGGCCCTGGGCACGATGGGCGGCAGCAAGAGCTTCGACCTCACCGTCGCGGCCGCCGGCAACACCGACGTCGTACGGGCCAAGCTGCGCACCATGGAACACCTCGGCCTCAAGGCCCAGATCGAGGACATCCTGATCACGCTGTCCGACCAGTACCACCTGATCCGGTTGCTCACCGGCCGCGGCGGCAACGGCCTGTTCCTGTACCTCGTCCTTGACGCCAAGCGGGCCAACCTGGCGATGGCCCGCCACCAGCTGAGGAAGATCGAGGAGGAACTGGAGGTCTGACCCTCCGCCCGGCCGCTCCCCGCACCAGTGCCCTACAAGGCCGCTAGACGAGCTCGGCGGTACGGCGGCGCGCCCCACCCGGGGCCGCGTCGCCGGCCGCGATGCCGGTGCTGCGGTAGCCCTTGACCGCCTTGCCCGCGGGGCCGCCGCCCCGGCGGCCGAGCCAGTCGACGCGCACCCACAGCAGCACGTCGTCGGCCTTCTCGCGCCGCCCGAGCCAGGCGGCCTTCAGGCGCAGCCCCGCGCCGGTTCCGGCGAGCAGCATGCCCCCGACGGCGGGCGCCGCGAACGCGCTGCCGAGCGCGGCGGCGAAGGCGGCGAGCAGCCACCAGCG
The DNA here is from genome assembly GCF_002920635.1 of Streptomyces sp. Ru72. GTDB lineage: Bacteria > Actinomycetota > Actinomycetes > Streptomycetales > Streptomycetaceae > Streptomyces. The sequence continues at coordinate 114,723 of NZ_PQSR01000003.1, read as the reverse complement.
GTGGCCGCGCCGCCAGGTGCGGACGGTGACCGCCCGGTCCTGGAGGACGTCGTACTTCCCGGCGCGGGCGGCAGCGCCGACGAGGGCGGCGTACCGCTTGCGGCGGGAGAAGGCGACGACGGCGGTCGCGACGACGAACAGCGCGGCCCCGGCCAGGACGCCGATCCGGCGTCCGGTCACACCCGGCACGAGCATCCCGATGCCGGCCGCGAACACCCCGAGCCACCACAGCGGCGCTGCCCCCGCCCGCACGACGACTGCCACCCGAGCCAGTCCCTGTCCTCCGCGCACCACGTCCGGCCTCCCGTCTCCTCCTGTGAAGCGCCTCAGTGCACGGAGGCTAGCGAGAGAACCTGAGACGAGTCTGAAAACCCCGCGGCGAGGCGTGCGGACCGGGCTACTCGACGAACAGCCCCCGGGCCGCGGCCCGCGTGTCGAACTCCTCCAGGCGTGCCTGGGCGTCCGGCAGGTCGTCGCACATCGCTTCGAGGAGGACCCGCCCGAGGAGCATCGGCGCACAGGCCGTGTCGAAGGCGAGTCCCGTACCGACGGCGGCCGGCAACAGCAGGTCGGACACCTTGGCCACGGGCGCGAACGCCGAGTCGGCGACCGTCACCACCGTCAGGCCCGCTTCCCGGGCGTACGCCAGCGTGTCCACGACCTCGCGCGGATGCCGGGGCAGCGCGAAGCAGAGCAACGCGCTCGCGCCCGCCCGTACGGCCGCGTCGATACGGTCCTGGAGCATCGTGCCGCCCTCGTCGAGCAACCTGACGTCCGGGTGCACCTTGGCCGCGAAGTACGCGAAGCCGTACGCCTGGGAGGCCGCGGCCCGCAGGCCGAGCACCGGCAGGGGGCGCGAGGCGGCGAGGATCCGGCCGGCCTTGTGCACCGGCTGCGGGTCGGCCAGCGCCTCCGCCAGATGCCTCAGGTTCTCTATCTCGGCCTCCACGGCCTGCTGGTACTCGTTGTACGCGCCGGCCCCGGCCGTCTGTTCCGGGGGCGCGACCTCGCGCAGGTGCCGGCGCAGCGCCGGGTAGCCGTCGAAGCCGAGAGCGACCGCGAAGCGGGTCACGGACGGCTGGCTGACCCCGGCGAGTTCGGCGAGTTCCACGCTCGACAGGAACGGCACGTCGGCGGCCCGTCGCACCATGCTGTGCGCGATGCGCCGCTGGGTCGGCGTGAGCCGGTGCCCCTCGAAGAGCGCCTGCAGCCGTGCGGCAGGGCTGTCGGCCACGCTCATGACGTGCTCCCCCTCCCAGGGTCCCGTGATCACCGCCCGACTATTCAAGCACCGAGAACCCTGCATGGCGATATGCAAGCCGGTCGTCCGCCCCGCACGCGATGCGGCTTGAACTCCCCAGCCGCGAACTGACGGGCCCGTGTCGGCGTCGGCCCGGGTTGACGGATACGGCGCGGGCGCCACTGCCTGTGGCCGCAAGGACAGCTGCCTATCCGCGGTCCGACCGTGGCGTGGCCGTCCCGTCCGAGGCCGTTTCGGCTTTCGTGTGGAGGATCTCGCGGGCCTGGTCAGCTGCGCGGACGAGGCTCTCGGAGACGTAGTCGAGGAAGCGGGCGGTGTTCTCTAGGCGGGCGCCGGCAGGGGTGCCGGGGCCGAGGACACCGACGCCCTGCCGTGCGGTCTCGGCGACCTGGGCGGTGGCCCGGGCGCTGGACATCATCGCCTGGTACATGACCTCGTCGTCGACGACATAGCGCTCACGGCGGCGTTCGTCGCGTTCCCGGCGGACGAGTTCCTGGCTCTCGAGGAACGCGATGGCCTTGGAGACGGACGCCGGGCTGACCTGGAGGCGCTGGACGAGTTCGGACGCGGTGAGGCTGCCCGCGTCGCTGATGGTGAGGCAGGCCATCACCCGCGCCATCATCTGGGGCGTGCCGGACTGCATGAAGACGGTGGTGAGCGTCTCCTCGTACGCGCGCACGGCCTCGGGATCGCGTCCGTAAGCCTGCGGGGGCGCCTCCGGACCGCGGGGCGCGGCCTGCCTGCGGCGGTGGGCGCGGCGTTCGGTGGCGCGATGGGCGAGGTCGGCGCGGTAGGCGGTGGGGCCGCCGTTGCGCATGACCTCGCGGGTGACGGTCGAGGTCGGACGGTCGAGACGTCTGGCGATCTCCGCGTAGGCGAGCCCGTCGGCCAGCCCCAGCGCGATCTGCTGGCGTTCCTGCTGAGTGAGCCTGCCTCCCGGCATCGCGGCCTCCTTCGTGGTGCGGGATGGGCCCACCTTAGCTTTCACCTTCAAGCCATTGCAACGATCCGCCTGAGCCGTTGCGTTAAGGTGTAGAGTCATTGCAATGATTTAGCTGCATCTACCTGCGTTGATGCTACTTCTACGCAACGAATCTCTTGCCTGAATCTCGAACGCAACGTAGCGTTTCAAAAGTCAGAAACGACATCGACAGGAGCGCATCATGCAGAGGTTCGCCACCCCCACCCCGGTCTCCGCTGTTCTCGGCATCCCCGCGGGACGCATCCAGTTCATCGCCTCCGACCGGGCCGACACGACGGTCGAGGTCCTGCCCGCAAACGCCGCCAAGAGCCGCGATGTGAAGGCGGCGGAGCAGATCGAGGTCGCCTATGACGACGGCGTCCTGCGGATCGCGGCCCCGGAGGCGAAGAACCAGATCTTCGGACCCTTCGGATCCGTCGAGGTGACCGTCCAACTGCCCGCCGGCTCCCACGTCGAGGCCAAGGCGGCCGGCGCCGAACTCCGGGTCGTCGGCCGCCTCGGCGACCTCACCTTCGAAGGCGCGTACCGCCAGATCAAGATCGACGAGGCCGCCGGCGTCCGCCTCACCGCGGTCGACGGCGATGTCGAGGTCGGCCGGCTCGGCGGCTCCGCTCAGATCAGCACCCCCCGGGGCGACATCCGGATCGCCGAGGCCGGGCGCGGCACGCTGGTGCTGCGCACCGAGTCCGGCGACATCTCGGTCACCGCCGCCGACGGCGTCTCGGCCGTCCTGGACGCCGCCACCGGCCACGGCCGCATCAGCAACGCCCTCAAGAACGACGGCGCCGCCGAACTCGACATCCGCGCCACCACCTCCCACGGCGACATCACCGCCCGCAGCCTGTAGTTCCGCAGTCAGAAACAGGGGGCACCTCTCATGACCGACCTGGCCATCGCGGCGAACGGACTGCGCAAGTCCTACGGAGACAAGGTCGTGCTCGACGGCGTCGACCTGGCCGTTCCCGAAGGGACGATCTTCTCCCTGCTCGGCCCGAACGGCGCCGGCAAGACCACCGCCGTGAAGATCCTCTCGACGCTGATCAGCGCTGATGCCGGCGTGCTCCACGTCGGTGGCCATGACCTGGCCACCGACCCCCAGGCGGTCCGCGCCACGATCGGGGTCACCGGGCAGTTCTCCGCCGTCGACGGCCTGATCACCGGCGAGGAGAACATGCTCCTCATGGCGGACCTGCACCACCTCTCCCGCCGCGAGGGCCGGCGCACCGCCGCCGAGCTGCTGGAGCGCTTCGACCTCACCGAGGCCGCGAAGAAGCCCGCATCCACCTACTCCGGCGGCATGAAACGGCGCCTGGACATCGCCATGACCCTGGTCGGCAACCCGCGGATCATCTTCCTCGACGAGCCGACCACCGGCCTCGACCCGCGCTCCCGCCACAACATGTGGCGGATCATCCGGGAGCTGGTCTCCGACGGCGTCACCGTCTTCCTCACCACCCAGTACTTGGAGGAGGCGGACGAGCTCGCCGACCGTATCGCCGTGCTCGACGACGGGAAGATCGCCGCCGAGGGTACCGCCGAGGAGCTGAAGCGGCTCATCCCCGGCGGGCACGTGCGACTGCGCTTCGCCGACCCGGCCGCGTACGAGAGCGCCGTCCTCACCCTGCGCGAGGTCACCCGGGACGACGAGGCACTGGCGTTGCAACTCCCCAGCGACGGCAGCCAGCGCGAGCTGCGCTCCATCCTCGACTGGCTGGACTCGGCCGGCATCGAGGCGGACGAGCTGACCGTGCACACCCCCGACCTCGACGACGTGTTCTTCGCCCTGACGGGCGGCGGCGACGTCCCCGACCAGCCCAAGGAGACCGTCCGATGAGCTCCCGCCTGGCTCCCGCCCGCCCGACCCGGATCTCCCTCGCCGTGCGCGACTCGTCCACGATGCTGCGCCGCAACCTCCTGCACACCCGGCGCTACCCGTCCCTCACCCTGAACCTGCTGCTCACCCCGGTCATGCTGCTGCTGTTGTTCGTCTACATCTTCGGCGACACCATGAGCGCGGGCATCGGTGGCGGCGGCGCCAACCGCTCCGCCTACCTCGCCTACCTCGTGCCGGGCCTGTTGCTGATGACCATCGGCAGCACCACGATCGGTACCGCGGTGTCCGTGTCCAACGACATGACCGAGGGCATCATCGCCCGCTTCCGCACGATGGCGATCCACCGCGGGTCCGTGCTCGTCGGGCACGTCGTCGGCAGCGTGCTGCAGTCGATCATGAGTGTGGTCCTCGTGGGGGCCGTCGCCGTGGCCATCGGCTTCCGGTCCACGAACGCCACGGCCCTGGAGTGGGTCGCGGCGTTCGGGCTGCTCACCCTGTTCGCCCTGGCGCTCACCTGGATCGCGGTCGGGATGGGCATGGTCAGCCCGAACGCCGAGGCCGCCGGCAACAACGCGATGCCGCTGATCTTCCTGCCGCTCATCTCCAGCACCTTCGTCCCGGTCGACAGGATGCCGGGCTGGTTCCAGCCGATCGCCGAGTACCAGCCGTTCACACCGGCCGTCGAGACCCTGCGCGGCCTGCTGCTCGGCACCGAGATCGGCCACAACGGATGGCTCGCGATCGCCTGGTGCCTGGCGCTGACCGTCCTCGGCTACCTGTGGTCGAAGTCGGTGTTCGACCGCGACCCGAAGTAGCGACACGAGCACGCGGGCCGCCTCCCGCAACCCGATCACGCCCGAGGGCGGCGTTCACCGACGCGGTGTCGGTGTACGCCGCCCCGTCGGCGTTCTGCCGGTGGACCCCCGCCGCAACGGGGGGTTGTCCCCAGTGCGGGGAGATCCCCGCTTCCCTACCGTTGTGCGCATGACCGGAATGGACGCGCGCGACGCCGACCTGAAGAAGGAACTCGACGCCATCCTTCCTGGAGAAGGTCGACCAGCGCATCGACGGCGCGATCGACCGCCGGGTGCGGCGGCAGCTGGCCGAGCAGCGCATGGTCGTGGCGCGCGGCGCACGCTCGCCCCGGGCGACGGACTCCTGGGGCGAGCGCTTCGGCTTCGGCATCGTGTCGCTGGTCGTGGCGGTCCCGCTCTCGGCGATCGGCGGCGCCTTCGGCGGCGTGTCCGGCGTCGTGGCCGCCTGGCTCGGCATCGTCGGCGTCAACGCGGTCCAGGCCGCCCGCACCAACCCGGGCCTCTTCGCCCGCCGCCGCAAGTCTCCCCAGGACAGCGAGTGGGAAGACTGAGCCTCCCAGCCCGGTGGTCCCGCGAGCCGAACGAATTGAGCGCCGACCACCGCAACCATCAATTGAGCAACCACGACGGCGAACAACCAGGTCCGCGAGAGCGGCGCCGGCTCAGGCGCAAAGAGGGGCCCGCGAGAGCGGCGCCGGCTTAGGCGCAAAGAGGGGCCCGCGAGAGCGGCGCCGGATCAGGGCGCAGAGGGGTATGCGCGGGGACCGCCGCACCCCCGTCGCCGGGGGGCGGGACGACGGCGGTCCCCGCGGGGGACGCGGGCCGGGTCAGGGCCGGGCTTGCGCGTCCGTGGCGTCCGTGGAGGTCCGGGAGCCGCTCCGGAGGTCCTTGGCGCCGTTCGTTGCCGGCCGGGGCGGGGAGCCGCTCCCGCCGCCTGCCGACACCGACTAATGTGCCGGACCCGTGTTAAGCGGGTGCTGCGTGGACGTGACGCGCTCGTACCACTTCCGAGAAGCGGTTGTTCCCGCCCGTCACCGGAAGTTCCCCGGTGACACGCCCGGTTCACCGGACGTTCGCTACTGCTTTCCGCCCTTGGCCAGGAACGCCAGCAGGTCCTGCCGGCTGACCACCCCGGTCGGCTTGCCCTCGACCAGGACGATCGCCGCGTCGGCCGCACCGAGCACCGACATCAGGTCCGCGACCGGCTCACCGGAGCCGACCTGCGGCAGCGGCGGGGACATGTGCTTCTCCAGCGGGTCGTCGAGGGAGGCGTGCTTGGTGAACAGCGCGGCCAGCAGCTCGCGCTCGACGACGGAGCCCACGACCTCGGCGGCCATCACGTCGGGGTGACCCGCGCCCGGCTTGACGATCGGCATCTGCGAGACGCCGTACTCGCGCAGCACCTCGATGGCCTGACCGACGGTTTCGTCGGGGTGCATGTGGACGAGGGAGGGGATGGCGCCCTCCTTGTCCTTGAGCACGTCGCCGACGCGTGCGCTCGGGCCCGTGTCCTCGAGGAAGCCGTAGTCGGCCATCCACTCGTCGTTGAAGATCTTGCTGAGGTACCCGCGTCCGCTGTCGGGCAGGAGCACCACCACGACGTCGTCCGGGCCGAGCCGCTCGGCGACCCGCAGGGCGGCGACGACGGCCATGCCGCAGGAGCCGCCCACCAGCAGGCCCTCCTCCCGGGCCAGCCGCCGGGTCATCTGGAAGGAGTCCTTGTCGGAGACGGGGATGATCTCGTCGGCGACGGTGGGGTCGTACGCGGTCGGCCAGAAGTCCTCACCGACGCCCTCGACCAGGTACGGGCGCCCGGAGCCGCCGGAGTACACCGAGCCCTCGGGGTCGGCGCCGACGACCTTGACCCGGCCGTCGCTGACGTCCTTCAGGTAGCGGCCGGTGCCGGAGATGGTGCCGCCGGTGCCGACGCCGGCGACGAAGTGGGTGATCCTCCCCTCCGTCTGCTCCCACAGCTCGGGGCCGGTGGAGTGGTAGTGCGACAGGGGGTTGTTGGGGTTGGAGTACTGGTCGGGCTTCCAGGCGCCGGGGGTCTCACGGACGAGCCGGTCGGAGACGTTGTAGTAGGAGTCCGGGTGTTCCGGGGCCACCGCCGTCGGGCACACGACCACCTCGGCGCCGTACGCACGCAGCACGTTGATCTTGTCGGTGGAGACCTTGTCCGGGCAGACGAAGATGCACTTGTAGCCCTTCTGCTGGGCCACGATCGCAAGGCCGACGCCCGTGTTGCCGCTGGTCGGCTCCACGATCGTGCCGCCCGGCTTCAGCTCGCCGCTCTGCTCGGCCGCCTCGATCATGCGCAGGGCGATGCGGTCCTTGACGGAACCGCCGGGGTTGAAGTACTCGACCTTCGCGAGAACGGTCGCCTTGATGCCGGCGGTCACGCGGTTGAGCCTGACCAGCGGGGTGTTGCCGACCAGGCTGATCATCGAGTCGTGGAATTGCACCGTTGTCTCCGGTTGCTGCACAGGTAGTGGTCGTGATGGTTCCGCCAGCGTAAGCGTTCGTACCGCCCGGACGGGTGCGCTGAGCGAACGAGCCCTCGGGCAGGGGCCGTCCCGGGCGTTCACGCACCGTTGAGATTGGGCGACGGGGCGTACGGGGCAAGCACTGGATGTACGGCTACGAGGAGGTGGCGGCGACGCATGTCGAGCATGTCGAGGGCGAGAGTGGCCCGGCGCATCGCGGCGGGCGCGGCGTACGGCGGCGGCGGTATCGGCCTGGTCGGGGCGGCCGCCGTCGGGTTGCTGGTCGCCGAGGTGCAGTTGGCCAAGCGCCATGTGGGCAACGGACACAGCCCGCACCCACCGAGCGCGGACGGCCTGTACGGACGTGGCTACAGCGCCCTCGGCGAACCACCGCTGAGGCTGGTGATGCTCGGCGACTCCACCGCCGCGGGGCAGGGCGTGCACCGCTCCCGGCAGACGCCGGGGGCGCTGCTGGCATCGGGACTGGCGGCGGTGGCCGAACGGCCGGTGGAGCTGCGCGTCGTCGCCCTTCCCGGGGCGCAGTCGGACGACCTGGACCGTCAGGTGGCACTGACGCTCGCGGTCCACGACCGGATCCCCGACATCTGCGTCATCATGATCGGCGCGAACGACGTGACGCACCGTATGCCACCGACGCGGTCGGTGCGGTATCTGTCGGCGGCGGTACGGCGCCTGCGGACCGCGGGCGCGGAGGTCGTCGTCGGCACGTGTCCCGACCTGGGCACGATCGAGCCGGTGCAGCAGCCGCTGCGGTGGCTGGCCCGCCGGGCCTCCCGGCAACTGGCCGCGGCCCAGACGATCGGGGTCGTGGAGCAGGGCGGCCGGACCGTGTCGCTGGGCGATCTGCTGGGTCCGGAGTTCGCGGCGAACCCCCGGGAGCTGTTCGGCCCCGACAACTACCACCCCTCGGCGGAGGGGTACGCCACGGCGGCGATGGCGGTCCTGCCCACGGTGTGCGCGGCGCTCGGCCTGTGGCCGGCTGAGGAGGAGCGCCCGGACGCGTCCCGGCGCGAGGGCTTCCTGCCGGTGGCCCGGGCGGCGGCGGAGGCCGCGGACGAGGCGGGCACGGAGGTCACGGCCGCGGTGCCGACGGGACCGCGGGGGCCGTGGGCCCTGCTCAAGCGCCGCCGTCGCCGCCGGCTGCCGACACCGGAGGCGGCCCCTACGACGGCCCCGGAACCGTCCGTGTGACGCCGGGGGCGTTCCCTCGCCCCCGGCCTCCGGGTCAGAGCAGGGTGCTCCCAGCCGGGGCTCCCGTCCCGGAAGGGGCGCGGGGAACTGCGCGACCGCCCACACCGCGCGCAGCCGCCCTGCCTGCCCACGCCACCCTCCTGACGCGCGAGCGGTGCCGCCGCGCACCGTCGGCTCTTCCGGCGTTCGACGGACTGGGCCGCAGGCCGCAAGCGGGGCCCTGGGGCGCTGCCCGCAGCGACGGCACGCCCACCCCACCCGCACCGTTTCCAGCCGAACCGCCCGGACGACCAAGCAAGCGCTTAGAAAATTGCGGCCCGAGTCACACGCCCATGCCCGTGACCTCCACCGTACGTACGGGTAACTTCCCCCACAGCCCTGCTCATCCTCGCGCAATGGAGCCGTGATGCCCGAAGCCGTCATCGTCTCGACCGCCCGTTCCCCGATCGGCCGTGCCTTCAAGGGCTCCCTGAAGGATCTCCGCCCGGACGACCTCACCGCCACGATCATCCAGGCCGCCCTCGACAAGGTCCCCGCTCTGGACCCGAAGGACATCGACGACCTGATGCTCGGCTGCGGCCTCCCCGGCGGCGAGCAGGGCCACAACCTCGGCCGTATCGTCGCCGTGCAGATGGGGATGGATCACCTCCCCGGCTGCACCGTCACCCGGTACTGTTCCTCCTCCCTCCAGACCTCCCGCATGGCCCTGCACGCCATCAAGGCCGGCGAGGGCGACGTCTTCATCTCCGCCGGCGTCGAGATGGTCAGCCGCAGCGTCAAGGGCACCTCCGACGGCCTTCCCGACACCCACAACCCCCTCTTCGCCGACGCCGAGGCCCGTACCGCCGCCGTGGCCGAGTCCGAGGGCGCCGAGTGGCACGACCCGCGCGAGGACGGCCTGCTGCCCGACCCGTACATCGCGATGGGCCAGACCGCGGAGAACCTGGCCCGGCTCAAGGGCGTCACCCGCGAGGAGATGGACGAGTTCGGCGTCCGCTCGCAGAACCTCGCCGAGCAGGCCATCGCCAAGGGCTTCTGGGAGCGCGAGATCACCCCGGTGACCCTCCCGGACGGCACGGTCGTCAGCAAGGACGACGGGCCGCGGCCCGGGGTGACCCTGGAGGCCGTGGCCGGCCTCAAGCCCGTCTTCCGGCCCGACGGCCGTGTCACCGCCGGCAACTGCTGCCCCCTCAACGACGGTGCCGCCGCCCTGGTCATCATGAGCGACACCAAGGCCCGGGAGCTGGGGCTCACGCCGCTCGCGCGGATCGTCTCGACGGGTGTGTCCGGCCTGTCCCCCGAGATCATGGGCTACGGTCCCGTCGAGGCCAGCAAGCAGGCCCTCAAGCGCGCCGGCCTCACCATCGACGACATCGACCTCGTCGAGATCAACGAGGCCTTCGCCGCCCAGGTGATCCCGTCCTACCGCGACCTGGGCATCCCGCTGGAGAAGCTGAACGTCAACGGCGGCGCCATCGCCGTCGGCCACCCCTTCGGCATGACCGGCGCCCGCATCACCGCCACCCTGATCAACTCTCTCCAGTGGCACGACAAGCAGTTCGGCCTGGAGACGATGTGCGTCGGCGGCGGCCAGGGCATGGCCATGGTCATCGAGCGCCTCAGCTGACCTCCGCCCGCGCCGCCCGCGCGACGGCCCGGAGCTCGCCGCTCCCAGGATCCGGCAGAGCTTCGGGCCTTTTTGTAACCCAATCTCCCCCAGGATGTGACCTATCTCCCTCCGAAGGGTATTTCCGCAGGTCGCAGGGGCCCTCCTGGTAAACATCGAGGGCCACCTCATGTCCGTTTCGTGACGTTACGCACTGACAGCTGGTTAGTCCGCCCTTCAAGCTGATGTAGGAAGTCGGGGGCCGACCTTGAACCAGGAGTACGTCAGTGAGCGCCATGCCGATAGCTCTGCTGCTCACCACCGCCGCGACCGCGGGCGTGGGCGTCGCCGTCCTGCGCAGCGTGCGGGCACTGCGCCGGCAGGTCGCGGCCCTGCACGCAGAACTCGCCGAGAGCCGTGCCGTGCAGGTGCGCGGGCTGGTGCCCGCCGCCCGCACCGCCGCCGACGCGGAGGAGATACGCGCCGCCGTGGCCGAGGCGCTCGCGGAGGAGCGGGAGCGCGAGCTGGCCGAGGCCCGCGCCTTCTGGGCCGCTCAGGAGGCCCGGGACATCGCCGACGCCCCCACCCTGTTCGGCCTGCCCGACAACGAGCTCTTCCTGCCCCGTCCCGCGGACTTCGCCGGCCTGGAGCACGACAGCCTGGAACCGGTGACCGAGGCCGGCGCCGACGAGACGGAGTTCCCCGGGGACTCCCCCGAACTGGCCGCCGCCCGCCGCCGTCACCCCTCGCACCCCGACTTCGTCCCGACCCCGTCCCCCGTCACGGGCGACCACGAGCGCACGGTCGCCTGCCTGGAGAGGCTGGCCGACGCCGGCACCGAACTCGCCGACGTCCGCCCGGGCCCGCTGGGCACCCTGGACGTGTACGTCTTCGCGGACGGTACGACGCTGTGCATGACCCCCGGCCACCGCGAGACCGCCGAGCGCCTGGCTGCGGCCCTGACCGCCGGCCACAGCCCGTTCCTGCTCGGGGGCTCGGGCCTCTCGGGCGCCTACGCCCTCACGTTCGCGTGCGGCGAGGAGACCGTCTACGTCCTCGCGGACCGCGTCATCGCGTCCCTGTAGTCAACGCGACCACGCCACCACGCCCTCACGTCGCAGCAAGGGCCGCGCCGGGGTGCGGGAATCGGCCGTACCGCCCAGGCGCGTTCCGGTGTCCGCTCGACCCCGGCGCGTTGTGGTGCCTCCTCACACCCCTGCGCGCTTCTGCGCCTCCTCCACCAGCGCCACGGCCTGCGCGAGCTCCCTCTCGTCCCGCAGGACGATGGCCAGATCATGCCCGGCGACCGTGATCTGGTCGGCGGCAGCGAACATGCCCGCGTCCGGCATCTCCCGCGGCTGGGCCGAGGGGTCCTCCAGAAGCTGGGCGCGACGGGCCAACTCCCTGGCGAGAGCGAGCGCTTCGGCCGCCGCGCCCCGTTGCAGCCGGCTCTGCGGAGCGGCCCGCAACCGGTCGGCGAAGTGATCCACGGCCCGGGTCAAAGGCGTCGTATCAAGCACGCGGCGAGCGTACGCGTCGCGGCAGCACTGTTGCCAACGGGCGAACACTCAGGCACGGTGACCTGAAGGACCGGCTTCATCGAGTGCGTCCGGAGGCGCCGATGTCCCAAGTCTTCTCCGAGGAGACCCATCGCAATCTGCTCGCCCGCATCCCCCACTGCACCGGTCGTGAAGTCTCCGACTGGCTGCGAACCGTCGACGAAGGCCCCGCTCTCTGCTTCGAGGAGAAGGTCAGCTGGCTCCGGCACGAGCACAATCTCGCGTACGGCCACGCCAAAGCGATCATCCACGAGTACGACCTGAGGAGGGCCGCGCGCAAACTCATCTGAGCCGCGCACAGTGAAAGGGCCCGTGAACCACGGTTCACGGGCCCTTCAAAGGTGCCGGGAGCGCCGCCGGAAAGGATCCCGGAGCGCGCCGCGGCGACTAGTCGTTGCTACTGAAGATCGCGACGAGCCGCAGCATCTCCACGTAGATCCACACCAGGGTCATGGTCAGGCCGAACGCCGCCAGCCACGCCTCCTGGCGCGGCGCCCCGTACGCGATCCCGTCCTCGATCTGCTTGAAGTCGAGCGTCAGGAAGAACGCGCCGAGCAGGATCGCGATGACACCGACCAGCGCGCCCAGCGGGCCCATGCTGCGCAGCCCGCCGTCCGGCGCGACGCCGAACGCGACCAGCAGCAGGTTGACCGCCATGGTCAGCACGAAGGCGATGGCGATGGCCATGCCGATCCGGGCGTACCGCGCGGTGACGCGGATCCAGCCCGCCTTGTAGACGAGCAGGGTGGCACCCGAGACCGCGATCGTGCCGAGCACGGCCTGGAACGGTGCGCCGTTCCACTGCGCGTTGTACATCTCGCTGATGACGCCGAGGAAGACGCCCTCGAAGGCGGCGTACCCCAGGATCAGCGCGGGCGACGGCGTGCGCTTGAAGGACTGCACCATCGCCAGGACGAACGCGACCAGCGCGGAACCGAACGCGAGGCCGAAGCTGGTGGACGAGACCGGCAGCAGCGCCCAGGCGAGAATCGCGCCGACGGCGACCGTGCCGAGCGTCATCGCCGAGCGCATGACGACGTCGTCCATCGTCATCCGGCCGGGGGCGGCCGGGGCCTGCGGCGGGGCGCCGTACTGCGTCTGCTGTCCGTACGGGTCCTGCGCGTAGGGGTTCTGCGCGTAGGGGTTGCCGCCCGCGTAAGGGTTCTGCGCGTACGGGTTGCCCTGCGTGCCGACGGCGGCTCCCCCGGCCTGCGGCGCGGTGTTGAAGCCCGCGTAGCCGTTGTCGCGGCTGAACCCCCCGTCGCGAGAAGACCGGGTTGCTGCTCCTCATTTCACTCCTCCATGACCACCCTGCGTGGCCTTGGCTCAAGAGTAATAGACAGGCAAAGAATTGGCCGTACTGCTTGAGGAGGATCTTCCCCTCCTCATCGCACGCAACACGCTACGCGTTGGTGTGATTCCCGGCGAGGATGCGCCTCACCCATGACGAAGCCGGTACAGAGTCGAGACCGGCCGCTGATCATCCGGGCGAGCGACCAGAGCCTTCTTCGCCCGGACAGGTGACGCCACCCGCGTCACCCGTACGCCGGCCCGCGGGCGTCGTCCCCCCCGGACGTCACCCCAGCGGAAAGCCCGTGTACCCGTCCGCGAGGTCGGCCTCGGCCGCGCGCGAGGTGGTGAGCCGTTCCAGCCGGGCCAGTTGGACGCGGTCGTCGAACGGCGTGGCATCCGGGGCGCGGTGCAGCAGCGTGGTCATCTCGTACGAGAACCGCTCGGCCTGCCACACACGGCGCAGACAGGTCTCGGAGTAGGCGTCGAGCAGCTCGGCGGAGCCGGTCTGATGCCGGTGCGTCAGCGCCCGCGCGAAGGTGACGACGTCGCCGACGGCGAGATTGAGTCCCTTGGCGCCGGTGGGCGGCACGATGTGGGCGGCGTCCCCGGCGAGGAACAGCCTGCCGTGGCGCATCGGTTCGTGGACGTAACTGCGCATCGGGGTCACCGACTTGGAGGCGATGGGACCCCGGGCGAGTGTCCAGCCGTCGGCGGTCTCGAAGCGGCGCTCCAGCTCGTCCCAGATCTCCTCGTCGGCCCACTCCTCGGCGTCCGTGCCCTCCGGCACCTGGAGGTAGAGCCTGGAAACGGACGGGGAGCGCATGCTCAGCAGGGCGAAGCCGCGGTCGTGGCGGGCGTAGACGAGTTCGTCGTGCGAGGGTGCGACATCGGCGAGGACGCCGAGCCAGCCAAATGGGTACGTACGTTCGAAGACGCGGGACAGTCCGGCGGGAACCGCCTTGCGGGACACGCCCCAGAAGCCGTCACACCCGACGACGTACTCGCACTCCAGGACGTCCTCGCTCCCTTCGTACCGGAAGCGCACCCGCGGGTCGTCGCCCTCGGCGCCCTCGACGGCGAGCGCCTCGGCCTCGAACAGCAGCGGGCCGCCCTCCTTGAGCTGGAGCGCGATGAGGTCCTTGCAGACCTCGGTCTGCGCGTACACCATCACGGAGCGGCCGCCGGTGAGCGCGGGGAAGTCGACGCGATGGCGGCGGCGCGCGAAACGCAGCTCGATCCCGTCGTGCCGCAGTCCCTCACGGTCCATGCGCTCGCCCGCCCCGGCCGCCCGCAGCACGTCCACGGACCCCTGCTCCAGGATCCCCGCCCGCTGGCGCCGCTCGACATAGGCCCGGTCGCGGGCCTCCAGCACGACGGAGTCGATGCCGGCGTTGTGCAGCAGCCGCGCGAGCAGCAGCCCGGCGGGTCCCGCTCCGATGATGCCGACGGTGGTACGCATCCGACGCCCCTTCGCGCTCGCGGATCCCCGGTCGCCGCCGAGTCCGGTCCCAGTATCGTCCCCGCATTGTTCGCGTAGTGAAAAGTATTTCACCACTCTCGCAAGAGTCTCGGGCCGCACGGCCCACCTGTCAACGACTGCTGCCCGCCTTCCTTCCGAGGCACAGCTCGTCCATGACCGGGGTACTCGGTACGCCGGCCGGCGAAAAGGCCCTCCGGCCGAGCGGAACTGTCGCGACCGGGGGCCGCCCCGAAAGCCGTTCGGCTCATCAGCGGTGGTGGGCCGCGCCGGCCGTGCCCAAGGTGGAGCTGACAGGGGCCTGGGCAGGGAGCGACGGTCGGGAGGACGCGGTGGTACTCGATGAGGTCCAGCTGCTCAAGGCTGGGGAGCAGCGGCTCGAGGACATCTTCTGCACGAGTCCGCCCGGCGGGATCCCGAGGGGTCCGCTGGAGGGCACGGCGATCCTGCCCTGGGCGGGATCGGTGGGAGCCCGGTTCCTCGCCGTGTTCGTGAGCCTCGGCCTGTGGCGGGGCAAGGTCTTCAGTCCGGACGGCCATCTGAGCAACCGGTTCACGCCCCTGGACGTGCTCGCCTTCATCGCGAAGGTCTCAGTGGGGCCGAGCCGGCTGGACGGCAAGGACTGCATCGTCGTCGACTACTCGCGGACGTCCCTGCTGGCCATGGGTGTACGGGACGAGGTGCGCCAGGTGGCCCCGAACCTGTATCTGGGACTCGTCTGGCTGTTCGGTCACAAGGTCGGCTGGTTCTCACTGCGGTTGCCGGGAGCGGTGACCACGAAGCCCGCGACCCACCTCGACGAGACGTACCTCTGACCCCGCGCCCCGAGTGCCACCTGCCCGCACAGCCGGCGCCCGGCCCGGCAACGAATGGCGATGACGTCCTCGCGGCCGGCCGCCGGTGACGCCAGGGAAGTGCCCGGAGCCGGACTCGAACCGGCACGCCCGCGAAGGGGCAGCGAGGTTTAAGCTCGCCGTGTCTGCATTCCACCATCCGGGCAGGCCTGGGCTCCGCATCGAGCGGTCCGAGCCTATCGGGACGCATCCCTCGAACAGCGGACCCGGGACGCGATGTTGTCTTATTTTATTGACGTCTGAGGGTGCATCAGCACCCGGTACGGTCCATCCGCACTTGCCAATAGCCTTTCGGGGAAGCGCGGCCCTTGTATGCGAAATGACGGAATTTCACCGCCCTGAAGGAGGGGCGATGAAGCGATTCCACTTCGGGTGAACAACCGCTTTCCCCACTCGGCGGCTCAGGGGCCCGTGTCATCCCCAGGTATGACGCGGGCCCCGGCGGTCCGACCGAAGGCTGCCCCGGGAACCGGAACAGCGGCTGACTCCACGGCGGCGGCGCGCCGCGACGATGGGACATGTCCTCTTCGCCGTCGCCTTCCCGACAGGAGCAGCTCCCGTGACCAGCACCTCCCTCGCCGACCGGACCACCGCGGTGGCCGCCCGCGCCACGGACCTGTCGAAGGTCTACGGTCAGGGCGAGACCCAGGTGGTGGCCCTGGACCGGGTCACCGTCGACTTCCAGCAGGCCCAGTTCACGGCGATCATGGGGCCCTCGGGCTCCGGCAAGTCGACGCTGATGCACTGCGTCGCCGGGCTCGACTCCTTCTCCTCCGGTTCCGTGCGCATCGGTGACGTCGAGCTGGGCGCGCTGAAGGACAAGCAGCTCACCAAGTTGCGGCGGGACAAGATCGGGTTCATCTTCCAGGCGTTCAACCTGCTGCCGACGCTGACCGCGCTGGAGAACATCACCCTTCCGATGGACATCGCGGGCCGCAAACCGGACAAGCAGTGGCTGGACATCGTCATCCAGATGGTCGGCCTGTCGGACCGGCTGAGCCACCGGCCCGCACAGCTGTCCGGTGGTCAGCAGCAGCGCGTGGCGGTGGCACGGGCGCTCGCGTCCAAGCCGGACATCATCTTCGGCGACGAGCCCACCGGGAACCTGGACTCCCGTTCGGGCGCCGAGGTGCTGGGCTTTCTGCGCAACTCCGTACGGGAGCTGGGACAGACGGTGGTGATGGTCACCCATGACCCGGTGGCGGCGGCGTACGCGGACCGGGTGATCTTCCTGGCGGACGGACGGATCGTGGACGAACTGCACGGGCCGAGCGCGGAGGGGGTGCTGGACCGCATGAAGCGGTTCGACGGGAAGGGCCGCACCAGCTGACCCTGCTGCGCCCCGCTCCGGTGGCGCCCCCGACCCACGATCGGCCTGTGATCTCCCCAGACCCCGATCGGCCTGCGGCCTCGTCCTCGAACTCCCCCGAGCTCTGTGAGCAGGGGCCCCCGGGACGGGCTGGACCACCAGCAAACCAAGCCCTGGACAGACACATGTTCCGTACCGCCCTGCGCAACGTGCTCGCGCACAAGGCCAGGCTGCTCATGACCGTGCTCGCCGTGATGCTCGGCGTGGCGTTCGTGTCGGGCACCCTGGTGTTCACCAACACCATCTCGAACGCCTACCAGAAGAGTTCCGCCAAGGGCTTCGACCACGTGGACGTGGCCATCCAGCCCGAGAGCCGCAACGACACCGGCGACACCGTCGGCAAGGAGCCGAAGCTGACACAGGCGCTGCTCGACAAGGCCGCCGAGGTGCGCGGCGCCGACAGTGCCGTCGGGGTCGTCAGCGGCTTCACCGCCGTCGCCGGCAAGGACGGCAAGCTCATCGGCAGCGGCTTCCAGTCCCAGGGCGGGAACTACTGGGGCGACAAGGACCCGCGGTACCCGCTCGTCAGCGGGCACGCGCCGAAGGGGCAGGACGAGGTCCTCATCGACTCCCACACCGCGCAGCACGCCGGCTTCGAGGTCGGGGACACCGTGCGGCTCTCCATCGACGGGCCCGTGCTGACACCCAGGATCGCCGGCATCTTCACCACCGACGACGGCAACGTCGCCGCCGGAGGCAGCCTCGCCCTCTTCGACACGGCGACCGCCCAGCGGCTGTTCCACAAGGCCGGCTCGTACGACGAGATCGATGTGAAGGCCGCCCCGGGGACCAGCCAGACCGCGCTGCAGGACGCGGTCGACGCCATCCTGCCCAAGGACGTCGCCTCCACCACCACCGGCAAGCAGCTCGCCGACGACCAGGCCACGCGGATCGCCGATCAGACGAGCAGTCTGCGCAGCTCGCTGCTGGTCTTCGCGGGCATCGCGCTGTTCGTCGGCACGTTCATCATCGCCAACACCTTCACGATGCTGGTCGCCCAGCGCACCAAGGAGCTGGCGCTGCTGCGGGCGGTCGGCGCCTCCCGACGCCAGGTCACCCGGTCCGTGCTCATCGAGGCGTTCGTGGTCGGCGCGGTCGCGGCCGTCACCGGGCTCGTCGCCGGCATCGGCATCGGCGCGGGCCTGCGGTCCCTGATGGGCAGGCTCGGTGGCAGCGTTCCGGACGGGCCGCTCGTCATCTCCCCCGGCACGGTCGCCACCGCCCTCGCCGTCGGCATCCTGATCACGATGCTGGCCGCCTGGCTGCCCGGCCGCCGCGCCGCGAAGATCCCCCCGGTCGCCGCGATGAGCAGCGTCCACGCGAAGGCCACCACCAAGTCCCTGGTCCTGCGGAACACGCTCGGTGCCCTGCTGGCCGCCGCCGGCGTCGTCACCGTTGTGTACGCCACCACGTTGGACGACACCTCGGACGCCCAGGCCCCGATGGGCCTCGGCGCGGCCCTCCTGGTCGTCGGCGTCTTCGTCCTCACGCCGCTGCTGTCCCGCCCGCTGATCGCGGCCGCCGCGCCCGTCCTGCGCGTCTTCGGTGTCGCCGGCAAGCTGGCCAGGCAGAACTCGGTGCGCAACCCGCGCCGCACCGCGGCCACCGCCTCCGCCCTGATGGTCGGCCTGACCCTGATCACCGGTCTGACCGTGATGGCGGGCAGTCTGCAGAGCGCGATCGACAAGATGGCGTCCTCCGCGATCAAAGCGGACTACGTGGTGTCCATGGCGAACCGCTACCCGCTCTCTCCCGACGTCGAGAGGACCCTGAAGTCGACCGAAGGCGTCACCGCGACCAGCCCGCTGCGCAACGCGCCCTCCCGCATCGACGGACAGACCGAGTACCTGACCGGCGTGAACGGCGCCACGATCGGCGAGCTGACGGACCTGAAGCTCGACGAGGGCACCTTCACGGTCGGCGGCACCCAGGTGGTCGTCGACGCCGACACCGCCACGTCCCACCACTGGACGGCCGGATCCCGGTTCACGGTGTCGTACGAGGACGGCAGGAAGCAGCAGCTGACGATCGCGGGCGTCTACCAGGGCACCGAGATGATGCGCGGCATCATGCTGGACAACGCGACGCTCTCCCCGCACCAGAGCGACCCGTCCGACATGCAGGTGATGGTGAAGACGTCCGGCGGCGCCTCCTCCTCGGCCAAGGACCGGCTGGTGAAGGCCCTCGGCGACAACCCGGCCATCGAGGTGCAGGACAAGAAGGACATCTCCAACAGCGTCGCGCAGGTCTTCACGCTGATGCTGAACATCCTCTACGGCCTGCTCGCCATGGCAGTGATCGTCGCGGTCCTCGGTGTCATCAACACCCTCGCCATGTCCGTCTTCGAGCGTGCGCAGGAGATCGGGATGCTCCGCGCGATCGGCCTGGACCGCAAGGGCATCAAGCGGATGGTCCGTCTTGAGTCCCTCGTCATCTCGCTGTTCGGCGGGGTGCTCGGCATCGGGCTCGGAGTGTTCTTCGGCTGGGCGGCCGGTGAGCTGCTCGGCACCAGGATGGCGACGTACGAACTGGTCCTGCCCTGGTCGCGGATGGCCCTGTTCCTCCTGCTGGCCGCGGTCGTCGGCGTCCTGGCCGCCCTGTGGCCGGCCCGGCGCGCGGCGCGCCTGAACATGCTGACGGCGATCAAGTCGGAGTAGCGGCACGTGCGCCGGGGCCCCGTTCCGCGTCGGAACGGGGCCCCTTCGTCGTACGGGCGGGACTCACGCGCCCCAGGTGCGTGCCCGCAGTGGCATCCCGGACCCGCCCGAGTCCGGTGTCCGCACCGCGAGGACCTGGTTGACGCCGATGCGGTTGCGCTCGAAGGCCAGGGCCGAGGCCGCCATGTACAGGCGCCAGACGCGGGCCCGGCCGGGGCTGGTGAGCGCTTGCGCCCGCACCCACTCGGCCTCCAGGTTGGCGACCCAGCGACGCAGGGTGAGGCCGTAGTGCTCGCGCAGCGCCTCCACGTCCCGGACCTCGAACCCGGCGCGCTCCAGCTGGGTGACCGTGGTGCCGATGGGTGCCAGTTCGCCGTCGGGGAAGACGTAGGCGTCGATGAACGCGTCGACCGAGTACGCGGACTCGTCCTGCTCGGGGCGCCGGGCGATCTGGTGGTTGAGCAGCCGCCCGCCGGGCTTGAGCAGGGCGTGCAGAACGCGGGCGTACTCCAGGTATCTCTCCGCGCCGACGTGTTCCGCCATGCCGATGGAGGAGATGGCGTCGTAGGGGCCGTCGGCGACGTCGCGGTAGTCCTGCACCCGGATCTCGACGCGGTCGGTGAGGCCCTCGTCGGCGACCCGCTTGCGGGCGTAGGCGGCCTGCTCCTGGGAGAGGGTGACGCCGACGACGCTCACGCCGTGCTCGCGGGCGGCGTGGACGGCCATGGAGCCCCAGCCGCAGCCGACGTCGAGGAGGCGCTGACCGGGCTTCAGGTCGAGCTTGCGGCAGACGAGTTCCAGCTTGTCGCGCTGGGCGTCCTCCAGGGTGCCGTCCGGCGACTCCCAGTAGGCGCAGGAGTACACCATGGACGGGCCGAGGACGATCTCGTAGAAGTCGTTGCCGACGTCGTAGTGGTGGCTGATGGCGCGCTTGTCGGTGCGCCGGGTGTGCAGGTGGCCGCGGACCCTGCGGACCTCCTCGCGGGGCGGCGCGGGTGGTGGGAAGGGCCCGGCCAGCTTCACGAGGCCGCGGACGGCGGCGCGGACGTCGGGGTCCCGGAGCGCCTGGGTGAGGGTACGGGCGTCCTCTCCGCGTTCCCAGATCAGGCCGGCCATGAGGTCGAGGGTGGTGTACAGGTCGCCGTCGATGCCCAGGTCCCCGGCGACCCAGGCGCGGGCGAGGCCCAGTTCGCCCGGCTTCCACAGCAGGCGGCGCAGGGCGCGGCGGTTGCGCACGACGAGGGCGGGAGCGCCCGGAGGCCCCGCCTCGGAGCCGTCCCAGGCGCGGAGGCGCACGGGGAGCGGGGCTCCCAGGATCTGTTCGACGAGGCTCTTCAGCCGCAGCGCGGCGTCTGCCATGGTGCACACCTCCGTGACGGGGGATCCCGGAATGTCCGACACCACGTAAACATCTGCGGGGCTCGGCCGCAGTCCCCCGTTGGCGTTACGGCTGTGCAAAATGCCTGTGCACTCCGCGAAGGGGCGCGGGCCCGGCTACGCCGAAGGGGCCGCCCGCACCACGGATGGCGGGCGGCCCCTTCGGGCGCTGTCGGTGACCGGGGGTCAGGAGGCCTTGGCCTTCTGCTCCGACTTGGGCGCGGCGGCGACCGGGGCCGGCTTGGCGGCCTCGTAGAACTCCTCGCGCGGAGACTCGATCGCGCCGAGCGAGACGACCTCGCGTTTGAGGAACATGCCCAGCGTCCAGTCGGCGAAGATGCGGATCTTCCGGTTCCAGGTCGGCATGGCCAGACCGTGGTAGCCGCGGTGCATGTACCAGGCGAGGCGGCCCTTGAGCTTGATCTTCATCTTGCCCATGACGATCATCGCGACGCCCTTGTGCAGGCCGAGGCCCGCGACCGCGCCCTTGTTGGCGTGGCTGTAGTCCTTCTGCGGGAAGCCCCGCATACCGGAGACCACGTTGTCGCCGAGCACCTTGGCCTGGCGCAGCGCGTGCTGGGCGTTGGGCGGGCACCAGGCGTTCTCCACACCGGCCTTGCGGGCGGCGAGGTCGGGCACCTGGGCGTTGTCACCGGCGGCCCAGATGTAGTCCGTGCCCTTGACCTGGAGCGTGGGCTCGCAGTCGACGTGACCGCGCGGGCCGAGCGGCAGGCCGAAGCGGGCCAGCGCCGGGTTGGGCTTGACGCCCGCGGTCCACACGATGGTGTTGGAGTCGACCTCGAGGCCGTTCTTGAGCACCACGTGGCCGTCGACGCAGGACTCCATGGAGGTGGACAGGTAGACCTCGACGCCGCGGCCCTCGAGGTGCTCCTTGCCGTACTTGCCGAGCTTGGGGCCGACCTCGGGGAGGATCTTGTCGGCGGCGTCGACGAGGATGAAGCGCATGTCCTCGCGGGACACGTTCTTGTAGTACTTGGCCGCGTCCCGGGCCATGTCCTCGACCTCGCCGATGGTCTCGGCACCGGCGAAGCCGCCGCCGATGAAGACGAAGGTGAGCGCCTTGCGGCGGATCTCCTCGTCGGTCGTGGAGTCGGCCTTGTCGAGCTGCTCGAGAACGTGGTTGCGCAGGCCGATGGACTCCTCGATGCCCTTCATGCCGATGCCCTGCTCGGCGAGGCCGGGGATCGGGAAGGTGCGGGAGACCGCGCCGAGCGCGATGACCAGGTAGTCGAAGGGCAGCTCGTACGCCTCGCCGACGAGCGGGGCGATCGTGGCGACCTTGCGGTCCTGGTCGATGGTGGTGACCCGACCGGTGAGGACCTCCGCCTTCGGCAGCACGCGTCGCAGCGGGACGACGACGTGCCGGGGGGAGATGCTGCCGGCGGCGGCTTCGGGGAGGAAGGGCTGGTAGGTCATGTACGAGCGCGGGTCGACGACCGTGACGGTCGCCTCGCCGTAGCGCATCTTCTTCAGAATGCGACGAGCTGCGTACAGGCCTACGTACCCACCGCCTACTACGAGGATCCTGGGACGCTCCGTGGTGCTCATGCCATCGAGTATCCACCCGCCTCAGGGGGGTGGCTCGTGCGCCCCTTCACAAGCTTGGGTGGGGTATCTGCTACACTCCGCCGCCCACGTGACCCACGTCATGGTCCCCGGTAGTGCGGCCCGGGGGGAACTGTCCGTTGTCAAGGCCGCGTGAGCTGCCCTTCCGGGTTCGGAAGCGCCCCACCGGTGCTCCGCGCAGGGTCCCTCCGAGCCCCTGAGGACACCCTTCGACGCGCTCGTGCGAGCAGCCTCCAAGACCCCATGAGCCACACGGACGGCCCAACGGCCGCGAATCGTCGCCCAGCAGGGGCGTTTCTCTTGTGAAGAACTTCACGAAGTTTTCTGGCGGCGCGTCGGCCGGGAGCCGGGAAGGCCCCCGGGACCTCGCTCATACGTTACCCAACCTGCTCAACAGAGGCTACCGACGGGTAGGAAAATCTCGCCATGAGGACACGTGAGGGCCCGTCAGGGTGGCGGCGGGAGGGAGGAGTCGGGCTCCGTGGGGCCGCGGGGCGCGGAGCGGGGTCGCGGCCGCTCGGGGGCCTGGGGGCGACCCTGAGGACGACTCGCTGAGCGCGGGCTCATGTGCGCGCCACCGGGCACAGCCGACTTCGCGGGCACAGGGCCCGTCGGCGGCGAGCCCTCGCCGTAGGACCACGCGGAAGATCCGGGAGGGGACACGGCGCCGGCGTCGGCCACCGCGCCGGTCGACGACCGCCCTACCCGCTCCGCGGCGCCGTCCGGGAGCCGCCCCCTGGGGTCGAGTTCAGGGGGCGGCGGTGGTTACGCGATCGACCAGGCGATGCCGTCGAGGATGTCGTGTTCGCTGACCACGACCTCGGTCGCGTCGATCCGTTCCATGATCGCCAGCAGTACGAGGGCGCCCGCGCCGATGACGTCCACGCGGCCCGGGTGCATCGACGGGATCGCCGCGCGCTCGGCGTGCGTGGAGTGGAGCAGCGCACTTGTGATCTCCCGCACCCGGTCGCGGGAGATCCGGGAGTGGTGGATCCGCGTCGAGTCGTACTCCGGGAGGTCCTGGGCGATCGCCGAGACCGTGGTGACCGACCCCGCGAGACCCACCAGCGTGTGTGCCTCCCGCAGCGGAACCGTCTGCTCCGCCAGGTCCAGCGCCGCCTCGATGTCGGACCGTATGGCCGCGATCTGCTCCTCGGTCGGCGGGTCGGTGACCACCCCGCCCCGAACGAGGTGCCGCTCGGTCATACGGACGCAGCCGATGTCCACGGACCGCGCGGCGCGCA
This sequence comes from Streptomyces sp. Ru72, assembly GCF_002920635.1. Lineage (GTDB taxonomy): Bacteria > Actinomycetota > Actinomycetes > Streptomycetales > Streptomycetaceae > Streptomyces. Next base: position 91,110 of record NZ_PQSR01000003.1, on the reverse strand, counting down.
CATGGCCGTCGCCGACGACGAACTCCGTGGAGCCGCCGCCGATGTCGACCACCAGGAACGGCGTGGCCAGATCCGTACGGCCCATCAGCTCCCGGGTCGCCCCCGTGAAGGAGAACTCCGCCTCCTGGTCGCCGGTGATGACCTCCGGCTCGACGCCGAGGATGTCCACCACCCCACGGACGAACTCGTCCCGGTTCTCCGCGTCCCGGGAGGCGGACGTGGCGACGAACCGGATCCGCTCGGCGCCGTGCTCCTTGATGACCTCGGCGTACTCCCGGCAGGCGGCGAACGTGCGCTCCAGCGCCTCGGGCGCCAGACGTCCGGTGCGGTCCACGCCCTGCCCCAGCCGGACGATGGTCATCCGCCGGTCCAGGTCGACCAGCTCACCGGTCGCGCCCGCGCCCGAGGCGCTGTCGGACACGGTCGCGTCCGCGACCAGGAGCCGGATGGAGTTCGTACCGCAGTCGATGGCGGCGACCCGCGTCACTTGGCGTCCTCCTCGGAAACGGCCTCGACCTCCACACACGAACCCTTGCGCCACCACTCCGGCAGCATCGCGATCGCCTCGTCGCCGAGCGGGTTGACGCCCGGTCCCGCGGCCAGGGAGTGCCCCACGAGGACGTGCAGGCACTTCACCCGGTCCGGCATGCCGCCCGCGCTGGGGAAGCCCTCCAGGACCTCGATGGCGTCGCGGCGGGCGATGTAGTCCTCGTGCGCGGCACGGTAGGCGGCGGCCAGTTCCGGGTCCGTGGCCAGGCGCTCGGTCATCTCCTTCATGACGCCGTCGGCCTCCAGCGTGCCGATCGCGGAGGCCGCCTTCGGGCACGTCAGGTAGTACGTCGTCGGGAACGGAGTGCCGTCGGGGAGCCGCGGCGCCGTCTCCACGACGTCCGGCTGCCCGCAGGGGCACCGGTGCGCGATCGCGCGCAGCCCGCGCGGCGGGCGCCCGAGTTGCTGCTTGACGGCCTCGACGTCCGCGTCCGTCGGCTCGGTGCGCGGGGTGGGCGGCGGAGGGGTTTCCATGGCTCTCTTTCGGGCTGTCTTTCTCATGGGTGCGTCGGGGTGCGTCCGGGTGCGTGACGGGCGCGTCAGGGCGTGGTGCGCTCACCGGCCGGACCATCGGCCCTGTCCGCCGCGTCGGCCCTGTCCACCCCGTCCCAGAGGCCGGCGTACCAGGGGCGAACGGCCGTCGCCCGGTCCGCGCGCGAAGGCTTCGCCGCGTCCGGGTCGATCACGATGTAGCCGGTCTCCCCCGGCATCACATAGTGCAGCCGCTGCCGGATCTGCTGCTCCGCGTAGGCGTCGTCCTGCCAGCGCGCCTTCAGGTCGCGCAGTTGTTCGACGCGCTTGCGGGCCTCCCCCTGCTGCCGCTCCAGGTCGGCGATCTCGCCGCGCTGGGAGACGTACTGCCGCATCGGGTAGGCCAGTGCCACGATCAGCGAGCACAGGACGAGGGCGAGGAGCGCGGCCCGGCCGGTGAGCCGGGAGCGGCGGGCCTGGCGCCGGGTCTGGGAGCGGTAGACCCGCGCGGCCGTCTGCTCGCCGAGCAGCCTGAGCCTGGTCGCGGTGGAGAACCGGTCGCGGTCCTTCCCGGCCATGTCTCCCGCCTCCCCTTCACACGCGCGTACGTCCCCGCACACGGTACGGGACCGAGTACGGGGACGTATGTACGACCGGCCAAGCCTTGCTCGGGCTTGTACCTGCGGCTTGCCTCGTCTCAGCCCTTGAAGCGCGGGAAGGCCGAGCGGCCGGCGTACACCGCGGCGTCGTCGAGGATCTCCTCGATGCGCAGCAGCTGGTTGTACTTGGCGACGCGCTCGGAGCGGGCCGGGGCGCCGGTCTTGATCTGGCCGCAGTTGGTGGCGACGGCCAGGTCGGCGATGGTGACGTCCTCGGTCTCGCCGGAGCGGTGGGACATCATGCACTTGAAGCCGTTGCGCTGGGCCAGCTCGACGGCGTCCAGGGTCTCGGTCAGCGAGCCGATCTGGTTGACCTTGACCAGCAGGGCGTTGGCGGCGCCCTCCTCGATGCCGCGGGCCAGGCGCTCGGGGTTGGTGACGAACAGGTCGTCGCCGACCAGCTGGACCTTGTCGCCGAGCTTGTCGGTGATGACCTTCCAGCCGGCCCAGTCGTCCTCGAACAGCGGGTCCTCGATGGAGACGAGCGGGTAGGCCGCGACGAGCTCCTCGTAGTACTCCGTCATCTCGGCGGCGGAGCGCTCCTTGCCCTCGAAGAGGTACTTGCCGTCCTTGTAGAACTCGGAGGCGGCCACGTCGAGCGCGAGCGCGATCTGCTGACCGGGGGCGTAGCCGGCCTCCTTGACGGCCTCGAGGATCAGGTCGAGGGCCTCACGGTTGGAGCCGAGGTTCGGGGCGAAGCCGCCCTCGTCGCCGAGGCCGGTGGCCAGGCCCTTGCTCTTCAGGACCTTCTTCAGCGTGTGGTAGACCTCGGTGCCCCAGCGCAGCGCCTCGGAGAAGGACTCCGCGCCGATCGGAGCGATCATGAACTCCTGGATGTCCACGTTGGAGTCGGCGTGCGAGCCGCCGTTGAGGATGTTCATCATCGGCACCGGCAGCAGGTGCGCGTTCGGGCCGCCCAGGTAGCGGAACAGGGGCAGGTCGCTGGCCTCGGAGGCGGCGTGGGCGACGGCGAGGGAGACGCCGAGGATCGCGTTGGCGCCGAGGGAGCCCTTGTTGTCGGTGGCGTCCAGGTCCATCATCGCCTGGTCGATCAGGCGCTGTTCGGTGGCGTCGTAGCCGACCAGCTCCGGGCCGATCTGCTCGATGACGGCGAGGACGGCCTTCTCGACGCCCTTGCCCTGGTAGCGGTTGGGGTCACCGTCGCGGAGCTCGATGGCCTCGAAGGCGCCGGTGGAGGCGCCAGACGGGACGGCGGCACGACCCGTGCTGCCGTCGTCGAGGCCGACCTCGACCTCGACCGTGGGGTTGCCTCGGGAGTCCAGGATTTCCCGGGCTACGACGACGTCGATGGACGGCACGAGCATCTCCTTCTTGGATGTGACGCTGGAAGTGCGGGGCTGTCTGCCTTGCGGCTGTGCCTTGCGACTAGAGCCTAACCGCCCCGGGCTGTCGGCCGGCCTACCGACCGTCCCGTGGACAGGGTGACGGTACACATTGTTCCCGCTCGGAACAAAGACCCGGGGAAGGGTCCGGTGAAATTCGCGTGGCCGGGCAGGGAACGGTCCGGGCAGCGAAGAGGCCGGACAGGGAACAGACCGAGCAGCGAAGAGGCGCCGGGCAGCCAAGGGGCTGGACAGCAAAAGCCCCGCTCCGGTGCGTACGGGGGAAAACGCACCGGAGCGGGGAGTCCGTGGGGACGGGGGCGGGCCCTCCCGGGCATGACCCCCGCATCGGGAGTCATGGCCGGGAGGGGCCTGTGACCGGGCTACCGGGTGGCCGTCACTTCAGGTGCAGCTGCTGGCCCGGGTAGATCAGGTCGGCGTCCTGGATGATGTTCTTGTTCAGCTCGAAGAGCTTCTCCCAGCCGCCCCGGACGTGGTGGCTCGCGGCGATCGAGCTGAGGGTGTCGCCCTTGACCACCTTGTACTCGCCGTCGCCCTTCTTGACCTTCTGGCCGGTCGGGGTGGTGACGGTCTTCTGCGGCGCCGGGCGCTGCGCGGAGCGGTTGGCCGCCGACTGCCCGGTCGAGCGGGTGGTGGCGCTCTTCTTGGTGGTGCTCTTCGCGCCGCTCGAGGAGCCGGCGGCCGCGGAACCGTTGTACGCGGCGTTGGTCAGGCCCTTGCCGCACACCGGCCAGGCGCCCTTGCCCTGGCCCGCGAGGACCTTCTCGGCGACGGCTATCTGCTGGCCCTTGGTGGCCAGGTCGGCCCGGGAGGCGTAGGCGGTGCCGCCGTACGCGGCCCAGGTGGAGTTCGTGAACTGCAGACCGCCGTAGAAGCCGTTGCCGGTGTTGATGTGCCAGTTGCCGCCGGACTCGCACTGGGCGACGGCGTCCCACTGGGCGGCGGTGGCCGCGGAGGCGTTCCCGGCCGCGAGGAGCGGGCCGGCGATGGCAGCGCCGGCGACACCGGCGAGCGCGACGGCACGGGTGGCCTTGGACGGGCGGCGGTGCTTGCCGTTGCCGGAACACAGCATGGTTCGTTCCCCTCACCGACGCCTGCGAGGTGAGCTGTCGGGTTCGGGCCGGTTGAGTTGCCCGGCCGTGCCCCTTGCGGGACACGGCTTCACCCCGAGCCGCTTCCGGTCAACTCCCGGACGCGGCGCCTACCTTGGGTCCCCCGCTCCTGCCTACGGCGCTTGACGCGACGACTGTTCCCGTACGGCCGCTGGCAGGATTCGGCGTTGCGACCGCAGGGGCTCGCTGTGGCGAGCGATCACGACCGTAAGCAGTCGATCGCCGGAATTTCAAAGACGATCAGGGCTTATGAGACCCATATCTCACTTTCACCAAACGGGACATTGGGCGCGAAGCGGGTCGTGAACTTCCGCCACGGAACGGGCAGTTCAGGACGAGTCGCGGGCCGGGGCGGCGTCGAGCGCAAGGCTCTGACCGGGAAGGATGAGGTTCGGGTCGGCACCGACCGTCTGCTTGTTCGCCTCGTACAGCGCCGTCCATCCGCCGCTGAGGTCAAGGGAGTCGGCGATGGACGACAGATTGTCCCCGGGGCGGACGGTGTACGAGCCGTCGACGGCGTCGCGCGCACCCGTGGCGCCACGCGAGGCGTGCCGACCGGACGCGTCCGACGTACGGCCGTCCGCGGCACTCTCGTCGGCACTGTCGCCGCGATGACGGCCGGCACTCGAGGCCGCGGCCGAACCCGCCCCGGTCGAGGCATTGTTCTGTGCGGAATTGTCCGACTCAGAGCTCTTCGTCGTGGCTGTCGGCGCACCACCGGACCCCTGTGCGGGCTTGGCGGTGCCGGCGGTCGACGCCCGGGACGAGGGCGAGGACGAGGAGGGTGAAGCGGACGAAGAGGATGAAGAAGGCGACGGAGCGGTCGACGCGGATGATCCGGACGAGTCGGACAGACCGGAGTCAAGGCCGGACCCGAGACCGGAGTCGAGACCGGAGTCGAGGCCGGAATCGGAGGAAGATCCGCCGCCTGACCGCGAGTCCCCGGCCACACCGGTGTCGACGTCGGCGGAGCCGGAGTCCTTGCTCAGACCGTTCAACAGGCCGCAGGCCCCCCAGACCCCGACACCCCGGGCCGCCAGGACCTTCTCGGCGACGGCGATCTGCTGCGAGCGGCTCGCCTGGTCAGGGCTCGGCGCGTAGTCGAGACCGCCGTACTTGTCCCAGTCGTCCTGCGTCAACTGCAACCCGCCGTAGCGGCCGTTGCCGGTGTCCGCGCTCCATGAGCCGCCGCTGACGCACTCCGCGACCTGGTCCCAGGTGGTGCCGGTGGCCGCGCTCGCGCCGGTGGCGCCGAGCAGCGGGATCGCGATCGCTGATCCGGTCACCCCTGCCGCGACGAGGAGGGCCGGAGCCTGACGGGGGCGACGGTGACGACCGTTCCCGGAGAGCATGCGGTTGCCTTTCACACGACAGCATCGACCGACGCGACGGCCGTGGCGTGCGAACCGCCGCGTTGCTGCGTGAACGTATCGGCACTAGATCGCTTGTCACAAGTTAATGCAGCGCAGATCACGTGAAGATCACAGAGGTGAGATCCTGTCACCTTCTTGTGACCATCGTCGTGTTCGCCCTGTCATGTCCGGATGCCGACGGGAGCTTCGTGCCCTTTCTCCGGTACCGGTGTGAACGCCACGGGCAGCGTGCGCAGGCCCCGCATGATGAGTCCGCCGCGCCGGCGCAGGTCGGACGGGTCGACCGCGAGCCGCAGGTCCGGCAGGCGGGTCAGGAGCGTGGCGAGCGCCGTCTGTCCCTCCAGGCGTGCCAGGGGCGCGCCCAGGCAGTAGTGGATGCCGTGCCCGTACCCGAGGTGCTGGTTGTCGCGGCGGGAGAGGTCCAGGACGTCCGGGTCGGCGAACCGCGCCGGGTCCCGGTCCGCGGCGGCCAGGACCACCAGGACGGGGTCGCCGGGGGCGATGTCCTGCCCGCCGATGGTCAGCGGCCGCGTGGCGAACCGCCAGGTGGCCAGCTCCACCGGCCCGTCGTAGCGCAGCAGCTCCTCGACGCCGGTCTCGAGCAGGTCGCGTTCCCCCGCGGCGAGCGACCGCTGCAGACGGGCCCGCTGCCCGGGGTGCTGGAGGAGCGCGAACGTGCCGTTCCCGATGAGGTTGACGGTGGTCTCGAACCCGGCGAAGAGCAGGATGAAGGCCATCGCGGCGGCCTCGTTCTCGGTGAGGTGCTCGCCGTGGTCGGAGGCGCGGATGAGCCCGGAGATGAGGTCCTCACCGGGGCCGGGCTCGGCGGGGAGCGCCAGGCGCTTGCGGTGGATGAGGTCGGCGAGGTAGCCGCGCATCTTCTTCACCGACCGCGCGACACCGCCTCGTGGTCCTCCCCCGTGCCGGATCATCATCCCGGCCCAGTCCCGGAAGTCGTCCTGGTCCTCCCGCGGGACGCCGAGCATGTCGCAGATGGCGTAGATGGGGAGCGGGAAGGCGAACTCGTGGATGAGGTCGGCCTCTCCTGCGCCCGCGAACCGGTCGATGAGATGGTCGGTGAGTTCCTGGACCCGCGGCGCGAACTCCGCTACGCGCCGGGGCGTGAAGGCCTTGGAGACGAGCCGGCGCAGCCGGGTGTGGTCCGGCGGGTCGATGTTGAGCAGATGCGTCATCAGCTCGGCCTTGCGCTCGCCGGGGATGCCGGTCTTGCCCTTGGCGTGCGCGGGCTCGTCGTGATGCGCCGGGTTCTTGCTCAGCCGCTGGTCGGCGAGGGCCTGCTTGGCATCCGCGTACCGGGTGACCAGCCAGGCCTCGACACCGCTCGGCAGCCTCGTCCGGTGGACGGGGGCGTGCTCGCGGAGCCAGGCGTAGGCGGGGTACGGGTCGGCGGCGAACTCCCAGGAGAACAGTTCGGGAGCGGGAGAGGCGGTCTGGCCGTTCACTGCTCCGAGCCCCCGCTCTCCACCTCCCGGATCGCGTCCCGGTACGCGCGTGCCGCCGCGCGCAGGGCCGCCTCCGGGTCCACGCCCTCCGCCTCCGCGCGTGCGGCCAGCGCCAGCAGCTCGTATCCGATGCCGTCGCCCTGCGGCAGCGGGACATCGAGGCCAGCCGTGCGGACGCGGGAGTGCAGCTTCGCGGCGAGGGCGAGGCCCGGCTGGCCGAGCGGGATGCCCTCCGTCACCGACGTGCGCCGCTTCTCGACCGCTTTGGTACGCAGCCAGTGCTCCTTCACCTCCTCCGGCGTCGTCGCGGTCTCGTCCCCGAACACGTGCGGGTGGCGGTGGATGAGCTTGGCGACGATGCCGCCCGCCACGTCGTCGATGGAGAAAGGCGCGTCCGGGTGCTCCTCGGCGATCCGGGCGTGGAAGACGACCTGGAGCAGGACGTCGCCCAGCTCCTCGCGCAGCTCCTCGCGGTCGCCCGCCTCGATGGCCTCGACCAGTTCGTACGCCTCCTCGATGCCGTACTTGGCCAGGCCCAGGTGCGTCTGCCGGGACGACCAGGGACACTCGGCGCGAATGCGGTCCATGACCTGCACCAGGTCCAGGAGACGGGCGCCCGGGAGGTCGTACGACGCGGGCAGCAGCTCCAGCTCCGGCATGTGGACGCGGCCCGATCCGGCGAGGCGCGCCAGGCCGTCCGTCAGCGCGGGCTCGCCCTCGCCCGTGGCGACGACGACCACCGTGCGGCCGCCGGCGCAGGCGTCGACCAGCTCCTGTGCGCTCGGGGCGGCCTCCTCGACCGCTATGCCCGCCTCGCGCAGATAGGGCAGCTGCGGGTGCGCGCCGTCCGCGCACAGGACCCGGTCGGCGGCGTGCAGCGCCTGCCAGGCGGGCCAGGACAGGAGACCGGGCGCGACCCGGTGGCTGGTGGTGAGCAGGACGATCCGGCCGGGCTCGGCGGTCGCCTCCGGTCCCGGGGCCGCTTCGAAGCTGGTTGCGTTCACCCTCCGAACGTAACGCACGCCACGGACGGCCCCCGGAGTCGTCCACAGGCATGGACCATCGTCCCCGGAGTCGTCCACAGGCCCGGAGCCCACGGCCCCGGCCCCGAACGGCCCGGCTACGCCGTCTGCTGCGCAGCCGCCGCCGTGACCTCCTTGACCCACGGGGTGTTCGCGTCGGCCCGGCTGCTCTTCTGCACGTCCCAGGTGCCGTAGCGGGGGTTCAGGTCGACGTGCAGCTCCCGCGACGCCTGCGACATGGCCTTCCAGAACCCGGCCTTGCCCTCGGTCGTGCTCATGTCGGCGCCGAGCGCGGCGGCCAGCTTCTGCGCCTCGACCTCCGTGCGGAGGCTGTCGTCGAGGCGCTGGGGGGCCACCCCGTACTGCTGCAGCCACACGGTCTGCAGCGCCTTCGCGCCGCCCGCCTGCGCCTGAAGGTCCGCCCGCATCTGTTCGACGTCCCTGGCGGTGACGCTCACGCCCGCGTTCTTCGCGGCACGGTCCAGAACCCGGTCCAGGACCAGACTGTGCAGGGTGTCGCGGGTGAGGCTGCTGGTCTGGGCGACCGCCTGCTGGTACTGGGCGTCGTCCGTGGCGGCGGCTCGCTGGGCCGCGCGCACCTCGTCCACCCGGCTCTGCAGCTGCGCGACCGTGATCCGCTCACCTCCGACGACGGCCGCGGCACCCGGGTGCGCGGTGCCGCCGCACGCGGTGAGGAGAGGGGCAGCGACCAGGGCGGCGCTGAGGGCGATCGCGGGGCGACGGCGGTGCAAAATGACCTCCCGATGGGGATTGTGCGACGGTGCACAAGGTCCTGCGGTGATCGATGGTAAGGAGCGGACCGGCTCCGGCCAACCCATTCGACCAACGATTCACCCGCACTTCGGGCACCGCACGCCCCTGCTGAGCCCCCGTCCGGCCGCTCAGGCCCGCCCGTCCACCGCTCGCTCGACCGCCCCGGCCACGTCGGCACGCAGCGTGTCGCCGGTGTCGAGCCTGGTCACATTGGCACCGGCGCTCTCGCCGCCCCCGGCACCGACGAGCACGAAGCGGACCTTCCGGTACTGCGGTGCCGTCTGCGCGGCGGCGGAGACCTCCGGCCGGCCGACGGCGAGCACGACGTCGCAGGAACGCTGCAGCAGACTGTTGAGGAACGGACGGGCGTTGGCGGCGCTCTGCTCCCCGGTCACCGGCGCGTAGCTCACGCGCGCGTGCGTCTTGAGGGAGGCGTCCTGCATGCCCTGCCAGACCTCGGCGGCGGTGGTGCCCGCCGTGATCCCCTTGTCGTCGGTGAGCAGGCAGGCGTCGACGTCGTCGTAGTGCCTCGCCCGGGTGTCCGGGATCGGCGGCCGGTCGTCGTGCCCGAGGATCAGCGTGCCGGCCACGACCACGGCGGCGACGACGGCGAGCGAGCCCGCCGCCAGCGCGATGGTGCGTCCGCGGAGCGAGCGCAGCCAGGTGACGACGGCGCGCCCCACCGCGGCGGGCCGCCCTCCGGGTCCCTGCCCCGCCTTCGCCGGGCGCGCCTGGGTCACCTGCCTGACCTGCTTGGCCACCGCTTTCCCCTGCCGTACTCGTCTCTGTTCTCCCGCCGTACGTCCGCCTCAGCGGCCGGCGGCCCGCCCCGGCCAGACCTTCCAGGCGTGGATCGAGGCGCCTGCCATCGACAGCAGGATCAGCAGCACGTCCAGCGCGAACAGCGGCCCGTGCGTCGTGTCCGGCGTCAGCTCCAGTTCGGCGACCCACGCCGCGAGGACCGCGCTGAACGCCACGAAGGCCCACCAGTCCGTCGCCCTGCGCCGGCGCAGGGCGAGCACGAGGGACGGCAGGGGGCACAGCAGCCCCAGGCTGACGACGGGCAGCGCGGCGAAGCCCGCCCGCACGGCGAACAGCCGGACCGCCGGTATGGCGACGACCTTCATGTATCGCTCCTCGTGTCGTGGCTCGGCAGCCGGGTCAGCCGGTGATGGCGACGGGCGCGTCCCAGGCGTCACGGTCCACGGTGATCGTGTAGCCGTTGCGCGTCTCCTTGCTGTTCACCATGTACTGGTGAGCGCGGCTGTGGTTGGTGTACTGGGTGGAGCCCCACGGCCAGTCCGTGGTGGTCGTGTACTGCTTGTCCCACAGCGCGTACCAGAGGTTGCCCGGCAGGTCGGTCTTGTTGCTCGCGGTGGCGATGGCCTTGGCGCTGGAGCTGCTGAAACCGTAGTACCCCGCGCGGTAGATCTTGGCGCGCAGCTGCTTGTCGAAGGCGCGGACGTACGTCAGCACGGCGTTGTTGCACGACGTGTTGGTGATGTCGTACGGCTCCATGTCGAGGTAGATGGGGCTGCCGGCCTTCATGCCCAGCGCGGACGCCTTGGCCACCGCATCGTTCGCGTCGCTCGTCCCGAGGGTGGCGGCGGTGGTGGCGGTGAGCTTCTCCGGGTTGGAGCCGCTCTGGCAGGGCGGCTGGGCGCCCACGTAGATCGGGATGAGCTTCCAGCCCATCGAGCTGACGGACTTCACCCAGGACGCGGTGAGGTTGGGCTGGCTGCAACCGCGGTTCTTGCCGCCGACGTAGACGGCGGCGGCCCCGTAGAAACCGGTGTTCCATGCCTTCATCGCGGCCGCCGAGGGCGCGGTGCAGGTGTCGAAGGCGTGTCCGGTGTACGTCTTCTGGGCGGGCCAGGTCGTGGCCGCCATCGACGTCTGCGCCGCGATCCCGGCACCCGCGACGACGGCGGCACCGGCCACCGACCACGTGACGTACCTGAACTTCTTCGACTGCCGATGGCCGGCCATCCCCACCCCAATTCACGACAGGCGGACGCGTGCGGCGTCCGCCGGAAAGTCTGCTGAGCCCCTGAAGCGACGCGGGTCCGGCACGACGACGTCTGTACGGATTCGCAGGCAAACGTCCGCAGGCACATGGGACTTGAGCGTCCGAAGCGGATCGCACCGTAACCGACGGCATCCTTCCGCTTGGAAAACGGACGCCCTCGATCGCCACAAGATTATCTCAGGGAACGGCAAAACCTCCGGCTGCGGGGAACGGGGCCGCGGCCGTCCGCGTCACCCCGGCCGATTTGGTGATCACTTGGGCAGGCGCAGAACCCTGCGTGACCTGTCCATGACCTGCCGCGCGTAGGGTCCGGTCGGCGTGGCGCCCCGCAGAGGGGCCCTTTGCCGTTTCCCGAACGCTTCATTCCTCCCGAGAGGACCTCATGCGTACCCGGTCGCGTGCCGTCAAGGCACTCACTCTCACCGCTCTTCCCCTGGCCCTGGCCCTCACGGCCTGCGGTTCCGGCTCGTCCGGCTCCGCCGATGCCGCAGCGAAGCCCCACGCCTCGGCACCGGCGTCCAAGGACCCGAACGCCGGTCTTCTGACGGGTACACAGCTGAAGAAGGTCCTGGCTCCGGCTTCGCTGTTCCCGGCGGGGTTCGCACCCGTCCCGCAGGGCGCCTCGGACAGCGGCGGCCGGTTCGTCACCCCGAGCGACGCGAGCACGGCCAAGCCCGATTGCACCAAGCTGGAGACCACGGCCTGGATGACCGTCACCGGCGGCACCGGAGGGGCGTCGTTCGCGAACGACGACTACGTGGACAAGGGCAAGACCGCGGAGATAGCCCAGGAGGTCGACGAGTTCCCTGGGGCGACGGCGGCGGCCGCGATGAAGGACGTGCGGGCCGTCACGGCCACGTGCCCGACGTTCACCGACACGGACGCGCACGCCACGGTGAAGGTCTCGGGCCGGTCCACGCCCGGGCTCGGCGACGAGGCGTACACCATCACGCTGACCAGCGGCGCCTGGGACAACGGCACCACGCTGGTCGCGGCCCGGGAGGGCACCGCCGTGGCCACCGTGATGTCCACGGCGGGCAGCGACAACGGCGCCGCCACCGCGGAGAAGATCGCGCGGCGGATCGTGGAGTCCTTGAAGAAGACTGCGAAGAACCCCGCCTGAGACGCGGTTCATCCTTCGGGCCCGGATCCGCGCGGGACCCGCTGCTCTACCCTTGCCCCCTGCGCTCTCCCCCTTTCTGCGGCGGAGAGCCGGGGGTCGAGGGTTGGGGGGCAGATGGAAGGACGGCTGGAGGCCGGCTGGTTCCAGCGGATCGCCTGGGCGGTCCTGGTGTGGGGATCGCTGGGTCTGCTGGTGTGGGTACCGTTCCTGTACGCGGCGATCCGCCGTAGGCTCCGTCGGACTGGGGCGCGTTCGGGTCGTTCGTGCTCTACGAGTGCGTGACCCTGCCGTGGGGGGCGGCGCGGGGGGAAGGGGCCGGTGACCCCGTCCTCGGCGCGGTCGTGATGCTGAGCCTGCTGACGGCTACGGGCCTCCTGCTGTTCGCCCTGTTCGACAAGCGGACACCGCAGCGGGCGACGGTGCACGGGGCGATGCCTGTGCCTCCACCGCCGCAGCCGAACCCGTACATGCGGTAGTCCGGCGTCGTACGGCCCGAACGGGCACCGTACCGGCGGCGCCCCGCAGTGCCCCTCACGCCCTCCGCGTCCGCCGCAGGATCCGTACGGCGGGCCAGGCCAGCAGGGCGGTGAGGCCCCACATGAACCCCGCGAGCCCGAGCCAGGCTCCGGTGCTGGTCTGCGGGTCGTGGCCGAAGACCGTGACCGCGAGGGCCAGGAAGCCGAACAGGCCGGCGAGGAGGGCGAACACGACCACCGCCGCCGTCTGCCGCCCGGTGCGCCGGGCGGGGGCGGGCCGCTGCTCGCCGTCGCCCGGCACTGTCCCGTTCCCTTGGGCCGCCGCGGCCGGTCGCGGCTTCGGCTGCTGCTGCCGGGGCGGCAGCCACACCACCGCGGACTGCGGTACGGCGGCGTCGAGGGCGGCCATGGTGTGCGCGTCGACGCCGTACAGGCCCGGCTCCACCTCCAGGACCAGACCGTCGGTCCCGATGAGCTGACGGCCGCCGTCGGGCCAGCTCAGCATCGCGGCGCAGGCGCGATAGGCCACGGTGACCGCGTTCTCCGTCCCGTCCTTGGCGCGCACGGTCATGCTGACGCCCTCGTCCCCGAACACCAGCGCCGACCCGTCACCGCCCACCGAGGCGAACCGCCGTCCGGTCACCGCGTACGTCGAACGCGTGGGGGCCGCCGTGTACCCGGCCCAGTCCGCGCTGTGCCCGGCGGGCACCTGCATCAGGGCCGTCCCGGACGCCTCCAGGGCGACCGCGTGCAGGTGCTCCGGCGTCACCGCCCACAGTTCGGAGCGCAGTTCGTCGAGGCCGCGCACCGACCGCCCGACGAGCAGGTCCTCCGCGGCCCCCGGCAGCCTCCGTGCGGCCGCCTCGGGCACGGTCAGCGCCCCGTCGGCCCGGGAGCGCACCGCCTCCAGGTCGCCCTGCCCGATCCTGCCCACCTGCAGCCCGGCGAGGACGTCGACGAAGCCGCCGAGCACCGCGTCCTGCTTGGCGGGCAGGGCGTCCGCGAAGGCGGTCACGAGGGCGAAACCGTCGCGGCGCGAGGCGTAGTCGGTGGCCGCCGTGTAGGAGTAGCCGCCCTCCTGCCGCAGGGCGCGGGACAGTTCACGTTCGAGGACACCCGCGTACACCCGGGCAGCGGTGGTGTCGGTGACGACGGCGTCCAGCAGGACGCCGCCCTTGCCGTCGGAGAAGTAGGCGGGGCCGGCGGGCAGTGCGGAGGTGACGGCGGGCAGGGGGCGCCGCGGACCGGCGGGCAGCTTGAGGGTCAGCCCCGCCGGCAGCCGCTCACCGGCGATCCACAGCGCGGCGTTGCCCTGGGTGAACCAGGCGTGCACCCACTCCCGTACGTCGTCCGGGCGCAGGCTGCGCACCCCCCACTCCGGGTAGCTGACCAGGCCGTACCCCTGGGCACCGTACCGCCACAGCGGCAGCTGGCCGACATCGCGCCGGGACTCCTCGGTGCGCAGGATCTCCTTCTCGGTCTCCAGGCGCTCCATGGGCAGGTCGGTGAGCGACGCGCACACGCCCTGGAGGTAGGCGACGACCTCGTGCTCGGCGCCCTCCACGTGGAAGTGGGTGAAGGCGGCCTTGGTCGCACCGTTGAAGTGGTAGTCGGCCAGGCCCTGGCGGTGCAGGGCGAGGTGCTCCACCAGGTGGGTGACACCGGTCCGGGCCAGCGTCTCGTCGGCGACACCGACCCGGAAGACGAGTCCGGCGCGCATCGGCCCGGTGGCGTACGCGAAGAGAGTGGGTATGCCGTCCACCTCGGTGGCGTGGATGGCGGCCTGGGGGTTCATCTGGTGCCTCTGTTCGGCGTGTTCGTCGGGGTCATCCGGGTCATCCTCTGGCGAGCGCGGCGTCGCGGTGCTTGATGTAGGCCGCGGTGGCGTCGCGGCCCAGGTCGGCCCAGGGGTACTCGGAGGCGAGGTTGCCGAGTACGCGGAAGCAGGCGGCGGCCCGGGGCAGGTCCCCCGTGAGGGAGAAGAGGGCGGCGAAGCAGCCGGCGACGGTGACCCAGCCGTAGCCGCGGTGGAAGTGCGGGTGGAGCACGGACCGCTCGGCGGCTTCGACGAGTTCGGTGCGTACAACGTCCTGCCGCAGGTACTCCTCGCGCTCGTTGCCCTTCAGGGCGAGCCAGTGCTCCATGTGCGCCTCGGCCACCATGCCGCCGTTCATGGCCCCGTCGGGCGCGCTGACGAGGCATTCCCGTGCGAAGCCGTGGACCGCCTCCCAGCTCCCACTCCACTTGGGGCACAGCTGCTGGAGCAGTCGGCCCTGCGCGGTGAGGTGGTGCGGGTGGTGGGCGGCCAGCCGGTCGTACCGGCGCCGCGCCTCGTTCTGCCCGAGTTGCAGCCCCATGGCCGTGGTGAGGCGTGAGGCCCAGGCCGCGTCGAAGAACGGGTCGAGCGCGGTGGCCCGGATCAGATGCTGCTCGGCCTGCCGCAGATGCGCGTGCAGTCCGGCGAACTGCTCGCGGCTGACCCGCTTGGCGGGCGCGGCCGTCCGGATCTCCCAGCCGATCTTCACCTCACGGCTGCCGAGGACGGTGAGCGCGAGCACGTCGTCGGGCGCGGCGGCGAGGATGTCGCGCATCCACTCCTCGACGCCCTTCACGTCCGCCAGGACACCGACGGCGAAGCTGCGGTCCGTGCCCTGCGGCAGCCCGTACAGGTACTGCCGTACGGCTGCCCAGTCCCACGCGCCGGCGGCCTGCCGCAGCCAGGCGGCCTCCGGGAAGGCGGAGGCGACCTCGAAGTCGGGGGGTGGGAGGGATGGGGCGGAGGGATGCGACATGGCCGGATACTAAGCGAGACCTGTGACAACGGGACTCGCCGGGGATGTCCGTCCGAGCAGGCAGGAACATGACCGCGTTTTGATCAATCCGCTGCTCATCGGTCATCTCCTGTCAACCGAGCCTCCATACCATCCGCCCGTCCTGAGAATCTGTCCGCGCGTCCTCTTACCGCGCCCTCGCTCTTTGGGTGCGAACAGGTGGAGACGACGACCCTGGCGGGCGCCGGCCCGGTGCCGGTCGGTCCGCAAGCAGGCGCTGACCACGCCCCACCACTCGCCCTCAGTACCAGGCGAGGCCATGCCCGGCCGTGGTGCACAGCGGCTGTGCGGGTGGAGAGTCGACTCCACAACTGCGACACATATCCCAGATGTGTCGCAGTTCAGCCGGTACACCACCTCTCGAGGCGACCGCCGCGGGAACATCCGGTACCGCAGCCAAATTTGCCGCCGGCCACAGTCCCACCCAACTGACCACACCACCTGGAGACGCCAGGAGCCCCCACCACGAACCGCGGGTGGGGGCTCCTGGCGTCCGCTGCAGTCAGCGTTGCCGTCAAGCGCCACGACAACACTTCGGGCAGGAGCATCGGTGCGGCTTTTCTCGAGTGCCGCGAGGACTACGGCCGCTCGATCACCCGTAGTTGCCCTGCGTGTTCGCCCTTCGCTTCCAGAACAGAGAATCCAGAGAACTCCAGGATTGACGCCACTGCTTGCCGCATTACGGTTTCAGCGTGCCGCTTCACCTTTACACGCTCATCGTCCCGAAGCTTGGCGGGCTCCAGGCTGGTGAAGTGACGATAAAGGTCCGCGTGCACCCGCCAACCAACGAAAACCTCCAACGGACCTTCTCCCGCATCATCCACTTCGACGTAAGCGCCGACACTGAGAGAAGGGTCAGCAGTGGCGGAGATCCCGATGCCGGCTTGCGCGAGTGTGCTCTTTACTTTCTCGGCGAACACCTCGAGCAGCAGGGTCCTGGGTGCGCTGAATTCGGAATCCTGCACCTACGCTCCCTAAGGTCACCTAACACCAGCAGCACGCATGATCATGCCTCTCAGGCGTATCTTGCCCTGGTCTTGACCGGTCCTCGATGAACCTGTCCGGGTCGGCCTTGATCGCCCCTTTGCGTTTTGAGAACTGCTTTACAGGTTGATCTTCACCGTCGGCCAACAGGCTGCCCTGCCGCCACCGCCCGCTTGCCGGAGCGCAGGATGGCCAGGGCGCGGGCGCGGTCGTACGCGGCCACGGGGTTCGGGTGGTACGTCCAGGGCTCGGCGCCCACGAACGGTTCCAGGAGCCGGAAGTGGTCCAGGGCCTCGCTGCCCTTCCCGGCCAAGGTCAGGGCCGCGGCGAGGCGGTGGCGGACCAGGGGTGCGCGCGGGTCGCCGGCGGGGGCGGCGGCCAGCGCGGCACGGACGGCGTCCAGCTCGGACCTGGTGTGGCGGCCGGCGAGCGGCACCGGGCCCGGGCCCTGCAGGGCGCGCTCGAAGGCGGCCTCCAGCGGCAGCACCGACAGGAGTGACTGCGGTGGGGCCGAAGCTGCGGCCTCCTGCGCGAAGCGGTTCGCCAGACGGTCCGAGCCGCACCACTTGGCGCACCAGTACTGGAGGGCGCTGAGGTGGCCGTAGAAGTGGTGGGGGGCGCGGGCCGTCAGCTCGCCCCACAGGCGGCGGAACTCCTCGTGCGGCAGGGCGAGTCCCCGGGCCGCGGTGACCATCGTGACCCAGGGCGACGGGTCGTCCGGCGCGAGCGTGGCAGCGGCCTGGGCGGCGTGCAGGGAGGCCGGCAGCATCTGCTGGAACCGGGTCATCCGCTCGGCGGGGGTGTCCTTGGCCCAGCCCTCGCCGCGGGCGTCCCAGGCACGGTAGAGCAACGCCTCCGCGTACACGGCCGCCGCGTCGGGGTCGTCGGGTCGCTCCGCCCGCCAGTCGCTCAGCCACCGCTCGTCCTGGGCGGCGGCGGAGGCGAGCGCCGAGAGCCGGTGCCAGCGCAGGTCCCAGTCCTGGCCCGCCGCGGCAAGGAGGGCGGCACCCGGTCGCCAGTCCCCCGCTCGAACCGCCCGCACGGCGTCGGCCACCTCCGGCTCGGGCGGCCCGCCCCGCGTAGGGTCCAACTCCTCACGCGACAGCAGCACGTAGGCGGCGATGTGGATCCCGGCCGTGCCCTTGCGGTTGGCGCGGGCCAGCCGGGCTGTGCTCCAGGCGGCCCAGATCAGCACGGGGACGCCCAGGGCGGTGAGGATGTACTGGAGCATGAGGGGCATGGGTCTGCGTGCTTTCGGATCGGCGTGCGAACGGATGACGTGTCTGATCATCCACCGTTTCCCCGGCCCGTTCCCCCGGTGGTCGGTGGCCGGAGACGCATTTCAGTGACCCAGCCCGTCTTGGCCCCAAAAGGGCAGCCGTATCGAAAAGCGAAGGGCGTCATGCTGACACCACATCAGCATGACGCCCACTGCCCTACCGAACCGACGTATCGTCGTCAGCGGTCGCAGATCACCACGATTCGTCGCCGGTCAGAACGATCACTACCTCGTCAGGCTCATCGGTACCGTCTCCATAGACGTCGACGTGATTTTCCACATTTGGAACCGGAATCAGCATCTTCACTGCTTCATTCGGATCCGAAATTTCGATCGACGCCCGAGGGAGGGTTATCTCCCCGGAGTACACGAGAACTTTGCCACTCGGCTGGTACGGCCCTTGTACACACTGCACTGATGCCGGACCGCTGGCAGCCTGCCGGACCGAGATGTACAAGGAGTCCGCACCACCGTGCACTATGTCGGTCGCAGGGTCCCAGCTTTCATGCGTATCGACGCTCCCGGGGGCGGCAGCAATGACAAGACCGTGCGAAAATCTCGTCGTACACGAGGCGAAGAGCATCATAGAGGTCACCTACTGTTTTGGTTTCCACACGGGGAAATCATAATACTCCTTGAGAAGACTGCGCACAATTCCGCCTTGTTGTTTGGAACATGCCTTGCAGTGGGGATACAGAGTCCACGGACCATCGGGGGCGAGCTTGTTCGGCGGATTATGGTCACCGGTCCAGTGTCCATCGGCGTAACCCGATTTCTTGGCACCGCAAGCGGCGCAGCCATTTCGGTCGCCGGATTCGTTGACCATTCTCTGCTCGTGGGCAAGCACGGTGTCTCCGCGCTCGGCAGTGACTCCCTCTGCCCTCTGCCCTCTCAGGGCCGGCCCGAGAGTCAACTTGCAGAGGTCATTCTCGTCCACGTTATGGACGAGAACCGCAACCGATCCGGCCACCACATGGTACGTGTGCAGGTCCTCGATGCTCAGGTCATACGTGACGCGTTGCGCCCTGTACGCCTTGACCTCGACGATCTCGGTCAGAGCACCGTCCCCGTTCTGGAGCTTCTGGCCCGCCTTGAGGTTGCCGGCCTGGGTCCAGGCGTTGCGGCTCACCTCGTAGAACTGGTGGTGCTTGGTGGTCTGGATCGTCTTCGGACCGGCCTTCGTGGCCACGACGACATCGACGTAGTCGCGGTCGGTCTTGGTGACGATCACGTCCTTGACCCGGTGCTTCTCCTTCTTCTTCTTGCCGGGCTCGGCCGTGAGGACGTAATCCCCGGCCTTGACCTGGGAGATCGGCTTGACCGTGCCGGCCGCCATCAGCACACCGGTCAGGCCGGTGAAGCTGTGCTTGGTCGGGCAGCCGCCCGGGCGTGACTGGCCTTCGGACTCCGGCTGCTGCTTCGTCTTCGGCCCGTACTTGCTGGCCGCCGCGCCGAAGACGCCGCCGCTGGCGGCGCCCAGGGCCGTCGCCTTGGCCGCGCCGCTCGCGCTGCAGCCCTCCTCGCTCGCCGCGCAGGAGATGCCGTAGCCGACCGCGCCTTCCGCCGCGCCGCCCGCGGCGCCCATCGCCGCGCCCTGGAGCACCTTGCCGCCGACGCCGGCGAGCAGGCGGCCCACCGCGCCGGAGGCCGCGCCGCCGGCCGCACCGCCCAGGGCGCCCGTGAGGCCGCCGATGGCGGTCGCGCCGAGGAAGCCCCCGACGGACTTCGGACCGTCGCTCATCATGTAGCCGACCGCGTTGGCGGCGGCGCCGGCCAGGGCCGCACAGCCGACCGCTCCGACGCCCCAGCTGGCGGCGGTGCAGCCCGCGAAGACCGCGACTCCCACGCCCACCGAGACGATGGTCGCGGCGTGCTTCTTCACATAGTTGGCCGTGGCCTTGGCCGCCTTCTTGACGCCTCTGCCGATCTTCTTGACGGCCTTCTTCGCCGCCTTGACCGCCTTGGCCACTCCGTGTTTGACCGCCTTGGCGACCTTCCGCACCGTCTTCTTGACGTGCTGGACGACCTTGTGGGCGTACTTCTTGACGCGTTTATAGGTGCGTTTGACGTATCTCTTGATCTTTTTGACGCTGTCGTGCACATAGTGCACGGCCTTGCGGACCGCCCGGCGGGCCTTGTGGACCACCTTCTTGGCCGCCTTCTTGATCTTCTTGGCGGCCTTGCGGACGGCCTTGGCGGCGTGCTTGACCGCGCTCTTGGTCTTCTTCCAGGCCGACTTCGCGGCCTTCTTGACCTTCTTGGTGACCTTCTTGACGGCCTTCTTGATGAACGAGAACCAGTGGCCGGTCGGGTCCGTACCCGTCATCGGGTTGTCGTTGGCGTAGGCGTACTGGTTGGCGTTCACCGAATCCGGCAGCGGGTCGTTGCCCACCGTGTCCCGGCTGTTGAACTGGCCGGTCTGCGGCGAGTACCAGCGCGCGGCCATGTTGACCTTGGCGGTCTGCGGATCGGTCCACCCGGACTGGTAGCCCAGGTTGCCCAGCATGCCCGCCGACGAGGACGTCTTGCCGAACGGCGTGTACGTCGCCGAGCCGGTGAGCGCCTCCGCGGAGTCGGTGAACTGGGCCACCACGTCGTCGTGGATGTCCGTCAGCGCCAGCACCGACGACACGGCCGTCTTCACGCCCAGCAGCGAGCCGTCGGCGTCGCGGCTGTAGGACGTCACACCGTCCGAGGCCACGTCGTTGCCCGCGCCGCTGTACTTGAACGAGAAGACGTCGGCCCCCGTCGCGTCCTTGGCGTTCAGGACGCGGTCCAGACCGTCGTAGGTGTACGTCCGGTCGCCCTCGTTGATCACGCGGTTGAAGGCGTCGGCCTTGAGGGAGGTCTGCACCCCGCTCTCGTCCGTGATCGTCTTCAGCGTGCCGCGTGCGGTGTACGCGTACGTGTTGTGCCCGTCCGAGGTGAGCCGGTTGCGGGCGTCGTACGTGTACGTGTCGCCGCCGACGCGGGTGCGGTTGCCCGAGGCGTCGTAGCCGTAGACCTCCGTCGTCGTCCCGTTGTTCCAGGACGTCAGCCGGTTCGCCCAGTCGTACGTGTACGTGTTCGACGAAGCACCCGTCACACCCGTCGTCGTCTTCGACGTCAGGTTGTCGTTCTCGTCCCATCCGTAGGAGATGGAGGCGAGCACCTTGCCGGTGGGCGAGGTCAGCTTGTCGTTGGTGATCCGCTCCAGCGCGTCGTAGGAGAACTCCCGCTTGGACTTGGCGGTGCCGTAGTCGACCTGCTTGACGTTGTTGTTGACGTCGTAGGTGTAGGTCAGCTTGGAGCCGGTGGCCCCGTCGTCGACCGTCTTCAGCCGGCCGGCCGTGTCGTACCCGTAGGTCGTCGTACCGGACGCGTCCGTGCGGGAGGTCATCGCCCCGTCGCCGTTGTAGGCGAAGGACGAGCTGCCCGACGGGCCGGACGCCGACAGCAGCAGACCGCGGTCGTCGTAGGTGAAGGTGTTCAGATCCGTACCCGCACCGGCGACGGCCGTGACACGGTCGTCGGAGTCGTACGCGTAGGTGTGGTCGACCGTGGCGGCCTCCGCACCCGTGCCGGTGGTCTTCGTCAGCCGGCTCTTGGCGTCGTACTCGTTGGTGACGACCACGCCGCCCGGGGAGCGCTGCTCCTTCACCCGGCCGTTCGCGTCGTACACCGTGGCGAAGGTGCGGTCCGCGAGGTCCGGGTGGGCCGGGGTGGACGGCTCGATCAGCGACTCGGGCAGTCCCCAGGTGTTGTAGGTGGTGATGAACGGGTTGCCACGGCCGTCGGTGAAGCGCGTGCGGTTGCCCGCCGCGTCGTAGCCGTAGGTCGTGGTGATGGACTCGGTCGCGGAGACCGGCTCCACCGCCTTGGTGACCAGGCCGGTGGGGTCCACGGTGAACGTGGTGGTGTGGCCCCGATAGTCGGTCACCGACAGCGGGTTGCCCGCCCGGTCGTACGTGGAGCGGCTGGTGCGCAGCACCCCGCCGAGTGCGTCCAGGTCCTGGGTGGTGACCAGCCGGCCGAAACCGTCGTACGTGTTCTTGGTGCTCGTGCCGTCGGGGTCCTTCGCGGTGAGAACCTGGCCGTCCATGTCGTAGGTGAACGTCGACACGTTGCCCGCGGGGTCGGTCACCTCGGTGACCTCGCCGAGAGCGTTGTACTTGTACGACTCCGACACCCCTGTCGGGCTGACCCGCCGGGACAGGTCGCCGCCGGGCGCGTCGTACTCGTTGATCGCCGTGTAGGCCCGCTGCGTCGGCTGGCGCACGATCTCCGTGCTGGTCAGCTCGTTGCCGAGGTAGTCCCAGGTGGACTCCTCACGGGCGCCGTTCGGGCGGGTGGTGGACAGCAGGTCGCCGTTGGTGTCGTACACGAACGTCGTCTTGTCGCCGCCCGGCTCCGTGACGGAGGCCAGGTCGCCGAGCTGCGTGTAGGTGTACGTCGTCCGGTTGCCCAGCGCGTCGACCTCCGCCGTGACCTGGCCGAGGTCGTTGTACTCGTTCCAGGACGTAGCCGTGATCGGAGTCGTGGACCCCGGCGGTGTGTAGTCGGGCAGCCTGGTCGAGGTCTCCTGGCCCTCGGCGTCGTAGGCGGTGACCGTGACGTTGCCGTTCGGGTCGGAGGTCTCGGTCACCTCACCGAACGTGTTGTACCCCGTCATCGAGATCGGGCGGACGGCCGTGGCCGCGCCCCCGTTCGTCTCGGCGTTGACGACCGGCTCGGTGACGGTGGTCTGCTGCGCGGCCTCGTCGTACCCGTAGTCGGTGGTGTTGCCGTTGGGGTCGGTCATCGACGTGGGCAGACCGCGCTGGTCCAGCTTCCAGGTGGTGGAACGGATCGAGCTGCCGGCCGCGGGCAGGGTGCCGTTGTAGAGCGACGACACCTGGGAGGCGGTCAGTGCCTCACCGTAGACCTGGACGTCGGCGATCGAGCCGTTGGCGTTCTCGGCGTACGTCCCGTTGTAGAGCCGTCGTCCGATCTGCAGCGGGCCGGTGGCCTCCCAGGGAGAGGTGAAGGCGGTCGTGGTCCCGGACTGGGAACCGTTGACGTACAGCTTCAGCGACGCGGTGGCCTGGTCGTAGACACCGGTGAGGTGGGTCCAGGTACCGCTCGTCACCGCCGAGGTGCCGGAGTAGGTCCGGATGGTCGACGCGCCGCTGGTGTCCGAGCCGTGGCGGTTGAAGGTCCAGCCGTACGCCGTGGAGTAGTACAGCTGGAAGCCGCTGGCCACCTTGCCGTCCTGCGCGAGGAAGGTGCTGTTCGCGCCCGTCGAGCCGAGCTTGACCCAGGCCGAGACGGTGAAGCTGCCGCTGGTGTTCACCGCCGGGCCGTCCGCCTGGCCGTAGGCGTTGGCGGTGCCGTTGAAGACCGCCGAGCCGCCCTTCTCGGTGGAGCGGGTCACGGCGCTGCCCAGCGTCACCTTGCGGTTGCCGCCGGAGGAGTCGTCGGCCGCGAGGCCGCTGGTCTCCGACAGCTTCCAGCGCGCCACGGGCGCGGTGCTCCCGTCGTGCTCGACGGTCCGGGTGACGTTGCCCAGGTTGTCGTAGAGCGTGTCCGTGGTGTTGACGTCGCCGGTCGCCGGGTCGGTCTCCGTCTCGCTGACGACATTGTCGTCCGGGTCGTAGGAGACCTTCGTGGAGCGGTTGACCCCGGTCGGGTCGAGCACCGACGACGTGACGCGGTCGTCCGCGTCCACCGTGAAGGTGGTCGTGGTCCGGCCGTCGTTGGTCACCTGCTTGATCAGGTTCCCGGCCATGTCGTAGGTGTTGGACTCCTCGACGAACTGCTTGCCGTTCGCCGGGTCCTTGCGGGTGACCGTGGCCGCCAGGCCGTCGTCGGTGTAGGTGTACTCGGTCACCCAGCCCATGGCGTCGGTGATCGACGCGAGCCGGCCCGCCGGGTCGTACGCCCGCGACTCCTGGACCAGGGTGGTCGGAGCCGAGGGGTTGTTCGGGTCGCCGGTGTAGTCGAGCAGACTGGTCGTCAGCGGCCTGCCCTCACCGTCGTAGGTGTAGGTGTTGACGTTCCCGTCGGGGTCGGTCTCCTTCACCTTGTTGCCGTAGACGTCGTACTCGAACGACGTCACGTCGCCGCCCGGGTCCGTGCGTGTGGCGAGACGGTTGTAGGCGTCGTACGTCATCGACGTCGTCCGCGAGGCGTCGCCGCCGGAGACGTCGGCGACGGTCTGCGAGGTGACGTTGCCGTCGTAGTCGTAGACCGTGGTGGTCTTCGCCTGGTGCACCGCGCCGGTGACGCGGTTGGTGACCGCGGGGGCGGTCTCGGTGACCACCTGGTCGTTCTTGTCGTACGTCCAGGAGGTGGTCAGGCCGCCGGGGTTGGCGTCGGATATCTCCTTCTGCGAGATCTTCCGGCCCAGGTTGTCGTACGTGTACGTGACCTTGGCGCCGTTGGCGTCGGTGACCGAGGCCAGGTCGCCGTCGGCGTAGTAGACGTGCTTGGTCGTCTTGCCGCCCGGCGTCGTCACCGTGTCGACCAGGCCCGCGGGCGCCACCGCCGTACCGCCCTCGGCCGCCGGGGTCGAGGAGGTGGTGTAGGTGGTGGTGGCGGTGCGCCCGTTCGGATGCCCGGCCACCGGCGGACCGGTCACCGACAGCAGGTTGCCGCCGGTGTCATAGGTGTAGCTGGTCAGGTACGTGTTGTCCGTCGCGGACGCGGAACGCGCGTCCCGCTCGGTCAGGAGCAGGTCGTTGCGGGGGTCCATCGGCGGGAACGCGGTGGTCGCGTCCGGGTAGTACGTGTAGTACTCCGTGGCGCACTTGTTCGCGGTGGTGTCCTGGCAGTCGGTCTGGGAGACCGTGTTGCCGCGGACGTCGTGACCGGTGATGCTGCGGTTTCCGTTGGCGTCCGTCACGGTGCGCAGGAAGCCGCCCGTGTCGTAGCCGTACGTCGTCCGCTTGCCCTCCGTGTCGATCACGGCCAGCTGACGGTTGCCCATCTCCGCGTCGTACACGTACGTCAGCGTCTTGTCGGTCGGGTCGGTGAGCGTCACCGTGCGCACCGGTGCGACGCCGGAGGACGCCTTGTAGGCCGACCAGTGCCGCTCCACCTCGTCCTCGCCCACGGCGTGGTCGTAGGCCGCGACCTCCGCGATGGAGCCGGTGAAGAAGCTGGCGTCACCGGGCGACTGGTACCAGCTCTTGGCGTAACCCGCACCGACGAACGTGCGGGTGTTCGACTGGTCGGCGGTCTGGCCGCTGAAGTCGGCCACCTTGGCGCCGTCGAGGTACATGGTCTGGGTCGTGCCCGAGGCGGACAGGACCGCGTGGTGCCACTGGTTGTCGGTGACGGTGCCCGTTGTCCCGAAGGCCGTGCCGCCGGTGCCCGCGGTGCTCCACCAGTGGCCGTGCAGCTTGTTGTCGGCGCCCACGTACAGCAGCGGGTTCCAGGTGCCGCTCGGGGTCGTGCCGGTCGGCGCCTGCGACTGGTCGGACAGGATCACACCGGGCTTCGCGGTCTTGAACCACAGCTCGACCGCGCGGCTGGCGGAACCGTGCCACGGCGTGAACGGGATCTCGGCGTACGACGAGGTGCCGTTGAAGGACGCGGCGGTGACGTCACCCGTGCCGAACGGGCCCGTCACCCCCTGGGTGACGGTGTTGTACGTGCCGAAACCGGTGTGGATCTCGTTGGCGGCCTGCGGCGCGCCCTGCGTGTCGGCCAGCCGCCAGTAGCCGCTGGGCGCGGAGCCCATCACGGCGGAGCGGTAGACCTGCGAGGAACCGGTGACGGTCGGCGGGTTGAGCTTCCAGGTGCCGCCGTCGCCGTCCGTGGCCTGCGTGACCAGGTCGTCGGTGGTGCTGTAGACCACCTGGGACTGGGTCTTCAGACCGGGCGTGGTGATCTTGCTGAGCAGACCCGCGGACCGTTTGGCGGCCTGGTACTGCGCGGTGATCACCGACGGGTCGAGGGGCTCGGAGTAGATGGCGACCTCCGCCATCTGACCGGTGTAGTGCCCGAGCCGGTCGTTCGGGTTCATCGCCGGCCAGCCCTGGGTGTTCACGCCCGCCCCGAGCGAGATGTAGGGCTGGTTCCAGTCGTTGATGGTGCCGGAGAGGGAGCCCTGGGCCACGCCGTCGAGGTAGAGGGTCTGGCTGGTGGCCTGACCGGTGAGGACCGCGTTGTGCCACTGTCCGTCGGTGACGGTGGCGCCGGAGACGATGTTGGGGCTGCAGCTGGGCGACATGGCCAGGCAGCCGCGCAGCTTGCCGTCGGTGCCGACGTATACCGCGGGGGTGTTCTTCGTCGTGTTGTTCACCGGGTCGGTGTCGCTCAGCGGCTTGTCGCCGTAGTAGAACAGCACGCCGCCGGCCGTGGTGGTCTTGAACCACAGTGAGACCGTCATGTACGAGGGCGTGGCGCCGGGCGCGGCCGGCATCTCCACGTACGACGTGGTGCCGTTGAAGGTGGCGGTCTTCTGGGTGGAGCCCGCGAGCAGCGACGAGCTGCCCAGGGTCACGTTGTGGTAGAGGCCGTTGTACCGGCCCTGGTTGGTGTCGACCGTGTCGTTGGCGACGGTCGCACCGGCCGCCTCACCGAGCCGCCAGTACGCGTACGGGTCGGCGTCCAGGACCGTGGTGCGGTAGTGGTTGCCGGTGGCGTAGGTGTAGGTGGTGCAGTGCGCCGAGTCGGCCGGGGGGCAGACCTTGGTCAGCTGATCGCCCGAGTAGCCGTACTGCCAGGTCTGCACGGTGTTCGAGTCACCGGCCGTGGACGGGTCGGTGAAGACCGTCTCGACATGCGCGGCGGTGGCTCCGGCCGGCGTCGACCAGGTCAGGCCCAGTGACCGCTTGGACGTCTCGTTGGTGATCTTCGTCAGCTGCTTGGACGCGTTGTACTGGAACGTCTCCGTGCGGCCGGCGTAGTCCTTGATGCCGGATATCGCGTAGGTGCCGGCCTTGGCGGTGGGCTGCTTGAAGGCGTACTCGGTGAAGTCCTTGTCCGTCAGCGTGTAGCCGCCGGTCACCGACTGCAGGCGGGCGTAACGGCCCAGCGGGGGCTGAAACGTTCCGTCGCTGTTGCGGCCGAAGGCGACCTGCTCACCGCCCGGGTAGGTGACGACGACGCTGGTGACCGTGCCCGACGGGTCCTTGACCTCGGCCGCCTTCATGTCGACGACCGTCGACCAGCCGGCGCCGAAGGCGCTGTCGATCCGCGGGTCGATGCTGTTGTACGAGCGGTCGATCTCCAGCGAGGGGCCGACCACCTCCACGTCCGCGTCACTGTCGTCGGTGGTGTAGTTCGCCTCGGACGGGTCGAAGTCGTGTCCGTCGGTGTTCTGGGCCAGGCCCGAGGTCACCGGCGGCTGCGGCACGGCGGTGGCGAAGCGGCTGGAGTACGTCACCTCGTCGTAACCGTCGCTCACCCCCACGTACCAGACGTAGTTCTTGGACCAGGTGAGCTTGCCGGCGGGAATCTTCCAGCTGCTCTTGGAGACGGCGCCGGAGGTGGCCACCGGGGTGGTGCTGGTGGAGTCGGCGTCGTAGACCTCGAAGGTGTACGTCAGGGCCGCGTTCGGCCACTTGTCCGCGTCGCTCGCGTAGACCAGCAGCTCCGGCTGGAGGGTGTTGGCCTGGAAGTTCTCCGGCGGGTACTGGGCGTTGACCTGCGGCTTGGTGTTCGGCGCGTAGGTCAGGTCCAGCGACGGGCGCCAGCTCGCCGTGGCCGACTCGTCGGAGTGGAACTTCTTCCAGTGCAGGTTGTCGCCGGTCGGAGCGGCCATGGCCAGGCCGTAGTTGGCGCCGCCGGTGGCGACCTGGGTGAACCACGAGGTCGACAGCGTCACCGGCATCTTCACGCCGACGCCGGCGCTGCCGGTGTTGTTGGTGCAGGAGGCACCCGGGTCGGGGGTGGCGGTGCCGATGGCGGAGCCGTACGACGGACCGGGGTACGTGGTGGTCGTCGTCGGCGACCACGACTGGGTCACCGGGTACACGGAGAAGGACTCGGGCTGGCACGTCGAGGACCACAGCGCCCAGACGTTGAGGGTCGCCGCGGAGACCTTCTGGCCGGCGAGCGTGGAGCCCAGCGACGAGAACTGCAGGAAGGAGTTGGCCTTCGTGGTGCCCGCGTCGTACGAACCGACCTTGATCTGGTTCTCGGCGGAGCGGTTGGCGCTGTAGTCGTTCTGGACGTACGTCGTCTCGCTCGCGAGGACCGTCGTCGGGTCGACGGTGACCGGGTAGACCCGCTTCGGATCGTCCAGCCAGGCCCGGTCGGCGGTCATCCGCAGCGCCGGTTCGCCGTCCACGGTGGTCAGCTCGTAGGAGACCTTCCCGGAGCGGGTGCCCTCGCCGGAGTGCCGGTCGATCCGGGAGTCCTCCATGTAGGCGTGCGGGATGGTGGCGGTCACCTTGCCGTCGGCGTCGGTGAACTCCACGTCGCCGTCCTCGGCGAGACGCGGGGTGAGGCCCTTGGCGTCCAGCGGGAAGACCCAGGAGCCGGCCGCGTCGCGGGAGCGCAGGACCAGGTTCTCCTTGAAGCCGTCGGCGATCGGGACGAGCTGGACGTCCGTCTCGGGCAGCACGTCGTTGTAGACGACCCTGCCGCCCTCGTCCTCGGTCGCCGCCGCCTTGTGGGCGCCGCGCAGCGCGTACGCCAGGGACCGGCCGGCGCCGAAGTCGACGGAGGCCAGCTGCTCGTCGGCGGCGTTCGGGGCGAACGCGACGTCGAGGGAGTTGGCCTTCTGCTCGAACCGGCCGTCCTCGCCCTTGACCAGGTCGGTGTCGATCGGCTTCCAGCTGCCGTCGTCCGCCTTGTAGTTGGAACGGCCGCTGTAGTGGCGGATCGTGACGGAGCCGTCGGCGTTGACGTAGTAGTCCGAGGTGGCCGTGGACTTCTTGGCGTTGCGCTTGCTGGTGCGGAGGTCGAAGCTCTTCGCCGTGCCCGCGGCCGGGCCGGTCGTGGCCGTCTCGGCCGGGTCGGCGGGCCGCTTGTACGGATCGAGCTCCCCCTTGCCCTTGCCGGGCTTGTGGCCGACACCTCGGTCGGCGCTGGTCGCCGCGGTCGAGGCGCGGTGGCTCTTGCCGCGGGCGGTGCCACCTTCCTGGTCCGGGGTGTCCAGCGGAGACTCGGTGGCCCACTTCCACAGTCCGGACAGGGACCACTCGGGCATGCTCAGCGGAGACAGCGTGGCACCGGTGGCTTCCGCCGTCTCGGTGGTGAGCATGAACGAGAGGGAGACGAGAACAGAAAGTGCCGTAACCCTCGCTCTGCGCCGACCGGTGCCACCCGGCGGGAACATGCGAGGGCTGCGGACCCAGCGCACACGCATGGGCAGCCTTTACTCACGAGCCGACAAAAGCTTCGCAAGTTTGCCCCAAGAACGTGCAAAGACTCCACACGAGATCGACAACGTTAGCCGATCTTTACCAAAGACCCGGAACCCTGGCCGCAGTTCACGCGTTACAGGTCCTCACGGCCTGTCTGATCGCCTGCACCACCGCCGCCTTGAGGCCTTCGTCAGGCTTGGCGCCGGTCACATTCCCGGCCGCTTCCGCGTTCGCCGCCGGCGCGTCGGCGGCTAGTACGAACCGCACCCCGGCGTTCCTCCCGGCGGCAGCCCGCGTGACCTGGACCTGCGGCGCGCCGACCGCCACCGCGACATCGCACTGACGCTGCATCAAGCTGTCGAAGAACGGCCACCACTGCGATGGCGCGGACGACCGGCGCCCCGCGCGTGGATCGCGGCCTGTTGCCGACACGCCGGCCACGCCGGGTCTTCATCTGGCCTCTGTTCCCGACGGCTTGACGAACAGACAGTGCAGCGACGCTGCGAGGGTGGAGGCGAAGAGCAGCAGGACGTCGGCGGCGTACTGCAGGCCGTGGGTGTCCTCCGGCGTGAGCATGGCCTCGAGCAGCCACGCCACGTTCACCGCGCCGAGGACCACCGCCGCCGGCCAGTCGGCGTGGTACTCCGCCGGAAGGCCGGGACGAGCGACGGCACGGCACCCAGCATTCCCAGACTCAACAGGGGTACGACCGCCAGTGCCACCCGGGGCGGCAGCCCGGGCACGGTGCCTGTCACCGCTCCAGTCGCCCGCGCGGCCACCACGTCGTGCTTCACGGCCGTTCACCTCCGCCTTTCAGGAGCGTCTACGCAGAGGTCCGTACATGTATACGAATACGGACGGAACGCCGTACGGTACCTCCCGGCCGGACGACGCCCACAGCGGAAGTCGTCCGCGAGGCCGCCGCCTCAGCCGCCGCACTGCCGCAGCATCATCTGCTTGTCGGCCGTCGTCACGGGAAGGTCGTACTTGAGTGACACCTGGGCGAAGCGCACCGAGTAGGCGCAGCGGATCTGTGTGTTCGGGGGCAGCCAGGTCGCCGGGCCGGAGTCGCCCTTCGCACCATTGGCCGGGCCGTCCACCGGGATCAGGTTGAGAGGGTCGTTGGCGATGTCCTCCCGCTTGCCCTTCGTCCAGCGCGAGGCACCCATCTGCCAGTCGTACGACAGCGGCATGACGTGGTCTATCTGCACCGTCGCCGCATGGGACTTGGTCCACTCGATCGTCTTCCCGGTGTACGGGTCGTGCAGCGTCATGGAGGTGACGACGCAGTCCGAGCCCGTCCGGAAGCGGACCTTCTCACCATCGCGTTTCAGGAGATCGTTTCGCGAGTCGCACCCGTTGTGGGAGAAGGGGATGCCGCCCGGGGCCGAGTCGGTCCAGGCATAGCCGAACTTGTCCCGCTCGTACCCCGTCTTGGGTCCGCGGCCCTTCGTCACCACCTTCTCGATCAGCGACCGGGCCTTCGCCCTGTCCGCGCTCGAAGTGATGGCTGCCAGCCCCGGCTTCGTCCCGTCGGGGTTGTCCAGGGGGTTCACCGCATGGCCGTCGGCGGCCGTCGGGACGGCGGAACCGGAGGGTCCGCCGTCCACGGGCGGGGCGAGGCCCTCGCACCCGGTGACCGTCAATCCGGTGGCCAGCAGCGCGGCGGCTGCCAGCAGGACACGCCGCCTCCCGCCACGGTGCCCGACGTGCCGCTCAGTACGCATCGCGCGACGCCCTCCCCTTGCCTGTACCGCCCACGCCGGGCGCGTTCTCCCGGTCTCACGGTAGCCGTCAAAGGGTTGTGTCCCTCACATCGCCTTCGTCATGCCTACGAGAACCGTCCCGCTCACGCGCTGCGGACCCGATACGACCGCTTACGACCGGTCGATCCGGGCCGCCGGACCGCCAGGACCCGCCGGACCCGATCCGGCCAGCCGGCCCGCCAGGACCCGATCCGGGCCGCTACGATCCCAGGATCGACGTCAGGAACTCCCCGACCCAGCCCAGCAACTCCCGCCCGACCAGCGGTTTTCCGCCGACTTTCGCCGTCTTGGGACGGGGCACCAGGACCTGGTGGACGGCCGGCTTGACGATGCTGCCGGGGTAGAGGCGCTTGAGCCGCAGCTCCTGCGACTCCCTCAACTCCACCGGGGCGAAGCGGATGTTGGTGCCCTGCAGGACGATCTCGCCGACACCGCAGGCGCGGGCGAGCATCCGCAGGCCCGCCACCAGCAGGAGGTTCTCCACCGGCTCGGGCAGCTTGCCGTAGCGGTCGACGAGTTCCTCGCGGACGGCCTTGATGTCCTCCTCCGAGTTCACGGAGGCGATCGCGCGGTAGGCCTGCAGGCGCAGCCGCTCGCCGGGCGCGTAGTCGTGCGGGACGTGGGCGTCGACGGGCAGCTCGATCTTGACCTCGAGCGGCGCCTCTTCTTCGATCTCGCCGGTCTCCAGCTGGCGCCGGTAGTCCGCGACCGCCTCGCCGACCATCCGCACGTACAGGTCGAAGCCGACGCCCGCGATGTGACCGGACTGCTCGCCGCCGAGCAGGTTGCCCGCGCCGCGGATCTCCAGGTCCTTCATCGCCACGTACATGCCCGCGCCCATCTCCGTGTGCTGGGCGATGGTCGCAAGCCGCTCGTGGGCGGTCTCCGTCAGCGGCTTCTCCGGCGGGTAGAGGAAGTACGCGTAGCCGCGCTCCCGGCCACGGCCGACGCGGCCGCGCAGCTGGTGCAGCTGGGACAGGCCGAAGGTGTCGCCACGTTCCACGATCAGCGTGTTCGCGTTGGAGATGTCGATGCCCGACTCGACGATCGTCGTGGAGACCAGCACGTCGAACTTCTTCTCCCAGAAGTCGACGACGACCTGCTCCAGCGCCTGCTCCGACATCTGGCCGTGGGCCGTGGCGATCCGCGCCTCGGGGACGATCTCGCGCAGCCGAGCCGCCGCCCGGTCGATCGACTCCACCCGGTTGTGGATGTAGAAGACCTGGCCCTCGCGCAGCAGCTCACGACGGATCGCGGCACCGATCTGCTTCTCCTCGTACGGCCCGACGAAGGTCAGCACCGGGTGCCGCTCCTCCGGCGGGGTGGTGATCGTGGACATCTCGCGGATGCCCGTCACCGCCATCTCGAGGGTCCTGGGGATCGGGGTCGCGGACATCGTCAGCACGTCGACGTTGGCGCGCAGCTTCTTCAGCTGCTCCTTGTGCTCGACGCCGAAGCGCTGCTCCTCGTCGACGATGACCAGACCGAGGTCCTTGAACCTGGTTTCCGACGAGAACAGGCGGTGCGTGCCGATGACGACGTCCACCGCGCCCTCGCGAAGCCCTTCCAGGACCGCCTTGGCCTCCGTGTCCGTCTGGAAACGGGACAGCGCCCTGACGTTCACCGGGAACTGGGAGTAGCGGTCGGAGAACGTGCCGAAGTGCTGCTGCACCAGCAGCGTCGTCGGTACGAGGACGGCGACCTGCTTGCCGTCCTGGACCGCCTTGAACGCGGCCCGCACCGCGATCTCCGTCTTGCCGTAGCCGACGTCGCCGCAGATCAGGCGGTCCATCGGGACCGACTTCTCCATGTCCTCCTTGACCTCGGCGATCGTGGTCAGCTGGTCCGGGGTCTCCGCGTACGGGAACGCGTCCTCCAGCTCCCGCTGCCAGGGGGTGTCCCCGCCGAAGGCGTGGCCGGGGGCCGCCATGCGCGCGGAGTACAGCTTGATGAGATCGGCGGCGATCTCCTTGACGGCCTTCTTCGCGCGCGCCTTCGTCTTGGTCCAGTCGGCGCCGCCCAGGCGGTGCAGGGTCGGGGCCTCGCCGCCGACGTACTTGGTGATCTGCTCCAGCTGGTCGGTGGGGATGTAGAGGCGGTCGCCGGGCTGGCCGCGCTTGGCCGGGGCGTACTCCACCACCAGGTACTCGCGGGTGGCGCCCTGGACCGTGCGCTGCACCATCTCGATGTAGCGGCCGACGCCGTGCTGCTCGTGGACGATGTAGTCGCCGGACTCCAGGGTCAGCGGGTCGATCGTCTTGCGGCGGCGGGCCGGCATACGGGCGCCGTCGCGGCCTGCCGCCCGTTGGCCGGACAGGTCCATCTCCGTGAGGACGGCCAGCTTGAGGGCCGGGTCGACGAAGCCGTACTCGATCGAGCCGCACGCCACGTGCACGACCGACGGGGACAGCGCCTGGAGGTCGGCGTCGAGGCGGGCCGCGATGCCCTCGTTGCCCAGCACCTCGACCGTGCGGGACGCCGGGCCGTGGCCCTCGGTGACGAACACGGTGCGCCAGCCGTCGGCGAGCCAGCCCTTGGTGTCGGCGAGCGCCTTCGCGGTGTCGCCCCGGTAGGTCTCGGGCGCGTGCATGCCGAGTGTGAGGGTGTCGCCCGCCGCGTCAGCGGCATATGTCACCGTGAGGTCGGCGTCCGCGGCGAACGGGGACACCGACCACCACATCATGCCCAGCTCTCCGGCCCGGTCCCGGACGTCCGCGAGGGACCACAGGGAGGCGGCGCCGACGTCGATGGGAGCCTCGCCGCCGCCGGCCGTCGCCGCCCAGGAGGCCTGCAGGAACTCCTGGCTGGTGGCCACCAGGTCCGCGGCGCGCGTGCGCACCCGCTCCGGGTCGCACACGACGGCCATGGCGCCCGCGGGCAGGACGTCGAGCAGCAGCTCCATGTCGTCGACGAGGACGGGCGCGAGGGACTCCATGCCCTCCACGGCGATCCCCTCGGCGATCTTGCCGAGCAGTTCACCCAGCTCCGGGTGGTCCTCGGCGAGGGCGGCGGCGCGCTGCCGCACGTCGTCGGTGAGCAGCAGCTCGCGACAGGGCGGTGCCCACAGGCCGTGCTCGGCGACCTCCAGGGAGCGCTGGTCGGCGACCTTGAAGTAGCGGATCTCCTCGACGTCGTCGCCCCAGAACTCGATGCGCAGGGGGTGTTCCTCGGTGGGCGGGAAGACGTCCAGGATGCCGCCTCGCACGGCGAACTCACCGCGCTTCTCCACCAGCTCCACGCGGGAGTACGCGGCGGCGGCGAGGGCGTCCACGACGTCGTTCAGGTCGGCGCTCCGGCCGGTTCTCAGCGACACCGGTTCCAGGTCGCCGAGACCCTTGACCTGGGGCTGGAGCACGGAACGCACGGGGGCGACGACGACGGAGACCGGGCCGGTCTCGGGGTCGTCGGAGCTCGGGTGGGCGAGCCGCCTCAGGACGGCGAGGCGGCGGCCGACGGTGTCGCTGCGAGGGCTGAGGCGCTCGTGCGGGAGGGTCTCCCAGGACGGGTACTCCACGACGCCGTCGGGTGGCAGCAGGGAGCGCAGCGCGGCGGCGAGGTCCTCGGCCTCACGGCCGGTCGCGGTCACGGCGAGGACGGGCCTGCCCGCCTCCCGGGCGAGTGCGGCCACGGTGAAGGGGCGTGCCGCCGGGGGGCCGACGAGGTCGACGTGCATACGGTTGCCGTCGGTCGCGGCCTTGACCGCTTCCGCGAGTGCGGCGTCCTTGACGACGGCGTCGAGCAGACCGTGCAGGCTCATGGAGGGGCATCCGTCCCGGGGTGGGCAACACGAACACCCGGCCGCGAGATTTTCTGGGGCCGGGGTTGTCCAGCCTACGACGCCGGGCGGGTGACCGTCGGGGCTGTGGACAACGTCCGGCCGGTCGCTGGGTGCGGGCGTCGGATGGTATTCGCCCCCGCCGCCGCTACCCTTCCCGTCCTCAGGGGCTCCGCCCCTTCAACCCCACCAGGGGCTCCGCCCCAGACCCCATCCGGGGGCCGGCCCCCGGACCCCCGCTCCTCAAACGCCGGAGGGGCTGAATTCCAGCCCCTCCGGGGGTCCTCCCTGCTCGAAGAGCTTGGGGGAGTTTGAGGACAAGGCCGTCGCGGGGCCCTGGCAGCGCAGCCCCCAGGGACGGGAAGGGCAGGGGCGGCGGGCGAGAAAACTCTCAGGCCGGACCGGGCGGCGCAGGAGAAGCCCGGCGTCGAAGAGCGTGTGCTCCCCGGCGCCGGGCTCCGCCCGGTTCGCCCGTGCTCCCCGTTTCGGGAGTCAGCGTGCTCCCCGTCTCGGGGGCTACTCCGTGGCGATGGCGTTCAGTACGTTCATCCGGCCCGCCCGGAACGCCGGGATCAGGGCTGCGAACAGGCCCACGAAGGCCGAGGCGATGAAGACGCCGGTGATCGTGCCCCACGGGATCTGGAGGACGTTCAGGCCCTCCAGGGCGAGCAGCTTCTGGGCCGTGGCGCCCCAGCCCATGCCCAGGCCGAGTCCCAGCAGGGCGCCGAAGAGGGCGATCACCACCGACTCCAGGCGGATCATGCGGCGCAGCTGGCGGCGGGAGAGACCGATCGCCCTGAGCAGGCCGATCTCCCTCGTCCGCTCCACCACCGACAGGGCCAGCGTGTTCACCACGCCCAGGACCGCGACGATGATCGCGAGGGCGAGCAGGCCGTAGACCATGTTGAGCAGCTGGCCGACCTGGTCCTTCAGCTCCTTCTTGTAGTCGGTCTGGTCGCGCACCTGGTACTGCGGGTACGGCTTCATCGACTGCTTCAGCGCCGCGTACGCCTGCTTCTCCTGGCCCTTCTCGGCCTTGGCGAACATGATCTGGTTCGGCGGGATCCTGTCCTTCGGTACGTACTTCTCCATGGTGGCGATGCTCATGTAGCGGGCGCCCTGGTCGAGGGCGGTGTCGTCGCTGGTGATCGCCGCGACCTTGAGCTTCGCCGTCCGGCCGCCCTTGAACGCGACGGTGATGGTGTCGCCGACGTGCACGCCGTGCTTCTTGGCGTAGTCGGAGCCGACCGACATCGCGTCGTCGCCGTAGGCGGCGGACAGGGTGCCCTGGGTGGTCGTGCGGCGCAGGTCGTCCGCGTACGAGGGGTCCGCGGCCGTGATCCCGGTGTCGTCGGCCTTGCCGTCCGGCGAGGTGAGGGTGGCGTCGAGCATCTTATAGCGGGTGACGTGCGCCAGATGCGGACTGTGCTGCATGGCCTTCTCCGCCTGCGGCACGATGCGCTGGTTGCCCTGGACGATGAAGTCCGCGCCGACCGACTTGTCCAGCTCGCCGGTGGCCGAGGCCACCATCGAGGAGCCGACCACCGAGAGGCAGGCGACCAGTGCGAGGCCGATCATCAGGGCCGCGCCGGTGGCGCCGGTGCGGCGCGGGTTGCGCAGGGCGTTGCGCTCGGCCATGCGGCCCACCGGGCCGAAGGCCCGCAGCAGCACCGCGCTGATCACCCGGACCACTCCGCCCGCCAGCAGTGGGCCGATGACCACGAAACCGATCAGGGTCAGGACCACGCCGACGCCGAGGACGAGCGAGCCGTCGCTCGCCTTGTCGGCACTGGCCGCCGCGTACAGGGCGGCGCCACCGGCGCCGGTGAGGACGAGGCCGATCAGGGCGCGCACCCGGCCCGCCTTGCCGTCGGCCGGCGTGCCGGCGTCCCGCAGGGCGGCCATCGGGGAGACCTTGCCGGCGCGGCGGGCCGGCAGGTAGGCGGCCAGGACGGTGACGACGACGCCCAGGACCAGGCCGGCCACCGGTGTGGTCGCCTTGACCGTCAGGTCCCGCGTCGACAGGTCCATGCCCATCGAGCCCATGACCTTCATCAGGCCGATCGCGATACCGACACCCGCGCCCACGCCGAGGACCGACCCGAGGACGCCCAGCAGCAGCGCCTCGACCAGGACGGACCGGTTGACCTGCCGGCGGGAGGAGCCGATCGCCCGCATCAGGCCGATCTCCCGCGTCCGCTGGGCGACCAGCATCGAGAAGGTGTTGATGATCAGGAAGATGCCGACCAGGAACGCGATCCCGGCGAAGCCGAGCATGGCGTACTTGATGACGTTCATGAACTGACCGACGTCCTGGCGGTTCTCGTCGGCGTTCTCCTTGGCGGTCTGGACCTTGAAGGACCCGGCCCCGGAAAGTGTCCGCGTGACGTTCTGCTTCAGCTGCTCGTCCGACACACCGGACGCCGCGGTGACGTTGATGTTCGTGAACCGGCCGGTCGTCCCGAGCAGTTCGCGCTGCGCGGTGGCGGTGTCGAAGTAGACCACCGCGGCACCGGGGTTGGTCACCTTGAAGGTGGCGATGCCGACGATCCGCGCCCGGAAGTCACCTGTCTGCGCGATGGTGCGCAGCTCGTCGCCCAGCTTGAGGTGGTGCTTGTCGGCGGTGTCGGCGTCGACCATCATCTCGGTCGGCCCGCGCGGGGCGTGACCGGACGTGATGTCCATCGACCGCAGGTCGTTGCTCGTCCAGTTGCCGGCGATCGTCGGGGCGCCGGTGGAGGAGCCCATGTTCTCGTTGTCGCTGTCGACGACGGTCACGTTCATCGAACTGACGCCGCCCTCGACCGACTTGACGCCCTCGGCCTGCCGGGCCTTGTCCAGCACCGAGGCCGGCAGCGACTCGGGCACGCCGCTCTGCGGGGTCTCGTCGCTCTTGGCGACCTTCGGCGAGACGGTCACGTCGGACGCCGTCACCGCGAACAGCTTGTCGAACGTCGTGTTCATCGTGTCGGTGAACACGAGCGTGCCGCACACGAACGCCACCGACAGCAGGACCGCGACGGCCGACAGCGCCATGCGCCCCTTGTGCGCGAAGAAGTTGCGCAGCGAGG
The DNA here is from genome assembly GCF_002920635.1 of Streptomyces sp. Ru72. Classification (GTDB taxonomy): domain Bacteria; phylum Actinomycetota; class Actinomycetes; order Streptomycetales; family Streptomycetaceae; genus Streptomyces. The sequence goes on along the minus strand of NZ_PQSR01000003.1, from coordinate 53,710 downwards.
TCTTCAGGACGGTCATGACGTGCGCCCCCGGGCGTCGAAGTCCTTCATGCGGTCCAGGACGGTGTCCGCGGTCGGCTTGAGCATCTCGTCGACGATCCGGCCGTCCGCCAGGTACAGCACGCGGTCGGCGTAGGAGGCGGCGACCGGGTCGTGCGTGACCATGACGATGGTCTGGCCGAGCTCGTCCACGGACCGGCGCAGGAAGCCCAGCACCTCGGCACCCGCGCGGGAGTCGAGGTTTCCGGTCGGCTCGTCACCGAAGATGATCTCGGGGCGGGCGGCCAGGGCGCGGGCGACGGCCACGCGCTGCTGCTGTCCGCCGGAGAGCTGGCCGGGCCGGTGCTTGAGCCGCCCGGCGAGCCCGACGGTCTCCACGACCCGGTCCAGCCACGCCTTGTCCGGCTTGCGGCCGGCGATGTCCATGGGCAGCGTGATGTTCTCGATCGCGTTCAGGGTGGGCAGCAGGTTGAACGCCTGGAAGATGAACCCGATGCGGTCCCGGCGCAGCTGGGTGAGCTTCTTGTCCTTCAGGCCGGTGATCTCGGTCTCGTCGAGGTGGATCTGGCCGCTCGTCACGGTGTCGAGCCCGGCGAGGCAGTGCATCAGCGTGGACTTGCCGGACCCCGAGGGGCCCATGATGGCGGTGAACTGGCCGCGGGCGATGTCCACGTCGACGTGGTCGAGGGCGACCACCCGGGTCTCCCCCGCCCCGTACGCCTTCACGACCTGCCGAGCCCGCGCGGCAACGGCCGTACGCCCTCCAGTGCCCCCGTGCCTGGGAATGGTCACGGCCGATGTCATGGTTGATCCCCTTTTGTCCATCAGTGAATGACATGCGCGTGAGTGCGCTGATCGGTGTCGATCGGTGTGATGAGTACGCCGGTCAGTCTGGTGCCGGCCCAGGGGCCGGCGCGCTGGTGCCCGGCCCCGTCTTCCGCTGGGGAAAACCCCACCCCCTCTGGTGCGGCCGGCGCGACCCCCGTGCGCCCCGACCGCTCCCCAGCGGCGTAAAGCCAGGCTAAGGAACGGGCCCGGTCCCTCTCGTCCTCCGGTGGGACGAGCCCTCCCCGGGCCCCGATACGGAGGAACCCCTAGGGGTCCTCCACCTCGAGGTGGACCGGCCTCGGGGCTTGCCTCCACCCGTCGGCCCACCCACTGTCCACCCTGACGTCGCGTGAGGGTCAACTCTCCCCAGGCGGGCGCCACGAGTGAGAGGGTGTCGTACGGCAGATACGTGCACAGGGAAACGACCGGGAGAGGATTCCTGTGGACCAGGGGGAGACGGACATACGGGCCGCCGCGGGCGGCCGCACCCAGGACGCGACACGGCACCGCGGGGCCGTCGTCGCCGCGCTGATGCTGACGATGGCGCTGGCCGCGCTGGACGCGACCATCGTCTCGACGGCCGTACCGCAGATCGTGGGCGACCTCGGCGGATTCTCCGTCTTCTCGTGGCTGTTCTCCGGCTATCTGCTGGCCGTGACGGTGACGCTGCCCGTCTACGGCAAGCTGTCCGACACCTTCGGCCGCAAGCCGGTGCTGATCGCGGGCGCCTCCGTCTTCCTGCTGGGCTCGCTGTTGTGCGCGCTCGCCTGGAGCATGGGCGCGCTGATCGCGTTCCGCATCGTGCAGGGCCTGGGCGGCGGCGCCCTGCAGGGCACGGTGCAGACGCTCGCAGCCGACCTGTATCCGCTGAAGGAGCGCCCGAAGATCCAGGCGAAGCTGTCCACGGTGTGGGCCGTGTCCGCGGTGGCGGGCCCGGGGCTCGGCGGGGTGCTCGCCGCCTACGCGGACTGGCGGTGGATCTTCCTGCTCAACCTGCCGATCGGGATGGTCGCGCTGTGGCTGATCGTCCGCCGTCTGCACGAGCCGAACAGGGAGTCGCGCCCGCGCCCCCGCATCGACTGGGCGGGCGCCCTCGCGGTGTTCGCGTGCGGGGGCGTGCTGCTGACGGCGCTGGTGCAGGGCGGGGTGGCCTGGCCGTGGCTGTCGGCGCCGTCGCTGGCGCTGTTCGGGACGGGGCTCGCGCTGGTCGCGCTGGTGGTGGCGGTGGAGCGCCGGGCGGCCGAGCCGATCATCTCGGGGTGGGTGTGGCGGCGCCGTACGATCGCCGCGGTCAATCTGGCGCTCGGCGCGCTGGGGCTGCTGATGGTGGCCCCGTCGGTCTTCCTGCCGACGTACGCGCAGGCGGTGCTCGGTCTCGCCCCGGTGGCGGCCGGGTTCGTCCTCTCCGTGTGGACGCTCAGCTGGCCGGTGTCGGCAGCGCTCAGCCAGCACGTGTACCGGCGCATCGGCTTCCGCGACACGGCGATCCTGGGCATCGGCCTGGCCGCGCTGCTCCTGCTGGCGTTCCCGTTCCTGCCGTACCCCGGCTCGCCCTGGCAGCCGGCCCTCCTGATGCTCCTGCTGGGCGGCGCGCTGGGCCTGTTCCAGCTGCCGCTGATCGTGGGTGTGCAGTCGACGGTCGGCTGGGCGGAGCGGGGGACGACGACGGCGTCCGTCCTGTTCTGCCGTCAGACCGGCCAGACGATCGGGGCGTCGGTGTTCGGCGCGGTCGCCAACGGGGTCCTGGCCTCCCGCCTGGGCGGGTCGGGCCATCTGGACGCGGTGACGCGTGGCCTGAACGCGGGCACCACACCGGAGGCGACCCGCCGGGCGATCGCGGACGCGGTGCACGCCGTGTACCTGGGCGCTTCGTGCGCGGCCGCGGCGGCGTTCCTGGTGCTGCTGTTCGTGGCCCCGCGGAAATTCCCCGTGCTCAAGGACTGAGCGGCCCCACCGTGTGGCCATGGTGAAGCCGGAGCGGCTGCGGGCCGACCACGCCGATGCCCTGCTGGCCTTCGAGCGGGAGAACCGGGCGTACTTCACCCGCACCGTGTCGGACCGTGGGATGCGTACTTCGCCGAGTTCGCCGTCCGCCACCGGTCGCTCCTCGCCGAACAGGACGCCGGTATGTGCCACTTCCACGTCGTGACGGACGAGCAGGGGTCCCTGATCGGCCGGGTCAACCTCGTCGACGTCGAGGACGGATGCGCCGAACTCGCCTACCGCATCGGCGAACGCGCCGCCGGCCGGGGTGCGGCCGGCGCCGCGGTCGCGGAGTGTGCCGGCTGGCCGCCTCGGCGTACGGACTCACCGCCCTCGCCGCGGTCACCACCTGCGACAACGCGGCGTCCCGAACCGTCCTCGAACGCAACGGCTTCACCGCGGTCGGGGACACCGTTGTGGCCGGCCGCCCCGGCATCCGCTACCGACGCCCGCTTACTGCTCCTCACGGCACCGGCGGCACCGGCGGCACCGGAACGGAGGAAACCGGAGCCACCGACAAGTCCCGCTCCTGCCGCACCCGTTGACTTCCTCCTCCCCCGGCTCTACGTTCGGCGCGCCATCACGTTCGGTTTGTCGATCCTCGTTCGATATTTCGACGCATCGATCACGCTAGGAGCCGCATGTTCCCCCCACCACGGCACCTCCTCCACCGCTCCAGAACCCGCGCCGCACGCCTCCTCGCCCTCGCCCTCACCGCGACGGCCGCCCTCCTCTTCGCCGAGCCCACGTCCGCCGCGGCGGCCACCGCACCCCGCCAGATCCCCGTGCCCACCGCCCCCATGGGCTGGGCCTCCTGGAACAGCTTCGCCGCGAAGATCGACTACAACGTCATCAAGCAGCAGGTCGACGCGTTCGTCGCCGCGGGCCTGCCGGCGGCCGGTTACCAGTACATCAACATCGACGAGGGCTGGTGGCAGGGCACCCGCGACAGCGCCGGCACCATCACCGTCGACGAGACGGAGTGGCCGGGCGGCATGAAGGCCATCGCCGACTACATTCACAGCAAGGGCCTGAAGGCGGGCATCTACACCGACGCCGGCAAGGACGGCTGCGGCTATTACTACCCGACCGGCCGCCCCGCCGCGCCCGGCTCCGGCAGCGAGGGCCACTACGACCAGGACTTCCTCCAGTTCTCCAAGTGGGGCTTCGACTTCGTCAAGGTCGACTGGTGCGGCGGTGAGAGGGAGGGACTCGACGCGAAGTCGACGTACCAGGCCATCAGCGACGCGATCGGCAGGGCCACGGCCACCACCGGCCGCCCGATGACCCTGTCGCTGTGCAACTGGGGCCGGCAGAACACGTGGAACTGGGCCCCGGGCCAGGGCGCGATGTGGCGGACCAACGACGACATCATCTTCTACGGCGAGCAGGCGTCCATGAGCAGACTCCTGACCAACTACGACAGGAACCTGCACCCCACCGCCCAGCACACCGGCTACTACAACGACGCCGACATGCTGATCGTCGGCATGAACGGCTTCAACGCCGCCCAGAACCGCACCCACATGAACCTGTGGGCCATCTCCGGCGCCCCGCTGCTCGCCGGCAACAACCTCGCGACCATGACCACCGAGACGGCCGACATCCTCAAGAACCCAGAGGTCATCGCCGTCGACCAGGACACGCGCGGCCTCCAGGGCGTCAAGGTCGCCGAGGACACCACCGGGCTCCAGGTGTACGGCAAGGTCCTGTCCGGCACCGGCAACCGCGCCGTCGTCCTCCTCAACCGCACGTCCACCGCGCAGAACATGACCGTCCGCTGGTCCGACCTCGGCCTGACCAACGCGAGCGCTACCGTCCGTGACCTGTGGGCGCGGCAGAACGTCGGCTCGTACGGCACGAGTTACACCACCAGCGTTCCGGCCGGCGGCTCGGTGATGCTCACGGTCACCGGCGGCACGGAGGCCGCGAGCAGCACCTACACCGGCACGTCGGGCTTCAGCGGCGTGGCCGCAGCGAGCACCGGCCTGCAGACCGTCGACGTCTCCTACACCAACAGCACCTCGACCGCCCGCAAGGCCACGCTCCAGGTCAACGGCCAGAACGCCACGACGGTCTCCTTCCCGCCGACCGGCGCCGGCCCCGGCACGATCTCGGTCGCCGTCTCCTTGTCGAAGGGCTCCGCCAACACCCTCGCCTTCTCCGGCGCTCCGACCCTCGACTCGATCACGGTCCGGCCGCTGCCCGGCGCGAACGGCGCCCTGTACATCGGCAAGCAGTCCGGCCGCTGCCTGGACATCGACAACAACACCATCACCAACGGCACCCAGGCCCAGCTGTGGGACTGCAACGGCGGCCAGAACCAGTCCTGGACGTACACCTCCCGCAAGGAGCTGGTCGTGTACGGCAACAAGTGCCTGGACGCCTACAACTCCGGCACCTCCAACGGCACCAAGGCCGTCATCTGGGACTGCAACGGCCAGACCAACCAGAAGTGGAACGTCAACTCGGACGGCACGATCACGAACGTCAACGCGGGCCTGTGCCTGGACGCCTACAACGCGGCCACGTCCAACGGCACGAACCTCGTCCTGTGGTCCTGCAACGGCGGCGACAACCAGAAGTGGACCCCGGCGTAACGAGGGCCCACGCACAGGAAGGACGAACCCCCACCCCGCAGTCCGCGGAGTGGGGGTTCGCATCAGAGCGCCGGGCAGGCCTTGCACCTGCATCTCCCCGCAGGAAGCGGGGCGTCTTTCCTTGGACCACCAACGCACCACCGGGCACCGGGAGTTCCGGCGGCCAGTACATGATCAAGTGTAGCCCACGTGCGTCAGGCGCCGCGCATCGCGCCTCAGGAGGGCAGCCGCTGCCGGTACGCGGCCAGCGCGGGCGCCGTCTTGGTCGCCAGGAACTCGGTGATCCGGTACGCGCACACGCCCGCCGCCACGAACGGGTCGGTCGCCGTCAGGCGCTCGATCTCCTCGCGGTCCTCGCCGGCGGCGAGGATGACCCCGCCGTCACGCGGGACCTTGCGGCCGGAGGCGAGGAAGACACCTGCGGCGTACTGCTCGTCCAGCCAGGTCACATGCGCCGGAATGACGGCGTCGACCGCTTCGAGCGGGGCGGTGTAGGTCAGTTCCAGTACGAACACGCCCGCCAGCCTATCCGCCACCCACCGGCCTGCCGCGGCGACCTCTCTTGAAGTAACCGTGGGTAACGTCACAGGTCGGTGTAGTAAGCGCATACCGACCGGCCAGTTTGCCGAAAAGCCCACGCCGCCCGGAACCCACGAGTAGCGTGCGTCGCTCACCCCCCGCTCCCTGCGGTCCGCCGCACCGGACCCGAGCCACGCAAGGAGAACCGGGATGTCCGACGCGTTCATACCGCGGCACTCGTCCCCCGAATACTCAGCACCGCACCACTCGCCACCCTCGTACCCGACCTATCCGACGTACCCCTGGCAGCAGCCTCCCGCCCCACCGGCCCGGCCACGGACGCCGTCCCATCCGCCGCTCGGACACCACAGCGACCTGCGTCTGCTGCGCACCGCCTACCGGTGGCAGCGGCGCGTGGCCACCCTGACCGCCCTCGGCTACTTCGTGCTGTTCCTGCTGCTGTCCGCGTTCGCGCCCTCCTTCATGACAGCCACGGTCTCCGGCGGCCTCACCATGGGCCTGCTGCTCGGACTGCTCCAACTCCCCGTCACCTGCGTCGCGATCGCCGTGTACGAGTACACGGCACGCCACGGCGTCGACCCGATCGCCGACCGCATCCGCAGACAGGCCGAACCGGACACCGGGCGGGGGGCGGCACGATGACCGCGGCGAGCCTGCCGGGAGGCATCACCGGATTCAGCAGCTCCGCACAGGCCATGTCACTCGTGGCGTTCACCACGGTCGCCACGATCACGCTCCTGCTGTGCGTGATGACCGGACCCGACCGAGACGACCTCGTCGAGTTCTACACCGGCTACAACTCCCTGTCCCCGATGCGCAACGGCCTCGCCATCGCGGGCGACTACATCTCCGCCGCCACCGTACTCAGCACAGGCGGGATCATCGCCCTCACCGGATACGACGGTGTCGTCCTCGCACTGAGCACGGCACTGTCGCTGATGCTGCTGATGTTCCTGCTGGCCGAGCCCCTGCGCAACGCGGGCCGGTTCACCATGGGTGACGTGCTGGCACGGCGGATGCCCGGGCGGGCGGTGCGCATCACGGCCTGCGCCGTGACCATCGCCGCGCTGCTGCCGCTGATGCTCGTACAACTCGCCGGGACCGGCGACCTGCTGGCCTTCATCCTCGGCTTCTCCAGCGACGCCCTGAAGACGGGCTGCATCATCGGAATCGGCGCGCTGATGATCAGTTATGCGGCGATCGGCGGGATGAAGGGCACGGCCCTTATCCAGATACTGAAGATCGTGATGCTGCTCGGCTCCGGACTGGTCGTCGCCGGGCTCATCCTGCACCGCTTCGACTGGGACCCGGGCGCGCTGTTCGCAGCAGCCGCGAAGAACAGCGGCGTCGGCCCCGCCTTCCTCCACTCGGGCCTGGAGTTCGCGGGCGGCCCGGCACCCCGCCTCGACATGATCAGCTCTGAGCTCACAGTGGTGCTCGGCGGCGCCTGCCTGCCGCACATCACCATGCGGATGTACACGGCGAACAGTGCCCGGCAGGTACGTCGCTCGATGTCCTGGGCGGTGCCGTCGGTGGCCCTGTTCGTGCCCGTCATCACGGTCGTCGGGTTCGGCGCGACCGCCCTGATCGGACGCGCCACCATCGCGGCGGCCGACCCCCAGGGCCGTACGGCCTATCTGCTGGGCTCCCGGGCCGCGTTCGGGACGGACGTGTCGACCGTAGCGACACTGCTGTTCACCGCGGTCACCGCGGCGATCTTCCTGACCCTCCTCGCCTCCGTGGCCGGAATGATCCTCGCCTGCGCCAACTCCCTCGCCCACGACGTCTTCGCCGCCTTGAGGCACGAGACGCCCCCGCGACGCGAGATGACCACGGCACGCCTGTCGGCGATGGCGGTGGGCGCGGTGGCGATCCTGCTCGCCACCCTCGTACAGCACCGCAGCCTGCAGCCGCTGGCCACGCTCTCTTTCTGCATCGGCGCGTCCTCGATCGCACCGGCCCTGGTGTACAGCCTCTTTTGGCGCCGCTACACCCGAACCGGCCTGCTGTGGACGCTGATCGGCGGCACCCTGACCACGCTCGTGCTCATGACCGGCACCAGCCTCGTCTCCGGCTCCCCCGCCGCGGCCTTCCCCGAGGCCGACTTCAACTGGTTCCCGTTCACCACTACCGGCCTCCTCTCCATCCCGCTCGGCTTCGCCTACGGCTGGCTGGGCACGCTCGCCTCCGGCCGCGGTCAGGCCGCCGAGCAGCGCCGGCAGTACGAGGCGGTCGAAGGCTGGATCCTGGCGGGGGCCACCCGCAGGAGCGGCTGACGAACGGCCGGGCGCGCACGGAGGCCGCAGGGGCCGTCTACTCCGCGGGAGCCCGGCCCGTCAGCATGGCCAGGCTGTTGCGCACATGGTCCATCTGGGCCTGCACACAGTCCCAGACCTCGCCGTGCTCCCGCAGCACCCGTTCCGTCTCCCGGGCGATACGGTCCTCCCGCAGCCGCGCCTCCGCGACCAGCTCGGCCGCGCGCGCCTGGGCGTCCCGCTGCACCTGCCGGGCCGACTCCTCGGCCTCCGCCAGCGCCCGCTGCGCCTCCGCCAGCGCGGCCTCCGCGCGCGCCACCCGCTCCGCCTCCCACGCCTCGGCCTCCGCGACCCGCTCGGCCGCCACCCGCTCCTCGTCCGCGCAGCGCTCGGCGTGCTCCCGCTCCTGCTCGGCGAGCAGCGCCGCCGTGCGCTGCCGCACCTCACGCAGCGCGGCCAACGCCTCCCCGCGCCCCTGCTTCACCTCACGCCGCGCCGTGATCCGTACGTCGTCGGCCTCGGCCCTCGCCGCCAGCAACCGGATGCGGACCCGCTCCTCGGCCTCACCGCGCACCTCGTCCGCGTACGCCTGCGCCTCGTCCCGCACCCGCCGCGCCTCCTGCTCCGCCTGCGCGAGCACACGCCCGGCGTCCTGCCGTGCCTCCTCCCGCAGGACCTCGGCCTCCTCCCGCGCCAGGTCGAACAGCCGGCCGGCCCGATCGCCCAGGCCCTCATAGGTCTGCGCGGGAAGCTGCGCCACCCTCTCCCGCAGCCGCAGCAGGCCGGCCTCCATCTCCTTGGCCAGCACCGTCAGCCTGGCGGCCCGCTCCCAGGCTGCGTCCCGTTCCCGTGAGAGGGCCGAGGTGTAGGCGTCGACCTGGTCGGGACGGTAGCCGCGCCGCACGGACACGAAGCCGTACGGCGACCTCGATGCGCTGCTCATCGTGGAACCCCTCTCCAGCTGACCCACGAATCGATGATTTTGCGCACATCTTGATGGATCAGTCAGAAGTGTTCATAACGCGACACTCCACGCACAAGCAACGGATCGCCCCGAAGACCACCCGAAAAAGCGGCCGGGCCCGGTCGTCCGTACGAGCGGGCCCAAACCTGATGGAGCGTCAGCAAAGGGTTGTTCGAGACGACCTCACAGCAACCCGTCCCACATCTGCTCCAGCAACACCGACCACCAGCTCTCCGGCGAAGCCAGCGCCGCCGGGTCCAGCGACGCCAGCTGCGCCTGGAAGTCCACCGTCCAGCGGCCCGCCTGCTCCTGGTTGAGGCCGTAGCGCAGCCGCCACATCCGGCCGAGCAGGGCCAGCGCCCGAACGAACTCGGGCAGGCCCGTGTTCACGAACTGCGGCGGCACGGAAGCACCGCCCGGCCCCGCCTCCACGGGCACCGCGACGATGTTCGCCGTCCCGTACTGCACACAGATCGCCTTGCCGAAGTCGCTGCCCATGACCAGGTACGAGCCCGCGTCCGGGGCCGGCTGCACCCCGCGCTCCTGCGCCAGCTCCGCCAGCGTCGGCACCGGACGGCCGGGCTGGGCCTGCGCCCAGAAGAACGGGCCCATGTCGAACGGCAGTCCCGCCACCACCAGGGTGTGCGCCACGATCGGCGGCACCCCCTGCCGGGACACCGCGGCCTGCTCGAACCGGAAGATCCCCGGACCGAAGGAACCCGCCAGCTCCTGCGCGACGCCCTCCGGCGGGAGAGGCGGCGCGGGCTGCACCGCGGGCAGCGGCGCACGCACCGGCCCCGGACGCGCCGGACCGTCCGCCACCTGGTGCAACTCGCCCTGGTGCGCCAGCAGTTGCCGCATGCCCTGCTGGCGGGAGGCGTGATCGGTGCCGTACGGGGCGATGCTGGTGATCCGCGCCTGCGGCCAGTTCTCCCGGATCATCCGCGCACAGTACGCACCCGGCAGCTCGCACGACTCCAGCTCCGTGTGCAGCTCCAGCACCTGGTCCGGCGGCACGTTCATGGCACGCAGCTCATGGAAGATCTGCCACTCCGGGTGCGGCATGCCCGGCGCCGAACGCCGGATCAGCTGCTGCTCGGAACCGTCCTGCGCGCGGTAGCGCAGCACGGCCTGGTAGCCGGGGCCGACGGTCGGCGGGCCCTGCGGCGGATAACCGTACGACGGCTGCGCACCGGGGGTGGGCTGCCCAGGCGGCGGCTGCTGCCCCGGCACCGGCGGTCCGGGCACAGGCGGTCCGGGCACAGGCGGTCCGGGCACAGGCGGTCCGGGCACCGGCTGTCCCGGAGGCTGCGGGGCACCCGGAGGCATGCCGGGGACACCCGGGGGCGGCGGCGGGGGCGCACCGGGGACTGCGGCCGGCGGCCCGGCCAGCATGGTCTCGGCGTGATGAACGGCACCGGGGACGCCCGGCGGCTGCGAAGCACCCGGCGGGTTCGGCGCGCCGGGGACACCGGGCCGTCCGGCAGCCGCCGGCTGTACCGGAGCACCGGGCTGCCCCGGAGCCGCGGGCAGAGCCGAAGGGCTCGGCACGCCCGAGGGATTGGGGACGTCCGGAGCACCGGGGCCGGGCCGGTGCGGGTCCGCGAGCATGGTGGCCGCGTGGTGCACACCGCCCGGGGGCGGACCCGCAGGAGTCGGCGTTCCAGGAGCACTCGGCACCCCCGGAGGGTTCGGCACACCCGGCGCCTGGGGGCCGCCCTGCGGCGGGGTTCCCGGCGGAGGCGGCGGAGGCATGCCGGGACCCGCCGCGCCCCCGGGCCCGTCCGGGCCGAGCTGCGAGACGAGCTGCGTCGGCACATACCCGCCCGCCGAAGCGCCCGGTGCGGGCGGCGGCGGGGGAGGCGGCGCAGGCGTGGCGCCCGGCCGCGCACCCGGAACCCCGGGCGCGCCCGGCGGATGGGGCGGACCACCGGCCCGCACAGTCCGAGGAGGCGCCGCCTTGCTGGTCGCGGCGTCCGCGATGTCCGCGGCGTTCGGCGCGGGAGCCTCAGGCGCGCCCGGCGCAGGCGTGCCCGGAGCCTGCGGATAGCCGTACGACGGAACGCCCGGCGCCCGCGAAGTACCCGGCACACCACCGGAAGGCTGCGGGTAGCCGTACGCCGGTGCCCCAGAAGCACCCGCCGGTGCACCCGACGCACCCGGAACCTGCGGAGCATCCTGCGGCGCACCGCCCGACACCGTCGCCGCCTTCACGTCCGGCGGCGCGGCCCCTTCGTCCGAGTCGCTCAACGGCGGCGCGAACACCGTCTCCGGCAGCGGCACCGAACGGTCCTCGCCCGCCTCCGCGTTCGTGTCGGTCCCCGCCCACGGCGTATCCCCCGCGGACGCACCCCGCACCTCCCCGCCACCACCGGCCGCAGGCCACGCCGTACCCGACGCACCCGAAGAAGCCGCAGCGGCCGGACGCGAACCCGCCCCGTCCGACGCACCGTCACCGGACGTCCGGCCCTCCGGAACCGCCCTCCTGTCCGCCGCCTCCTGGAGCCACTCCGGCGGCGTCAACAGGAACGACGTCTGGTTCAGATCCACCCGGGCCCCAGGCGCCGCGGCCGCGGGCACCTCCGCGTCCCGCGTCCCGTACTCCTCCTCGTACCGGCGGATCACCTCACCCACCGGCAGCCCCGGCCACAACGTCGCCTCACCGCTGTCCCGGGCGATCACCAGCCGCTGAGCGCCCCCGTCCGAACGCGGCCCCCCTTCCCGGTCCTCCGCCCACACCACGAACCCGAGCTCGAACTCCCGCACCCGCACCTCACGATGCAGATACGCCGGAACATCCCCGTTGATCCACTCTTCCGCGCGCTCCTGCGCCTGCGCGAACGTCACCATCGCCCGAACTCACTCCCCCACCGAAGACGCCGACGGCGCCGACGACACCGGCACCGCACGCGCGAACCCACCGTCCACCATCAGATTCGCCACGGTCTCCAACTCCGGCGGATCACCCGCGAGCCGCCCCAGGAACTGGTCGAAGTCGTCACCGCACGGCAGCAACAACCGCTCCACCCGCTCCGCAGGCGTCCACGACGAGTCCACATCCCGCGCGTCGTCGTACGCGCAGAACCACACCGAACCGATCCGGTCACCCTTCACCTTCACGGCCAGCAACCCGCCCTGCACGAAAGCGACGCCCAGATAGTCCTTCGTCAGATGGTCACGCAGACACTTGTTCACATACACCAGGTCATTGACCGCCGCCTCGTCCCGCACCGTGAAGAACGGCTGGTCCACCAGCAGCCCCAGACCCGCGTCCAGCGCCGCACCCACCGGCGCACAACCACCCGCCGCCTTCAGGAACGACCGATACGCACCCGGCAGCCGATACCCCAGGTCCTCCTCGACCCCCTGCACCTGCGACTCCGTCACCGCCACCGACGACTTCGGCAACCCGAAATGCGCCGGCCGCGTCTCCTGCAACGGCCGCGTCCCCCGCTTGCCCTGATCCACCCTCGCCGTCGCGATCCCCCCGTGGTGCCGCAGCAGCGCCTTCACCTCGACCGGAACCAACTCCAGCCGCCGCGAACCGCGCACGTGATGCCACGTCCAACCGTGCGGCGTCGCCACCGACGCGACCGTGTCCCACAACTCGTGCCCCGACGCCGCCAACGCCGCGTTCGCCGACACATAGTCCGTCAGCCGCAACTCATCGACACCGAAACCCTCCGGCGGATCCGCGATCTCAGCGGCCGCACGGGCATACGGCGAGAAATCCGGATAACCGTACTCGTCGACCCGCACCCCCCTCGGATGCCGAGCCGCCCTCACCGGGTCCGGAAAGTGCACGACCTGACCGGCGTACGCCGCGTTCGGCGGCGCGGCCTGTCCCCCAGCCTGGCGGCTGGGCGGTGCCCCCAGCCCGAGCCGACCTGTCGTCACGGTTGCCCCCTGCGGCTTTCTCATCTGGCCTGTACGGCGATACGGATCGGCGGACCCCGACAGCCTATGCGGTACGACGACACCGGTCACCGGCCCACCGCTCCCCCACCGCCCGCCCGCCACCCCCCACATGACCAGCCGTCACCCCACCGTCACCGAACGACCCGACCCGGGCGTGTCACAGCGCCCCAGCTTCCGCACCCGCCACGGCATTTGGCAGTCTGTGTCCCCACCGGGGGGATGCACGGAGGGGAAAGACGATCATGAACACGGCACCGACAGACACGTCCGGCGACCCGCGCATCGGCTGGAGCACCACCGACACGCCCCCCGCCCCACCCTCCGCCACCGCCGCGACGGCATCCTCCCCACCGTCGCCGCCGCCCTCTCCGTCCGCGGCGCCACCCTCACCGGCACCGCCGCCCGCGGCGACCAACCCCCCGCCCTGCACCCCCTCGTCCAGGACTTCCTCGACGCCCTCACCAGCAGCCAACGCGACCGCTACACCGGACGCTGCGCCGAAACCATCCTCATCTCCCGCCACATCACCGCCGCCGACGCCGCCCGCAGCAAACGCGCCGCCCGCAAACCCATGACCAACGGCGAAGCCCGCAAAGCCCTCAAACACGCCAAACTCACCGCCCGCCGCATCCGCGAGGACGGCGACCCCCTCCACGGCAGCTTCGCCCCACCCTGCCGCACCTGCACCGCACTCAGCGCCCACTTCGGCGTCCGCATCATCGACCCCACCACGCAGGACTGACACCCCACCGACGAACGAAGAACAGATGCACGCCGACCGCACCTCCACCACCCGCTTCTCCGTCCCCGTCGACGCCGCACTACGCGCCGCAGGCTGGCAACCAGGCCGCTGGGACATAAAGCAAGCGGAAATCTGGGCCGACACCCTCCGCAGCCACACCTCACCCGCAGGCCACCGGCACGCCGTCTTCCCCGCCGCCGTCGAAGCCTGGGCCGAATTCGGCGGCCTCCACATCACCCCCCACGGCCCCGGCCGCCAACTCGCCCCCGCCGCCCTCCACCTCGACCCCCTGCACGGCCTCCACATGGCCCGCACCCTCGGCGACCTCGGCCGCGCCCTCGACACCGAAGTCAGCCCCCTCGGCGAGGAAACCGACAGCCACACCCTCATCGCCATCGACACCGAAGGCCGCGTCTACGCCCTCGACCACACCGGCGACTGGTACCTCGGCCCCGACATCGACCACGGCCTCACCAGCCTGCTGACAGGAATCGAACCCGTACGACTCACCGCCGGGTGACAGAGAGCAACGACCAGGTCACGCCACCTCCGCCGGAATCACCGCCGACACCCGGAACCCACCGGCATCCGTCGGCCCCGACACGAACACCCCACCCAGCGCACCGACCCGCTCCTTCATCCCCAGCAGACCATTGCCCCCACTCGGCAACCGCGCCGCCCCCACCGCACCCGGCTCCGGCGGCGGCTCGTTCTCCACCTGCATCGCGATCTCCGCACTGCGATGCGCCAACCGCACATGCGTCTTCGCCCCCGCCGCATGCTTGTGGACGTTCGTCAACGCCTCCTGCACCACCCGGTACGCCGTCTGCTCCACCTCCGGCGCATACGACCGCACCTCCCCCTCCACCGACAGATCCACCACCATGCCGGCCGCGGCGGACTGCCCGATCAACTCCTCCAACTCGGCGAGACACGGCCCCTCGGAGGACTCCGGCTCAGCCACCGGAGACGCCGCGGCGGCAGCCGCCACCCCCACCGCCGCAAGAGACACAGCAGCCCGAGCAGGCCGCGCCACAGCCCCGTCCCCGCTCCGCAGCACACCCAGCATCTGCCGCAACTCCGTCAGCGCCTGCCGCCCCATGTCCCCGACCAGGGCGGCGTTCCTCACCGCCTTCTCCGGATCCTTGCGCGCCACAGCCTGAAGCGCCGCCGCATGCACCACCATCAGACTCACCCGATGCGCGACGACGTCATGCATCTCCCGCGCGATCCGCGTCCGCTCCTCGCTCCGCGCCCACTCCGCCCGCTCCTCCGCCCGCTCCGCGAGCAGCATCAGCTCCCGCTCCAGCGAATCCGCCCGCTCCCGCAAGCTCTCCATCAGCCGCCGCCGGGCACCGACATACAGACCGAGAAGCACCGGAGGGGCGGTCATACCGAGTGCGGTCGTGACCGACAGAAACGGGATGAACCCACCAGCGATGGACAGATCCCCCCGAACCATCCCCTGATGCGCCCGCACATACGTGACGACGAACATCCCCACGAACGACATCCCCGCCAACGCACCGATGATCCGCCGAGGCAACTCCGAAGCCGCAAGGGTGTACAACCCGACGAGCCCCATCAGGAACCCCATCTGCGCCGGCGTGACGGCGATGCTCACCAGCACGACGGCAACGGGCCACCGCCGCCGCAACAACAGCGTCAGCCCCGCGAACAGCCCGAACACCATCCCCACCGGCGCCGGCAACCCGGCATCGCGCGAGAACTGAAGCCCCTCCACCGCACACTCCACGGCGGACACCACCGCGAGCCCGACATCGAGCACGGCACTACGCCACCGCACCCACCACCACGGCCCCCCGGCCGCGCTGTGCACTTCCCCCGACGTGGTCATGGCCCCAGCCTACGGGCGCCCCGCACGCCTTTTCCGGCGAGTTTCCACGACTGCGCCACACCACACTCCGTAACCGAACAGAAGCGAAACGCCCCGGAATCCCTCGAACTGCTGATTCGCACACCGTTCGACCCCGGAAGGACGGATTCCGCCCAGAGGTTATGCCCATGGCACACACACACGGCAAGTACGCGGACTTCGAGGGGCTACGGGAGCGGGCGGTGGCGCTACGGCGCGGCGGCTACAGCCTCCGGCAGATCCGCGACGAGCTGAAGATCTTCAACAACGACATCCTCAACCAGCTGGTGAAGGGAGAGCCACCACCGGAATGGACGAAGCGCCCCCGCGCCAAGGACGACCTGCGCGCGAGGGCGCGAGAGCTACGGCTCCAGGGCTGGACGTACGACCAGATCGAGGCGGAGCTGGGGTGCTCTCGGAGCTCGGTGTCGCTTTGGGTGCGAGATCTGCCGAGGCCGGAGCGCAGGCGCAGCCCCGAACAGGCCGCCGCAATCGCCCGGCGCGGCTGGGAGGCGAAGCTCCGTATTCGCGACGAGGAACGGCAGCGAACCAAGGATGCGGCCAAGCAGGCGATCGGCAGCCTGTCGGCCCGGGAGCTGTTCCTGGTGGGCGTGAGCCTCTATTGGGCCGAGGGCGGCAAGGACAAGCCGTACGACCGCCGCGAGCAAGTCACCTTCGTGAACAGCGATCCGGGCATGATCAAGGTCTTCCTCGCCTGGCTCGACCTGCTCGGAGTCGAGCGCGAGCGCCTGCGGTACACCGTGATGATCCACGAGAGCGCTGACGTCTCAGGCGCCGAGACCTACTGGGCCGACCTCGTGGGTGCCGACCGCTCCGCCTTTAACAAGACAACCCTCAGAAGCACAACCCCAAGACGATGCGCAAGAACACCGGCGACAACTACCGAGGTTGCCTAGTGATCAAAGTCCTGAAGGGCGCCGACTTGTACCGTCGCATCGAAGGCTCCTGGTACGGCATAGTGGAGTCCGCACGCGACGCCGATCAGCAAAATCGGACATAGCGTGCAAACTATCCCGGATCGTCTAAGGGTAGGACAAACGGTTTTGGTCCGTTGAATGAGGGTTCGAATCCTTCTCCGGGAGCCACAGCACACAAGACCTCGGTTCGGGCCCTGACTGCCCCAGTCAGGGCCCGCTCGCATGTCCCCCGAGAAACGCCCCGGTATCCTGCGGATGTCCACCCCACCCTTGAAGCCGAAGGGCATCCCCGTGAGCGCCAACCGCCCGGCCGCCGTCGTTGTTCTTGCAGCGGGTGAGGGCACCCGTATGAAGTCGGCCACACCCAAGGTCCTGCACGAGATCTGCGGTCGTTCCCTCGTCGGGCATGTGCTCGCCTCCGCGCGCGAGTTGAAGCCCGAGAATCTCGTCGTCGTCGTGGGCCATGCCCGGGAGCAGGTCTCCGCGCACCTGGCCGAGATCGACCCGGATGTCCGTACGGCCGTGCAGGCCGAGCAGAACGGTACGGGGCACGCCGTGCGGATGGCTCTTGAGGAGCTGGGCGGGTCCGTCGAGGGGACCGTGGTGGTCGTGTGCGGTGACACGCCGCTGCTGACCGGTGAGACGCTGCGGCGGCTGGCCGCGACCCATGGTGAGGACGGCAACGCCGTCACCGTGCTGACGGCCGAGGTCCCGGATGCGACGGGCTACGGCCGGATCGTGCGGGACGACTCGGGTGCCGTCACCGCGATCGTCGAGCACAAGGACGCGAGTGACACGCAGCGGGCGATTCGTGAGATCAACTCGGGTGTGTTCGCTTTCGACGGCCGGTTGCTGGCCGAGGCGCTGAAGCAGGTCCGGACGGACAACAGTCAGGGTGAGGAGTACCTGACGGATGTGCTGGGGATTCTGCGGGGGGCCGGGCATCGGGTGGGGGCGTGTGTTGCCGCCGATGATCGTGAGATCGCCGGCATCAACAACCGGGTGCAGCTCTCCGAGGCGCGCCGGATCCTCAACGACCGGCTGCTGACGGCTGCGATGCTGTCGGGGGTGACTGTGGTCGATCCGGCGACGACCTGGGTCGACGTCACCGTGACTTTCGGGCAGGACGCCGTCGTGCACCCGGGTACGCAGCTTCTGGGTTCGACGCACGTCGGTGAGGGTGCGGAGGTCGGCCCGAACGCGCGGTTGCGGGACACGGAGGTCGGTGCGGGGGCGCGGGTGGACAACACGGTGTCCGACGGCGCGGTGGTCGGGCCGCAGGCTTCCGTCGGTCCGTACGCCTACCTTCGCCCGGGCACGCGTCTTGGGCTGAAGTCGAAGGTCGGTACGTACGTGGAGACGAAGAACGCGTCGATCGGTGAGGGGACGAAGGTTCCGCATCTGTCGTATGTCGGTGATGCGACGATCGGTGAGTACACGAACATCGGTGCCGCGAGTGTCTTCGTGAACTATGACGGACAGGACAAACACCACACGACGGTGGGGTCCCATTGCCGTACCGGTTCGGACAACATGTTTGTGGCTCCTGTCACGGTCGGGGACGGCGCGTACACCGCGGCCGGTTCTGTGATCACGAAGGATGTGCCGCCCGGTTCGCTGGCTGTGGCCCGTGGTCAGCAGCGGAATATCGAGGGTTGGGTGGCTCGTAAGCGTCCGGGGAGTGCGGCTGCGAAGGCGGCTGAGGCGGCTTCCCGGGAGTCGGATGGTGAGGGCTGACCGGAATCAGGTGCGTCTGTGACGGCGTACCGTGATAAGTGCACACCCGCACCCCACCAGCTGAGACGGTCGTCCGTTTCCAGCCGTTGTGGCTGTGGCGGCTTCTGGATGCCCAGCTGAGTTATGACCTCTGAGGAGACAGTGTCGTGACCGGGATCAAGACGACCGGCCTGAAGAAGTTGATGTTCTTCTCCGGCCGCGCCCACCCCGAGCTTGCCGAGGAGGTCGCCCAGCAGCTGGGTGTCGGGGTTGTCCCGACGAAGGCCTTCGACTTCGCGAACGGTGAGATCTATGTGCGTTATCAGGAGTCGGCGCGGGGTGCCGACTGCTTCCTGATCCAGAGCCATACGGCTCCGATCAACAAGTGGATCATGGAGCAGTTGATCATGATCGACGCGCTGAAGCGTGCGTCGGCGCGTTCCATCACCGTGATCGTGCCTTTCTACGGTTACGCGCGGCAGGACAAGAAGCACCGGGGGCGTGAACCGATTTCGGCGCGTCTGATCGCTGATCTGATGAAGACGGCGGGTGCGGACCGGATCCTGACGGTGGACCTGCACACGGACCAGATCCAGGGTTTCTTCGACGGTCCGGTGGATCACCTGTTCGCGCTGCCGCTGCTGGCGGACTACGTGGGCGGGAAGGTGGACCGGGACAAGCTGACCGTGGTGTCGCCGGATGCCGGCCGGGTGCGGGTCGCGGACCGCTGGTGCGACCGGCTGGGTGCGCCGCTGGCGATCGTGCACAAGCGGCGGGACAAGGATGTCGCGAACCAGGTGACGGTGCACGAGGTCGTGGGTGAGGTCGAGGGCCGGGTGTGTGTCCTGGTCGACGACATGATCGACACGGGTGGCACGATCTGTGCGGCGGCGGACGCGTTGTTCGCGCACGGTGCGGAGGATGTCATCGTGACGGCGACGCACGGTGTGCTGTCGGGTCCTGCGGCGGACCGTCTGAAGAACTCGCGGGTGAGTGAGTTCGTTTTCACGGACACGCTGCCGACGCCGGGTGAGCTGGGCCGGGACCTGGACAAGATCACGGTGTTGTCGATCGCTCCGACGATCGCGAGTGCGGTGCGTGAGGTGTTCGAGGACGGTTCGGTGACGAGCCTGTTCGACGAGCAGTAGGAGCTGCCGGCCTTGGGGCTGGTGGTGATCGTTTTGGGTGCGGCCTCCTTGTGCGAGTAAACTGCTGCAGTTGCTCGGCGAGGGAGGCCGCACTCGTTTTTCGATTGCGGCGGTCCGTTATCGACGCGCTCTTCGTAGCAGGCCGTTCGTGGCCGGGTGACCCCGACCGTTTGTCCTACGTACTACTACGAGGAGTGAGAGATGTCCGAGGTGAAGATCTCCGCTGAGACGCGCACCGAGTTCGGCAAGGGTGCCGCGCGTCGTATCCGCCGTGACAGCAAGGTTCCGGGCGTGCTGTACGGGCACGGTTCCGAGCCGCTGCACCTGACGTTCCCGGGTCACGACCTGCTGCTGGCGCTGCGTACGCCGAACGTTCTGATCTCGCTGGACATCGACGGCAAGTCGAACGAGCTGGCGATCCCGAAGGCCGTGCAGCGTGACCCGCTGAAGGGTTTCCTGGAGCACGTGGACCTGCAGTTGGTGAAGCGCGGCGAGCAGGTCACGGTCGAGATTCCGGTGCACGCCGAGGGCGAGCTGGCCCCGGGTGGCAACCTGCTGGAGCACGTGCTGAACGCGCTGCCGGTGGAGGCGGAGGCCACGCACATCCCCGAGGCGCTGACCGTCTCGATCGAGGGCCTGGAGGCCGGTGCGTCGGTCCTCGCGAAGGACATCGCGCTGCCGAAGGGTGTGACGCTGGCTGTGGACGAGGACGCGGTGGTCCTGCAGGTGCTGTCCGCGCAGGCCGAGGAGGCCGCTGAGGGCGAGGCCGAGGGCGAAGAGGCCGCTGCCGAGGCCTGATCCCTCACCGACACCGTTTCGTCAGCCGCTGCTCCTTCGGGAGTGGCGGCTGGCGCGTATAGAGGAGACGTGGACGTGACGACCGATCCAGGCGCGCCCTGGCTCATCGTGGGGCTCGGTAATCCGGGGCCCGAGTACGCCATGAACCGGCACAACGTGGGGTTCATGGTGGTGGATCTGCTGGCGGGGCGGGTCGGGGGGAAGTTCAAGCGGGCGGGGAAGGCTCAGGCGCAGGTGGTGGAGGGGCGGATCGGGCCGCCTGGTCCGGGGAGCCGTCGGGTGGTCCTGGTGAAGCCAATGTCGTTCATGAACCTGTCGGGTGGCCCGGTGAACGCGCTGCGGGACTTCTACAAGGTGCCGGTGGGGAATGTCGTGGCGGTGCACGACGAGCTGGACATCGATTACGGGACGCTGCGGTTGAAGCTCGGTGGTGGCGACAACGGTCACAACGGGTTGAAGTCGATCACGAAGGCGCTGGGGTCGGACTATCACCGGGCGCGGTTCGGGATCGGGCGTCCGCCGGGGCGTATGCAGGTGGCGGACTTCGTGTTGAAGGATTTCTCCTCCGCGGAGCGCAAGGAGCTGGACTACTTCGTGGACCGGGCGGCGGATGCGGTGGAGTGCCTGGTGATCGATGGGCTGGAGCGGGCGCAGAGTACGTACAACTCGTGATGTGTCGCCCTGCGGGGTTGACCGGGTGTGCGGGGATGTCCCATGATCCCCGCCATGTCTGCCACCGCCGCCCGTTCTCGCCGGGCCTCGTACGCCGCGCTCCGGTCGTTGCGGGTGGTGGTGACGGGTGCGGTCGCCGCGCTGATCCTGGTGGGCGGGGTGTGGGGGTCGTGGGGTACGGCGCAGTTCGTGATGCTGACCAAGGGTCGTGAGCGCGGCACGATCGAGGTGACGCGGTGTGGGGCGGATGTGTGCAGTGGTCCGTTCAGGCCGTTGTCGGCGGGGGCGGCGGCGCGTGACCGTGTGACGATCGAGCAGACGGTGGCGGTGCGGCGGGGGCGGACGTACGACGTGGTGGTGAGGCCGGGTACGGACGACGTGGTCCGTTCGGGTCCTGCCGGGGTCCTGTACGCGTGGCTTCCGCTGGCCGGGGCGTTGTTGATGGCGTCCGTGGTGGTGGCGGGCGGGCTGCGGCTGAGGCGGACGGGGTGGGTGCTGGCGGGGTCGGGAGTGGCGCTGCTGACGGCTGCGTTTGTGGCGCTGTGACCGGTGTCGACTCGCCTGGCGCTTGTGGTTGAAGTGGCTGTTGCTGCTTCGTGATTGACCTGTGGTCTGTGTGGGCCTGATGCTGAGCCGCCCCCTCCACATCTTCCGTTCCGTTTTCTCGAAGATGGACTGCCCATGCGTACCCTCATGCGCGCCGGTGCTTTCGTCGCCGTCGCCTCAGCAGCGTTGCTGACCGCTCCGTCCGCCCATGCGTCCGCCCATGCCTCGGCTCGCGGCGACAACGGCGACGTGAAGATCCACAAGTCCGCCACGGACGAGTACGACCAGCGCAACGAGCCGCACGTGTGCTCGTTCTACCTGGACGCCTTCAACTTCGACGGCCTGCAGCAGGTGAGCTGGCACATCGAGGTGTGGGCCCCGACCGGCAAGCCCAAGGGCAAGACGGTGAAGACGGGTCATGTCACCCTGGACGCCCGTGGTCATGGCCGTACGGCGGACATGACGCTGCCGGACGGGCACTACAAGCTGTTCTGGAACTTCGACGGCGAGAACGGCGAGGTCAAGCCGAAGGTCTTCTGGACCGACTGTTCCAAGGAGCAGGGCGGCGGCTCCACGCCGTCGGGCTCCCCGTCCGGCTCGCCGTCGGCCTCCGCGTCCGCCTCCCCGTCGGGCTCGGCCGGGGCCAGTGCCTCGCCGAGTGCGTCGTCGTCCGGTGCGGGGGCGGCCCCGTCGGCTTCCGTGTCCGCGTCGCCCTCGGCGCAGGGCGGCGGTGACCTGGCCGAGACGGGCAGTGGTGCTCCGGTGGGGCTGCTGTCCGGTGCGGCGGCCGTGCTGGTGGCCGCCGGTGGTGGTCTGGTGCTGTGGCGCCGCAGGGCCGCCCGGGGCTGAGGTTCGCGGGATGTGACGGTGCCCCCGAGCCTTGTGCGGGCTCGGGGGCACTGTCGTGTCCGGGGCGGTGTCAGCCGGTGTTGCGCAGGCCGGCTGCGACGCCGTTGACGGTGAGGAGCAGGGCGCGGGAGAGCAGCGGGTCGGGTTCCTCGCCTGCGGCGGCCGCGTCGCGCTGACGCTTGAGGAGGGCGACCTGGAGGTAGGAGATGGGGTCGAGGTAGGCGTCGCGGATGGCGAAGGTCTGCTTCAGTACCGGCTGGGCGTCGAGCAGTTCCTGTTCTCCGGTGACGCGGAGTACCTCGCGCACGGTGAGTTCGTGTTCGGCGCGGATGGTGTCGAAGATGTGCTTGAGGTTGTCGGGGACGAGTGTGTCGACGTAGTGCTGGGCGATCCGCAGGTCGGTCTTGGCGAGGGTCATCTCGACGTTGGAGATGAAGTTGCGGAAGAAGTGCCACTGTTCGTGCATCTCGGCGAGCACGGTGTCGAGGCCGGACTCGCGCAGGGCCTTGAGGCCGGAGCCGACGCCGAACCATCCGGGGACGATCTGCCGGGACTGGGTCCAGCCGAACACCCAGGGGATGGCGCGCAGGCCGTCGAGTGAGACGCCCGAGCCGGGGCGGCGGGAGGGCCGCGAGCCCAGGTGCAGGTCGGCGAGCTGGTCGACCGGCGTGGAGGCGAGGAAGTACGTCGGCAGGTCGGGGTCCTCGACGAGCCTGCGGTAGGCGGCGTGGGCGGCGTCGGAGACGACGTCCATGGCGGCGTCCCAGCGGGCGAGGGCCTCGCCGGACTGGCGGGGCGCGGTGTGCAGGGCGGAGGCCTGCAGGGTGGCCGCGACCGTCAGTTCGAGGTTCTCGCGGGCGAGGGACGGGATGAGGTACTTGTCGGAGATGACCTCGCCCTGTTCGGTGACCTTGATCTCGCCTTCGAGGGTGCCCCAGGGCTGGGCGAGGATCGCGTCGTGGGTGGGGCCGCCGCCGCGGCCGACGGTGCCGCCGCGGCCGTGGAAGAGGCGCAGGCGCACGCCGTAGCGGTGGGCGACGTCGCGCAGGCGGCGCTGGGCGCGGTGGATCTCCCACTGGGAGGTGGTGATGCCGCCGAACTTGGAGGAGTCGCTGTAGCCGAGCATGACCTCCTGGACGTCTCCGCGCAGCGCGACCAGGCGCCGGTAGGAGGGGTCGGCGAGCATGTCCTCGAGGATGGTGTCGGCGGCCTTGAGCTCGTCGGTGGTCTCCAGGAGGGGGACGATGCCGATCTTGGCCCAGCCCGCGTGGAGGTCGAGGAGGCCCGCTTCGCGGGCGAGGACGGCGGCGGCGAAGACGTCGTCGGCGCCCTGGCACATGGAGATGATGTAGGACTCGATGACTTCGGGGCCGAACACCTTCAGGGCGCGCTTGATGGTCTCGAAGGTGCCAAGGGTCTTGGCGCCTTCCGCGTCGAGCGGTGCCGGGGTGGGGGCGAGGGGGCGGCGGGAGCGGAGTTCCTTGGCGAGCAGCTTGTGGCGGTACTCGCGGGGCATGTCCTCGTAGCGCCAGGATTCCTCGCCGAGCCGGTCGAAGAGCTGGCCGAGGGCGTGGTGGTGGGCGTCGGCGTGTTCGCGGACGTCCATGGTGGCGAGCTGGAGCCCGAAGGCGGCCAGGGTGCGGATGGTGCGGGCGAGGCGGCCGTCGGCGAAGAGGCCGCCGCGGTGGGCGCGCAGGGAGGTCTGGATGACTCTGAGGTCGTGCAGGAGTTCGCTGGTGCCGAGGTAGTCGCGGCCGGGCTGGTGCTGGGTGCCCTTGGCGAGGCGCTGCTTGGTGTTGACGAGCTTCTGGCGGATGCAGGTGGCCTTGAGCCGGTAGGGCTCCTCGGCGTTGAGGCGCTTGTAGCGGGGGCTGATCTCGGGCAGGAGGTCCAGGTCGGTCTTGAGGGACTCCATGAGTTCCTCAGTGGCGCCGGTGTAGCGGATGGAGTTGGACAGGAAGCCGCGCAGCTCGTCGATCATCTCCAGGGCGTCGTTGATGCCGTGCTCGTGCTGGAGGATGAGGACGTCCCAGGTGACCTGGGGTGTGACGTTGGGGTTGCCGTCGCGGTCGCCGCCGATCCAGGTGCCGAAGGTGACGGGGCGGGTCTCGTCGGGGAGCTTGACGCCGACGCGTTCGAGTTCCGCGGTGAGGTCCTCGAGGACGTCGCCGACGGCGCCGGCGTGGAGTTCGTCGAGGTAGTAGATGGCGTTACGGGCCTCGTCGGCGGGTTCGGGGCGCACGACGCGGAGCTCGTCGGTCTGCCAGACGAGGTCGATGTTCTCCGCGAGCCGGGTGTCGAGGCGGCGGCGGTCGGTCTCGATGACGGGGGTTTCCAGGAGTGCTGCGATGCGCCGGAGCTTGTTGAGGACGGACCGGCGCGCGGCCTCGGTGGGGTGCGCCGTGAAGACGGGGCGCACGTTGAGGTTGCGGACGGTGTCGCGCAGGTGGTCGGGGTCGGCGTCCTTGAGGCGGTCGGCGGTGCGGGAGAGCAGGCCGCCCTCGGCGGCCCGCTTGGCGCGCAGTTCGCGGCCGCGGTGCACCTGCTCGGTGACGTTCGCCAGGTGGAAGTAGGTGGAGAAGGCGCGTACCAGCTTGGCGGCGGTCTCCAGTTCGGTTCCGCGCAGCAGTTCGGCGGCGGCGTCACCGTCCTCGCGGGTCAGCCGGCGGACCTTCTCGACCAGTTCGAGGAGCTCGGGGCCTTCCTGGCGGACGAGGGTCTCGCCGAGCAGGTCGCCCAGTCGGCGGATGTCGGCGCGCAGTTCGCTGCTGGTCGTCGTCGTCTGGTCGTCGGCACTGCTCACAGGTGCGGCTCCTTGCAGTGTTGAAGCTCGTCTGGGAGGGGACCCGGATGGGTGCCGTGCGCGGCGGGTGCCGCATACGGTCCGGGCATCCGGGAAGAAATCAGAGCGGACCGCGCTGTCCGACCGACTCCAAGGATAGGTGGCGATGCGGACGCGCAGGCTTTCGGGCTCTTGCCGCCGGGCGACGCACTGCCATACTTACGACGCCGTAGGTTACGGAACCGTAGGTGTCCCGTCAGTTGCCGGGATCACGCCGGGTGCCGTAGCCGGGCACTTGCCTCGACCCTCGACCCCACAGGGGACGCCCCATGACCACGAGCTCCGATGTGATCGAAGACGCCCCGGAGGCGAACGACGACTCTTCGCTGCCCTCGGCGACGCTGGGTGGCGAGCAGAAGCGCTCGATCGAGCAGATCACGCTGCTGCTGTTCATCACCGTCCCGTTCCTGGCGCTTGTCGCGGCGGTGCCGCTGGCGTGGGGATGGGGCGTGAGCTGGCTCGATATGGGCCTGCTGGTCTTCTTCTACTACCTGGGCTGCCACGGCATCACGATCGGTTTCCACCGTCACTTCACGCACGGTTCGTTCAAGGCGAAGCGGCCCCTGAAGATCGCGCTGGCGATCGCGGGGTCGATGGCCGTGGAGGGGCCGCTGGTGCGCTGGGTGGCCGATCACCGCAAGCACCACAAGTTCTCCGACGCGGAGGGCGACCCGCACTCCCCGTGGCGGTACGGGGAGACGGTCCCCGCGCTGATGAAGGGCCTGTGGTGGGCCCATGTCGGCTGGATGTTCGACGAGGAGCAGACGCCGCAGGACAAGTACGCCCCGGACCTGATCAAGGACCCGGCGATGCGGGCGATCTCCCGCCAGTTCGTGCTGTGGACGACCGTGTCGCTGGCGCTGCCCGCGCTGATCGGCGGGCTGGTCACGATGTCCTGGTGGGGAGCGTTCACCGCTTTCTTCTGGGGGTCGCTCGTTCGGGTGGCTCTGCTGCACCACGTGACGTGGTCGATCAACTCGATCTGCCACGCGGTGGGCAAGCGGCCGTTCAAGTCGCGCGACCGTTCGGGCAACGTGTGGTGGCTGGCGATCCTGTCGTGCGGCGAGTCGTGGCACAACCTGCACCACGCGGATCCGACGTCGGCGCGGCACGGTGTGGAGCGGGGCCAGCTGGACTCCTCGGCGCGGATCATCCGCTGGTTCGAGCAGCTGGGGTGGGCGTACGACGTGCGCTGGCCGTCACGCTCGCGTATCGATTCGCGGCGCAGCGGTGACGGGAGTGACTCCCGGCGCGGGAAGGTGACCGCCGGCACGGCATGATGGCGGGTGTGGCGACCGACTCCAGCACCCCCAGCAGCGACAAGCCGCGGCGCCCGCGCCGTACCCGGATGACCGGTGCGGAGCGCCGCCAGCAACTGCTGGAGATCGGTCGCACGCTGTTCGCCGCGAAGGGCTTCGAGGGCACGTCGGTGGAGGAGATCGCGGCGAAGGCCGGGGTGTCCAAGCCGGTGGTGTACGAGCACTTCGGCGGCAAGGAGGGGTTGTACGCGGTGGTGGTGGACCGCGAGATGCGGCGCCTGCTGGACATGGTGACCAGCTCCCTGACGGCCGGGCACCCGCGTGAACTGTGCGAGCAGGCCGCGTTCGCGCTGCTGGACTACATCGAGGAGTACACGGACGGGTTCCGGATCCTGGTCCGGGACTCCCCCATCCCGCAGTCGACGGGCTCCTTCGCGTCGTTGATCTCGGACATCGCGACGCAGGTGGAGGACATTCTCGGCCGAGAGTTCAAGAGCCGCGGCTTCGACCCGAAGCTGGCCCCGCTGTACGCGCAGGCGCTGGTCGGGATGGTCGCGCTGACGGGCCAGTGGTGGCTGGACGTGCGCCGCCCGAAGAAGGCCGAGGTGGCGGCACATCTGGTGAACCTGGCGTGGCACGGGCTGGACGGGCTCGAGCCGAAGCCGCGGCTGATAGGTCACCGCAAGAGCTAGCGACGGATCGGCCGACCCGGGTGTCGATCACACGATGTGATGACCTTTGTCGGTTCCGGCGGCTAGCGTGGGTACCCAGGCCGTTGAATCCCGCTCATGGGAGGAATCACCATGACTGCCGAGCCGAGCGCCGCCCACGACTCCGAGCCCGGCATCCACCTGCCTGTGCCGCCCCCCGAGGGTTTCACGGTCGACGACCTGTTCACCCTGCCGGACCTCCCGCCGCACACCGAGTTGATCGACGGGAGTTTGGTCTTCGTGAGTCCGCAGCGTGATTTCCACAGCGTCGTGATCGACCTGCTGGTGACTGGCCTGCGCCGTACGCTGCCCAGTCGGCTGAAGGCGCGTCGAGAGATGACAGTCGTCATCGACCGGCGAAACGCCCCTGAACCCGACGTCAGCGTCGTCCGTGCGGATGCGTTCACGGGACGCGAGCAGACCCGGTACCACGCCGAGGACCTCGTACTCGCCATTGAGGTCGTCTCCCCCGACTCCGAGGCCCGCGATCGGGACACCAAGCCTTTGAAGTACGCAGCCGCCGGCATCCCGCACTTCTGGCTGGTCGAGATGGCAGAGGGAAACCAGCACCCGGTGGTCCGGACCTACGAGCTGGATCCGGTCGTCGGCAACGGCTACACACTCACCGGCATCCACCACGACAAGCTGGAACTCGCGGAGCCGTTCGAAATCGACATCGACATCACCTCTGCCGCGCTCGACGAGCTGTGACCAGCGGTTCCAGGAACTCCAGCCGGTTCCCCACCGGATCCTCCGAGTAGAAGCGCCGGTGCCCCGGCAGGTTGTCGTCCCAGATGACCGGTGCCCCGCGCGCGGCGAGCCGCGCCGCGTACGCTTCGATCCCCGTGACCCGCAGCCCCGGGTGGGCCTTCTTCGCGGGGCGGAAATCGTCCTCGACTCCCAGATGCAGCTGTACCGCCCCCGCCTGGAACCAGCAGCCCCCGCGCGCGGCGAGCACGGGCGGCTTGGGGACCTCCGTCATGCCGAGGACGTCGACGTAGTAGGCGCGCAGCAGGTCCTCGGAGCCGGGCGGGGCGGCGAGCTGGACGTGGTCCACGGCGGTCAGCATCGGTCAGGCCCCTTTCGTCGCGACGGCGAAGATGCGGCGGAACGGGAACACCGTGCCGTGCTCGGTGGCCGGGTACGCCTCGCGCAGCGCCACCCGGTAGTCGGCGACGAACTCCTCCGCCTCCTCCCCCAGCGCGGTGAGGATGGGCCGCAGTCCGGTGCCCTTGACCCAGTCGAGGACCGGGTCCTCGCCCTGCAGCAGATGCAGATAGGTCGTCTCCCACACGTCCGCCGCGCAGCCGAGCGCGGTGAGGTGGTGGAGGTACGCCTCGGGGGTGAGGACCGCGTCGTCGTGGCGCAGGGTTTCGGCGAGGCGGTTCTTCCAGCGGGCGGAGTGGGCGAGTTCGCGCATCAGCCGGTGGCTGGGGGAGGCGAAGTTGCCGGGGACCTGGAAGGCGAAGGTGCCGCCCGGCTCGAGTGCCGTCACCCACTCGGCGAAACGCCCGGCGTGTCCGGGTACCCACTGGAAGGTGGCGTTGCTGATGATCAGGCCGTAGGGCTCCTTCGGCGTCCAGGTGCGGGCGTCGGCGTGTGCGAAGTCCAGTCGGCCGCCGCCGGCCGTGGGGCCCGCGTGGGCGCCGGTCTTCGCGAGCATCTCCGGGGAGTTGTCGTATCCGGTGATGTGCGCGGTGGGCCAGCGCTGGGCGAGCAGGACGGTGACGTTGCCCGGTCCGCAGCCCAGGTCGGCAATGCGGGGCGGGTCGCCGGGGAGTTCGGGCACGCGGGCGAGCAGGTCGGTGAAGGGACGGGCGCGGTGGTCCGCGTGGCGGAGGTACTGGGCGGGGTCCCAGGTGGGGCCGGTGGTGGGCATGGCGGGGCCTCCTCGGAGCGGGCGGGCGGACGGCGGGCGGGCGCCGCGGCGCGGACGCGCGCCGTCGCACGGAGGCGTCGCCCCCGTTCGACGCCGCCTCCGTACGGCTCGCCATCCTCGTCCCCCAGGTCTCTCGACGTCAAGAGACTCAACATCAAGATGTCTTGCATCAAGAGACTTCACATCGACACAACCACTACACTGATCGCATGGAGGACGAGGTCGATCGGCTGGTCGCGGCGTGGCGCAGGGAACGCCCGGACCTCGACGTGGAACCGCTCGAGGTGCTCAGCCGGGTCAGCAGACTGGCCCGGCATCTGGACCGCGCACGCCGGCTGGCGTTCTCGGAGCACGGCCTGGAGCCCTGGGAGTTCGACGTCCTCACCGCGCTCCGCCGGGCCGGCAGCCCCTACCAGCTCTCCCCCGGCCAGTTGCTCACCCAGACGCTGGTCACCTCCGGCACGATGACCAACCGCATCGACCGGCTGGCGAAGAAGGGCCTGGTCGAACGGCTGCCCGACCCCAGCGACCGCCGGGGCGTGCTGGTGCGGCTCACGGACGAGGGCCGGGACCGGGCCGACCAGGCTCTCGCCGGACTCCTCGACCAGGAGCGCGCGATCCTCTCCGAGCTGAGCTCGGCCCAGCGCGGTGAGCTGGCCGCGCTGCTACGCCAGCTGACCGCCCCGTTCGACAACATCCCCGGCTAGGTCCGCCGGCCCGACTCCGGCCCGGCGGGCGAGGGCGACGGCGGCGAGCGTGGAGTGGACGCCGAGCTTCCCCAGCACGTTCTGCATGTGCGTGCGGACGGTGTGCGGGGACAGGAACAGCCGCTCGGCGACGGCCTTGCGGCCGAGTCCGGCGACCATGCACCGCAGCACCTCCCGCTCCCTGGGCGTGAGGGACTCCACCAGCCGCTCGCTCTCGGTGCGGTGCTTGCGGGCCGCGGTCAGCTCGCGCAACACCCCGGTGAGCAGGGCGGGCGGCAGGTGCGTCTCGTCCCGCAGGACGCCCCGGATGACCGCGAGCAGTCGCTGCAGCGAGCAGTCCTTGGCGACCCAGCCGGAGGCGCCGGCCTGCAGGGCGAGGGCGGCGCGGCGCGGGTCGTCCTTCTCGGCGAGGACGACGGTCCGCACGCTGGGCTGACCGGAGCGGACGCCGGCGACGAGGGAGATGCCGTCGACGAGGCCGTCCTCGTCGCCGTCCTGCACGGGGACCGCCGGGCGTGAGCCCAGGACGTTTCCCCCGAGGTCGGCGTCGACGAGCATCACGTCGAATCTGCGGCCCTCCGCGGCCGCCCGCTCCAGGCAGCGCAGCGCGGCCGGTCCGCTGCCGGCCGCGGACACGTCGACGTCCGGTTCGGCCGCCAGGGCGGCGGCGAGGGACTCGGCGAAGATGCGGTGATCGTCGACGACCAGAACTCGGATGCGAACCACTGATACCCCCACTGTTCGGGGGACGGCCCGGCGCGGACACGGCGCCCGGAGCGCTCCCCGGATTTTCATCTGGGACGGGTAACGCAGCGGCACGGCCGCCGCCGTGCCGGAACTGCTACCCCCGCTCCGGGCGCCGTACCCGACTGTCTCGCCCCCTGATCAGCACCGGCCCCCACCGGTGCTGTTTCACAGGGTAGGGCCGCCGGCCTGGAGCGGAAGGAGATTTGCAGAACTGGTCGGCCGACGCGTTTATGGTGAGCCGCATGTTTCGTATCGAGACAGAAGTCGACAACGAGCGGCGGGACTTGCTCCGGGCTCGGCTGCGCGAGACGAACACGGCGGCGTCCCCGGTGCTGCGCGCCCTGCGCGGAACACCGGCGGAGCGCGATGTTCCGCTCCATGTGTGGGCGTTGGACGCGGCGGGGGGACTGGCGGGCGGGCTGGTCGGGCACACCTGGACGACGTGGCTGCACGTCGCGTACCTGTGGGTGGACGACCGGCACCGCGGCGCGGGCCTCGGCACGCGGCTGCTGGCGCAGGCGGAGCGGATCGCCCACGAGGACCGCGGCTGCACGGCGTGCCGCCTGGAGACGTGGGACTTCCAGGCCCCGGATTTCTACCGGCAGCAGGGCTACGAGGTGGTGTGCGTGATCCCCGACTATCCGCCGGGGATCACGGAGTACACGTTGACGAAACGGCTGGGCCGAGGCGGGGCGTGATCAGCTCAGGCGGCGCGCCCCGGCCGACGGCACCGCCGGGAACACCCGAGGTGCCGTGAAGCCGGCGGCGGCGAACGCCTCCTCGATCGCCTTGGTGATCGTGTCCGTGTCCGACGCCTCCACCAGGACGATGGCCGAGCCGCCGAAGCCGCCGCCCGTCATCCGGGCCCCCAGGGCGCCCGCGGCGTTCGCCGTGTCCACCACCAGGTCCAGTTCCGGGCAGGAGATCCGCAGGTCGTCGCGGAGGGAGACATGGCCCTCGGTCAGCACGGGGCCGATCGCCCGGACCTCGCCCGCGTCCAGCAGCCGGACCACCTGGTCGACCCGGTGGTCGTCCGAGACGACATGGCGCACATAGCGGCGCACACGCTCGTCCGACAGGCGCGCGAGCGCGGCGTCGAGCTCCTCGTACGCCACGTCCCGCAGATGCGAGACCCCGAGCTGCCGTGCGCCTTCCTCGCAGCCCTCGCGCCGCTCGGCGTACGCCCCGTCGCCCAGCGCGTGCTTCACGCGGGTGTCGACGACCAGCAGCGCCATGCCCTGGGAGGCCAGGTCGAAGGGGATCTGCCGGACGGACAGGTCACGGCAGTCCAGGTGCAGCGCGTAGCCGTCCGTGGCGCACGCCGACGCCATCTGGTCCATGATCCCGCAGGGCACGCCCACGAAGTCGTTCTCCGCGCGCTGGGCGAGCCTGGCCAGCTCGGGGCCGGTCAGGCCCAGCTCGTACAGATCGTTGAGCGCGAGGGCGATGACCACCTCCAGCGCCGCCGACGACGACAGTCCCGCGCCGGTCGGCACCGTCGAGGACAGGTGGACGTCCGCGCCGCTGATCGGGTGGCCGGCCTCGCGCAGCACCCAGACCACACCCGCCGGGTAGGCGGCCCAGCTGGTGTTGGTCAGCGGCTGCAGTTCGTCGACGTGCAGTTCGACGACCGGGCCCTCGATGTCCGCCGAGTGCAGCCGAAGCACCCCGTCGGTGCGCCGCGAGACCGCCGCGACCGCCGTGTGCGGCAGCGCGAGCGGCATCACGAAGCCCTCGTTGAAGTCCGTGTACTCGCCGATCAGGTTGACCCGGCCCGGTGCCGCCCAGACGCCCTCGGGAGCCGTCCCGTAGATCTCCCCGAAGCCCTCGCGTACGCCCACCTACTGCTCCCTTGCGATGTTCTGTGCGAACTGCCACGCGTCCGCGACGATCCCCGCGAGGTCCGCGCGGGACGGGTTCCAGCCGAGCTTCTCGCGGGCCGTGGCCGCGGAGGCGACCAGGACCGCCGGGTCGCCGCCCCGGCGCGGTGCCACGACCTCGGGGATCGGGTGGCCGGTGACCTGGCGCACCGTCTCGATGACCTCGCGCACCGAGAAGCCGTTGCCGTTGCCGAGGTTGCAGATCAGGTGTTCGCCGGGGGTGGCGGCGTCCAGGGCGAGCAGGTGGGCCTCGGCGAGGTCGGCGACGTGGATGTAGTCGCGGATGCAGGTGCCGTCCGGCGTCGGGTAGTCGTCGCCGAAGATCGAGATGGCCTCGCGCCTGCCCTGCGCGACCTGGAGGACGAGCGGGATGAGGTGGGACTCGGGGTCGTGGCGCTCGCCGTAGGGGCCGTAGGCGCCGGCGACGTTGAAGTAGCGCAGGGAGACGGCTCCCAGGCCGTGCGCGGCCGCCTCACCGGTGATCATGTGGTCGACGGCGAGCTTGGAGGCGCCGTAGGGGGAGGTCGGCGCGGTCGGGTCGGTCTCGGTGATCGGGGTGTTCACCGGCTCGCCGTAGGTGGCCGCCGTGGAGGAGAAGACGAGCTTGCGCACGCCGGCCTCGCGCATGGCGCCGAGCAGGGCCATGGTGCCGCCGACGTTGTTGTCCCAGTACTTCTCCGGCTTCACCACCGACTCGCCGACCTGCGAGAACGCGGCGAAGTGCAGGACCGCGTCGAAGGAGGCGTCGAGCCACTTGGCGGCGTCGCGGATGTCTCCCTCGATGAAGGAAGCGCCGGCCGGAACGCCCTCGCGCAGGCCGGTGGAGAGGTTGTCGAGGACGACGACCTCGTGGCCGGCCTCCAGCAGGTGCTGCGCGACCACGCTGCCCACATAGCCGGCGCCACCGGTGACCAGGTACTTCCCACTCATGAACTCGCTACCTCTCGCAGTCGCCGGGCCGCGGCCTCCGGCGGCACGTCGTTGATGAACACGTTCATGCCGGACTCGGAACCCGCGAGGAACTTCAGCTTGCCGGAAGTGCGGCGAATGGTGAAAAGCTCGAGGTGGAGCGCGAAGTCGTCCCTGGTCACGCCGTCGAACTCGTCCAGTGTGCCGAACGGCGCCTGGTGCCAGGCGGCGATGTACGGCGTCGGAGGCTCACCCTCGCCGAAGATCCGGTCGAAGCGCTTCAAGAGTTCCAGGTAGACCTTGGGAAACTCTGTGCGTGCCGCCTCGTCGAGCCCGAGCAGGTCGGGGACGCGGCGGCGGGGGTAGAGGTGGACCTCGTAGGGCCAGTGCGCGGCGTACGGCACGAACGCCACCCAGTGCTCGCTCTGCAGGACGATGCGCTCGTCGGCGAGTTCGCGCTCCAGTACGGCGTCGAACAGGTTCTCCCCGCCGGTCGCCTCCTTGTGGGCGGCCAGCGAACGGAGCATCAGGGCGGTGCGGGGGGTGGTGAAGGGGTACGCGTAGATCTGCCCGTGCGGGTGGCCGAGGGTCACGCCGATCTCCGCGCCGCGGTTCTCGAAGCAGAAGACCTGCTCGACGGCCGGCAGGTGGGACAGCTCGGCGGTGCGGTCGGTCCAGGCGTCCAGGACCAGGCCCGCCTGCTCCTCGGTCAGGTCGGCGAAGGAGGCGTTGTGGTCGGAGGTGAAGCAGACGACCTCGCAGCGTCCGGAGTCGCCGGCGAGCGAGGGGAAACGGTTCTCGAAGACGACGACGTCGTAGGACGAGTCGGGGATCTCGCTCAGCCTGCCGTCCCGGGAGGGGCACAGCGGGCACTCGTCGGCGGGCGGGTGGTAGGTGCGGCCCTGCCGGTGCGAGGCGACGGCGACCGAGTCGCCGAGCAGCACGTCCTGGCGGATCTCGGAGGTCGTGACGGTCCGCTCCAGCGGCCGACGGTCGACCGCGTCCCGCACGACGTCGTCGCGCAGGTCGTAGTAGATGAGCTCACGACCGTCGGCCAGCCGGGTCGAGGTCTTCTTCACGTTCGACTCTCCATTCGAGCCACTCACCCTTCAAACATAACCCAACACACCAAAACACAACTCACCACCGTCGTCAACGTCACAATCCAACAAAGACCACCATCAGAAGTGTTCAAATAACGAACGCGGCGACGTAGGTTCCGAACTGATTGGTTCACGCAACGAAGCGAGTGGTCATGCAAACCCCCACATATCTGGCAGCCGAGCTACGACTCCCCACAAACGGGCTCGACTACGCGATCCTCGGAATCTATTTCGCGGTCGTTCTGGGCATCGGGTTCGCGGCCCGACGCTCGGTGAAGACCAGCCTCGACTTCTTCCTGTCCGGGCGCTCCCTGCCCGCCTGGATCACCGGCCTCGCGTTCATCTCCGCCAACCTGGCCGCCACCGAGATCCTCGGCATGGCCGCCAACAGCGCCCAGTACGGCGCCTACACCGTGCACTGGTACTGGATCGGCGCCATCCCCGCCATGGTCTTCCTCGGCCTGGTGATGATGCCGTTCTACTACGGCTCCAAGGTCCGCTCGGTGCCCGAGTTCCTGCTGCTGCGCTTCGACAGGGGGGCGCACCTGCTGAGCTCGATCCTGTTCGCGTTCGCCGCGATCCTCATCGCGGGCGTGAACCTCTACGCCCTCGCGATCGTGGTGGAGGCGTTGCTGGGCTGGCCGCAGTGGGTGGCGATCGTGGTCGCCGGCTTCTTCGTGCTCGCGTACATCACCCTCGGCGGCCTGTCGTCGGCGATCTACAACGAGGTGCTGCAGTTCTTCGTGATCCTCGCGGCCCTCATCCCGATCACCGTGCTCGGCCTGAAGAAGGTCGGCGGCTGGGGCGGCCTGACCGACAAGCTCACCCAGACCCACGGCCACGACTTCGTCACCGCCTGGGGCGGCACCGGGATCGGCCACGCCAACCCCCTCGGTGCGAACTGGCTGACGATCGTCCTCGGCCTCGGCTTCGTGCTGTCCTTCGGCTACTGGACCACCAACTTCGCCGAGGTGCAGCGCGCCCTGTCCGCGAAGAACCTCTCCGCGGCCCAGCGCACCCCGCTGATCGCCGCGTTCCCGAAGATCTTCATCGTGTTCCTGGTGATGATCCCGGGCCTGGTGGCCGCCGTCCTGGTCCCGAAGATCGGCACGCCGGGCTCGTCCCTGCAGTACAACGACGCGATCCCGTACCTGATGCAGGAACTGCTGCCCAACGGTGTCCTCGGCATCGCGGTGACCGGTCTGCTGGCGGCCTTCATGGCGGGCATGGCGGCCAACGTCTCGTCCTTCAACACCGTGTTCACCAACGACATCTGGGCGCGGTACATCGTCAAGGGCCGCGAGGACGCGTACTACGTCCGCTTCGGCCGCCTCATCACCGCGATCGGCGTGCTGGCGTCGATCGGCACGGCGTTCCTGGCGTCGTCGTTCTCCAACATCATGAGCTACCTGCAGACGCTGTTCTCCTTCTTCAACGTGCCGATGTTCGTGGTGTTCATCGTCGGCATGTTCTGGAAGCGCGCGTCCGCGAAGTCCGGCTTCTGGGGCCTGCTCGCGGGCACGGTGACCGCGATGGTGAACTACTTCGTCGTCTACAAGCACGGCATCATCTCCATCCCCTCCGACCAGGGCGCCAACTTCGTCTCCGCGATCGCCGGTTTCGTGGCCGGCGCGGTCGTGATGGTCGCGGTCTCGCTGTTCACCAGGCCCAAGCCGGAGGACCAGCTCCAGGGCCTCGTCTACGGCACCCGCTCGCCCGGCATGGCCGAGCCGCCCTCCGCGGGCGACGACGCCTGGTACCGCAGGCCCGCCCTGCTCGGCTGGGGCGCGGTCGTCCTCGCCGCCGCCTGCTACATCCCGTTCTCGTTCTGACCGCGGAGGATTGACCGACCATGTCCGAGTACTCCGAACACGACGTCCAGCGTGAAGTCAGCGAGCTGCAAGGCAAGTCCGCCACCGCCGCACGCATCTTCGACCTCCGCCGCATCATCGGCGGCCTGTTCGTGATCTACGGCGTCATCGTGATGATCGCGGGCTTCACGGCCTCCGACGCGGCGATCCGCAAGGCGGAGGGCGTCAACATCAACCTGTGGACCGGCCTGGGGATGCTGATCCTGGGCCTGCTGTTCCTGCTGTGGCTGAAGCTGAGGCCGATAGCTCCGCCGTCCGTCGACGCGGGGTCCAAGGAGAGGCCCGAGTAGGCGGCCACGCCTCGTCGAGCGCCGGGGGAACTGCGCGTCGTACGTCGGCCGCGGGTGGTCCGTGGCCGGCCCCGTGCAGTTCCCCGCCCCCCTGTGGGGAGCCCGTTCGGTTACCCGCTTGCGGGGTTGACGGGACCCGCCCGGTCCAAGAGGCCCGTCCGCGCTGCCAGGGCGGCAGCCTCCAGGCGGGAACCCACCCCCAGTTTCATCAGGACGCGCTGGACGTGGGTGCGGGCGGTGGACGGCGCGATGCCCATGCCCGCCGCGATCAGGCGGGTGTCCTCACCGTCCGCCACCCGGACCAGGACCTCGACCTCCCTCGGGGTCAGCATCTGCAACAGGCGCTGGCCCTCGTCGTCCGGCTGCGCCGCCGGGTTGAGCAGTTCGTTGAACGCGCCCTGCAACAGCTGCGGCGCCACGGCCGCCTCGCCCGCCCGTGCCTTCATGATGGCCCGCTCGACGCCCTCGATGCGCTCGTCGTGCCGTACGTAGCCCGAGGCGCCGGCGGCGAACGCGGCCGCTATCCCGCGCGGGCTCGGCACCGGGCCGAGCACCAGCACGGCCACCTGCGGGCGCTCCTGCTTGATGCGCACCACCGGGTCGAAGGCACCCGGCTCCGCGGGTGCCGCAGTGCCCAGCAGGCACACCTCGGGCGCCCTGCTGATCACCAGGTCCGCCGCCCCCGCGGCGGGCGCCGCCGCGGCGAGCACCCGGTGTCCCCTCAACTTCAGAGCCGAGGCCAGCGCCTCGGCGAGCAATCGGTGGTCGTCGACCACCATGAGCCGCACTCCCATCGAGCAACCCCCCAGTCCCCCCCGTGGATGCCCACTATGGATGCCCACTGGCCCGCATGGACAGAAGCCCCCCGGCGCACCCCCCGCCCTTCATGCCCCCGGAAGCTACACGCTTGTTCGACATCGCGCTTCCCCAACCGGCCAGAAGTGCCCCGGATTACCGAAATCCCGCCCAATGGCGCGTGATGACGGGTACGTGAAAGGCCCTGCCCCCGAACAGGAGCGAGGCCCTCGCCGTGCGCCGCGCCCGCGCTACTTCGCGCCGAAGCCGAGCGCGGTGTACGACTGCTGGTCGGCCGTGAACGGCTTGCTGACCAGGTCCTTGCCGAGGAAGAGCCGGCCGTCGGTGTACAGCAGCTCGGACGTCTTCGGCACCATGCTCATGATCGCGCGCAGCACCTCCCGGGAGGCAGGGGTCTCCAGCAGTCTCGTCTGCTTCAGGGACCCGCCGTCGACCGAGACCACCTGGGCGCCCTTGTTGTACGGGCCGCTCTTGTACGCCAGCACGTTCCCGCCGTCCATGCGGATCGGGAAGATGTCGTAGCCGTCGCCGGCGTCGATCCGGTCGCCGGTGGTCTTCCCGGTGGCCAGCGAGAACGCGATGATCTCGTTGGTCCTGGAGCCCTGGGCCGAGCCGTCGTGGTCGTTGGTCGGCACGTACAGCTTGTCGTTGCCCACCGTGATCGCCTGGCAGTCGTGCACCTTGCCGACGCCGCAGTGGTGCTCGTACTTGCCGTCCTCCAGCGCGATCTTCGTCCGCAGCCTGCCGGTGTCGTCCAGCGAGAAGACGTCCGTGGCACCGGAGGCGGTGATGCCGCCCGAGTCCACGCCGAACACGACCGGCTTGGTGGAGATCACCTTGGCGTTGTCGATGCCCTGGGGGAGCTTGTAGCTCCATTCGGCGCCACCCGTCCTCGGGTCGAGCAGCCGCACCTCGTACAACTCGCCCCCGAAGGGGCCGCACTTGCGCACCGCGACGAGCTGCTCGCCACCCGCGTAGCCGACGTCCGTGCAGGAGCCCCTCGCGTGCTGCCAGAGCACCTTGCCGGTGGTCAGGTCGAAGGCGGCGCCGCCGTAGAGGCCGGCGCCGGCGGCGACCGTCGTACCGCTGATCGACACCTCGCCGAACGCGACCGCTGCGCCACCGGTGCTGACCGATGTGGTCCACAGCTTCTTCCCGGTGGCGACCTCGAACGCGGTGACGTCGCTGCACGGTTTGCGGTCCCGCGCGTTCGCCCGCTTGCCCGACTCGGAGACCACCGCGGCGATCCCCGAGGAGCTGATCTCGGGTGAGCCCGCGCAGGTCTGGCCGTTCAGCGGCAGCGTCCACCTGGTCGCGCCGGTGTCCGGGTCGTAGCCCACGATCTTGTTGATGCCGGCCTTGGCGTACACGGAGTCGGTGAGCCAGGAGCCCGCGACGTTGTCGAGCTCCTGTCTGTCCGTGATCCGCGGCGCCGGGATCTGGAAGAGGACCTTGGCGCTGGGGTCGGCCGGCGCCTTCTCCTTGCCGGAACCGGAGCCGCCGGTGCCGCTCCCCTGGCCGCCCCGTCCGCCGTCCGCACCGGACGCGGAACCTCCGCTTGTGTCGCTGCCGGAGGAACTGTTCGCGTACCAGGCCCCGGCGCCGACGATCAGCGCGATGGCCGCGACCGCCGCGACGACGATCCACGCCGTGGCGCCCGGCCCCTTGCGGCCGCCGCCCGGGGTGCCTTGCGGCGGTACGGGCACCATCGGCGGCTGCTGGTAGCCGTATCCGGGGTGCTGGTTCGGGAAGCCGTGACCGGGCTGCTGGACATACCCGTATCCCGGCTGGGGCGGGGCCGGCGGCTGCGGGTAGCCGTAGGCCGGTCCCTGGGCGGGCGGTGGGGGCGCCTGGGGCGGCGGCTGGGGCGCGCCGAAGCCGCCGAAGCCGCCCGGCGGCGGGGGCTGCGGGGCGCCGAAACCACCGCCGGGCGGCGGCTGGTGGGGCGGCGGGGGCGGCTGGTGGGGAGGGGGCGGCGGCTGGCTCATGGCGTGAGGACCTCGAAGGACACAGGAACAGTGGGCGGGGAGGAACGGGTCGGCGGACCGCTCACCTGCCGTAGGCCAGCATCAGCTTCTCCTTGGACCGGGTACCGCCCGTCAGCCGGGTCGTGGAGAGGTACAGGCGCCCGTCCACGTAGGCGATCGCCTTGGAGAAGAAGCCGCTCTCGACCTGCGCGGCGCCCGCCGGGTTCTGCAGCAGCTTCGCCGCGGTGTGGCTCCCGCCGGTCGTCGCGATGGAGACGACCTGGCCGCCGGTGTCGTACGACGCCTCGACATACGCGATCAGATGGGTGCCGTCCATCTTGAGCGGGAGCATCGACTCGTCCGCCGGGGACTTCACCCGCCACTTCTCCTTGCCGGTGTCCAGGCTGATCGCGACGATCTCGTTCGGGCCGCTCTTCGCGTCGGTCGGCAGGTACAGGGTGCTCGCGTCGGCCACGGCACCCGTGCAGCCCTGCAGGTCACGGTTGAGGATGGCCCAGCCGCACCGGGGTGCGAAGGACCCGTTGACGTCGAGCTGGGAGCGCAGGCTGCCGTCGCTCTTCAGGGTGGAGACGTTCCACCGCGTCTTGTCCTCGTTGGTGAGGTAGAGGACGACCGGGTCGACCGAGTAGAGGCGCGCGATCGTCCAGCCCTTGGGGATCTGCTTGGTCCACCTGGCCCTCCCGGTCGAGGGGTCGAGCTCCTGCACCTCGTCGTGCGCGTCCGAGCCGCCCGCGCCGCAGGAGGCGACCGACAGGAGCTTGGTGCCGCCCGCGAACGCGGTCGGGAAGCAGGCCGCGCCGTACCGCTGCTTCTCCCACAGCTTCTTGCCGGTGGCCACGTCGTACGCCAGGCCGGACTGTGCGCGGGCGACCAGCAGGGTCCTGCCCGTGATGGTCAGGTCGACGGCGAGCGCGCTGTCGAAGAGGGCACCGTCGGCGATCTGCGCGCTCCAGCCCTTCTTGCCGGTGTCGAGGTCTATCTCCTGGATGTGGTTGCACTTGGCGCTGTCGCTCACGCCGCTCATGTAGGCGACCACGACCTTGTCGTCCGCCGTCTGCCGCGGAGTGACCGCGCAGATCTTCTGCGGGAAGGAGATCGGGTTCCAGGTGGGCCTGCCGCTCGCGACGTCGTAGGCGAAGACCTGCTTGTACGCGGCCTTCACCGCCGACCTGCCGGTGATCCACATGCCGGGGGCGTCGGCGCCGTGACCGGGCGCGTCGGGCGCCTGCTGGTACCAGAGGACCCTGTCCTCGCCCGGCTTGCGGTCCTGGTCGAGGTTCTCCGGGTCCGCGCCGCCTCCGCCCGTGCCACCGCCCGCGTCGGCCGGGGCGGAGGCGGTGGAGGACGCCGCGGGGCTCTGGTTCTTGTCGGCGGTGGGATTCTTGTCCCCGCCGCTGCTGACCGCGTACACGGTGCCGCCTATGAGGAGCAGCGCGGCGACGGCGGCGCCCACGACCAGCGCCGGCCTGCCCTTGAAAGGGTTCCTGGAGCCGCCGCCGGGGGGCGGAACGGGCGCGCCGGGGAACTGGGGCGGCTGCTGCGGATAGCCGTAGCCGGGGTGGGGAGCGGCGTAGGGGCCGGGCTGCTGGGCGTACGGGCCGGGCTGCTGGGTGTAGGGGCCGGGCTGAGTTCCGTACGGACCCGGCCCGCCGTACGGACCCGGCTGCGGGTACGCGCCCGGCTGCGGGTACGGGCCGGAGGGCGGCGGCTGCGGGTAGCCGTACCCCGGCTGGGACGAGGCCGCCGGGGGCTGGGCGGGTGGCGGCGGAGTCGCCTGCCGGGGATCGTGTGGGGGGCCGAAACCACCCTGCGGCGGCGGATTCCACGGTGCGCCGAAACCGCCGCCCTGCGGCGGCTGGTCGGGCGGCTGAGTCATCAGCGCGTTCCCCCTCTGTACTGATGCGTCCCCACGCCCGTGGTGCTTGTCTTCCGCCACGCCGGTGGTACTCAGGCTGTTCTCAGACGGACCTTTCTATCACCGGGGCGTCCTCGAACACGGGCCGGTCCTGCCCCTGTTCCCAAGGGAGGACCGGCCCGTGACGGCCTCGTTACGCGCCTTCAGGTGCCGTGCACCGCATGTGCCGGGCTCCCGCCCAACGCTTATGCGTCCTCGGCGAGTTCGAGCCAGCGCAGCTCCAGTTCCTCACGCTGCCCCGCCAACTCCCGCAGCTCGGCGTCGAGTCCGGCCACCTTCTCGAAGTCCGTGGCGTTATCGGCGATTTGCTGGTGCAGCTTGCCCTCCCGCTCGGCGATCTTGTCCAACTGGCGCTCGATCCGCTGGAGTTCCTTCTTCGCGGCGCGGGCGTCGGCGGCGGAGGCGGTGGGCTTGGCGGCGGCGGGTGCCGGTGCCGCGGCGGCCGCGGCGGCCTCCTCCATGCGGTGGCGCCGCTCCAGGTACTCGTCGATGCCGCGGGGCAGCATCCGCAGCGTGGCGTCGCCGAGGAGGGCGTAGACCTTGTCGGTGGTGCGCTCGACGAAGAAGCGGTCGTGGGAGATCACGATCATCGAGCCGGGCCAGCCGTCGAGGACGTCCTCGAGCTGGGTGAGGGTCTCGATGTCGAGGTCGTTGGTGGGCTCGTCGAGGAAGAGGACGTTGGGCTCGTCCATGAGGAGGCGCAGCAGCTGCAGCCGCCGCCGCTCACCGCCGGACAGGTCGCCGACCGGCGTCCACTGCTTCTCCTTGTTGAAGCCGAACGTCTCGCACAGCTGCCCGGCGGTCATCTCGCGCCCCTTGCCGAGGTCGACGCGTTCGCGGACCCGCTGCACGGCTTCGAGGACCCGCCAGGTGGGGTCGAGTTCGGCGACCTCCTGGGAGAGATAGGCGAGTTTGACGGTCCTGCCGACGGCGATCCGGCCGCCCGCGGGCTGCTGCTCGCCCTCGCTGCGCGCGGCGTCGGCCATGGCGCGCAGCAGGGAGGTCTTGCCGGCGCCGTTGACCCCGACGAGGCCGATGCGGTCGCCGGGGCCGAGCTGCCAGGTGACGTGCTTGAGCAGCACCTTCGGGCCGGCCTGGACGGTGACGTCCTCCAGGTCGAAGACCGTCTTGCCGAGCCGTGAGGAGGCGAACTTCATCAGCTCGCTGCTGTCGCGGGGCGGCGGCACGTCCTTGATCAGTTCGTTGGCGGCCTCGACACGGAAGCGGGGCTTGGAGGTACGGGCGGGGGCACCGCGCCGCAGCCACGCCAGCTCCTTGCGGACCAGGTTCTGCCGCTTGGCCTCCTCGGAGGCGGCGATGCGCTCCCGCTCGGCGCGGGCGAAGACGTAGTCGGAGTAGCCGCCCTCGTACTCGAAGACCTCGCCGCGCTGCACGTCCCACATGCGGGTGCACACCTGGTCGAGGAACCAGCGGTCGTGGGTGACGCACACGAGCGCGGAGCGGCGCTCGCGCAGGTGGCCCGCGAGCCAGGCGATGCCCTCGACGTCGAGGTGGTTGGTGGGCTCGTCGAGGACGATCAGGTCCTGCTCGGCGATCAGCAGCTTGGCGAGCGCGATACGGCGCCGCTCGCCGCCGGAGAGGGGACCGATGACGGTGTCGAGCCCCTGGGGGAACCCGGGCAGGTCGAGCCCGCCGAACAGGCCGGTGAGCACGTCGCGGATCTTGGCGTTGCCCGCCCACTCGTGGTCGGCCATGTCCCGGATGACCTCGTGGCGGACGGTGGCGGCCGGGTCGAGGGAGTCGTGCTGGGTGAGCACGCCGAGGCGCAGCCCGCCGGAGTGGGTGACGCGGCCGGTGTCGGCCTCCTCCAGCTTGGCGAGCATCCGGATCAGGGTGGTCTTGCCGTCGCCGTTGCGCCCGACGACCCCGATCCGGTCCCCTTCGGACACGCCGAGCGAGACGCCGTCGAGGAGGGCACGGGTGCCGTACACCTTGCTGACGTTCTCGACATTGACCAGGTTGACGGCCATTTCACTCCTGACGCGGGGATGGATCAGCCTTCAAGCGTAGGGCCTCCGGGGGAGGGGGCGGGGCGCGAGGTGATCGTCACTCTTTGTGGTGACGTGGTCGGTGATCGACGGCTACGGTGGGAAGGCAGGCCGCAGGATCCCGTCCATGGGAGGAACCATGACTGCCGAGTCCGCAGAGCACCGCCACCACTGGCCGGTGCCGCCCCCGGACGGCTACACCGTGGACGACCTGTTCACACTGCCGGATCTCCCGCCGCACACCGAGCTGATCGACGGGAGCCTGGTTTTCGTGAGTCCGCAGCGCCGCTTCCACTTCCTTGCGATCGACCTGCTGGTCAATGGGTTGCGCAGTTGCCTCACCTCCGAGTTCAGTGTTGAGCGGGAGATGACGGTGGTATTGGATCGGCGCAACGGCCCAGAACCGGACATCTCCGTAGTCCGTGCCGAAGCGGTCACCGACAGGCGTCAGACCCACTTCAACGCGTCGGACGTCCTGCTCGCCATCGAGGTGGTGTCACCGGACTCCGAGGCCCGCGACCGCGACTACAAGCCGCACAAGTACGCCGCCGCAGGCATTCCCCACTTCTGGCTGGTCGAGATGGCGGGCCAGGACGACCACCCTGTGGTCCAGGTCTACGAACGCGGTGAGGCCACCGGCACCTATGCGCTGACCGGCATCTACCACGACCACGTCAAGGTCAGCGTGCCCTACGACATCGACATTGACCTGACCGCCATCGACAATCTCTGAGTCCTGCCCTCAGACGACCGTCGCCCCCGGCACCGGCCCCGCCGCCACCCGCACCGCCCTGCACGTCCCGGACGCCCGCAGCGCATGGGCCACCTTCTCCGCCGCCTCGGCATCACGCGCGAGGAACGCCGTGGTAGGCCCGGAGCCGGAGACCAGCTCGGCCAGCGCACCGGCCTCCCGCCCCGCCTCCAGCGTCTGAGCCAGTTCCGGATACAGGGACAGCGCCGCCGGCTGAAGGTCGTTGGAGACCGCAACGGCCAGCGCGTCCACGTCGCCCTTGGCCAGCGCCTCCAGCAGCTCCGCCGA
This sequence comes from Streptomyces sp. Ru72, assembly GCF_002920635.1. GTDB lineage: Bacteria > Actinomycetota > Actinomycetes > Streptomycetales > Streptomycetaceae > Streptomyces. Next base: position 9,376 of record NZ_PQSR01000003.1, on the reverse strand, counting down.
AGCCACCGGCTCCGGAACCTCCCGCCCCTGCGCCATCCGGTCGAACTCCCGGAAGACCGCCGGGGTCGACAGGCCCCCCTCGGCCATCGCGAACACCCAGTGGAACGTGCCCCCGACCTCCAGCGCCGCCAGCCTCTCGCCCCGCCCGGTGCCCAGCGCCGCCCCGCCCACCAGGCTGAACGGCACATCGCTGCCCAGCTCGGCGCAGATCTCCAGCAGTTCCTCGCGCGAGGCTCCCGTACCCCACAGCGCGTCGCACGCCAGCAGGGCGCCCGCCCCGTCCGCGCTGCCGCCCGCCATGCCCCCGGCGACCGGGATGTCCTTGGCGATGTGGATGTGCACGGCCGGATCAAGGCCGCGGCGCCCGGCGAGCGTCAGCGCCGCCCGTGCCGCCAGGTTCGTACGGTCGAGCGGCACCTCCGCGGCGTACGGCCCCGAGCAGGTCACCCGCAGCTCGTCGGCCGGGGTCACCGTGATCTCGTCGTACAGGCCGACGGCGAGGAAGACGTTCGCCAGGTCGTGGAAGCCGTCGGGGCGGGCGCCGCCCACCCCGAGCTGCACGTTCACCTTGGCCGGGACGCGAACCCTGACACTCACTTACTCGGACTCCCTGTGCTCCGCGATACGCGCGAACTCCTCCACCGTCAGCGACTCGCCCCTCGCCTGCGGTGAGATACCGGCGGCCACGAGCGCGGCCTCGGCCGCCGCGGCCGACCCCGCCCATCCGGCGAGCGCGGCACGCAGCGTCTTGCGCCGCTGGGCGAACGCCGCGTCCACGACCGCGAACACCTCGTCCTTCGACGCGGCGGTCTTCAGCGGCTCGGCGCGCCGCACGAGCGAGACCAGCCCGCTGTCGACGTTGGGGGCGGGCCAGAAGACGTTGCGCCCGATGGCCCCGGCGCGCTTGACCTCGGCGTACCAGTTGGCCTTGACGGACGGCACCCCGTAGACCTTGGACCCGGGCGCGGCGGCGAGCCGGTCGGCGACCTCGGACTGCACCATCACCAGCGTCCGCTCGATGCTCGGAAAGGTGTCGAGCATGTGGAGCAGGACGGGGACGGCGACGTTGTAGGGCAGGTTCGCGACCAGCGCGGTGGGTGCGGGGCCCGGCAGCTCACGGACGTGCAGCGCGTCGGAGTGCACCAGCGCGAACCGCTCGGCCCGCTGCGGCATGCGCGCCGCGATGGTGGCCGGCAGCGCCGCCGCCAGCACGTCGTCGATCTCGACGGCGGTGACGCGCTCGGCGACCTCGAGGAGCGCGAGCGTCAGCGAGCCGAGCCCGGGTCCCACCTCCACGACGACGTCGTCGGGCCGCACTTCGGCGGTGCGGACGATGCGCCGCACGGTGTTGGCGTCGATGACGAAGTTCTGGCCGCGCTGTTTGGTGGGGCGTACGCCGAGGGCCGCCGCCAGCTCACGGACGTCGGCGGGGCCCAGCAGGGCGTCGGGGGTGGGGCTGCTCACGGGGCAAGCCTACGGGGCGGCGTCCGGAGCCCCGGCCGGTGGCACCGTCACCGGTACAGCCGTGACCCGCAGTGCGGCCACGGGCTGGTCCCCTGCCGCACGAACAGCTTCTTCGCCCGGTACGTCTGCTCCTCCGCGGGCGCGTCCTGCGGACGGCCCGAGCCGCCGAGGCTGCGCCAGGTGCGCCGGTCGAACTGGTAGAGGCCGCCGTACGTGCCCGACGGGTCCACCGCGCGTGCGCGACCACCGGACTCGCAGGCCGCGAGCCCCTTCCAGTTCAGGTGCTCCGCGCCCTCCACCAGGTCCGGGCGCGGCTTGGTGCCGATCCGGACGAGCTGGGCCTGTGGCTGCCGCACCACCTCGTCACTGATCCGGCGGGGCCTCTCCTTCACGCCGTTGACGGTGCGCAGGGCGTACGTGACCCGGCGCGCGCCCGCCTGCCCGGGGCGCGCGACCACCTCCGTGCCCTTGAGCAGGTTCGGGTCCTTGGTGCGCCGCACGTCGAACGGGATCGGCTCCTCGCGGACCTCCTGGGAGCCCATCACCCGCAGCACGGTCACCGTCTGCCCGTCGCGGGGGAAGCTGTCCGGTGCCACGGACGTCGTGTCCTGCCGGTAGAGCACGACCCCGGCCTGGGCGACGGCCTCGCGGACGGTCGCCGCGTTGGTCCGGATGGTGCGGGCCTGCCCGTCCGCGAGGACCGTCACCGTGCGCTCGGTGCGGACGTCCAGCCCGAGCCCGTCGCGGCCGATCCCCTGGGAGCGCGAGGTCGATACGTAGGCGCCCTCCGCGCGCACCCCGAGCTGCCGGAGCGCGGCCTCCACCGTGGGCGCCGTCGTCCACACCTCGCGCTGGACGCCGTCGATGGTGAGCCGCACGGGGCGGCCGTAGCGGACCGCTACCTCGTCGCCGCTCGCGAGCGGCGTTCCGGGCGCGGGGGCGACGAGGTCGTGATCGCCTACCTTCACGCCCTGCTGGGCGAGCAGCTCGCCGACGTCGGAGGCGAAGGTGTGCAGGGTGCGGGTGCGGCCGTCCACGGTCAGCTCGACGGCCTTGTCGTTGGCGACGAACGCGGTGGTACCGCCGGCGAGGAACGCGACGACGAGCGCCTGCGGGATCAGACGGCGCATGGAGTCGGGGCGTGCGCCTCCCTTTCTGCCGCGCGCCGCGTGCCGGGCCTGGGCGCGCCCTGAGGGGCGCGGGGTGGCCTCCGGCTGACGGCGGGGCGGGCGGGCCGCTATCGCCGTGGCGCGCGCGGCCGCGCGGGCGCGCGCCTCGTACGCGGGACGGTACGTGTCCGGGTGGGCGCGACAGGGGGCCTCACGGTCCTCGTACGCCCCGTACGGCGAGTACTGCCGGTTGCTCACGACGACACGCTCCAGAGAGGTTCCGACACGGCGACCAGAACCTAGCGGCTGGTCGTCACTCTCCAAAGCAACGCCGTTACTCGGTGTCGCGACACGGGCCCCCGGTCAGGACCCGGCCGGGCGGGCCGGTCAGTACGCGAAAGCGCGGGCCGTGTTGCGCGCGACGGCCGCGGCCAGCGCGTCCTCCTCGACGCCCTTCACCGCGGCCATGGCGCGGACCGTGACCGGAATGAGATAGGGCGCGTTCGGCCGTCCGCGGTACGGCGCGGGCGTCAGGAACGGCGCGTCGGTCTCCACCAGGACGAGGTCGAGGGGCGCCACGGCGAGGGCGTCGCGCAGCGGCTGGGCGTTCTTGAAGGTCACGTTGCCGGCGAACGACATGAAGTACCCGTTCCGCGCACAGACCTCGGCCATCTCGGCGTCACCCGAGTAGCAGTGGAACACGGTCCGCTCCGGGGCGCCCTCCTCCTTGAGGATGCGCAGCACGTCGGCGTGGGCCTCGCGGTCGTGGATCACCAGGGCCTTGCCGTGCCGCTTGGCGATCTCGATGTGGGCGCGGAAGGAGCGCTCCTGGGCGGCCTTGCCCTCGGGCCCGGTGCGGAAGTAGTCGAGCCCGGTCTCGCCCACGCCCTTGACCTGCGGCAGGGCGGCGAGACGGTCGATCTCCGCGAGCGCCTCGTCCAGCGCCGCGTCCCCGCCCGGCTCCCGGGCGCCCTGCCGGGACCAGCCGTCGGGGTCCCCGTGGACGATGCGCGGCGCCTCGTTCGGGTGCAGGGCCACCGCCGCGTGCACGGAGTCGTGCGCCGCGGCGGTCTCGGCGGCCCAGCGCGAGCCGCGCACATCGCAACCGACCTGCACGACCGTCGTCACGCCGACCGACGCGGCCTTGGCGAGGCCCTCCTCCACCGTGCCGGACTGCATGTCGAGGTGGGTGTGCGAGTCGGCGACGGGCACGCCGAGGGGCGCGGGAAGCGGCGGCGGCGCGTTCTTGGCGGACTGGTCGGACGCTCGGGAAGGCATGCCCCGATCCTACGAAAGGGGCATGCCGCGCCTGGCCCTGCCTTGCGGCAGGGGCCGTCAGCCCGCCTTGCGGTGGTTCTGGAACGGGTGGAGCAGGTCCGACAGGTGCCAGTGGTGGTGGCCGTCGGTGGGCTCCGGCTTCGTGCGCGGCGCCTCACGGTCCTCGCCGTCGGCCTGCGGGACCGGGGCGTGGTGCCGGTGCAGGGAGTTCTGCACGGAGGACACCTGGCCCGGACGCATGATGCGCACCACGTGGCTGTCGCAGTTGTGGCAGGACGGGCGGCTCAGCGGCGAGGGGACGACGTGGCCGTTCGTCACGTACATCACGAACTCGTTGCCGTCCGCGTCGAGGTGGTGCTCTATCTCGTACGACTGCTCCCAGCCGTGCCCGCAACGCATGCACGCGAAGGAATAGGACTCGTGGACGACGGCGGTCGCCGCGCTGCGGTCGGGCCGCCCTGTGACCTGGCCGGCCGCCGTGGCCTGGCCGGTCCGCCCTGATATCTCACTCATTCCAGCTCCTCTTGTCCGCTGGACAAGCGCCCCCGCGGTGCGGGCTTCCCCCCGGAACCCCGCGCGGTCCCACGGTGGCGAGGGACGGGTGCGTCCCTGTCCCCCAGTGGACGCCTTCACGAGGGGGAGCGGGAGCGGACCTGTCGAGTGTTGGGGGCGATTTGGACATCGCTTGCCGAAATCACCCGATCGCCCCGCTCCGGCTTTGCCTTCGACGACAGCCCTTTGCCCCCCTATGGGGCGCACGCTCAGGAGAGATGCGCCCTGCTCAGAGAGGGTTTGAGCCCCCTCACAGGGCTGTCGGCGATCACGGCGGCGCATCGCCAGGGCGCCGCGCCGAGGGGCAGGCACAGCCGCCGGCCCGGTGCGGGAAGCGCCGGGGTTCAGCCCGCCGCGTCCGCGTTCTTCGCCGCCACCACCGCGTCGAAGACCTCCCGCTTCGGCAGGCCCGCCTCCGCCGCGACCGCCGCGATGGCCTCCTTGCGGCGCTCCCCGGCCTCCTCGCGGACGCGCACCCGGCGCACCAGCTCGGCCGCGTCCAGCTCCTCGGGGGCCTTCTCGCCGGCGCCCTCCACCACGACCGTGATCTCGCCCCGTACGCCGTCGGCGGCCCATGCCGCCAGCTCCCCGAGCGAGCCGCGCCTGACCTCCTCGTACGTCTTGGTCAGCTCGCGGCACACCGCGGCCCGCCGCTCGCCCCCGAACACCTCCGCCATCGCGGCGAGCGTGTCGTCGAGCCGGTGCGGGGCCTCGAAGTACACCAGCGTGCGCCGCTCCTCGGCGACCTCCCGCAGCCGCGACAGCCGCTCCCCCGCCTTGCGCGGCAGGAACCCCTCGAAGCAGAACCGGTCCACCGGCAGCCCGGACAGCGCCAGCGCGGTGAGCACGGCGGACGGCCCCGGCACGGCGGTCACCCGGATGTCCTTCTCCACGGCGGCGGCCACCAGCCGGTACCCGGGGTCCGACACGGACGGCATCCCCGCGTCGGTGACGAGCAGCACCCGCGCCCCGCCCGCCAGGGCCTCGACCAGCTCGGGTGTCCGGGCAGACTCGTTGCCCTCGAAGTACGACACGACACGCCCGGCAGGCTGGACGTCCAGCGCCTGGGTGAGCCGGCGCAGCCGACGGGTGTCCTCGGCGGCGATCACATCGGCGGTGGCCAGCTCCTCGGCGAGCCGCGGCGGCGCGTCGGCGATGTCCCCGATGGGGGTTCCGGCGAGGACCAGGGTTCCGGTCGTAGTCCCAGGCGCAACTGTCACGTCTCCATCCTCGCAGGCGCGGGCCCCACCCGATCGGCCGGTACGACGCCGACGTCAGCGGCTTCCGCCGCGGGGCGGGCGGCGTCTGGTGCGGTGCGTCACTAGGAGCCCGGCGACGACGCGGCGAGGCGCCGCACCTCCGGCGCCCGCGGCCGCCGCGCCGGTGACGCGTCGGAATCCCGGCACGGCCGATCGGGTAGGGCCCAAGCGCGCGACTCACACAGACGTGTTCCCTACGATGGCGCGGTGACCAGTACCGCGTCCTCCACGGACACCCGGCAGGGCCAGGCCGCCGCAGAGCCGCGGCCGTCGTGGCAGCAGCGGCTGCGCCGTTTCGGTTACGCGGCGCGCCCGAGAAGCGACGTCCGCGACCGGCTTGTGCCGCCGTACAACCGGCCCAGCCCGCGCATCTGGGCATCGATCGGCCTGCGTAAGGACGTCGCCGACCGGATCGCGCGCTGGTCGGCGTGGGGCGGCCCGCTGCTCGTGACGCTGATCGCGGGGCTGATGCGGTTCTGGAACCTGGGCAGTCCCAGGGCGGTGATATTCGACGAGACCTACTACGCGAAGGACGCGTGGGCGCTCGTCCACAACGGGTACGAGGCGAACTGGGCCAAGGACGCCAACGACCTCATCCTTCAGCGGGGCGGCCATGTGCCGGTTCCCACGGACGCCGCGTACGTCGTGCATCCGCCGGTCGGCAAGTACGTCATCGGCCTGGGCGAGCTGATCTTCGGCTTCAACCCGTTCGGCTGGCGCTTCATGACCGCTCTGCTCGGCACGCTGGCGGTGCTGCTGCTGTGCCGTATCGGCCGCCGCCTGTTCCGGTCCACCTTCCTGGGCTGTCTGGCGGGAGGGCTGCTTGCGGTGGACGGGCTGCAGTTCGTGATGAGCCGCACCTCGCTGCTCGACGGCGTGCTGGAGTTCTTCGTGCTCGCGGCCTTCGGCTGCCTGCTCGTCGACCGGGACAGAGCGCGCGCCAAGCTGGCGGCGGCCCTCCCGGTGGACGCCGACGGCCGGGTGCGCCCGGACCCGCACACCGCCGGGACCACCCGCCTCGGGTGGCGCCCGTGGCGCTGGCTGGCGGGCCTGATGCTCGGCCTCGCGATCGGCACGAAGTGGAACGGCCTGTACTTCCTGGCCGCCTTCTGTGTGATGGCCCTGCTGTGGGACGTGGGCGCACGCCGGGTCGCGGGCGCCCGCCGCCCGTACGTCACGGTCCTCAAGCGGGACACGGGCCTGACCTTCCTGGCGACGGTCCCGGTCGCGCTCATGGTGTACCTGGCCTCCTGGACCGGCTGGATCCTGTCCCCGTCCAACGGCTCCGGCGGCTACTTCCGCAACTGGGCGGCCACCGACGGCAAGGGCGGCCACTGGACCTTCCTGCCCGACTGGCTGCGCAGCCTGTGGCACTACGAGCACGAGGTCTATCTGTTCCACGTCGGCCTCACCTCGCCGCACACGTACCAGTCGAACCCGTGGAGCTGGATCGTGGTGGGCCGCCCGGTCTCGTACTTCTACGAGTCCCCGAACCCGGGTGAGGCGGGCTGCCCCACGGACGCGGGCGGCAAGTGCGCCCGCGAGGTCCTCGCACTCGGCACCCCGCTGCTGTGGTGGGCGGCCTGCTTCGCGCTCGTGTACGTGCTGTGGCGCTGGGCGTTCCGCCGCGACTGGCGGGCGGGTGCCATCGCGTGCGGCGTCGCGGCCGGCTACCTGCCCTGGTTCCTGTACCAGGAGCGCACGATCTTCTACTTCTACGCGGTCGTCTTCGTGCCGTTCCTGTGCCTTGCGGTCGCGATGATGATCGGCGCCCTCCTCGGCCCACCCGGCGCTGACGAACGCCGCCGGATCGCGGGAGCGGCGGGCGCGGGCGTCCTGGTCCTCCTGATCGCGTGGAACTTCATCTACTTCTGGCCCCTGTACACGGGCACGGCGATCCCGATGGACTCGTGGCGGGCGCGGATGTGGCTGGACACCTGGGTCTAGCCGGGCGGACACACCACGAGGGCGCCGCGGTCGGCCGCGCCCTCGTGGTCGTTTCCGGTCGTTAGCGGTTGTCGTCGGCTGCCCCAAGACGGCCCAGAGACGGCCCAGTCGCCGTACGACTAGGCCGTTTTTTCGGATCAGCGGAGGGAAGCAAGGGCGGGCACATGCCGAGGCCGGTCCGGTCTGCTTCTGCAACCGGGCGGCGATCTCCGGGGCCGAGCCCTCTACTCCGCCGCCACGATGCGTTCCACTGCGGCCGTCACCAGTTGTTCACGCTCTTCCGCCGTGAAGACGTCCGGCAGGGTGAGCTGCTCAACGATCAGCCAGTTCAGCGTCAGTATGAGCAGCTTGACGGCCGTGGCGTCGCCCGGGAAGCCGGAAGCCTCGTGATAGGCGACATTGGCGTCGACGTCTGCTCTGACTCGCTCAGTGAGAACCTTGCGCAGTTCGGGGCGGCGGGTGGCCTCAAGGCGGAGTTCAAGCAGCGCGAGGTAACCGGTGCGGAAGGAAGCGATGCGGCCGACGAGTTCGCGCATCAGTTCGACGTAGGTTTCCCGGTCGCGGTCGGCCGCCCGCTGGCGGGCGATCGTGGCCTCGTCCGGCTGAAGTCGCTCGTAAACCCGGGCGCCGGCCTGTGTGAGCAGATCGTCACGGCTGGCGAAGTAGTTGGACGCCGTGCCGGCGGGAACGGCGGCCTCGGCATCCACGGCCCGGAAAGTCAGGCCACGTGCACCTTCCCGGGCCAGCACCTCGATCGCCGCGTCAACGAGGGCTGCGCGCCGCTGGTCGTTCCGTCTCACCATTGACACCACTCCATATGTAGTACTACGCTCAAACCACTTCAGCTAGAGTACTACGCGTGGGGGATCACTTTGCGAAAGCTCGTGTACTACGTCGGCGTCTCACTCGACGGCCGCATCGCCGGCCCCGGCGGCGAGTTCGACTTCTTTCCGCTGGGCGAGGAGCAACAGGCCGCCGCCTACTCGACCTGGATGAACGCGCTGTACCCGGAGACCGTCCCGACCGCTTACCGCGCGGCCGTCGGCGTCACCGACGCGCCCAACCGACGTTTCGACACCGTCGTCATGGGCCTCGGTACCTACCGCCCGGCCCTCGACACCGGGATCACCACCCCGTATGCGCACCTGCGCCAGTACGTGGTGTCCAGCACCCTCAAGCCGGACATCGACCCAGCCGTCACCGTCGTGCCGAGCGACCCGCTCGCCCTCGTCCGCGAGCTCAAGGGCGAGGTGGACTCCGGCCTGGACATCTGGCTCTGCGGGGGCGGCCGGCTCGCGGGCACCCTGTTGCCCGAGATTGACGAGCTGCTGATCAAGACCTATCCGGTCGTTGCCGGTACCGGAATCCCGGTAGTCGACGGTACCTTCGACCCCACCGTCTTCAATGTCGCCGAGCGCACCGCCTTCCCCAACGGGGTCACTCTCACCCGCCTCACCCGCCGCTAGGCGGTTTCGAATCAGCGGGCGAACCAGAGGAAGATGCCCGCATATGGAGTCCGGCCAGGTAGATGGTCGCCGTGTTTTGCCGCCGGACACGAACACCTTTGCCCGCCTTGTCGGCAGGTTCGACGCTCTGGAACGTCCCACAGCCGTAGGCCGCCGCGATCGCGTCGCGCGTCGTGATCAGGCCCGGCACAAGATCAACGCTCGGCGTCATGCCGCGACCCTGATCACCCCCACTGACAGCCTCCCTCTGCCATTTCCAGGCGGCAGGCAAAGGGCGGCCCCCATTCCGCCAGTCGCCATT
>NZ_PQSR01000002.1 GCF_002920635.1 Streptomyces sp. Ru72 | reverse complement strand
CGGGTCGCATGGGCAACGAGCGGGTCACCACCCAGAACCTGACCGTCCACGCCGTTGACGCGGAGAAGGGTCTGCTGCTCATCAAGGGCGCGGTTCCCGGTCCGAACGGCGGCCTCGTCCTGGTCCGCACCGCGGCCAAGGGGGCCTGAGGTAACCGATGAGCACTGTTGACATCCTTTCGCCGGCGGGCGAGAAGGCCGGTACCGTCGAGCTCCCCGCGGAGATCTTCGGCGTTGAGAAGGTCAGCATCCCGCTGATCCACCAGGTCGTCGTCGCGCAGCTGGCCGCTGCCCGCCAGGGCACGCACAAGACGAAGACGCGTGGCGAGGTCCGTGGTGGCGGCAAGAAGCCGTACCGCCAGAAGGGCACCGGTCGCGCCCGCCAGGGTTCGACCCGCGCGCCGCAGTTCGCCGGTGGTGGCGTCGTGCACGGTCCCGTGCCGCGCGACTACTCGCAGCGGACCCCGAAGAAGATGAAGGCCGCGGCCCTGCGCCACGCCCTCACCGACCGGGCCCGCAACAACCGCATCCACGTCGTGACCGACGTGGTCGAGTCGGACATCTCCACCAAGGCCGCCAAGGCTCTCCTCGCCAAGATCAGCGAGCGCAAGAACGTGCTGCTGGTCGTCGACCGCGAGAACGAGAAGGCCGTGCTGTCCGCTCGCAACCTGCCCCAGGTCCACATCCTGGAGCCGGGCCAGCTGAACACGTACGACGTGATCGTCTCCGACGACGTGGTCTTCACCCAGGCCGCTTTCGAGTCCTTCGTGTCCGGCCCGAAGGCCACTGACACCGAAGGGAGCGAGGTCTGATGGCTATCCGTCACCCCGCCATTGCCTCGAAGGCCGCCAAGGCCGCCAAGGCCGCGCGCGTCGCCAAGGCGCGTCGTCACGCCGCCGAGGGCAAGAACACCGTCGAGACCCCGCTGAGCAAGTCGTACACGGACCCCCGTGACGTGCTGATCAAGCCGGTCGTCTCCGAGAAGAGCTACGCGCTCCTCGACGAGAACAAGTACACGTTCATCGTGGACCCGAGCGCCAACAAGACCCAGATCAAGCAGGCCGTCCAGGCGGTCTTCTCGGTCAAGGTCACCGGGGTCAACACGATCAACCGCCAGGGCAAGCGCAAGCGGACCCGCACCGGCTTCGGCCAGCGTGCGGCGACCAAGCGCGCGATCGTGACCCTCGCCGAGGGCGACCGTATCGACATCTTCGGCGGTCCGACCGCCTAAGGGCGGTCCGGATCGTCCGATATCGGACGAGGACTGAGAAATGGGAATCCGCAAGTACAAGCCGACTACGCCGGGCCGTCGTGGGTCCAGCGTCGCCGACTTCGTCGAGGTCACGCGGTCCACGCCGGAGAAGTCGCTGGTCCGCCCCCTGCACAGCAAGGGTGGCCGTAACAACTCCGGTCGTGTGACCGTCCGCCACCAGGGTGGTGGCCACAAGCGCGCCTACCGCGTGATCGACTTCCGTCGTCACGACAAGGACGGCGTGCCGGCGAAGGTCGCGCACATCGAGTACGACCCCAACCGCACCGCGCGCATCGCGCTGCTGCACTACGCCGACGGCGAGAAGCGCTACATCCTCGCCCCGCGCAACCTGCAGCAGGGCGACACCGTGGAGAACGGTCCCGGGGCCGACATCAAGCCGGGCAACAACCTGGCCCTCCGCAACATCCCGGTCGGTACCACGATCCACGCGATCGAGCTCCGTCCCGGTGGCGGCGCCAAGTTCGCCCGCTCCGCCGGTGCCTCCGTGCAGCTGCTGGCGAAGGAGGGCGCCTACGCCCACCTGCGCATGCCGTCCGGTGAGATCCGCCTGGTCGACGTCCGCTGCCGCGCCACCGTCGGCGAGGTCGGCAACGCCGAGCAGTCGAACATCAACTGGGGCAAGGCGGGCCGCAAGCGCTGGCTGGGCGTCCGCCCGACCGTGCGTGGTGTGGTCATGAACCCGGTCGACCACCCGCACGGTGGTGGTGAGGGCCGTACCTCCGGTGGCCGTCACCCCGTGTCCCCGTGGGGCCAGAAGGAAGGTCGTACGCGTTCTCCCAAGAAGGCGAGCAACAAGTACATCGTCCGCCGCCGCAAGACGAACAAGAAGCGCTAAGGACGGGTTGAGATGCCTCGTAGCTTGAAGAAGGGGCCCTTCGTCGACGACCACCTGATGAAGAAGGTGGATGTCCAGAACGAAGCCGGCACCAAGAACGTCATCAAGACCTGGTCCCGTCGCTCGATGATCGTCCCGGCCATGCTGGGCCACACGATCGCGGTGCACAACGGCAAGACCCACATCCCGGTGTTCGTCACCGAGTCGATGGTCGGCCACAAGCTCGGCGAGTTCTCGCCGACCCGCACCTTCCGGGGCCACGTCAAGGAAGACCGGAAGTCGAAGCGCCGCTAAGCGGATCGCATTCAGACACGTAAGTAACTGAAGGGACAACCATGGAAGCCAGGGCCCAGGCGCGGTACATCCGCGTCACGCCCATGAAGGCCCGCCGCGTGGTGGACCTCATCCGTGGCATGGACGCCACGGAGGCCCAGGCCGTCCTGCGATTCGCTCCGCAGGCAGCCTCCGTGCCGGTCGGCAAGGTGCTGGACAGCGCCATCGCCAACGCCGCGCACAACTACGACCACACCGATGTCGACAGCCTCTACATCTCCGAGGCCTACGTCGACGAGGGCCCGACCCTGAAGCGGTTCCGTCCGCGTGCCCAGGGCCGTGCCTACCGGATCCGCAAGCGGACCAGCCACATCACCGTGGTCGTCAGCAGCAAGGAAGGAACCCGGTAATGGGCCAGAAGGTAAACCCGCATGGGTTCCGGCTCGGTGTCACGACCGACTTCAAGTCGCGTTGGTACGCCGACAAGCTCTACAAGGACTACGTCAAGGAAGACGTCGCCATCCGTCGGATGATGACGTCCGGCATGGAGCGCGCCGGCATCTCCAAGGTGGAGATCGAGCGCACCCGTGACCGCGTCCGCGTGGACATCCACACCGCGCGTCCGGGCATCGTCATCGGCCGCCGTGGCGCCGAGGCCGACCGCATCCGCGGCGACCTCGAGAAGCTCACGGGCAAGCAGGTCCAGCTGAACATCCTCGAGGTCAAGAACCCCGAGACCGACGCTCAGCTCGTGGCCCAGGCCGTCGCCGAGCAGCTCTCCTCCCGCGTCTCCTTCCGTCGCGCCATGCGCAAGAGCATGCAGTCGGCGATGAAGGCGGGCGCCAAGGGCATCAAGATCCAGTGCGGTGGCCGCCTCGGCGGCGCCGAGATGTCCCGCTCGGAGTTCTACCGCGAGGGCCGTGTGCCCCTGCACACGCTCCGTGCGAACGTGGACTACGGCTTCTTCGAGGCCAAGACGACCTTCGGCCGCATCGGTGTGAAGGTCTGGATCTACAAGGGCGACGTCAAGAACATCGCCGAGGTCCGCGCCGAGAACGCCGCCGCCCGTGCGGGCAACCGCCCGGCCCGCGGTGGCGCCGACCGCCCGGCCCGTGGTGGCCGCGGTGGCGAGCGGCGCGGTCGCAAGCCGCAGCAGGCTGCCGGCGCCGAGGCCCCCAAGGCCGAGGCCCCCGCCGCTCCGGCTGAGAGCACCGGAACGGAGGCCTGACCGACATGCTGATCCCCCGTAGGGTCAAGCACCGCAAGCAGCACCACCCCAAGCGCGACGGCGCTGCCAAGGGTGGCACGACGGTTGCGTTCGGCGAGTACGGCATCCAGGCGCTCACCCCGGCGTACGTGACGAACCGTCAGATCGAGGCCGCTCGTATCGCCATGACGCGTCACATCAAGCGTGGTGGCAAGGTCTGGATCAACATCTACCCGGACCGTCCGCTCACCAAGAAGCCCGCCGAGACCCGCATGGGTTCCGGTAAGGGTTCTCCGGAGTGGTGGATCGCCAACGTCAAGCCCGGACGCGTGATGTTCGAGCTGTCGTACCCCAACGAGAAGATCGCCCGTGAGGCGCTGACTCGTGCGGCCCACAAGCTGCCGATGAAGTGCCGGATCGTCAAGCGCGAGGCAGGTGAAGCGTGATGTCGGCCGGTACCAAGGCGTCCGAGCTGCGCGAGCTGGGCAACGAGGAGCTTCTGGGCAAGCTCCGCGAGGCCAAGGAAGAGCTGTTCAACCTCCGCTTCCAGGCGGCGACGGGCCAGCTCGAGAACCACGGCCGTCTGAAGGCGGTCCGCAAGGACATCGCGCGGATCTACACCCTGATGCGCGAGCGTGAGCTGGGCATCGAAACGGTGGAGAACGCCTGATGAGCGAGAACAACGTGACTGAGAAGACTGAGGCGCGCGGCTTCCGCAAGACCCGTGAGGGTTACGTCGTCAGCGACAAGATGGACAAGACCGTCGTCGTCGCCGTCGAGGACCGCGTGAAGCACGCCCTGTACGGCAAGGTCATCCGCCGTACGAACAAGCTCAAGGCGCACGACGAGCAGAACGCCGCGGGTGTCGGCGACCGCGTCCTCCTGATGGAGACCCGGCCGCTGTCCGCGACCAAGCGCTGGCGCGTCGTCGAGATCCTCGAGAAGGCGAAGTAACAAGCGGGGGCTACGCCGCCGCTGACCCCCGCCGGGGACTTGGCCCCGCAGGCCCCCGGGCCTGCGGGCGAAGCCCGGCCCACGGCCGAGCCGCGAGCGGGCGTCCGCGCCTTGCAGCGCGGGCCCGCACCGTGACCCGGTCCGCCCGGCCGACAGGCCCCGGCAGGGGTTTTCGCCAGACCGTAAAACTCCCGCGGAGCGATCCGCGGGGCGAAACCGCCGCTCGGCGGGGCCCGAAGGGCCTCCGCCGGGGCTGGCCGGTCCGCGAGTGGTTCGCGCGCACAGCGTGGGCGTGCACGCGGCCCCCGGCCGGAATCGGCCAGTAATTCCTGCGGGGGTATCCCCGCAGGACAGTTCCGCCAGGCTCTCCGGCTCACCCCGGAGGGAACCGGCAGACGATCAGGAGATAGACGTGATCCAGCAGGAGTCGCGACTGCGTGTCGCCGACAACACTGGTGCGAAGGAGATCCTTTGCATCCGTGTGCTCGGTGGCTCCGGTCGCCGCTACGCGGGCATCGGTGACGTCATCGTCGCCACCGTCAAGGACGCGATCCCCGGTGGCAACGTGAAGAAGGGTGACGTCGTCAAGGCGGTCATCGTTCGCACCGTCAAGGAGCGCCGCCGTCCGGACGGCTCGTACATCCGCTTCGACGAGAACGCCGCCGTCATTCTGAAGAACGACGGCGACCCTCGCGGCACCCGCATCTTCGGCCCGGTCGGCCGTGAGCTGCGCGAGAAGAAGTTCATGAAGATCATCTCGCTCGCGCCGGAGGTGCTGTAAGCATGAAGATCAAGAAGGGCGACCTGGTCCAGGTCATCACCGGCAAGGACAAGGGCAAGCAGGGCAAGGTCATTGCCGCTTTCCCGCGCGAGGAGCGCGTCCTGGTCGAGGGTGTCAACCGGGTCAAGAAGCACACCAAGGCTGGTCCGACCGCTCGCGGCTCGCAGGCCGGCGGCATCATCACGACCGAGGCCCCCATCCACGTGTCCAACGTTCAGCTGGTCGTGGAGAAGGACGGCAACAAGGTCGTGACCCGCGTCGGCTACCGCTTCGACGAGAACGGCAACAAGATCCGCGTTGCCAAGCGGACGGGTGAGGACATCTGATGACGACCACCACCGTGACTCCGCGTCTGAAGCAGAAGTACCGCGACGAGATCGTCCAGAAGCTGCGTGAGCAGTTCAAGTACGAGAACGTCATGCAGGTTCCGGGCCTCGTCAAGATCGTGGTCAACATGGGTGTGGGCGACGCCGCCCGCGACTCCAAGCTGATCGAGGGCGCCATCCGCGACCTCACCACGATCACCGGTCAGAAGCCGGCCGTCACCAAGGCCCGCAAGTCCATCGCGCAGTTCAAGCTGCGTGAGGGCCAGCCGATCGGTGCCCACGTCACGCTCCGTGGCGACCGCATGTGGGAGTTCCTGGACCGCACCCTGTCGCTCGCGCTGCCGCGCATCCGCGACTTCCGCGGCCTGTCCCCCAAGCAGTTCGACGGCCGTGGCAACTACACCTTCGGTCTCACGGAGCAGGTCATGTTCCACGAGATCGACCAGGACAAGATCGACCGCGTCCGGGGTATGGACATCACCGTGGTCACCACGGCGACCAACGACGAAGAGGGCCGTGCCCTTCTCCGTCACCTCGGCTTCCCCTTCAAGGAGGCGTGAGCGAGATGGCGAAGAAGGCTCTCATCGCGAAGGCTGCTCGCAAGCCCAAGTTCGGTGTGCGCGCGTACACCCGCTGCCAGCGCTGCGGCCGTCCGCACTCCGTGTACCGCAAGTTCGGCCTCTGCCGCGTGTGCCTTCGTGAGATGGCTCACCGTGGCGAGCTGCCGGGCGTGACCAAGAGCTCCTGGTAATCCCCCACTTGGGGATTCCCCAGGGCTCTCGGTAAGCAACCGGGGCGGCAGGACGCCCAGCCCGCATGCCTTAGGCTTGTGGGGTTGGGCGTCTGTCGCCGCCCTTACGACTTACTACGCCGTAGGTCCACCGCGCCGCACCCGTCCCGTCTCGGATCGGGGAGAGGGATGGCGCACCAGGAAACCCCGGCGAGAGAGGCCGAAGGCCAATTCATGACCATGACTGATCCGATCGCAGACATGCTCACGCGTCTGCGGAACGCGAACGCGGCGTACCACGACACCGTGACGATGCCGCACTCCAAGATCAAGTCGCACATCGCGGAGATCCTCCAGCAGGAGGGCTTCATCACGGGCTGGCGCGTCGAGGACGCCGAGGTCGGCAAGAACCTCGTCCTCGAGCTGAAGTTCGGCCCCAACCGTGAGCGCTCCATCGCGGGCATCAAGCGGATCTCCAAGCCCGGTCTCCGGGTGTACGCGAAGTCCACCAACCTGCCGAAGGTGCTCGGCGGCCTCGGCGTGGCGATCATCTCCACGTCGCACGGGCTCCTCACCGACAAGCAGGCCGGCAAGAAGGGCGTGGGTGGGGAAGTCCTCGCCTACGTCTGGTAGCAGAAGGGAACGGAGGAAACAGCTATGTCGCGCATCGGCAAGCTCCCCATCGCGGTTCCCGCCGGCGTGGACGTCACCATCGACGGCCGTACGGTCTCGGTCAAGGGCCCCAAGGGCGAACTGACCCACACCGTTGCCGCGCCGATCGACATCGCCAAGGGCGAGGACGGCACCCTCTCGGTGACCCGCCCCAACGACGAGCGTCAGAACAAGGCCCTGCACGGCCTGTCCCGCACGCTGGTGGCGAACATGATCACCGGCGTGACCCAGGGTTACGTGAAGAAGCTCGAGATCAGCGGTGTCGGTTACCGCGTGACGGCCAAGGGTTCGAACCTCGAGTTCGCGCTCGGCTACAGCCACCCGATCACCGTCGAGGCGCCCGAGGGCATCACCTTCAAGGTGGAGACCCCGACCCGCTTCTCGGTCGAGGGCATCGACAAGCAGAAGGTCGGCGAGGTTGCGGCCAACATCCGCAAGCTGCGCAAGCCCGACCCGTACAAGGCCAAGGGCGTCAAGTACGAGGGCGAAGTCATCCGCCGCAAGGTCGGAAAGGCGGGTAAGTAAGCCATGGCATACGGGCAGAAGATCCTCAAGGGCGACGCCTACAAGCGCGCCGCGATCAAGCGCCGTCACATCCGGATCCGCAAGCGGATCTCCGGTACGGCGGAGCGTCCCCGTCTGGTCGTGACCCGCTCGAACCGCCACATCGTGGCGCAGGTGATCGACGACCTCAAGGGCCACACCCTGGCGTCGGCGTCCACGCTGGACAGCTCGATCCGCGGTGGCGAGGGCGACAAGTCCGCGCAGGCCAAGCAGGTCGGCGCCCTGGTCGCCGAGCGTGCCAAGGCCGCCGGTGTCGAGGCCGTCGTGTTCGACCGTGGTGGCAACCAGTACGCCGGGCGCATCGCCGCTCTGGCGGACGCCGCCCGCGAAGCCGGGCTCAAGTTCTGAGCCTGCCGTAGCTAGCGGAGACAGAGAGAGGTAATTCCAATGGCTGGACCCCAGCGCCGCGGTGGCGGTGCCGGTGGCGGCGAGCGGCGGGACCGGAAGGGCCGTGACGGCGGCGCAGCTGCCGCCGAGAAGACCGCGTACGTTGAGCGCGTCGTCGCGATCAACCGCGTCGCCAAGGTTGTGAAGGGTGGTCGTCGCTTCAGCTTCACCGCGCTGGTCGTGGTGGGCGACGGTGACGGCACCGTGGGTGTCGGATACGGCAAGGCCAAGGAGGTGCCGGCCGCCATCGCCAAGGGCGTTGAGGAGGCCAAGAAGCACTTCTTCAAGGTCCCCCGGATCCAGGGCACCATCCCGCACCCGATCCAGGGTGAGAAGGCTGCCGGCGTCGTGCTGCTCAAGCCCGCGTCGCCCGGTACCGGTGTTATCGCCGGTGGTCCGGTGCGTGCCGTGCTCGAGTGCGCCGGTATCCACGACGTGCTGTCGAAGTCGCTCGGCTCCGACAACGCGATCAACATCGTGCACGCGACCGTGGAGGCCCTGAAGGGCCTGCAGCGTCCCGAGGAGATCGCGGCCCGCCGTGGTCTGCCGCTCGAGGACGTCGCCCCCGCGGCCCTGCTGCGTGCGCGTGCCGGGGTGGGTGCGTAATCATGGCGCAGCTCAAGATCACGCAGACGAAGTCCTACATCGGCAGCAAGCAGAACCACCGCGACACCCTGCGTTCCCTGGGCCTCAAGCGCCTGGGTGACGTGGTCGTCAAGGAGGACCGCCCCGAGTTCCGCGGCATGGTGCACACCGTCCGCCACCTCGTGACGGTCGAGGAGGTCGACTGATCATGGCGGAGCAGAACCCGCTGAAGATCCACAACCTCCGTCCCGCCCCGGGCGCCAAGACCGCCAAGACCCGTGTCGGTCGTGGTGAGGCGTCGAAGGGTAAGACGGCCGGTCGTGGTACCAAGGGCACGAAGGCCCGCTACCAGGTTCCGGAGCGCTTCGAGGGCGGCCAGATGCCGCTGCACATGCGCCTCCCGAAGCTGAAGGGCTTCAAGAACCCGTTCAAGACCGAGTACCAGGTCGTGAACCTCGACAAGCTGGCCGCGCTCTACCCCGAGGGTGGCGAGGTCACCGTCGAGGGTCTGGTGGCCAAGGGTGCCGTTCGCAAGAACGCGCTCGTCAAGGTGCTCGGCCAGGGCGAGATCTCCGTGGCACTGCAGGTGACGGTCGACGCCGTCTCCGGCTCCGCCAAGGAGAAGATCACCGCCGCCGGCGGTACCGTCACCGAGCTCGTCTGAAACCTTCGGGCGTCTCGATGACCTGAACGATCCCGACCGGGGATACCTCACACAGAGGTATCCCCGGTCGGTCGTTCCAAGGGAGGCAGTCTCGCGGGTAAGGTGGCCTGCACTGCCCATTTCACCGGGTGTCGCGGTACGGGCACCCGGAGCGGCAGTCGACCGTTACGTATGTCGTTGTTGTCGTTGTTCAGTCGGAAACTCAGACCGTCACCCTTGACGCAGTTGCGCGGGGGTCGCAGGAGGCACCGTGCTCACCGCGTTCGCCCGGGCGTTCAGGACGCCCGACCTGCGCAAGAAGCTGCTCTTCACGCTGGGCATCATCGTGGTGTACCGGGTCGGTACGCACATCCCGATCCCCGGCGTCGACTACAAGAGCGTTCAGACCTGTATCGACGTGGCCAAAGGACAGCAGGGCCTGTTCGGTCTGGTCAACATGTTCAGCGGCGGCGCGCTGCTCCAGATCACGGTCTTCGCGCTGGGCATCATGCCGTACATCACGGCGAGCATCATTCTCCAGCTGCTGACCGTGGTCATCCCGCGCCTCGAGGCCCTCAAGAAGGAGGGCCAGGCCGGTACGACGAAGATCACGCAGTACACCCGCTACCTGACGGTGGCGCTGGCGATCCTCCAGGGCACCGGCCTGGTGGCCACCGCCCGCAGTGGCGCCCTGTTCTCGGGCTGCCCGGTGGCGTCCTCGATCGTGCCCGACCAGTCGATCTTCACCACCATCACGATGGTCATCTGCATGACCGCCGGTACCGCCGTCGTCATGTGGCTCGGTGAGCTGATCACCGACCGCGGCATCGGGAACGGCATGTCCATCCTGATGTTCATCTCGATCGCCGCGACCTTCCCGTCCGCGCTCTGGGCGATCAAGAAGCAGGGCACCCTGGCCGGCGGCTGGATCGAGTTCGGCACGGTCATCCTGGTCGGCCTGGTCATGGTCGGCCTGGTGGTCTTCGTCGAGCAGGCACAGCGCCGCATCCCCGTGCAGTACGCCAAGCGGATGATCGGCCGCCGCTCCTACGGCGGCACGTCCACGTACATCCCGCTCAAGGTCAACCAGGCGGGTGTGATCCCCGTCATCTTCGCGTCGTCGCTGCTCTACATCCCGGCGCTGATCGCGCAGTTCGCCGGGGGCAACTCCGGGTGGAAGTCCTGGGTCCAGCAGAACCTCACCAAGGGTGACCACCCGATTTACATCACCCTTTACTTCCTGCTGATCGTGTTCTTCGCGTTCTTCTACGTGGCGATCTCGTTCAACCCCGAGGAAGTCGCGGACAACATGAAGAAGTATGGTGGCTTCATCCCGGGCATCCGGGCCGGTCGGCCCACCGCTGAGTATCTGTCGTACGTACTCAACCGGATCACCTGGCCGGGTTCGCTGTACCTGGGTCTGATCGCTCTCGTACCGACAGTGGCGTTGGTGGGCTTCGGGGCGAGCCAGAACTTCCCGTTCGGTGGCACCAGCATCCTGATCATCGTGGGTGTCGGCCTCGAGACGGTGAAGCAGATCGAGAGCCAGCTCCAGCAGCGCAATTACGAAGGGTTCCTCCGCTGATGCGAATCGTGCTCGTCGGGCCGCCTGGTGCCGGCAAGGGGACGCAGGCCGCGTTCCTCGCCAAGAACCTGTCGATCCCCCACATCTCCACGGGCGACCTGTTCCGCGCCAACATCAGCCGGCAGACGGAGCTCGGGAAACTCGCGAAGTCCTACATGGACGCGGGCAACCTGGTGCCCGACGAGGTCACCATCGCGATGGCCAAGGACCGCATGGAGCAGCAGGACGCCCAGAACGGCTTCCTCCTGGACGGCTTCCCGCGCAACGTCTCGCAGGCCGAGGCGCTCGACGACATGCTCGAGGCCGAGGGCATGAAGCTGGACGCGGTGCTCGACCTGGAGGTACCCGAGGACGAGGTCGTCAAGCGCATCGCTGGCCGCCGCGTGTGCCGCAACGACTCGTCGCACGTGTTCCACGTGTCGTACAAGACGCCGAGGCAGGAAGGCGTGTGCGACGTCTGCGGCGGCGAGCTGTACCAGCGGGACGACGACTCCGAGGAGACGGTCCGCAAGCGGCTCGAGGTCTACCACACCCAGACCGAGCCGATCATCGACTACTACAAGGCCCAGGGCCTGGTGGTCACGATCTCGGCCCTCGGCAAGGTGGAAGAGGTCACGGCACGCGCGATGGAGGCGCTCCAGCAGAAGGCGGGCGGCAGGTAGTCGCCCCCGCCCGGCGCTCCACGGCCGCGGTTCCCTGACGGGGGCCGCGGCCGTCGTATGGGGTGCCGGTGCGTCCGGGGCGCCCCCCTGACGCGGGCGCCCGGCCCGACGGCCTGTCCCGAAGCGCCGGACGGGCCGGACGCGCGGCCCCGTATCTTTGTTGGTGTCCGTCTCTTCCCGGTCCAGAAAGGCCGCAGCCCCCATGGTGCAGATCAAGACCCGCGAGCAGATCGCCAAGATGCGTGAGGCGGGGCTGGTCGTCGCCGCCGTGCACGAGGCCACGCGCGAGGCGGCCGTGCCGGGCGCCACGACGAAGGACCTGGACGAGGTCGCCCGCAAGGTGCTGGCCGAGCACGGGGCGAAGTCGAACTTCCTGGGGTACGGCGGTTTCCCGGCGACCATCTGCACCTCGGTCAACGAGGTCGTCGTCCACGGCATCCCCTCCGACGAGGTGGTCCTCAAGGACGGCGACATCATCTCCATCGACGCCGGGGCGATCGTGGACGGCTGGCACGGCGACGCGGCGTTCACCGCGTTCGTCGGCTCCGGACACGCCCCGGAGCTCATCGAGCTGTCCCGGGTGACCGAGGAGTCCATGTGGGCCGGCATCGCGGCGATGAAGCAGGGCAACCGCCTCGTCGACGTCTCCCGGGCCATCGAGACGTACATCCGGCGGCAGCCGAAGCCGGGCGGCGGCCGGTACGGGATCATCGAGGACTACGGCGGCCACGGCATCGGCACCGAGATGCACATGGACCCGCACCTGCTGAACTACGTGGACCGACGCCGCGGCAAGGGCCCGAAGCTGGTGCCCGGTTTCTGCCTGGCGATCGAGCCGATGGTGTCGCTCGGCACGCCGAAGACCGAGGTCCTGTCGGACGACTGGACGGTCATCACGACGGACGGCACATGGTCGTCCCACTGGGAGCACTCCGTCGCCCTCACGGAGGACGGTCCCCTGGTGCTGACGGCTCCCGACGGGGGCAAGGCGAAGCTCGCCGAGCACGGGGTCACGGCGGCGCCGGATCCGCTGGCCTGACGCCGGCCTGGACCCACGACCGCCGGTCGCAGGCCGGCGCAGCCGCTCGAAGCCTGTGGGCGCCCCGGGCGCCGAGCCCGCGAGAGCGGCGTCGAGGAGAGGCCGGGGGCAAGGCGAAGCTCGCCGAGCACGGGGTCACGGCGGCGCCGGATCCGTCGGCCTGACGCCGGTCGAGGAACCGCCCCCCGTGCATAGCGATCACCCCGATGGGGCAGACTTCCGCGATTCGTCTTTCCGGGTGCGCTGACGTAGACTGACTCGTCGGCTCTTGTGCACCCGCATGTCCGCATGCACGCGTAAGGCGCACCAGGAGTCGATCAAGGTAGTCGATTCGAAGGGCGAAGCGTGGCCAAGAAGCAAGGTGCCATCGAGATCGAGGGCACTGTCGTCGAGTCTCTTCCGAACGCCATGTTCAAGGTCGAGCTCCAGAACGGCCACCAGGTCCTGGCACACATCAGCGGCAAGATGCGTATGCACTACATCCGCATCCTCCCTGACGACCGGGTCGTGGTGGAGCTGTCTCCGTACGACCTGACGCGTGGCCGGATCGTCTACCGCTACAAGTAGATCTTGCCCACGTCCCGCGTGAGCGGGACCGCCGGCAACTGACCCGGAGAACCTCACATCCCATGAAGGTCAAGCCGAGCGTCAAGAAGATCTGCGACAAGTGCAGGGTGATCCGCCGTCACGGCCGGGTCATGGTCATCTGCGAGAACCCGCGCCACAAGCAGCGCCAGGGCTGACGCACGACCGACCGCACCCTCTGCACCGCTATCGCAGAGTTTCGCGCGACGCGAGCTGAATTTGTTCATACGCAGGGCCCAAGCCGCTTGAGGCGGCTTGACACCCCCGGTTCGGAGGCCGGGGACCCAGTTCGTACCTGATACGGCGGCTGGGAACCGGTCCTGTGGAAGACCTCCGAAGATCACCAGGAGCCATTGAATGGCACGCGTTTCCGGTGTCGACATCCCGCGCGAAAAGCGCGTGGAGATCGCCCTCACCTACGTGTTCGGCATCGGCCGGACCCTCTCGAAGGAGACGCTGGCTGCGACCGGCGTCGACCCGAACACCCGTGTTCGGGACCTGACCGAGGAGCAGCTGGTCGCGATCCGCGAGTACGTCGACAACAACATCAAGACCGAGGGTGACCTCCGTCGCGAGATCCAGGCCGACATCCGCCGCAAGGTCGAGATCGGTACCTACCAGGGTCTGCGTCACCGTCGCGGTCTGCCCGTCCGCGGTCAGCGCACCAGCACCAACGCCCGTACCCGTAAGGGCCCGCGTCGCGCCATCGCCGGCAAGAAGAAGCCGGGCAAGAAGTAGTCCGCAGCGGACACCTGTCCACGGTCTTCGCTGTAGGACCGACCACCTCCCGTAGGAGTTAAAGGATGCCCCCCAAGGGACGTCAGGGCGCTGCCAAGAAGGTGCGCCGCAAGGAAAAGAAGAACGTCGCTCACGGTCACGCGCACATCAAGAGCACGTTCAACAACACCATCGTTTCGATCACCGACCCGTCCGGCAACGTGATCTCCTGGGCCTCCGCCGGCCACGTCGGCTTCAAGGGCTCCCGGAAGTCCACGCCGTTCGCCGCGCAGATGGCCGCCGAGTCGGCCGCCCGCCGCGCCCAGGAGCACGGCATGCGCAAGGTCGACGTGTTCGTCAAGGGCCCGGGCTCCGGTCGTGAGACCGCGATCCGCTCCCTGCAGGCCACGGGCCTCGAGGTCGGCTCCATCCAGGACGTCACCCCGACCCCGCACAACGGCTGCCGCCCGCCGAAGCGCCGCCGCGTCTGAGGCAGGGCCCGGCTTGAAGGATTCGGGCGGTACGGTCCCGGTTCGGGGCGTACCGCCCGTACCCTTGCAGTACCCGCGCCCCTCCGGGTGCGGTGTGGTCGGGCGTCATATAGCGGGCGCCCCCGACTGAAGGATCTGATCCACACATGCTGATCGCTCAGCGTCCCTCGTTGACCGAAGAGGTCGTCGACGAGTTCCGCTCCCGGTTCGTGATCGAGCCGCTGGAGCCGGGCTTCGGCTACACCCTCGGCAACTCCCTCCGCCGTACGCTCCTGTCGTCGATCCCCGGCGCTGCTGTCACCAGCATCCGCATCGACGGCGTCCTGCACGAGTTCACCACCGTGCCGGGCGTCAAGGAGGACGTCACCGACCTGATCCTCAACATCAAGCAGCTGGTCGTCTCCTCGGAGCACGACGAGCCGGTCGTGATGTACCTGCGCAAGCAGGGCCCGGGTCTGGTCACCGCCGCCGACATCGCGCCCCCGGCCGGTGTCGAGGTGCACAACCCCGACCTGGTCCTCGCCACGCTCAACGGCAAGGGCAAGCTGGAGATGGAGCTCACGGTCGAGCGTGGCCGTGGTTACGTCTCCGCCGTGCAGAACAAGCAGGTGGGCCAGGAGATCGGTCGTATCCCGGTCGACTCGATCTACAGCCCCGTGCTGAAGGTCACGTACAAGGTCGAGGCCACGCGTGTCGAGCAGCGCACCGACTTCGACAAGCTGATCGTCGACGTCGAGACCAAGCAGGCGATGCGTCCGCGTGACGCCATGGCCTCCGCCGGTAAGACGCTGGTCGAGCTGTTCGGTCTCGCGCGCGAGCTGAACATCGACGCCGAGGGCATCGACATGGGCCCGTCCCCGACGGACGCCGCCCTTGCCGCCGACCTGGCGCTGCCGATCGAGGAGCTGGAGCTCACCGTTCGGTCGTACAACTGCCTCAAGCGTGAGGGCATCCACTCCGTGGGTGAGCTCGTCGCGCGCTCCGAGGCGGACCTCCTCGACATTCGCAACTTCGGTGCGAAGTCCATCGACGAGGTCAAGGCGAAGCTGGCCGGCATGGGCCTCGCGCTCAAGGACAGCCCGCCCGGATTCGACCCGACCGCCGCCGCGGACGCCTTCGGCGCGGACGACGACGCGGACGCGGGCTTCGTCGAGACCGAGCAGTACTAGGCGCTCCGCGAGGACGCCGGATTTTGGCTGCGGGTCCGCTCCGGCTGGTCGCGCAGTTCCCCGCGCCCCTGACGGGGCGCGGCCCCTCCAGGCCCCTTCGGGGGCCTGGATCTCCGACGGGCGACCGCCCGCTCGGATACTGACCCCGGTACCTGACACGGCCGGGGCAGACACCTAGGAGAAACACGATGCCGAAGCCCACCAAGGGTGCCCGTCTGGGCGGCAGTGCCGCGCACGAGAAGCACATCCTCGCGAACCTCGCGAAGTCGCTGTTCGAGCACGGTCGTATCACCACCACCGAGGCGAAGGCCCGCCGCCTGCGCCCGTACGCCGAGCGTCTGATCACCAAGGCGAAGAAGGGCGACCTTCACAACCGCCGTCAGGTGCTCCAGGTCATCACGGACAAGAGCATCGTCCACACGCTCTTCACCGAGATCGGCCCGCGGTACGAGAACCGTCCGGGTGGTTACACCCGCATCACCAAGATCGGTAACCGCCGTGGCGACAACGCGCCCATGGCCGTCATCGAGCTGGTCGAGGCGCTGACGGTGCAGCAGAAGGCGGTCGGCGAGGCCGAGGCGGCGACCAAGCGTGCCGTCAAGGAGGCCGAGGCCAAGGCTGAGGAGACCAAGGCCGACGAGGCCACCGAGGCGCCGGCCGAGGAGGCCGCTGCCGAGGAGTCGAAGGACGCCTGAGGTTCCACCTCGCGCTGAGCGGGTCCGCCCTTGCCGGGCGGACCCGCTTTCGCGTACCTGAGAGGATTCCCACGTGAGTGACGAAGTACAGCCCGGTTACGTCCGCGTCCGCCTCGACCTGTCCTACGACGGCACCGAGTTCCACGGATGGGCCAAGCAGGCCGGCGGCAGGCGGACCGTGCAGGGGGAGATCGAGGACGCCCTGCGCACCGTCACCCGCTCCCCGGAGACGTACGAGCTGACCGTCGCCGGACGGACCGACGCCGGGGTGCACGCCCGGGGGCAGGTCGCCCATGTCGATCTGCCGCTTCAGGTGTGGGGCGAACACCGCGGCAAGCTGCTCAAGCGGCTCGCCGGACGGCTGCCCAGGGACGTCAGGGTGTGGGCCCTGCGCGAGGCCCCCAGCGGCTTCAACGCCCGCTTCTCCGCCATCTGGCGGCGCTACGCCTACCGGGTCACCGACAACCCCGGCGGCGTCGATCCGCTGCTGCGCCACCACGTGCTGTGGCACGACTGGCCCCTGGACGTCGACGCGATGGACACGGCCGCCAAGTCCCTGATCGGGGAGCACGACTTCGCGGCGTACGCGAAGAAACGCGAGGGGGCGACGACGATACGGGAGATCTTCGACTTCGGGGTGCGCCGGGGGGCGGACGGTGTCGTCGAGATCGAGGTCCGCGCCGATGCCTTCTGTCACAACCAGGTGCGCTCCATGGTCGGCGCCCTGCTGTTCGTGGGCGACGGCCACCGTGGCGTGGAGTGGCCGCGCAAGGTCCTCGACGCCGGCGTCCGCGACAGCGCCGTCCACGTCGTCCGCCCGCTCGGGCTGACCCTGGAGGAGGTCGCCTACCCGGCGGACGACCAGCTTGCCGAGCGGCAGCGGCAGGCGCGGCGGGTGCGGGTCCGAGGGCAGTGACGGGCCGGCCCCGGCCGGCCCCGGCCGGAGCCGGGCCGGGGCGCGGTTGGGACGCGGCCTATGCCCTGTCCAGGATCTCCTTCAGGGTGGGCTGGAGGAAGGGCTTGAGGGTCTTGGAGTACGACGACGTGATGTGGCTGTTGTCGAAGTAGACGACCTGGTCGCCGATGACCGCCGGGCACACGCCCTCGGCGCAGAACGCGGGCGCCGTGTCGATGATGTCCGCACCGTACTTCTTGGCCACTGCCTGCTCCATGGCGCGGACCTCGGTGTACTCCAGCGCCTGCCACTGCTTGCGGTTGCAGAGCGTGATGGTGTCCATGTGGCTCGCGAGACAATCCGGGATGTTCTGGCCGGGCTCCGGAGTGTCCGTCATGTAGACGAGCCTGGCGCCGGTCCCCTTGAACACCTTGAACGAGGCCTCGGCGCCGGCCCGGTTCGCCTCACCGCGCGCTCGGTCGGCAATCACGAGGACGTCCGGGCGGATCTTCTTGAGCTCCGCGAAGGCCGACTGGCGCCAGCTGTCGCACTCGGTGTACTCGCGGTTCAACTGGGGGTTGATGATGCGGTACGCCTGCGGCGAGCAGCCGCCTTTTTCCATGGTCACCACCCGTACGCCGAGTTCCTTGCCGATCTCGTCGTAGAGGTCGTTCCACTGCCAGGCGTGGGAGTCCCCCATGATGACAAGGGTCTTGGAGCCCTTCGGGTCGCCGGCGACGCAGCCGTCGCGCATCACGAACTTGGGGACGTCGATGTTGTCGATGCAGCCGGCCTCGGCGATGTTCTTGGGCGCGCTCTGCAGAGCGCCCTGCACGGTCGCGGAGAGCTGTGTGCGGTGCACGGAGTCCTTGACCGACGCCTCGCTGGTGTACCCGACCGCGACCGTGTTCGACGGGGACGAGGTCGCCAGGTGCAGCGGCACGATCGTGGCGAGGACCATCGCGCCGGCCGTGCCCGCGGTGGTGAATCCGCCGGTGAACACGCCCTTCCAGGGGCGGGCGACCAGCGACACGTTCTTCTTGAACCTGCGCTCGACCGCGTAATGCAGGACGACGGCCACCAGGAACGACAGGACGACGACACGCATCCGCTCCTGGAACGTGAAATCCCGGTCGGTGATGGACGGCCAGAGCACCAGGAGCGGCCAGTGGGTCAGATACCAGCCGTAGCTGACGTTGCCGACGAAGTCGAGGACGGGATTGTCGAGCAGCCGCTCCGCGCCGAACCGCGGATTGGCGCAGCCACCGGCGATGACCATGACGGCGCCGATGACCGGGCCGGCCACCGCATAGCCGGGCAGCGGTGTCGTGCTGGTGATGAGCATCGCGGTGACGAGCACGGTGCCGAGCCCCAGCCACGAGATGATCGCGGCCACAGCGGTGTTCATGCGGGAGACCAGGGGAGCGGCGAGGGCGAGCAGGACGCCGCAGGTGATCTCCCAGATCCGGGTATGAGTGCTGAAGTATGCGAGGGGCTGGTTCTCGGAGGTCTTCGACCAGCCCAGATAGAACGATCCGGCGATTACGGCCGTCAGGAACAGCGCGACCAGGGCGCGGTTGCGGAAGATCTTGCGGCTGATCCAGACGAGTGCGACGAGGAGGATCGGGGCGGCGAAGTAGAACTGTTCCTCGATGCCCAGCGACCAGAAGTGCTGGTACGGGGTCTGCGACCCGTCGTTGGCGAAGTAGTCGGTGCCGTTCTCGACCAGGCGCCAGTTCAGGAAGCTGAGGGAGGCAGCGAGGCCGTCCTCCATGAAGGCGCGGAACCTGAGCGGGCTGCCGTACATCCAGGCCAGGACCGCGGTGCCGACGATGACGAGGGCCATCGGCGGGGTGAGCCGCCTGAACCGGCGGGCCCAGAATCTGGTCAGGGACACCTTGCCGGTCTTGTCGATCTCGGCCAGGAGCTGGCCGCCGATGAGGAAGCCGCTCAGCACGAAGCTGACGTCCACGCCGCCGTGGATGTCGAGGATGCCGCAGTGCATGCTGACGACCATCATGATGGCCACGGCGCGCAGGCCCTGAATGTCCGGCCGGTACGTGCGAAGGCGCTCCGGTTGTACGGCCGTTGAGCTATGGCGGGTCACGGTTCTCCAGTAACTGTGCGGTCAAGCCGTTCGGCCGGCAGACGAGTTCAGTGGATCGTCGGGCAGGCGACAGCCGTACCGCTGACACGCACCCCTTGGGCCGGGATGCGGATGCCGCACGACAGCCTCAGCTGGGCGGGCAGCTCGTTGTGCGCACCGACGTGCGAGTGGCAGCCCACCACGACCTCGTGGAGGACCGATTCGCTGCCGATCGAGGAGTCGTGGTCCACCACGGATTCGTGGATCCGGGCGCCCTCGGCCACGGTGACACTCGCGCCGATGATGGAGCGGTCGACGACCACGTGCGGGCCGACGACGGAGTGCGGGCCGATCGTCGAGCCGCCCGTGACCTGCGCGGTCGGGTCGACGATCGCCGTGGGGTGGATCAGGGCGTCGGCCGGCCGCCCCACGAGGGGCGAAGTCGCCTTGCCGGTGACCAGGTCGGACGATCCGTGAACGAAGGCCAGCGGCGTACCGAGGTCGCGCCAGTACTCCTCGGTGGTGTGGCCGAACACGCGCCGTCCCTGGGCGACGAGTTGGGGGAAGGTCTCCTGCTCGACCGAGATCTCACGGTCGGCCGGGATGGCGTCGAGGACGGACCGCGTGAAGACGTAGCAGCCTGCGTTGATCTGGTCGGTGACGCACTCCTCGGGCGTCTTTGGTTTCTCGAGGAAGGCCAGCACCCGGCCGTCCTCGTCGGTCGGGACGAGGCCGAAAGCGCGCGGGTCGGGAACCCTGGTGAGGTGCAGGGTCACATCCGCTTCGCGCTCCACGTGTCGCGCCAGGATGGCGGGCATGTCCACGCCGGACAGGATGTCGCCGTTGAGGATGAGGACCGGCTCGTCCGCCGAGCCGCCCCGCAGCATGCGCGCGGCGTTGCGGATCGCCCCGCCGGTGCCGAGCGGGACCTCCTCGACGGCGTAGGAGATCCGCAGATCCTGGGTGAAGTCCTTGAACTCCTCCTCGAAGAGGCTGGCGAGATACGAGGTGGCGAACACCACGTGCTCCACGCCCGCGTCCATCAGCTTGGCTATCTGGTGCCTGATGAAGGAGGAGCCCGCGACGTTGAGCAGCGGCTTCGGAGTGTGGTTCGTCAGCGGGCGCAGGCGAGTCCCCTTGCCGCCCACCAGGATGATGGCTTCTTGCATGATTGCCTTCGCTCGGTCAGTTTGTGGTGGCGGTGCCGGGTCCTGCGTAATCGGACGTGAAGCAGGACTTGATGGCCTTCTCGGTCTGGGGGCGGCCGGCGAAGTCCAGACGGGATGCGGTCTTGTCGTTCGGCGGTGTGTTGGGGTCGTCGTCGAACCAGAGCGACCACCAGTAGACGCCGCTCATGTGGCGCTGCTGGACGACCTTGCAGACCGCGGAGTACCAGTTCGCCTGGACCTGCGTGTTGACGGCGCGCCTGGTGTAGAAGTCGCCGGGGGCGTGGTACGCGCCCTTCATGGCGCCGATGCCGGCCTCGGAGAGGGTGATGTGGGGCAGGTCGCCGGTCGACTTCTTGTCGAGCCACTCGTCCCATCCCCGCACCAGCCGGTCCACGGGGGCGGTGTCGGGCACCTTGACGGGGAAGTAGGCGTCGATACCGAGGTGGTTGACCGGCATGTTGATGCGGCTGGTGACGTACTTGTCCCAGTTGGCGTCGTAGCCGACGTCGCCGGAGAAGGCCTTCTCGGCGAAGCTGACGAGCGCGTCCCAGCCCGGGTCGCCCTCCATCGAGTTGAGCTCCGTGCCGATGACGAAGGAGTCCGCCTTCTCCTCGTCGGCGACCTTCAGATACGGGGTGAGGAACGTCCGGTAGGAGCGGAACCAGGCGGAGCGGGACGCGGGGGCGATGCTGCCGCGCCAGCCGGTCGGCGGGTTCAGGGACGCCTCGTCCATGACGGGACGGAGCGTCGTACGGAACCCGGCGTCCTTGAACACCTTCAGAACCCGTCCCAGCCGCTCGGGGGACGGGGTCTTGGCGCCGGCCGACGTCACGTCGGACGTGAGGCCTCCGGTGAAGAAGGGGAAGGAGAGGGACACCGAGTTCGCGCCCAGGCCGATGAGGTACTTCGCCTGTTTGCGGGCCTGGTCCTCGATGAACACGTCGGATCGTTTGTTCTTCTCCTCCTCCCAGTAGATCTGCACGCCCCACTGCGGCATGCCCGGCTTCCAGGGCTTGTCGACCTTGAGGGCCTCCGCGGAGGAGTGCGGGGACGAGGTGGCCGTCCCCCGGGGGGTGCCCTGGTGCTTGGTGCTGCCGCTCCCGGAGTCGTCCAGGACGATCCTGGGCATGGCGGAGCCCCCTTCCCAGCGCACCGGGTGGTTGCCGACGACGAAGGGGGCACCCAGCACGACGGTGAGGACGGTCACCGGAAAGATGGCGAGCAGGGGAAGTCGCGAACGCATGTCAGTTGTCTTCCGGGTGGTCAGGCGGGCTTGGCGATCACGACGAACTTGTTCTCCTCGCGTCGGACGAACTTCATGAAGCCCTTGAAGCCGCCGAGCCCTTCCAGCACGGAGAAG
This sequence comes from Streptomyces sp. Ru72, assembly GCF_002920635.1. GTDB lineage: Bacteria > Actinomycetota > Actinomycetes > Streptomycetales > Streptomycetaceae > Streptomyces. The sequence goes on along the minus strand of NZ_PQSR01000002.1, from coordinate 202,209 downwards.
ACGGGGATGAGAGCGACGACGACGATCGGCTCCCACCACTTGCGCCGGCCGCTGACCGACGCGAGTGCGTTCAGCCGCAGACCTTCCCAGTAGGTCCAGATGACGTAGGCGAAGTTGAGGGCCCACAGGATGACCACCGACTGGGTGACCGGCGAGGTGTTCATGTCGTTGATGAGCCAGCCGATGAGCAGCACGGCGGTGATGTGCTGAAGCGGACCGAGGATCCAGGTGGCCACGCAGATCGACAGGAACCAGCGGTAGCGCCAGGGCACGGCCTTGTTGAAGCAGAGTGCCACCAGGCCCCAGGCCCACCTCTCGCGCTGCTTGACGAAGTCGGCGGAGGTGGCGGGGGAGGCGCCGTAGCAGCGGCCGTTGAACCAGTCGCTGCGGCCGGGGTACTTGCGGCAGAAGGTCAGGGCGAGGCGGGCGTCCTCGACGATCTCCTTGGGGCCGAAGTCCCAGCCGATGGTGGCCTCGATGGAGGCGCGCAGCACCAGCAGCTCGCCGTGGACACCGGCGGCCGGAGTGCCCATGCCGGTCAGCGCGCGGAAGCGGGCGATGTCGTCGGCGGGGCGCACGGCGTCTGCGAGCCAGGTGAAGGTGTTGACCGCGTTCTCGCGGGGATACGTGAGGATCCCCTGGGCCATGTGTTTGGCCTCGTCGGGGTGGGCGCGGCGCTGCCGGTTGATGAACTGGGCGAGGGAGGAGGCGGTGTCGGGGCCGACTCCGGTGTCGTCGTCCATGTGCAGCACCCAGACGTGGTCGAGGGCCTCGCCCTCGTGGATGCGCAGTTCGTGGGCGTAGTGGTTGGCACGGGCCTTGAACCGGGTCCCGTTGGCGGGGACATAGTCCTTGGGCACGGTGACCACGCGGATCAGCGGGTGGGAGTCGGCGAGCCGGTCGATCGCCTCGGCCGCCTCGCAGCCCTCTTCGGTGAGTACGTCGACCCGCATGTACGGAAACCACTCCGGCAGGTGCTCGACGTACGAGAGGACCGAGCGCTCCAGCGCGGGGTAGGTGTCGTGCCGTCCGATGGTCGGCACGAGGGCGATCAGGAAGTCCTGCTCCGCGGGGGCGGGCGGGGTCATCCTGTCGATGTGCCGCACCCGGCGGCGGATGAGCAGGGCGCCCTGGATGCCGACGAGGACACCGACCACCGGCAGGGACCAGACGACTGTGAGGGCCCAGCTCAGCGGCGAGGAGCTGGGCCGGTAGGACCACAGTCCGAAGACGACCAGCTGGACGAACGGCAGGAGGAAGGGCAGGATGCCCGGCTTCCAGGACGCGGTGCGCTTCGCGAGCTTGGTGCTGTGCCGTGACTGCGGCGCACCCTCGTGGGCAAGTGTCGATGCCATGCGGACTGCGGAACTCCCGTGAGATCGGTGGCGCGTCGAGGAAGCGGCAGATCTCGGCATGACGCATCAAGCGCGTCGCGCACTCACACTCCGGGTTCTACGTCCCCCAACGCCTTCTTCGGCGTCTCGGCCGCTGCCCTCAGATGCCCCCCCAGGCGCCAGGATCGTCGGCCGAACAGGTGGATGATGCTTACACATTTAAGGACCTTAAGAAAAGCCCGTGTGAATCATGTAGTCAAAAGTTAACGCAACGATCAGCGATTAGTGATCGTTGGTGACCGGTTGTGCCCATCCGCCGCCACTGATCACTCTGGATGACCCATAGGTTCGTTTGACGTCGGTCACGGTGTTCTTGCCCCGGGGCGAGGAGAGGTTGTCGTAGGTCAGCGCCTGGCCCCACACCGTCCACAACACCCACGGGGTCCGGGACAGGGTGTCCGGCTGCGCCGCGTTGAGCGGCACGTGGAAGGACTCCGCGATGATCCGGGGCTTGCCGTACTGCTCCAGGCCGCGGTACCAGACCTCGGTCCAGCCCCCCGTGCCGAAGGGCTCGGCAGGGGTGTCGCTGTAGTCGTCGACGCCCACGACGTCCACGTAACGGTCGCCCGGGTAATAGGAGTGCGGCTCGTGTCCGTAGGACCCGTCCCAGGAGTTCGGCGCCCAGACGAAGATCAGGTTGTGCAGGCCGCGCCGTCCCACCAGATAGTCGTAGGTCACACGCCAGAGCTGCCGGTACGCGGCCGGGTCCTGGCCCGCCCACCAGAAGCCCCTGCCCGGTGCCGTGTTCATCTCGTGGTACGGGCGCAGCAGGACCGGAACGCCACGGTCGGCGAGGTAACCCAGGTGGTCGGCGAGGTACTCGAGGTCGTGCAAGAGGGACTGGTGCTCGGTGCTGCCCGGGGTGACCACCCGGGCGAACCAGCCGGGGTCCTGCGCGGCGGGCGATGTGCGGTGCAGCGTCTGCGCGAAGCCCTTGACGGGGCTGCCCGGATACGGCTGGTGGAAGGAGAACCCGACGATGCCCGCCGGACCGCCCCCGGTGGGCGGCAGCGAGACATCGGTGCCCGAGGCGCAGTCCCAGTGTGTGCCGGAGGGGTGGTAGGAGCCGTCGGCCGGGCGGGGCAGGCCCGCCCACACGCCGACGGCCAGGTCCACGGCGTCCTCGGCGTACCCCCACATCCGGCGGCAGCTCGGCCAGGAACGGGAGTACGAGCGGGCCTCGCCCACCGCCCAGCCCGGCTGCCCGTAGCCGGGACCGAGGTCGAGTTCCACGAAGCCGGGCAGCCGTCCGGTGATGTCCCGCGCCTTGCGGTAGTAGTAGCCCGGCTGCTTGGTGCCTCGATAGTCGCCGTACCCCGGGTTGTACCGCTCGTTGTGCAACTCCACGTGCTGGCCGATCACCGTGCGGCTCGGCCGGCCGCGGCGCGCGTCGTTCTCCAGTCCCGCCAGTATCGCGTACACCCGGCGTGCGGCGGGCGTCGCCTGCGGGTCGCGTTCCCGCAGGTCGGTCGGGGCCAGTCCCGCGCCCCGGTGCTGTCCGCGCTCCTCGGAGCAGGCCCACAGCGCCAACGGCGCCGCCAGCGCCGCCCCTGCCGCGGCCCCGATCAGCCTGATCCGCCCCCGCAGACGCATGGCGTCAGGCCGTGGTGTGGCGGGTCACTGGTTGGCCGCCGCCGACGCCTGTGCCTCGCCGCGGCGGCGGATCTGGCGGAACGTGAACTCGGCCAGGTCGTCGCCGGCCTGGAAGACCTTGGCGTCCTTCGTCGTCACGTCCTTGCCGCCCGTGAACCCGGCGAGCGTGAAGTACGCGTAGCGGCCGTAGGTGTTGGTCGTGGAGCGGCAGACGGCCGTACGGCAGAACTCGGGGACGCCCTGGCCGCTCAGCGACGCGATGATGCTCTTGTTGTCGGCCTCCTGCCTGGCCTTCGTGGCCTTGGCCGTGGTGTCGAACAGGGCCACTCCGACCGTGACCGCGACGCCGTCCTTGGTGTAGGTGGCGCGGATCAGGCGGGTGCAGCCGTTCCTGGTGAGCACCGCGGGCAGGGTGCGGAGGGCGGCCGACGCGCAGTTCGTGGTGGAGGCGGTGGGGCCCTTCTTGTAGGCGTTCGTGCCCACGGTCAGCTGAGTGCCGGGGAACAGCGTGTCCGCGCTGATCGGGGCCGTGTCCTTCTTCGCGCTGGATATGAAGTCCATCGGGTTCAGCGGCGGAGGCGCCGAGGTCGGCGCGAAGGACGGGGCGGCGTCGGCGCTCTCACTCGGGATCTTCGCGGTACTCGGCAGGGCACCGGCCGGCCTGTTCGAGGGCCCGGTGCCGCCGTTCGCGGACACCACCGCCACGGCGACGGCGGCGCCGATCCCGACCGTGGCCAGGGCACCGCCGACGATCATCAGCAGTCGGCGGCGCTTGTTGCGGGCCTCCGAGGCCTCGGCGAGCGCGGCCCAGTCCGGCGAGTTGCTCTGACTGCCCCACTGGGGTTGCTGGGAACTCGGTTTCCAGGGATCCCACTGGGGCTCCCCCTGCCCATAACTCATGCGGCGCATCTTAGACGGGCCACGGGCACGCTTGTTCCCGTTCGGTAACCCCGGCAGCGACCGCACAGCCACCGGCCCCGAGGCGCAACAGCGGCGAAGACCTCGTTTTGACCCTACTCGAGGGCGCCGTTATCCTGGCTGTTCGTTGTGTGTATTGGCTTGCTCATTCTCACGTGAGGGGCCCTTACACCGGTCCACCGGGCCGATGACCAGCGACCAGCACGCGGCTTGCGTCACCGCTGTGCGGTCAGGGCTGTCGTGATCGTCTTCGGTGACCTTGTCAGGAACCTCACTGAAGAAGCGAAGGCTACGAACCGTGCGTACGTACAGCCCCAAGCCCGGCGATGTGACGCGTCAGTGGCACGTCATTGACGCGCAGGACGTCGTCCTGGGCCGTCTCGCCTCCACCGCTGCCACGCTCCTGCGCGGCAAGCACAAGCCCATCTACGCGCCCCACGTGGACGCGGGTGACTTCGTCATCATCATCAACGCGGACAAGGTCCACCTGTCCGGCAACAAGCGGACCCAGAAGATGGCGTACCGCCACTCCGGCTACCCGGGTGGTCTGCGCTCGGTCCGCTACGACGACCTGCTGGCGAACAACCCCGAGAAGGCCATCGAGAAGGCCGTCAAGGGCATGCTCCCCAAGAACTCCCTGGGCCGTCAGATGCTCTCGAAGCTGAAGGTCTACAAGGGTGACCAGCACCCGCACGCTGCCCAGCAGCCGGTGCCGTTCGAGATCACCCAGGTCGCGCAGTAAGTCCGGCCACCCCCTAAGACTGAAGAGAATCTGAGGAGAATCGTGGCCGAGACCACTGCCGAGCAGCCGCTCGAAGAGCTTGACATCGACAGCTACACCACCGAGACCGAGGTCCCGCTGGAGGGTGAGTACACCTCCGAGTCCCTCGCCTCCCGCTTCGGTGAGCCCCAGCCGGCCGCCGGCCTGGGCCGCCGCAAGAACGCCATCGCCCGCGTCCGGATCGTCCCGGGCACCGGCAAGTGGAAGATCAACGGGCGCACGCTCGAGGACTACTTCCCGAACAAGGTGCACCAGCAGGAGGTCAACGAGCCCTTCAAGGTGCTCGAGCTCGAGGGCCGCTACGACGTCATCGCCCGCATCGCGGGTGGCGGCGTCTCCGGTCAGGCCGGTGCGCTCCGTCTCGGTGTCGCCCGCGCCCTGAACGAGGCGGACGTCGACAACAACCGCGGCCCGCTGAAGAAGGCCGGCTTCCTGCGCCGCGACGACCGTGCGGTCGAGCGGAAGAAGGCCGGTCTGAAGAAGGCCCGCAAGGCTCCGCAGTACAGCAAGCGCTAATCGCGTCCGCTGGTCACAGCGGGCGACCCCCTGCCTGCTGTGCGCATGCACGCATCGCCCCGGCAGCACGTTCCGTGCCGCCGGGGCGGTTCGTTTACGGGGGACGGTGCTTATCACCGGCTTTTGGGGCTTATGGAGCAATCCTGACAGTCCCGGCGGGGGCTTCGGGGAAGCCATCCCAGGACAGGGCCGCGGTACGTCGGCCGGTGGGTCGTGGCGTCCGCGGGACGTACGTCGCGGGCATGTTTCGCCGGGACGTACGTCTGTGGCACACACGTCCACAGGATGTACGTTCGCGGGACTACGACAGCCGGGTGACGCCGGCGGACGACGTCGGCGGGACGTACGTATTCCGCCTCTGTCCGGACACTCGGCAAGAGCCGCACATTCGCAGCAAGTTCGGAGGACACCACAGTGGGACGACTCTTCGGCACGGACGGCGTGCGCGGTGTCGCCAACGCGGATCTCACGGCCGAGATGGCGCTCGGCCTGTCCGTCGCGGCGGCCCACGTACTGGCCGAGGCGGGCACGTTCGAGGGCCACAAGCCGAAGGCGGTGGTCGGACGGGACCCGCGCGCGTCCGGGGAGTTCCTGGAGGCCGCCGTGGTCGCCGGTCTCGCCAGCGCCGGCGTGGACGTGCTGCGGGTCGGCGTGCTGCCCACCCCGGCCGTGGCGTATCTGACGGGCGCGCTCGGCGCGGACCTCGGCGTGATGCTCTCCGCCAGCCACAACGCCATGCCCGACAACGGCATCAAGTTCTTCGCCCGCGGCGGCCACAAGCTCGCCGACGAGCTGGAGGACAAGATCGAGGCCGTGTACGAGGAGCACCGCACCGGCGCCCCCTGGGACCGGCCCACCGGGGCCGGGGTCGGCCGGGTGACGTCGTACGAGGAGGGCTTCGACCAGTACGTGGCCCATCTCCTGGGCGTCCTGCCGAACCGTCTCGACGGGCTGAAGATCGTCCTCGACGAGGCGCACGGCGCAGCCTCCCGGGTATCGCCCGAGGCGTTCACCCGTGCGGGTGCCGAGATCGTCACCATCGGCGCGGAGCCGGACGGCCTCAACATCAACGACGGCTGCGGCTCCACCCACCTGGACAAGCTGAAGGCCGCCGTCGTCGAGCACGGCGCCGATCTCGGCATCGCGCACGACGGTGACGCCGACCGCTGCCTGGCCGTGGACCACACCGGCGAGGAGGTGGACGGCGACCAGATCCTCGCCGTGCTCGCGCTGGCGATGCGGGAACGTTCCGCGCTGCGCTCCGACACCGTCGTCGCGACGGTCATGTCCAACCTGGGCTTCAAGCTGGCCATGGAGCGCGAGGGCATCCAGCTCGTGCAGACCGCGGTCGGCGACCGGTACGTGCTGGAGGAGATGAAGGAGAAGGACTACGCGCTCGGCGGCGAGCAGTCCGGCCACGTGATCATCCTCGACCACGCCACCACGGGCGACGGCACCCTGACCGGCCTGCTGCTGGCCGCGCGGGTCGCCCAGACCGGCCGTACGCTGCGGGAGCTGGCGTCCGTGATGGAGCGGCTGCCGCAGGTGCTGGTGAACGTGCCGGACGTGGACAGGTCCCGGGTCGGGTCGTCTCCGGACCTGGCGGCCGCCGTGACCGAGGCGGAGCGGGAGCTGGGCGCGACCGGGCGGGTACTGCTGCGGCCGTCGGGCACCGAGCCCCTCGTACGGGTCATGGTCGAGGCCGCGGACATCGACCAGGCGCGGTCGGTGGCGGGACGGCTGGCCGACGCGGTGAAGTCGGCGCTCGGCTAGAGACGCCTCGCCTCGAGGGAACGTTCGCGCTGCTTGGACCAGATCCACTTCTGGGCCAGCAGCGTGAACGTCCCCGCCACCACGATGCCCAGCAGGTTCAGCAGCAGCTGTTTCGTGGAGCCCCAGGTCTGCGCGGTGTCGCCGTAGCTCAGCGCGACGGCCGCGTTGGCGGCGGCCGGGACCGTCGTCACGGAGATGGCGACCCCGACGAGGGCGCCCGACTTGGCGGAGGTAAGGGAGAGCGTGCCGGCGGCTCCGGCGAGGACCGCCACGACGAAGGAGAACCAGTCGGGGGCGTAGACGAAGCCGGTGTTGGGCCGGGCGCCCTCCAGCTGCTCCTCGCTGAACAGGCCGACCGCGTCCATGAACAGGCTGAACCCCACCGTCACGGCCATCGCCACTGCGAATCCCACCAGCAGCGCGGTCAGCGAGCGCAGCGCGAGCCGGGGCGCCCGCTGCACCAACGCCGTGCCGATCCCCGCCAGTGGGCCGAACTCCGGACCCACCGCCATCGCGCCCACGATCAGGATCGCGTTGTCGAGCACCACACCACAGGCGGCGATCACGGTGGCCAGCGTGATGAACGCGAGGTAGGTGATCGACAGCGTCGACTCCTCGTGAGTGGCCTCCGTCAGGTGCTCCCACAGCACCGCGTCCGCACCCTCGCCCGGCGCCTCCGCCTCGGCCTTGTCGGCCCGCTTGGACAGCGACAGGTCGATGTTCTCGACGGCGATGGAACCGGTGCTTTCGAGGCCGAGCTCCTGGAGCGCGGTGAGGAGTTCGTCCGCGGCCTCCCGGGCGACGTCGCACATCACGACGTCCCCGGCGGGGTTGCGGGCGACACCCGGTATGACGACGAGGTGCGTGGTGCCGACCGTCCCCTCGACCAGACGCACCACCTCCGCCGTGCGCTCGGTGGGGGTGATCAGGCGCAGATGCAGCATGCCCGCAGGGTAGCCGTCACAGTTTCCGCAGGCTCAGCCGCTGCACCTTGTGGTCCGGGCCCTTGCGCAGTACCAGGGTGGCGCGGCCGCGGGTGGGGGCGATGTTCTCCACCAGATTGGGCTTGTTGACGGTGCGCCACATGGTGCCAGCGTAGTCGAGGGCCTCCTCCTCGGAGACCTGGGTGTACTTGCGGAAGTACGACGAGGGGTCCTGGAAGGCGGTCTCGCGCAGTTTGCGGAACCGGTTGAGGTACCACTGCTCGATGTCCTCGGTGCGCGCGTCGACGTACACGCTGAAGTCGAAGTAGTCCGCGAGGCCGACCCGGGTGCGGCCGTCCTTGCCGGGCAGGGCGGGCTGGAGGACGTTCAGCCCCTCGACGATCAGGATGTCCGGGCGGCGCACGGTGAGCTTCCGGCCGGGAACGATGTCGTAGATCAGGTGGGAGTAGACGGGTGCCGTCACCTCGTCCTTGCCGGCCTTGATGTCGGCGACGAAACGGGTGAGCGCGCGGCGGTCGTACGACTCCGGGAACCCCTTGCGCGCCATCAGGCCCCGCGCCTGCAGTTCCCGCGTGGGCAACAGGAACCCGTCCGTCGTCACCCGCTCGACCCGCGGGTGCTCCGGCCAGCGGGACAGCAGGGCCTGGAGAAGACGGGCCACGGTGGACTTCCCCACGGCGACCGACCCGGCGACGCCTATCACGAACGGGGTCCCGGACTGGGAGCCCTGCTCGCCGAGGAAGGTGTTCAGGGCGCCCCTGAGGCCGTCCGTGGCCTTCACGTACAGGTTGAGCAGCCGGGACAGCGGCAGGTAGATGTCCCGCACCTCGTCGAGGTCGATGACGTCACCCAGACCGCGCAGCTTCTCGACCTCCTCGGCGGTCAGCGGCAGCGGCGTCTTATCGCGCAGCGCACTCCACTCGGCACGGGTGAGGTCGACGTAGGGAGTCGCCTCCGGCTTCGGCCGGTGGGCGCTCCGGGGCATCGAGGAGACCGGAGAGATCACAGTCCATTGTTAACGGAGTTTGAACGGGGTGGGGGGTGGGCTACGTCACGTGGCAGCGGCACGTCGGGGGACGAAGATCACGCCGACATCTCGGTCGGGACACCGAGGGGCCAATCACTGATCATCTGTGGCGCCGCTGTGCGTAAAGTGCACGCAAAACGTTGTGGAAGGCTTCCGCAACTCGAAGAGAGAGAGCCCCCTTTCGTGACATCCGTCGTGGTCCGTCGTACCGCCCTCGCCGCCTCTGTCGCCGCCCTCGCCGTCCTGGCCACCGCCTGCGGCGGCTCCGCCGACGGCGGGAACAAGGATGACGGCGGCAAGACCGCCCAGGCCGACAAGACGGCCTCGGCGACTCCCGCCACATCCAAGGCGCTCACCGTCGCCGAGCTGGAGAAGGCCGCGCTCACGCAGGCGGACGTCAAGAGCGGCAAGGTCGTCACCAAGGTCCCGGCGAAGGACGACGTCGCGCAGGACAAGGCGAAGACGGACGAGGCGGCCTGCACGCCGCTCGCGTACCTCCAGGTCGGTTCCTACGTCGGCAAGCCGTCGGCCACCGTGAAGCGGGAATGGGCGGGCGACGCGAAGAAGCCCGCCGCGGGCGCGAGCGCCGAGGACCGCATGCTTGCCGCCATCGACCGCGCGAAGGTCCTGGTGACACTGGCCTCCTACGACGACGGCGGCGCCGAGAAGGCCTTCGCGGACCTGAAGACGGCCGCGGCCAAGTGCGCCGGCGGCTTCGCCTTCACCGTGGACGGCGAGAAGACCAAGATCGTCAAGGTCGCCACCACCGCCGCACCCCAGGGCGCCGACGACGCGCTGGCCCTGACCTCGACGATGGACGCCGATGAAGGAGTCAAGGCCCCGGTGAAGGGCGTCGTCGTCCGCAAGGGCGCCACCCTCGCGTACTTCCCGGCCATCAACTTCGCCGCCGCCACCACGGGCAAGGACTTCGACTTCCCCGCGGAGATCGTCGAGGCGCAGCTCGCCAAGCTCGGCTGAGCCGCCGAGGGAACCACCCCACCGGGCGTTCGTACCCCGGTGGGAATTTCCGATTTCGGGCACGCGAGGGCGGGTATCGGCGGTCGTCGGACCGTAGGCTGCGGATCATGTGCGGAATCGTGGGTTACGTGGGATCGCAGTCGGCGCTCGACGTGGTGATGGCCGGGCTGAAGCGGTTGGAGTACCGGGGCTACGACTCGGCAGGCGTCGCCGTGCTCGCGGACGGCGGGCTGGCCGCCGCGAAGAAGGCCGGAAAGCTGGTCAACCTGGAGAAGGAGCTGGTCGACCGGCCCCTGCCGACCGGCACCACCGGCATCGGGCACACCCGGTGGGCCACCCACGGCGCGCCGAACGACCCCAACGCGCACCCGCACCTCGACAACGCGGGCCGCGTCGCCGTCGTCCACAACGGGATCATCGAGAACTTCGCGGTGCTGCGCGCCGAGCTGGAGGAACGGGGCCACACCCTCGCCTCCGAGACGGACACCGAGGTCGTCGCCCATCTGCTCGCCGAGGAGTTCTCCGCGACCGCGGACCTCGCGGAGTCGATGCGGCTGGTGTGCCGGCGCCTGGAGGGCGCGTTCACCCTGGTCGCCGTGCACGCCGACGAGCCCGACGTGGTGGTGGGCGCCCGGCGCAACTCGCCGCTGGTCGTGGGCGTCGGCGAGGGCGAGGCCTTCCTCGCCTCGGACGTCGCCGCGTTCATCGCCCACACCCGGTCCGCGGTCGAGCTGGGCCAGGACCAGGTGGTGGAACTGCGCCGCGACGGCGTCACGGTCACCGGCTTCGACGGCCGGCCCGCCGAGGTGCACTCCTACCACGTCGACTGGGACGCCTCGGCCGCCGAGAAGGGCGGCTACGACTACTTCATGCTCAAGGAGATCGCCGAGCAGCCCAAGGCGGTCGCCGACACGCTCCTCGGCCGTATCGACGCCGCTGGTTCGCTGCGCCTGGACGAGCTGCGGATCCCGCCCGCCGAACTGCGCGAGGTCGACAAGGTCGTGATCGTGGCCTGCGGGACCGCCTTCCACGCCGGACTGATCGCCAAGTACGCCATCGAGCACTGGACGCGGATTCCCTGCGAGGTGGAACTGGCCAGCGAGTTCCGCTACCGGGACCCCATCCTCGACCCGCGCACCCTGGTCATCGCCATCTCCCAGTCCGGCGAGACCATGGACACCCTGATGGCCCTGCGGCACGCCCGCGAGCAGGGGTCCAAGGTGCTGGCGATCTGCAACACCAACGGTTCGACGATTCCCAGGGAGTCGGACGCGGTGCTGTACACGCATGCGGGCCCGGAAGTCGCGGTGGCGTCCACCAAGGCGTTCCTGACACAGCTCGTCGCCTGCTATCTGGTGGCGCTGTATCTCGGCCAGGTGCGCGGTACGAAGTGGGGTGACGAGATCCACGACGTCATCCGCGATCTGTCGAGGATCTCCGACGAGGTCGAGCGGGTCCTGGAGACCATGGAGCCGGTACGCCGGCTGGCGCGCTCCCTCGCCGACAAGAACACGGTGCTGTTCCTGGGACGGCACGTCGGCTACCCGGTCGCCCTGGAAGGCGCCCTCAAGCTCAAGGAACTGGCGTACATGCACGCCGAGGGCTTCGCCGCGGGCGAGCTGAAGCACGGGCCGATCGCGCTGATCGAGCAGGACCTGCCGGTGGTCGTGGTGGTGCCCTCGCCCCGCGGGCGCTCGGTCCTGCACGACAAGATCGTCTCCAACATCCAGGAGATCCGGGCGCGGGGTGCCCGCACGATCGTGATCGCGGAGGAGGGCGACGAGGCGGTCGTCCCCTACGCCGACCACCTGATCAGCATCCCGGCGACCCCCACCCTGCTCCAGCCGCTGGTCGCGACGGTGCCGCTGCAGGTCTTCGCCTGCGAGCTGGCGACCGCCCGCGGCAACGAGGTGGACCAGCCGCGAAACCTGGCGAAGTCCGTCACGGTGGAGTAGGCGCGGGTGCCGCCCGGGCCCGGGCGGCGCGGGCCGGGCGGCAGCCGCGGCCGGAACGCCGTCTTCCTGTCGTCGCCGCGGATGTAGGTGGGCGTGGCGTGCAGTGCGCTGGACGCGGCCGGTGCGGGGATGCGGCGGCCGGTGGGCCGGGTGAGGTCCAGGCCGTCCGGTACCCGGTCGCTGGTGATCCACAGCACGGTGATGACTCCGGCAGCACCTGCGAGATCATCGCGGGGTGAGCGAGATCATCTTGATGTCGGACACACGGGTCGCGGCCGTCCCCGTGCGCGAGTGCGGTGAGCCGCTGATCGACATCCGAAGGGGCGGTCCGCTCCTCGTGGACTTGAGGAAGCAGAGCGACTCGGACGCCTTCTTCTACCTGCGGGAAGGCGTACTGGAGCGTCTGCGCCGGGCGCATGCGCTCTTGCCGACCGGCCTGCGGTTCCTGGTGGTCGAGGGCTATCGTCCCCCGGAGCTGCAGCGCCGCTATTTCGAGAAGTATGCGACGAGACTGCGAGCCGAGCAGCCGGGATGGTCCGACGAGCAGATCCGGTCGGCTGCGAGCCGCTTCGTGTCACCACCCGAGATCGCGCCGCACAGTGCGGGAGCGGCGGTGGATCTGACACTCGTGGATGCGGACGGCCGTGAGCTGGATATGGGGACGCCCATGAACGCGACTCCGGAGGAGAGCGCCGGAGCCTGCTACACCGACGCCGCCGGGATCAGCGAACAGGCGCGCGCGCACCGGGCGATTCTGCGGCGTGCGCTGACGGCCGCGGGCTTGGTGAACTACCCGACGGAGTGGTGGCACTGGTCGTTCGGCGACCGCTACTGGGCGCTGGTCACCGGAGCGGCAAGCGCCTGTTACGGGCCGGGCCGGCAGGATGCGGGCGAGTGACGCACTCGGCTCGCGCTCGTCCGGGGGTGCGCCGATCTGGGGGGCTGGCAGCCGCTGGCGAGGGGCGGCAACCGGGGCAAGGTCGTGTGGTGCGAGCTTGCCGCCGCATAGGCCTCACCCCGAACTGCGACAGAACCCGGAAATCTGCTGCACCTGCGGATCAACCACCTGCCGGTCCACCTGTGCCGGAAACCCGGCAGAACCCGTCCCCTTCCGCTTCGCTCCTGCCGGGCCGCGGCACCGCTGATCAGCCGTTGTGCGGGGCTGTCACGTCCAGGACCCACGTCACGCCGAAGCGGTCGGTGAGCATGCCGTACAGCGGTGCCCACTGCGATGGGCCCAGAGGCTGCACCACGGTCGAGTCCTCCGCCAGCTTCTGCCACAGGGCACTGATCTCGTCCGTGTCGTCACCGCGCACGGAGACGAAGAACGGGTTGCGGCCCTGCTCCAGGGGCAGGTGGGAGGGCACGTCGCAGGCCATGACGTGGAAGCCGTTGTCGCCCGCCACCTCGCCCCACACCACCCAGTCCGCCTCGTTCTCGTTCTGCACTTCGCCCGTGTCCTTGTACGTGACAGCGGTGAGGCGTCCGCCGAAGACGGACTGGTAGTGGTCCAGCGCCGCCCGTGCGTCGCCTCGGAGGTTCAGGTGGGTGGTGGTCGTGATGGGCATGGCCTTCTCCTTGCTCGCGGTTCGGCGAGATACGCCGCCGCAGTGATGGCGCCTTGCGGGCAGCGACCTCGTGGCCGGGGGCTGTGGCCTCGCCGGCGGATCTCGACAGGCACCGTTCCACGGGTAGCGGACAGGTTGTGTCCTGTGATGAGGGCAGCATGGGCGACATGCAGAAGACGTCCTCGCGGTTGCTCGCGCTCCTCTCGCTGCTTCAGACGCATCGCGACTGGTCCGGTGACGACCTCGCCGAGCGGCTCGACGTCACCCCGCGCACGGTGCGGCGTGACATCGACCGCCTACGCGAACTCGGGTACAGGATCCTGGCCTTCAAGGGGCCGGCCGGCGGATACCGCCTGGATGCCGGTTCGCTCCTGCCCCCGTTGCTCTTCGACGAGGGCCAGGCCGTCGCCCTGGCCGTCGCCCTGCAGACCGCGGCAACCAGCACCGCGATCGGCGAAGACGCCGCACGGGCCCTGTCCACCATGCGCCAGGTCATGCCGTCCCGTCTGCGCCGGCGCATCGACATGCTGCAGGTGACTGCCGTCCGGTCGCCCGAGGCCGGCAAGGCCACCGTCGGCACGCAGCTCCTCACGGAGCTGAGCCGCGTCATCCAGGCCCGTGAGGAACTGCGCTTCGACTACGGCCACGACGCCAACGGCCCCGCCGGACAACCCCGCCGGACGCAGCCCCACCACCTCGTCACCTGGCGCGGCCACTGGTACCTGATCGCCTGGGACCTCGATCGTGACGACTGGCGCACCTTCCGCGTCGACCGCGTACGCCCCCGCACCCCCACCGGCCCGCGCTTCACCCGACGCGGTCTCCCCGGCGACGACGTAGCCGCGTTCGTCACCGGCCGCTTCCGAGGGACTGACGGCTCCACCACCGACTGGCCCTGCCGTGGCGAGGTCGTCCTCGGCCTCCCCGCACAGGCTGTGGCCCCCTTCGTGCAGGACGGAATCGTCGAGGAACTGGGCCCCGACCGCTGCCGTCTCACCCTCGGCTCCTGGTCGTGGACCGGCCTCGCCGCCGCTGTCGGGCGCTTCGACACCGACATCCAAGTCATCGGCCCACCACAACTGACCAGTGCTTTCGGGGTACTGGCCGTGCGCTACGCCAACGCGGGCGGCGGAGCATCCGAGACGTAGCCGGACGGCCTGCTCCAGGCCCTGCTCGTCCGGCGCTTCAGGTCTCCGGCATGGTCAGCCACCTGCTGACGCGGGCCAGCGCGGAGGGGCCGGAGCCCGAGGCGACGTCCTGGACGAGGTCGGCGATCGAGACCGCGCGCAGGGCTTCCCGCCAGGCCGTGTCCGCGGCGGTCATCGCGCGGGCGATCGGGCAGGGCGCGGTGCACGACTCGGCGGGGGTGGCCAGCGGGCCGCGCTGGCGGATCTCCGTGCACGTGAACGCCTGACCGGGGCCGTCCACCGCTTCGACCACATCGAGCACCGTGATCGAGGCGGGTTCCCGGGTGAGCACGTAGCCGCCCGACTTGCCCTGGACCGAGCGTACGAGCCCGGCCCGGGAGAGCGCCTGCAGCTGTTTGGCCAGATAGCTCGCCGAGACGTCGTGCAATTCCGCCAGCCTGGTCGCGGGCACGGGCTCCTCGA
The DNA here is from genome assembly GCF_002920635.1 of Streptomyces sp. Ru72. Classification (GTDB taxonomy): domain Bacteria; phylum Actinomycetota; class Actinomycetes; order Streptomycetales; family Streptomycetaceae; genus Streptomyces. The sequence goes on along the minus strand of NZ_PQSR01000002.1, from coordinate 187,152 downwards.
CCGACGTGAGCACGACGCAGCAGTGCAGGGCCCACTCGACTCCGCCGGACATCTTCACGCGGCCACTCTAATCAGACCGCGTTACTCGGACAATGTGTGTCCGTGTATAGTCTCGGACAGATCGTGTCCGAGTTTGGCGCATGGCGCGCCCGTAGAGGGTTCATATGCCATATTGCGGACATATTCCCGACGGAAGGCGTGTCATGAAGTTCGCAGTCATCGGCGGTACCGGCCTGATCGGGTCACAGGTCGTCAAGGACCTGAACGCCGCCGGACACGAGGCGGTGCCGCACTCGCAGTCCACCGGAGTCGACGTCATCAGCGGTCAGGGACTGGACGGGGCGGTGGACGGAGCCGACGTCGTCGTCAACCTCACGAACTCCCCGACCTTCGACGAAGCCTCCCCGGAGTTCTTCCGGACCTCGATGGACAACCTTCTGGCCGCGGCCCGCAAGGGTGGCGTCGGCCACTTCGTCATCCTCTCGATCGTCGGTGTGGACCAGGTGCCGGAGCTGGACTACTACCGGGCCAAGGTGCTCCAGGAGAACATCCTCGCGGCCGGGTCGATCCCCTACTCGATCGTCCGGGCGACGCAGTTCATGGAGTTCATGGACGCCGTCATGTCCTGGACCGCGGAGGGCGACACCGTCCGGCTGCCCGCCACCCCGATCCAGCCGATCGCCTCGAAGGACGTGGCCGCAGCGGTGGCGGAGGTGGCCGCGGGTGCCCCGCTGAACGGCATGCGCAACATCGCCGGACCCGAGATCTTCAACCTGGACGAGCTGGGCCGGATCACCCTGTCGCACAAGGGCGACAACCGCACCGTCGTCACCGACCCCACCGCCGGCATGTTCGCCGTCGTCAAGGGCGACGTCCTCACCGACAGGGACGCCCGCCTCGCCCCCACCCGCTACACCGACTGGCTCTCCTGACCCCTGCGCGAAACGGCGGCCACTTGATGGCCGTTCAGCGATGGTCCGCGAGAGCGAAAATGCAAAAGAAAGGCAGGTTCGGGCACCCCATTCGGTGCGAGTGCCCGAACCTGCCCCGAGCGAGGCTCAGTGCCGGAAGACGTCCTTGGTCTTCTCCTTGGCCTCGCGGGCGTCGCCGCGCGCCTGCTCCATGCGGCCCTCGGCCTCCATGCGCTCGTTGCCGACGGTGCGGCCGACCGTCTCCTTGACCTTGCCCTTGGCCTGCTCAGTCTTGGCCTGCGCCTTCTGGTTCTCAGCCATGGGTGTCACATCCCTACGTCGTCACGGCGTTCGGTGACGATCGGATTTCCCCCGCCGTGTCGCCCAAACGTCGCAGTAATGCGCCGCGCTGTGCACCAGGATTCGCGGCGAACCGATCAGAATTCCACTGAAAGCCTTCAAGAAAACCCGAGTTCTTCGATGCGTGCCGAGCCATCGACGGGGAACCCGCTCGGCCGGAGGTTGATGAAACATGGTTCCCTTGCTTCTGGTTCTTCTTTTGGCCCTGATCCTTTTCGGTGCGGGCTTCGCCTTGAAGGCGCTGTGGTGGGTTGCCGTCATCGTGCTTGCGGTGTGGCTGCTGGGCTTTGTCGTCCGCCCGGCGAGTGGCGGCCGACGGGGGCGCTGGTACCGCTGGTAGCGGTGCGGGTCGAACGCGCGCACGGGGCCCCGGACATGTCCGGGGCCCTACGTGTGTCCGCCGACGGACCCTGCCGTCTGCTCGGTATGCACATACGGCCTCACATACGAGTGGGAAGGGTGAAATGGTGCGTACCTCCCTGCTGCCAGGGCATCCGTGGCCCGTCGGGCGCCGGTGCGCCAACCGGAACCAGCGGCCTCCAACCCGGCGCCCGGCCTCCGGACCGCCGCGCGACGAAGCGGCGGTCAGGGCCGCATAGGGTGCCCCGCATGAGCATCATCGGAGTCGGCATCGACGTGGCCGAGATCGACCGCTTCCGGGCCGCGCTGGAACGTACTCCCGGGCTGGCCGAACGGCTCTTCCTGGAAAGCGAGTTGCTGCTGCCGGGCGGTGAGCGACGCGGTATCGCCTCGCTGGCCGCGCGGTTCGCGGCGAAGGAGGCGGTGGCCAAGGCGCTGGGCGCGCCGGGCGGGCTGCACTGGACCGACGCCGAGGTGTACGTCGAGGACAGCGGTCAGCCCCGACTGCGCGTGACGGGCACGGTCGCGGCCCGCGCGGCCGAACTCGGCGTGCAGTTCTGGCATGTGTCGCTCAGTCATGACGCGGGTGTCGCGTCGGCGGTGGTCGTCGCCGAGGGATAGCGTGCGATCCCGGCCCCGCGGCGGGCGCCGGCAACTCCGCGCCCTTCGTCATGGTGTGAGCGCGGTGGGGGAGACTCGGCCGTATGCGTACTGCGTACAGCGTGGAGACGGTGAGGACGGCCGAGCGTGCCCTCATGGCCCGGCTTCCGGAGGGGGCGCTCATGCAGCGCGCCGCCGCCGGACTGGCCGCGGCCTGCGCCCAGTTGCTGGGGCGGGTGTACGGCAGCCGGGTGGTGCTGCTGGTCGGCAGCGGTGACAACGGCGGTGACGCCCTGTATGCCGGGGCGCGGCTCGCCCGGCGCGGGGCCGGGGTGGCGGCAGTGCTGCTGTCACCCGAGAGGACCCACCAGGGCGGGCTCGCGGCCCTTCGCCGGGCGGGCGGTACAGTCGCGGACCCCTCTGACGCCGCCGGGGAGGTGATCCGGGCGGCCGACCTCGTCGTCGACGGGATCGTGGGCATCGGCGGCAGGGGCGGGCTCCGGTCCGACGCGGCACGGCTTGCCGCGCTCGCCGGCGCCTCGCGCGCGGTCGTCGTGGCCGTGGACCTGCCGAGCGGTGTCGAGGCCGACAGCGGGGAGGTGCGGGGGGACGCCGTACGGGCGGACCTCACCGTGACCTTCGGCACGCACAAGCCGGCGCTGCTCATCGATCCCGCGCGGGAGTACGCCGGTTCCGTACGGCTCGTCGACATCGGGCTCGAACTGCCCGAGGAGGCCGAGCTGGAGGCGCTGCAGCACGCGGACGTGGCGGCGCTGCTGCCGGTGCCGCGCGCCGAGAGCGACAAGTACCGGCGGGGCGTCGTCGGCATCGCCGCCGGGTCCGCGCGCTATCCCGGAGCGGCCGTGCTCGCCGTCTCGGGGGCGCTGCGCGGCGGGGCCGGAGCCGTGCGGTACGTGGGACCTGCCGGGAGCGCGGTGATCGCCCGCTTCCCGGAGACGCTGATCTCCGACCGGGGGCCCGCCAAGGCCGGACGGGTGCAGGCGTGGGTGGTCGGTCCCGGCGCGGGCGACGACGCGGCGACCGTGGCCGAGGTGCTGGAGGCGGACGTACCCGTCCTCGTCGACGCGGACGGGCTCAGGCTGGCCGACCCGGACGCCGTACGCGCCCGTACGGCACCCACGCTGATGACCCCGCACGCGGGCGAGGCCGCCGCGCTGCTCGGCGTGGCGCGCGAGGAGGTCGAGGGCGCGCGGCTCGCGGCGGTGCGGGAGCTGGCGTCCCGCTACCGGGCGGCCGTCCTCCTCAAGGGCTCGACGACGCTGGTGGCGGACCCCGATGGCGGCCCGGTACGCGTGAACGCCACCGGCACGCCGTGGCTGGCGACCGCGGGCAGCGGAGACGTGCTGTCGGGTCTGTCGGGGTCACTTCTCGCGGCCGGCCTCTCGGCACGGGACGCGGCGAGCGTGGCGGCCTACCTGCACGGCCTGGCGGGCCGCTACGCGGCGGACGGCGCGCCGGCGGGGGCGCACGATGTGGCCGACGCCATTCCCGGGGCATGGCGGGACGTGCGGGGCTGAGCGGGCGGGCCGCCACGGGCCCCGCACCGCTCCGGACTGACCTGGACTGAACTGGACTGACCTGGACGGGCTTGGAACGGGACCGGTCGGGGGACGCCGACTGCCGGAACGCTACCCGCCGGTACCGTCATCCCCGGGCCGTCCGGCCCCTCTGAGACACTGGGGCGCGATGGAACGAATCGAGACAGCCCCCCTGCGTGCCCGCGCCGAGATCGATCTGGCGGCCCTGCGGGCGAACGTGCGTGCCCTGCGCGCCCTCGCGCCCGGCGCGGCGCTGATGGCCGTCGTGAAGTCGGACGCGTACGGCCACGGGGCCGTGCCGTGCGCCCGCGCGGCCCTGGAAGCCGGCGCCGAGTGGCTCGGCACGGCCACGCCCGAGGAGGCCCTCGCGCTGCGCGAGGCCGGAGTGCCGGGTCGCGTCCTGTGCTGGCTCTGGACCCCCGGCGGTCCCTGGCAGCGTGCCGTCGAGGCCGACATCGACGTGTCCGTCAGCGGCCTGTGGGCCCTCGACGAGGTGCGCGAGGCAGCCGCCGCGGCGGGCGTGCCCGCCCGGGTCCACCTCAAGGCCGACACCGGCCTCGGCAGGAACGGCTGCCAGCCCGGCGACTGGCCGGAACTCGTCGCCGAGGCCCTGCGCGCCCAGGCCGACGGCCTGGTCACCGTCGTCGGCCTGTGGTCCCACTTCGCCTGCGCCGACGAACCCGGCCACCCCTCCGTCCAGGCCCAACTGGCCCGCTTCCGCGAGATGGTGGCGCACGCCGAGCAGCAGGGCGTGCGCCCCGAGGTGCGGCACATCGCCAACTCGCCCGCCACGCTGACCCTGCCCGAGGCCCACTTCGACCTCGTACGCACCGGAATCGCGATGTACGGCATCTCACCGAGCCCCGAACTCGGCACCCCCGCCGACCTCGGACTGCGCCCGGTGATGACCCTCAAGGCATCGCTCGCCCTGGTCAAGCAGGTCCCCGGCGGCCACGGCGTCAGCTACGGCCACCTGTACACCACTCCCGGCGCCACCACCCTCGGCCTGGTCCCGGTCGGCTACGCGGACGGCATCCCGCGCCACGCCTCCGGCACGGGACCGGTCCTGGTCGACGGCAAGCTGCGTACCGTCGCGGGGCGGATCGCCATGGACCAGTTCGTCGTGGACCTGGGCGGCGACGAGCCCCCGCCCGGAACCGAGGCGGTCCTCTTCGGCCCCGGCGACCGGGGCGAACCCACCGCCGAGGACTGGGCGCAGGCGGCCGGAACCATCGCTTACGAAATCGTGACCCGGATCGGAACCCGCGTCCCGCGCGTCTACGTAAAGGTGAACGCGGAACAGGATGGGTAATCCACACGGGTGAGCCGGGGCAGACGTACGGCTGAACGGGCGGGGAGCCCGGCACGAAGGAGCGGGACGTGAGCGAGAGCAGTGCGGAGGCGGCGGGGGCCGTCGCCGACGCGACCGTCGCTGCCGCCGGCAACTGGCGTCTCGCCGGTCTCGCCGGCGCCGCGATAGGCGTCGTCGCGGCGGGTGCCGCGGCCGGCGTCGCGATCGAGCGGATGACGGTCGGCCGCGGCATGCGCAGGAAGGCCCGGCTGGCCCTCGACTCGGCCGGGCCGTACGGCACCCTCCGCGGCATCCCCGGCAAGGCGTACGCGGACGACGGCACCGAGCTGTACTACGAGGTCGACGACGTGGAGACGGGGGAGAGGATCCCCGCGCAGCGCCGCCGCCGGCTCTTCGGGCGCAAGGCCCCGGCCCCGGTCACCGTCGTCTTCAGCCACGGCTACTGCCTCAACCAGGACTCCTGGCACTTCCAGCGGGCCGCGCTGCGCGGCGTCGTCCGCACCGTGCACTGGGACCAGCGCAGCCACGGCCGCTCCGGGCGGGGCATGGCGCAGGCCGACGGCACACCGGTCTCCATAGACCAGCTCGGACGCGACCTGAAGGCCGTGATCGACGCGGCCGTGCCCGAGGGGCCGATCGTGCTCGTCGGCCACTCCATGGGCGGCATGACGGTCATGGCCCTCGCCGACCAGTACCCGGAACTGATCCGCGACCGGGTCGTCGGGGTCGCCCTCGTGGGTACGTCGTCCGGGCGGCTCGGTGAGGTCAACTTCGGACTGCCCGTCGCGGGCGTCAACGCGATACGCCGCATCCTGCCCGGAGTGCTGAGGGCACTCGGGCAGCAGGCCGAGCTGGTGGAGAAGGGACGCAGGGCCACCGCCGACCTGTTCGCGGGGATCATCAAGCGGTACTCGTTCGCGTCCCGGGACATCGATCCGGCCGTGGCCCGGTTCGCCGAGCGAATGATCGAGAGCACGCCGATCGACGTGGTCGCCGAGTTCTACCCGGCCTTCACCGACCACGACAAGACGAAGGCGCTCGCCCGCTTCGCCGACCTTCCGGTGCTCGTCCTCGCCGGAGTGCAGGACCTGGTCACCCCCAGCGAGCACAGCGAGGCGATCGCCGATCTGCTGCCGGACGCCGAACTGGTGCTCGTGCCGGACGCCGGGCACCTGGTGATGCTGGAGCACCCCGAGGTCGTCACCGACCGCCTCGCCGACCTCCTGATGCGCTCGGGAGCGGTCCCCGCAGGGGCTACCGTGGGGGGCTATGGAAGCACCAGCACCGCACAGCCCGGCTGAGGCCCCCACGCCGGGAGTCACCGTCGAGCTCACCGTCACCTCCCCCGAACAGATGCAGGAACTGGGGCGCCGGCTGGCCAAGCTGCTGCGCGCCGGCGACCTCGTGCTGCTGAACGGCGAGCTGGGCGCGGGCAAGACCACGCTGACCCGCGGGCTCGGCGAGGGCCTGGGAGTGCGGGGGGCGGTCACCTCGCCGACCTTCGTGATCGCCCGCGTGCACCCCTCCCTCGGGGACGGCCCCCCGCTGGTCCACGTGGACGCGTACCGGCTGGGCGGCGGCCTGGAGGAGATGGAGGACCTCGACCTCGACGTCTCGCTGCCGGAGTCGGTGGTCGTCGTGGAGTGGGGCGAGGGCAAGGTCGAGGAGCTGACGGAGGACCGCCTGCACGTGACGATCCACCGGGCGGTGGGCGACACGACGGACGAGGTCAGGCATGTGACGCTCGCGGGGTTCGGGGAGCGCTGGGCGCAGGTGGACCTGGGAGCGCCCCTCTAGCGGCGTGGGACCCGTGCACCATGCGGAGCAACGTCCCGACAAGGCGTCGGCAAGATATTGCGCCGTGGGCATCCGGCGTGGTCACATGGTCGTAAGGACCGTGGTCAGGTCTGCCTAACCCTGTCGCCCCCGCGACACCAGGAGGCGTCCATGCCGGCTTCAGAACGCGACGAGGCGCAGCCGCGCGTGGTGCCCGGGTCGGGCAGCGTGTCGATGAAGGATCTGCTCGCGTCGTGCGCCGCGGCCGAGGCGGTCTCGACGCCGCCGAGGGACCCGGCGCCGGGGCAGCCCCAGTCGGCTCCCGTGACCGAGGACCGGCGCAGGGCCGCGTAGGGCGGTCGCGCAAGGCGTGGCGTCCGCCGGCTGACGACGACCACTACTTGACCACGACCACCTTCTGGTTGATCGTCGCGAACTCCCACATCGCCGTGCCGTCCGCACGGCTCTCGCGGATTCCACCCAGTTTCTTCGACGCGTCCGGCTTCGGCGTCGAGCCGTCCACGGCCGCGCTGAAGCCGAACACCACGCCGTCGCTCAGCGCGAACCGCACGATGTGCTCCACCTGCTTGCCGTCCGAACCGGTCCCGGCCGCGGTCCGGGACGTCACCGGGTACGTGCCCGGTGCCGGGTCCACCGTCCCCGGCATCACGGTGAAGGTCCGCTCCACCTTGTTGTCCGTGCCGACCAGCCACACCCGGTCGTCGTCGAGCGAGTACACGACCCGCTCCCCGGTGCCGGAGTTCCCGGGCAGCGCCGCCGCCTTCGTCTTGTCCCGCGCGGCCTTGGACGCGCCGGCCCCCGGAGACTTCTTCACCTGCGGCTTGCCCAGCGTGTCGGGCACGTTCGCCGACGCCTGGTAGGCGAGGAAACCGACCGCGGCGACGGCCGCCACGGTGAGCCCGGCCACGAATCCCGAGCTGCTCCTAGCCACCCTTGCCCACCTCTCGACACCGTGCACGCGCTTGCGTCGCACACCTTTGCTGTGACGGTAGCAGCAGCCGCGATGCGGACCGGCCCGGCCGTGCGAGGGGCGCGGGCGCCGTACGCTGTTTGCGTGCTCTTGCTCGCTCTGGATACCGCCACTCCCGCCGTGACCGTCGCGCTGCACGACGGCACGTCCGTCGTCGCCTCGACGAGCCAGGTCGACGCCCGGCGGCACGGGGAATTCCTGCTGCCCGCCGTCGACCGGATCCTCGCCGAGGCGGGCACCCGGCTCGACGCCGTCACCGGCGTCGTCGTCGGTGTGGGCCCCGGCCCGTACACCGGGCTGCGGGTCGGCCTGATGACCGCCGACACGTTCGGACTCGCGCTCGGCGTGCCCGTGTACGGCCTGTGCACCCTCGACGGCCTCGCGTACGCCTCCGACCTGACCGTGCCGTTCGTGGTCGCCACGGACGCGCGCCGCAAGGAGGTCTACTGGGCGCGCTACGAGGACGCCCGCACCCGTGTCACCGAGCCCGCCGTCGACCGCCCCGCCGAGATCACCGAGAAGGTCGCGGGCCTGCCCGCCGTCGGCGCCGGCGCGCTGCTGTACCCGGACACCTTCCCGGACGTCCACGAGCCCGAGCACGTCTCGGCGGCGGCCCTCGCCTCCCTGGCCGCCGAGAAACTCGCCCGGGGCGAGGAACTGCCCGCACCCCGTCCGCTGTACCTGCGCCGCCCCGACGCGCAGGTGCCCAAGAGCTACAAGGTGGTCACGCCGAAGTGACCGAGCCCGTGACCCCGCCCGAGACGCCCCGGCTGCGCGAGATGCGCTGGTGGGACATCGATCCCGTGCTGGAGCTGGAGAAGGACCTCTTCCCGGAGGACGCCTGGTCGCGGGGCATGTTCTGGTCCGAGCTCGCGCACTCCCGGGGCCCGGAGGCCACCCGCCGCTACGTCGTGGCCGTCGTGGGCGAGCGCATCGTCGGCTACGCGGGGCTGGCCGCCCAGGGCGAGCTCGCCGACATCCAGACCATCGCCGTGGCCCGTGACCACTGGGGCACGGGACTCGGCGGGCGGCTGCTGACCGAGCTGCTGCGCGCCGCGACCGCGTTCGAGTGCGCCGAGGTGATGCTCGAGTGCCGGGTCGACAACGTACGCGCGCAGAAGCTGTACGAGCGCTTCGGCTTCGAGGCCATCGGGTTCAGGCGCGGCTACTACCAGCCGGGGAACGTGGACGCCCTGGTGATGCGTCTGACCACCACGCCCGACGGCGCCTTCGCCGCGGGCTCCCCATCAGTACGAGGAACCGAGATCAATGGCTGACCAACCCCTGGTCCTGGGGATCGAGACGTCCTGCGACGAGACCGGAGTCGGAATCGTCCACGGGACCACCCTCCTCGCGGACGCCGTCGCGTCCAGCGTCGACGAGCACGCGCGCTACGGCGGGGTCGTCCCGGAGGTCGCGTCGCGCGCCCATCTGGAAGCGATGGTGCCGACCATCGAGCGCGCGCTGAAGGACGCGGGAGTCTCCGCGAAGGACCTCGACGGCATCGCGGTCACCGCCGGGCCGGGCCTGGCCGGAGCCCTGCTGGTCGGCGTGTCGGCGGCGAAGGCGTACGCGTACGCGCTGGGCAAGCCGCTGTACGGCGTCAACCACCTGGCCTCGCACATCTGCGTGGACCAGCTCGAGCACGGCGCGCTGCCGGAGCCGACGATGGCGCTGCTGGTCAGCGGCGGCCACTCGTCGCTGCTGCTCTCCACGGACATCACCTCGGACGTACGGCCGATGGGTTCGACGATCGACGACGCGGCGGGCGAGGCCTTCGACAAGATCGCGCGCGTGCTGAACCTCGGCTTCCCGGGCGGCCCGGTCATCGACCGGTACGCCAAGGAGGGCGACCCGGAGGCGATCGCGTTCCCGCGTGGTCTGACCGGCCCGCGGGACCCGGCGTACGACTTCTCCTTCTCCGGTCTGAAGACGGCCGTGGCCCGCTGGATCGAGGCCAGGCGCGCGGCGGGGGAGGAGGTGCCGGTCCGTGATGTGGCGGCGTCCTTCCAGGAGGCGGTGGTGGACGTGCTGACCCGCAAGGCGGTGCGCGCCTGCAAGGACCAGGGCGTCGACCATCTGATGATCGGCGGCGGAGTCGCGGCGAACTCCCGCCTGCGCGTCCTGGCCCAGGAGCGGTGCGAGGCGGCCGGCATCCGCCTGCGCGTGCCCCGCCCCAAGCTCTGCACGGACAACGGCGCGATGGTCGCCGCGCTGGGCGCGGAGATGGTCGCCCGGGGCCGTCCGGCTTCGTCCTGGGACCTGTCGGCCGACTCGTCGCTGCCGGTGACGGACCCGCATGTGCCGGGCAACCTGCCCGACCACGACCATGTGCACGAGGTGAGCAAGGAGAACCTCTACTCGTGACGGTCGCGCTGATGTGGGAGGCCCGGGCGGTCGCCGGCCGGGGCGAGGAACTGCTCGCCTGGGCCCGCGCCCAGGAGCTGACGCCTCCGCCGCTGCGCCGCGAGACCTTCCGGGCTCCGCAGGACCGCGTCCTCGTCATCACCTGGTGGGACGCGGAGTTCACCGCCTACCTCCCCGAACTGCCCGAGCCGGACGGGGAGTTGGTCGCCCGTGCGGTGCACCGGTGGCGGTTCGAGTCGGTGACGGCGGACTGACGGGCCTCAACCCCGTCCCTTTCCGCATCGTTCGGGTGGTGTGTCGAATCTTCCGGGCATGCGAACCGGCGCATGACTCCCGCGCAATCCGCCGGCACGAACGGAGCGCGGCGCTCCGGGCGGACCGCCACGCTCGCCGAGATAGCCCGTGAGGCGGGGGTGTCGGCGCCCACGGTGTCCAAGGTGCTCAACGGCCGGGCCGATGTCGCTTCGGCGACCCGGACCCGTGTCGAGGAACCGCTGCGCGTCTAGGGCTATCGCCGGCGCCGGGCCGAAGCCGGACGTGCGCCGCTGATCGACCTCGTCTTCCACGAGCTGGAGAGCTCCTGGGCGATGGAGGTCATCCGCGGAGTGGAGAACGTGGCGCGCGAGAGGGGGCTGAGCGTGGTGCTGTCCGAGAGCGGGGGACGGCTCACTCCCGGCCGTACCTGGGCCGACCAGGTCGCCGCCCGCCGCCCGCACGGTGTGATCCTCGTGCCGTCCGGCCTGGACGCCTCCCAGCGCGCGCTGCTGACCAGCGGTTCCATCCCGTTCGTCGTCATGGACCCGGCGGGCGGCCCGGGCGACGACGTGCCGTCCGTCGGCGCCACCAACTGGCACGGCGGCCTCGCCGCGACCCGGCACCTGATCGAGCTGGGGCACACCCGGATCGGCGCGATCAGCGGGCCCGCGCGCATGATGTGCAGCCGCGCGCGGGCCGACGGCTACCGGGCGCCCCTGGAGACCGCCGGGCGCCCGTGGATCCGGACCTGGTCCGGACGGGCGACTTCCACCACGAGGCGGGCTACCGGCTCGGCCGCGAACTGCTGCGCCGCCCGGACCGGCCGACGGCTCTCTTCGCGGGCAACGACCTCCAGGCGCTGGGGGTCTACGAGGCGGCGCGGGAGCTGGGGTTGCGCATTGCGGAGGACCTCGGCGTGGTCGGCTTCGACGATCTGCCAGTAGCTCGCTGGGTGGGGCCGCCGTTGGACCGTACGGCAGCCGCTCACGGAGATGGCGGAGGCGGCGGCGCGGCTGGTACTGGACCTCGGCCGTGAGGAAGCGCCCACGGCGGCGACCCGCGTCGAGCCGGCGACCAGCCTGGTGGTGCGCAGCAGCACCGGGGCGCCTCCCGTGTGACCAACCGGGCCATGCCGACCCGGAGTTGACGTGCCGGCCTACGAGACTTTCGTGTCCCTCCGCAGGGCCGCAGGGCCGCCGGACTGAGGGTGGGACGAGAAGGTGAGATTTTCCGAAGAATGATGCTCCGCTGTCTCTGCTCGCAATAATTCGGACTTATGTTCCTCCGTGTGGCTTCAGCTGAAGCACCTGGGGACGGGGACGGGGAGGGTGACGGGGGCGTGGGAAGACGCGGCGGCCGGCGGACACGGCTGGTCAGATTCGTCGGCGCGGTGATCGCGTGCGGCGTCGTCCTCACGGCCGCCGGGGCGGCCTGGGCGTACTGGCATCTCAACCACAACATCAAGAGCGTCGACATCGACCGCGCGCTGGGCACCGACCGCCCGACGCGCCCGGCGCCCTCGCCTTCCGCGTCCGCCTCACCCCTGCCGAGCGGCGCCCTGAACATCCTGGTGCTGGGCTCCGATTCGCGCAGCGGCAAGCAGAACGCCGCCCTCGGCGGGGGCGACATCTCGGGTGCGCGTTCGGACACGGCGATGGTGGTGCACATCGACGCGGGCCGCACGAAGGCCACCGTCGTCAGCATCCCGCGCGACACCCTCGTCACCCGCCCGTCGTGCCCGCTGGCGTCGGGCGGCAGGACGGCGGTGGCGTACGGGGTGATGTTCAACACCGCCTACGAGCTGGGCGGTCCCGTCTGCGCGGTCAAGACCGTCGAGTCGATCACACGGATCCGCATGGACCACTTCCTGGAGATCGACTTCTCGGGGTTCGCCAAACTGGTGGACGCGCTCGGCGGTGTGTCGGTGACCACGGACCAGGACATCGACGACGACAAGAGCCATCTGGACCTGAGGGCGGGCGCCCACCACCTGAACGGCACCCAGGCCCTGGCCCTGGCCCGCACCCGGTACGGCATAGGCGACGGCAGCGACCTCGGCCGCATAGCCCTTCAGCAGAAACTGGTGAAGGCGCTGCTGGACCAGCTCGCCTCGACTGACCTGCTCACCGATCCCGCCAAGCTGTACCGGGTCGCCGACGCGACCACCGGCAGCCTGACCACGGACACGGGCCTGGACTCGCTGCCGGAGCTGACGCGTCTGGGCGAGAGCCTGAGGGGTCTGACGTCGAAGAACGTGACGACGGTGATGATGCCGGTGGTGCCCGCCCCCTCGGACGCCAACCGCGTGGTGGCGAAGGAACCGGCGGCGGGCGATCTGTGGGCCTCGCTGCGGTGAGGAAGGCGCGGAAAAAAACTCATCGAAGAAAATCCGCGGGGCGTGTCGATCCTCGGCGCGGTCGTTCGACGTATGGGGTGTGAGGCCGGGAACAGCCCGGCCGCCGTACCCGAGGAGTCACCATGCCGCGTTACCTGTCGATCGTGCGCGTCGACGAGACCACCGCGCCCGCGGAGGGCCCCAGCCCCGAGCTGATGCAGCGGATGGGCGAGCTGATCGAGGAGATCACCAAGGCCGGGGTCATGCTCGACACCGCCGGGCTCACGCCGGCCGCCCAGGGCGCCCGGGTGCGCTGGGAGGGCGGGAAACTCTCCGTCACGGACGGCCCGTTCACCGAGTCGAAGGAGGTCATCGGCGGCTACGCGCTCATGCAGTGCAAGGACAGGGCCGAGGCGATCGAGTGGGCCAAGCGGTTCGTGAAGGTGCACGAGGAGTACTGGACGATCACCTGTGAGGTCCGGGAGATCGCCGAGGCGTGAGCGCCGCTTTGCGTCCGCGCGCCGAGGGTGTTGCATGGTGGGCTGTGGAACAGCAGCCCGCCCCTGCCCCCGACGGCCCGGTCGGCGCCATCGAGACCGTCTTCCGGATGGAGTCCCCGCGCGTCATCGCCGGTGTCGCGCGGATCGTCCGGGACGTCGGGATCGCCGAGGAGCTGGCGCAGGACGCCCTGGTCGCCGCGTTGGAGCAGTGGCCGCGGGACGGGGTGCCCGACAACCCGGGCGCCTGGCTCATGGCCGCCGCCAAGCACCGCGCGATCGACCTCGTGCGCCGCCGGGAGAGGTACGCGCGCAAGCTGGAGGAGGTCGGGCGGGACCTCGAGGCGGCGCCGTACCACGTGAACGTGCCGTCCGACCCGGACGACATCGACGACGACCTGCTGCGCCTCGTGTTCACCGCCTGCCACCCGGTGCTGTCCGCCGAGTCCCGCATCGCGCTCACCCTGCGACTGCTCGGCGGGCTGACCACGGCCGAGATCGCACGCGCGTTCCTCGTACTGGAGGCCACCGTCGCGCAGCGCATCGTCCGCGCGAAACGGACGCTCGCGACGAAGGGCGTCGCCTTCGAGGTGCCGTACGGTCCCGAGCGGGAGGCCCGGCTCGGGTCCGTGCTCGAGGTCATCTACCTGGTCTTCAACGAGGGGTACGCGGCCACGGCCGGCGACGACCTGCTGCGCCCCGCCCTGTGCGAGGACGCCCTGCGGCTGGCCCGGGTGCTGGCCGAGCTGATGCCGAAGGAGCCCGAGGTGCACGGGCTGGCGGCGCTGCTGGAGTTCCAGGCGTCCCGCACGGCGGCCCGCACCGGGCCGGACGGCGGGCCCGTGCTGCTGAAGGACCAGAACCGGGCGCGCTGGAACCGCCTGCTCATCGCCCGCGGCATCGCGGCCCTCGGACGCGCCGACGAGGTCTCCCCCAAGCTGTCGGCTTCGGTCCCTGGCCCGTACGTCCTGCAGGCCGCGATCGCCGCCTGCCATGCGCTCGCGCACACGTACGAGGAGACGGACTGGGCGCGTATCGCCACCCTGTACGGTCTGCTGTCCGCCCGCTGCCCGTCACCCGTCGTCGAGCTGAACCGCGCGGTCGCCGTCTCCATGGCCGAGGGACCGGGCCCGGCCCTGGAGATCGTCGACCGGCTGGCCGGCGAACCGGCCCTGCGCGACTACCACTTGCTGCCGAGCGTCCGCGGCGACCTGCTGGCCCGGCTCGGGCGCGCGGCCGAGGCCCGCGAGGAGTTCGTCCGGGCCGCAGCCCTCTCCCGCAACGAACGGGAGCGCGAGCTGCTCACGGCGCGCGCGGAGGACTGTCGTTAGACGGGGTGCCCGAGCAGCATGGTGGGCGCCCCGGCGACCCGGGTCAGGAACACGGTCACCGCGTTCGGGCCGTGCGGCTTGGGCAGGACCTTGCGGCGCAGTTCCTCCGGTTCGACGGCCGAGCCGCGCTTCTTCACGGTCAGGATCCCGACCTCCCGCTCCCGCAGCAGCGCCTTCAGCTTCTTCACGTTGAAGGGGAGCCGGTCGGTGATCTCGTACGCGGTGGCGTACAGGGAGTCGCGGCGCCCGTCCGCCGTCACATAGGCGATCGTCTCGTCGATCAGCCCGCCGTCCACGTCCTCGGCCACCTCCGCCACCAGGTGGGCGCGGATCACGGCGCCGTCGGGTTCGTAGAGGTAGCGGCCGAGCGGACGCACCGGCGGGTCGGGCAGACCGCGACCGCGCAGCACGCGCGGTCCGGGCAGGAGCGTGGCCCGTACCTCGCCCGGCCGCGTGCCGAACCACAGCACTGCCTCCTTCACGTCCCCGCCGTCCGAGATCCACTCGGCCTCCGCCTCGCCGGGCACCATCTCGTGCGGGATGCCCGGCGCCACCTTGAGGGCGGCGTGCCGGGCCTTCAGGGCCGTGGCCACCGCCCAGGACAGCGGGGGCGAGTACGCCTCCGGATCGAAGATGCGGCCGCGTCCTCCTCGCCGCGCGGGATCGACGAAGACGGCGTCGTACGAGGAGACGTCCACCTCGGTGACGTCGGCCTCGCGGACCTCGATCAGGGAGGCGAGGCCCAGCGCGTCGGCGTTCGCGCGCGCCGCGGCCGCCGTCAGCGGGTCGCGGTCCACGGCCAGGACGCGGATGCCGGCCCGGGCGAGCGCGATGGCGTCGCCGCCCACGCCGCAGCACAGGTCGGCGACGGAGGCCACGCCGAGGGCCCGGAAGCGCTCGGCGCGGTGGGTGGCGACCGTGGCCCTGGTGGACTGCTCGACGCCGTTCGGAGTGAAGAACATCCGCTGCGCGTCGCCCACGCCGAACTTCGCCGCCGCCCGCTCGCGCAGCCGCGCCTGTGCGAGGGCCGCGGAGACCAGCTCGGCGGGGTGCTCGCGGCGCAGCCGGGTGGCGACGGCCAACTCCCGCGCCGGGTCGGTGCCGCGCACCTCGTCCAGGAGGGCGCGGCCCTCGGGAGTGAGCAGGGAGGCGAAGGAGAGGTCGTTCACCCGGTCATTGTCGGCCAGTCGGTGGACGGCGTGCGCCGGGCCGCGGTGTCGGCCCGCCGTGGCGGCCGATGACTGGAAGGATCCGGCATCATGCGACTCGTAGGACAAGATGACAAAAAGTGCGCAAAATGCACTGCTGTCCGTGTGCCGCGCTTGACGGGTCCTGTGCCGACGGTCGCGGCCCGCGCCGGCCTCGCCGTCCTGGCTGCCACCGCCCTTGCCGTCGGGTGCACCGATCGCGAAGGGGTGCACGGCGCGCACGGCCCGCAGGAGCCCTTCAGACCCCCGGCGGCGCGCGCCCTCGACGAGTACGCCACCAAGCTGCGCGCCGCGTACGCCCAGCGCGTGGCCGCCGCCAAGCGCTGGGGGCTGAACAAAGTGCCGCTGGTCGCTCCCCCGCCGCCGGAGGAGAAGCCGGTGATCACCTTTCGCAAGGGGTTCGAGGTGAAGGACGGCGACGACCTGCCGCCGATCTTCACGACCGTCCCCACGAAGGACAGGGTCGTCTTCCTCACCATCGACGACGGCGACGAGAAGGACCCGGCGTTCCTGCGGATGATGAGCGACCTGAAGATCCCGTACACGGCGTTCCTCAGCGACTACCTGATCAAGGATGACTACGGGTACTTCCGGAAGATGCGCGATCGCGGCGTCACGCTCGACAACCACACCCTGCACCACCCCTACCTGCCGGGGCTGTCGTACGAGGAGCAGCGGCAGGAGATCTGCGGCATGCAGGACGTCATGGAGGAGCAGTTCGGCAGGCGCCCGACGGTCTTCCGGCCGCCGTTCGGGAACTACAACAGGGACACCCTGCGCGCCGCGAAGTCCTGCGGCATCAGATACGCGCCGATCTGGGACGAGGAGGTCTATGCCGACCACTGGGAGTACCGCGAGTGGGACCGCGGCCTGCACCCCGGGGACATCGTGCTGACGCACTTCCGCGGCCGGGCGGACTGGAACGGCACGATGCCCGACGTGATCCGCAGGTTCCTGAGGAAGGTGACCGACGAGGGGTACGCGGTCGCACGCCTGGAGGACTACCTGTGAGGGCACGGCGGCTGCGGGCGCTGCTGGCGGGGATCCTGGCCGCCGCGGTCCTGTCCGGGACGGCGGGCTGCGCCCAGTCGGTCGACCCCATCGAGCGGCTGGGCAAGAAGGCGGCGCAGAGGGTGCGCAGGTCGTACGGCCCCCACGAGGGGGCGTACCGCCACTGGGGGCTCACCGCCCCGCTCGCGCCCGCGCCCTGGCCGGCCCGCCCCCTGCCCCGGCACACCGACGCGGACGAGGAGACGCTGCCGGAGGTGCTCGACCGCGTCCCCACGCACGACAAGGTCGTCTTCCTCACCTACGACGAGGGCGCTGAGCGGGATCCGCGGTTCGTCGAGATGGTCCGGGAGCTGCGGCTGCCCGTCAGCGTGTTCCTCACGGACACGGCCGTCGGGCCGGCGTACGCGCGAGTCGCGCGGCTACGGGCGGCAGGGGCGACCATCCAGAACCGCACCATGGACCACGCCGGACTGCGCGGCCGGCCCTACGCGGAGCAGCGCGCCCAGATCTGCGCCGGGCGGGACCGTCTGCGCTCCCGCCTGGGCCGGCGCCCCGTCCTGCTGCGCCCGCCCTACGGCCGGTACGACCGCACGACCCTCCGGGCCGCGGCGGACTGCGGCATCAAGGCCCTGATCCTGTGGCGCCCGACGCGCGCCTACGGAAGGGCCACGGCCCTCCATCCGGGCGACATCCTCCGCCCTCACGAACCGGGTCGCCCCCTGACGTCCCTGACCGCGGAAACGACCCGCGTCCTGCGCCGCCTGCAGTCGAGGGGCTTCACGGTGGCCCGCTTGGAGGACTACCTCTGACCGGGGCACCGGGAGGTGGAACCACCCTGTCCGGGGGTCCCCCCTGCTCGAAGAGCTTGGGGAGTCCGAGGACGAGGCCGTCAGGCCGATAGAGGGTCTGGGGGTGGAGCCCCCAGGCGGTCGCCCCACCCCGGGTGAACACCAAAGGGGCAACCGAACTCCACGGCGCGCGCCGCACGCATTGGCACTCCGCTTGACCGAGTGCTAATCGCGGTCATAGTCTCGGCTCTGGCACTCGCCACCGGAGAGTGCCAACAAAGCGACGGGCAGGTCCGGCACCCGCGACGACGGATCGACCTGGTCGCCACCTCAGACAGTTAACCCCGTGAGATCTCCGAAGGGGGAGGTCGGATCGTGACGACCGCCAGCTCCAAGGTTGCCATCAAGCCGCTCGAGGACCGCATCGTGGTCCAGCCGCTGGACGCCGAGCAGACCACGGCCTCTGGCCTGGTCATTCCGGACACCGCCAAGGAGAAGCCCCAGGAGGGCGTCGTCCTGGCCGTGGGCCCGGGCCGCTTCGAGGACGGCAACCGCCTTCCGCTCGACGTCAAGGTCGGCGACGTCGTGCTCTACAGCAAGTACGGCGGCACCGAGGTGAAGTACAACAACGAGGAGTACCTCGTTCTCTCGGCCCGCGACGTGCTCGCGATCATCGAGAAGTAAGTCACCTCAGCATTCCTGCTGTGAGCTGCGCCCCTGGCCCCCGCGACCGATAAGAGAAGCCGGGCGCCCGGGGCGCAGTTTCGTTAACCAAGATTTCCGAGAGGGCTCCCGCTGCCATGGCGAAGATCCTGAAGTTCGACGAGGACGCCCGTCGCGCCCTCGAGCGCGGCGTCAACAAGCTGGCCGACACGGTCAAGGTGACCATCGGCCCCAAGGGCCGCAACGTCGTCATCGACAAGAAGTTCGGTGCCCCCACCATCACCAACGACGGCGTCACCATCGCCCGTGAGGTCGAGATCGAGGACCCGTACGAGAACCTCGGCGCCCAGCTGGTCAAGGAGGTGGCGACCAAGACCAACGACATCGCGGGTGACGGCACCACCACCGCCACCGTGCTCGCCCAGGCGCTGGTGCGCGAGGGCCTGAGGAACGTCGCCGCGGGTGCCTCCCCGGCCGCCCTGAAGAAGGGCATCGACGCCGCCGTCAAGGCCGTCTCCGACGACCTGCTGGCCACCGCGCGCCCGATCGACGAGAAGTCCGACATCGCCGCCGTCGCCGCGCTGTCCGCCCAGGACCAGCAGGTCGGCGAGCTGATCGCCGAGGCGATGGACAAGGTCGGCAAGGACGGTGTCATCACCGTCGAGGAGTCCAACACCTTCGGTCTGGAGCTGGACTTCACCGAGGGCATGGCCTTCGACAAGGGCTACCTGTCGCCGTACTTCGTGACGGACCAGGAGCGCATGGAGGCCGTCCTCGACGACCCGTACATCCTCATCAACCAGGGCAAGATCTCCGCCATCGCGGACCTGCTGCCGCTGCTGGAGAAGGTCATCCAGGCCGGCTCCTCCAAGCCGCTGCTGATCATCGCCGAGGACGTCGAGGGCGAGGCCCTGTCCACCCTGGTCGTCAACAAGATCCGCGGCACCTTCAACGCGGTCGCCGTCAAGGCCCCCGGCTTCGGTGACCGTCGCAAGGCGATGCTGCAGGACATGGCGGTCCTCACCGGCGCCACGGTCGTCTCCGAGGAGGTCGGCCTCAAGCTCGACCAGGTCGGCCTCGACGTGCTGGGTTCCGCCCGCCGCGTCACCGTCACCAAGGACGACACCACGATCGTCGACGGCGGCGGCAAGTCCGAGGACGTCGCGGGCCGCGTCGCCCAGATCAAGGCCGAGATCGAGACCACGGACTCCGACTGGGACCGCGAGAAGCTCCAGGAGCGCCTCGCCAAGCTGGCCGGCGGCGTGTGCGTGATCAAGGTCGGCGCCGCCACCGAGGTGGAGCTGAAGGAGAAGAAGCACCGCCTGGAGGACGCCATCTCCGCGACCCGCGCCGCGGTCGAGGAGGGCATCGTCTCCGGTGGTGGCTCCGCCCTCGTCCACGCCTCCAAGGTGCTGGCCGACGGCCTCGGCAAGGTGGGCGACGAGGCCACCGGTGTCGCCATCGTGCGCCGCGCGGTCGTCGAGCCGCTGCGCTGGATCGCCGAGAACGCGGGCCTGGAGGGCTACGTCATCGCCTCCAAGGTCGCCGAGCTGGAGAAGGGCAACGGCTACAACGCCGCCACCGGCGAGTACGGCGACCTGATCAAGGCCGGCGTCATCGACCCGGTCAAGGTCACCCGCTCCGCCCTGGAGAACGCCGCCTCCATCGCCTCCCTGCTTCTGACGACCGAGACCCTGGTCGTCGAGAAGAAGGAAGAGGAGGAGCCCGCCGCGGCCGGCCACGGTCACGGTCACGCCCACTGACGCACGACGCACGTCGCGCAAGGCCCGGTGCCCCGAGAGGGTGCCGGGCCTTCCCGCTGTCCCGGCGTCCTACCGCTCGAGCTCGTCCAGCGCCCCCAGCTGCTCCATCAGCCCGAGCTGGTCGTGCTGCCACCAGGTCTCGGCGATCTTCGCGTCCTCACCGAAGCGGAAGAGGGTCATCCCGGTCATGGTGACCTTCCGTCCGGTGGACGGGATCCCCAGGAACTCGCCCTTGTGGGTGGCGTCCCAGGTCCACCGCGCGCACACCCGGTCGCCCTGTTCGATCAGGTCCTCGACCGTGAAGGTGAAGTCGAAGGCGTCCCGCCACATCCGGTACTCGCGCCGGATGGCGTCCAGGCCGATGGTGTCTTGCGGGTTGACCGGGTCGTGGCTGTGGCATCCCTCCGCGATCAGGTCGTTCAGCGGTGGCAGTTCGCCCGCCGTCGCCAGCGTGTCGAACAGGCGCCGCACCGCATCCGTGTACAGCTGCTCGTCCCGCACCACTTCCAGATCGACGAAGGTGGGCATCTCGTCGCACAGGGCGACCATCTCGCGGAAGACCTGATCGGTCTCCGGGAGGTTGGAGTTCCGCATCGCCTCCTCGTAGGAGGGGAACTCCACGATCTCGATGAAGTGCGAGGCGTCGGACCGGTCCCTGCCGATCACGTCGTGGGTCGCCGTCCGCCTGCCCCTGGTCTTCTCGACCCATCTGTCCATGATCCGGTTCATCTCGTCGAACCGGCTGGTCCTGCAGTCGATGAGCTGCACGAATGTCATGACGCCGCCTCCGGCCCCCTGGGTCCTGACGCAGATATGCCCCATTTTCCCACCCGAGGGGCGGCGTCACCCGTGCTACTGCGGCCCGTACTTGCGCCCCGTCCGCGAGCTGATCCCGCCCAGCAGCGCGCGCGGCGTCACCTTCACCACGCCCATCAGGACCTTGTACCGCGGGTCCGGGATCGACAGCGTCCTGCCGCGGGCCAGGTCGGCGAGCGCGGTGGCGACCAGCTTGTCCGCGTCCAGCCACATCCAGTTGGGGATGTTGTCCGTGCCCATCCCGGCCCGCTGGTGGAACTCGGTGCGGACGAAGCCCGGGCACAGCGCCATCAGCCGCACGCCCGACCCGGCCAGGTCCTTCGCGGCGCCCTGCGTGAACTGCACGACCCACGCCTTCGACGCCCCGTACGTGCCGCGCGGGACGAACGCCGCGACCGAGGCCACGTTGACGATCCCGCCGCGACCGCGCTTCCGCATCGCCTCCGCCGCCGCGCTCGTCAGCCGCAGCACCGCCTCGCAGTGCACCTTGAGCATCCGCAGCTCGTCGGCCATCGACACGTCGAGGTAACGGCCCTTGTTGCCGAAGCCCGCGTTGTTCACGAGCAGGTCGACCGGGTTCTTCAGGTCGGACAGGCGACCGGCCACCGCCTCGATGCCCTGGTCGGTCGCCAGGTCCGCCGTCAGCACCTCTGCCTCGATGCCGTGCCGGTCGTGCAGCTCGGTCGCCTGTTCCCGCAGCCGCTTGGTGTCGCGCGCCACCAGGACGAGGTCATGGCCGTCGGCGGCCAGCCGCCGTGCGAACGCGGCGCCGATGCCCGCGGTCGATCCCGTAATCAGAGCCGTTGTCATGACCCAACGATAGTGACCCGGAGTCGGCGAGTCCGCCTGGCGGACCGGGCATTTCACCGGTCGCGCCGCCAACGTTCATGCGCCTGGGGCTAGTTCCGTCCCGCGTACTTGCGCGCGTACTCCCGTGCCGCCGTCACGCTCTCCGGGTGCAGCGCGTCACCCGCCGCCAACAGGCGCGGCAACAGGTGCCGTTCCGTGGTCACGGCCCGGAACTGGAGGGCGACCGTGACGTCGTGGTCGGGCCGGTGCACGACGGCGATGGGGTCGCCGGCCCGTATCTCACCCGGCTCGATCACGCGCAGATAGGCGCCCGGCGCGCCCCTGTGCGTGAACCGCTTCACCCAGCCGCGCTCGCCCAGGTGCTCCTGGAAGGTACGGCACGGAATCCGCCCGCAGGTCACCTCCAGGAGCAGCTCCGCCCCGATCCGCCAGCGCTCGCCGATCCGCGCGCCGGCCACGTCGACCCCCTCGGTGGTGAGGTTCTCGCCGAACGAACCGCTCGGCAGCGACCGGCCCAGCTCACGCTCCCAGCCGTCGAGGTCCTCCCGGGCGAACGCGTACACCGCCTGGTCGTCACCGCCGTGGTGCCGCAGGTCGCACACCGCGTCCCCGGCCAGCCCGCTCGCGCCGGTCCCCTTCGGCCCGGGCGCGGTCACCCGCACGGGCCCGTCCACCGGCCGCTTGTCGATGCCGGTCAGGCCCTCCGGCTGGTCGGTGTAGTCCACGGCCACGGGCCGGCCCACGTTCAGAGACAGAAGCTTCATGCCCGCAACGGTAAGGCCTTCGGTCAAAGCGTTGACGCAATATTCGCGGACCTGCCCAAGCTTCGCTTATGCTCACGGCGTGATCGAGGCTCGACATCTCCGTGTGCTGCGCGCCGTGGCCGCCACCGGCTCCTTCTCTGCGGCGGGGCGCGAGCTGGGCTGCACCCAGCCCGCCGTCAGCCAGCAGATGAAGGCCCTGGAGGCGTCCGTCGGTACGCCGCTCCTGGTGCGCACCGGCCGCGAGATGCGCCTGACGGAGGCGGGCGAGGCGCTGGTACGGCACGCGGCGGGCATCCTGGCCGGGCTGACCGCCGCCGAGGAGGAGGTCGCCGCCATCGCGGGCCTGAGGGCCGGCCGCGTCCGCCTCGTCTCCTTCCCGAGCGGCAGTTCCACACTGGTCCCGACCGCGCTGGCCGCCCTGCGCGCCGCGCACCCGGGCACGCGCGTCTCCCTGGAGGAGGCCGAGCCGCCCCAGTCCGTGGAGAAGCTGCGCTCCGGTGACTGCGACATCGCCCTGGCCTTCCGCTACGAGGCCGCGGCGGGCGTCGAGGAGTGGGACGACCTGGTCGTACGGCCGCTGCTGACCGACCGGCTCGTCGGGCTCGTTCCCGAGGGGCACCGGCTGGCGCGCGCGGAGTCGGTCGGCATCGGTGAGCTCGCGGAGGAACCGTGGATCGCGGGCTGTCCGCGCTGCCGGGGACAGCTGGTTCAGGTCTGCGCGAGTGCGGGATTCACGCCGCGCATCGACTTCGCCACGGACGACTATCCGGCGGTGGTCGGCCTGGTCGGCGCCGGCCTCGGCGTGGCCGTCCTACCGGGCCTCGCCGTGGAGTCCGTACGTCCGAGGGGGGTGCGCCCGGTCGCGCTGGAACCGGCGGTGCGGCGGGAGATCGTCGCCCTCACGCTGCCGGACCTCGCCCAGGTGCCTGCGGTGGCGGCGACCCTGGGGGAGCTGGCGCGGGCGGCCGTGAGATAAGGGATCCGCGGTAGAGAGTCTCGGGCGGCGGCGGGTTCTCGCGCGCGGCGGCGGGTCTCGAAGAGCGGTGACGGCGCCCTGAGGCGTGTACTGAACGGCCCCCGACAAATACCCTGATCCCCCTGAACGGCCCCCCGGCCTACCCCCTCAACGGCCCGATCCCGTGAAACGGCCCCCTCGCGGGCGGTGCCTGCCCCCTGAAACAGCCCCCTCGGGGCGGTACAACGCCCCAAAGCCGGGCACATGCGCGTGCCCGTGATCGAAGAAACGTTCCTTCAGTTGTTCGAGGCGGCGTGGCCGTGGCCTGCGCCGGTCGTCGAGGCCGGTACCAGCCGGTTCCGCGCCCGCCCCATGAGCTCCTCGCGCTCGTCCTCTGTCAGCCCGCCCCAGACCCCGTACGGCTCGCGCACCGCCAGGGCGTGGGCCGCGCACTCGGCGCGGACGGGGCACCTCATGCAGACCTCTTTGGCCGAGTTCTCGCGAGCGCTCCGGGCCGCCCCGCGTTCACCCTCCGGATGGAAGAAGAGCGAACTGTCGACCCCACGGCAGGCCGCATGGAGCTGCCAGTCCCACAGATCCGCGTTCGGACCGGGAAGGCGGGAGAAATCTGCCATTGCGTGTCCCCTTGTTGCCGTTCTGGGCGGATATGTGTTCTCGACCGTACATCGACGATCTTATGAGATGAAAATATGACTCATTGCGAATCTAGCTCCAGACACCAGCTAACGGGAAGAAAAGCGGCTAAATGGGGCATAGGTTGTGATGAAAGTTGGGGGTTACGCTGCGCGTGTATGCACCGTGTCCGCGCCCTCACGTACAGTGCCGAAGATGGCTTGCTGCACCGTAACTCTTTCGAGTGACCATCGTTGAGAGTGCGGAGGCGGTTGAAAAAACAAGCGCTCGGGCAGGCGTCCGAGGGCGTCGACCGCACAGGTGACGATTCGTACCAGCCTGGAGGCTCAAGGTGACGCGCATCAGCTGCGGAGGGCGGTCATGACATCCGTCCTCGTCTGCGACGACTCCCCGCTTGCCCGAGAGGCGCTCCGCCGCGCGGTGGCGACCGTGCCCGGTGTCGAGCGCGTGACGACGGCGGCCAACGGCGAGGAAGTCCTCCGCCGCTGGGGGGCCGACCGTTCGGACCTGATTCTGATGGACGTACGCATGCCCGGTCTGGGCGGCGTCGAGACCGTGCGGCGGCTGCTGTCCGCCGACCCCGGTGCGCGCATCATCATGCTCACCGTCGCGGAGGACCTGGACGGGGTGGCGCTCGCGGTCGCCGCCGGCGCGCGCGGTTATCTCCACAAGGACGCCTCGCGTGCGGAGCTGCGCGCGACCGTCACCCAGGCCCTCGCCGACCCGACCTGGAGGCTCGCCCCGAGGCGGCTGCGCTCGGCCGAGATGGGTGCCGCGCCCACGCTCACCGCGCGGGAGATCCAGGTGCTCGAGGGCATGAGCCACGGCCGTTCCAACGCGGAGATCGGTCGCGAGCTGTTCCTCTCCGAGGACACCGTGAAGACGCACGCCCGGCGCCTGTTCAAGAAGCTCGGCGCGTCCGACCGCGCACACGCGGTGGCGCTCGGCTTCCGGTGGGGCCTGGTCCGCTAAGTGGATCACCGCGGGGGTGCGCAGATCCCCGCCTGCCGCACGGCGGGCGGGGCACGGCGACCTCAGGGAAGCTCCTCCCTGGAGCCGCCCGGCGAAAGGGCCTGCCGGATGCCCGCTGCTCGTTTCGTCGCGGATGCCGCATCCTTGAGGGTGTGGAGTTCCTCGGGGACGAGTCGATCGAGCGGGAGGGGAGGGCGCAGGAGATGAGTTCCGGCGCACCTGCTCATAACGCTTCGGTGCACAACTACGGACGCGGTGCCACGGACCGGACGACGCCGAGGCACCATGGACCGATGCGCGACGACGAGACAACGCTGATCGGTGCACTCGTCCATCGCGCCGTCGACGGCGACGAGCAGGCGACCCACGACCTGCTCGCCCGCGTCCACCCCCTGGCGCTGCGCTACTGCCGTACGCGACTGTCCCGGCTGCCCGGCGACGCCCGGCACTTCGTCGAGGACCTGGCCCAGGAGGTCTGCGTCGCGGTTCTGCTCGCCCTGCCGCGCTACAAGGACACCGGGCGCCCCTTCGAGGCGTTCGTCTTCGCGATCGCCGCGCACAAGGTCGCCGACCTGCAGCGTGCCGCGATGCGCCACCCCGGCTCGACGGCGGTCCCCTCGGACGAGATGCCCGAACGACCGGACGACTCCCTGGGCCCCGAGGAGCGCGCCCTGCTCAGCAGCGACGCCGAGTGGGCCAAGAAACTCCTCGCCAACCTCCCGGAGAACCAGCGCGAGCTGCTCCTGCTCCGCATCGCCGTGGGCTTGACGGCGGAAGAGACGGGTCAGATGTTGGGAATGTCACCGGGAGCGGTGAGGGTGGCCCAGCACAGGGCCCTGAGCCGCCTGCGGGCGCTCGCCGAGCAGTAGCGAGTTCCTCTCCGCCGCGACGGCGACCAGCCGCGACGGCGCAGTTCCGGCGCTGCCGAACACAGTTGCCCGTGGGGACGGAGGCCGTCGGGCCCACACATGAACAGGCAGCTCACCGACTCCGTAGGAACCTACGAAGCCGAGCAGCACCCTCGACCGTGGAATGACAGCACCATGCTTCCCGTTAGCATGGACATCCGCACCGATCAAGGCCATTTGGGGAAGGTGTCATGACTGCAAACGTCGACGGAGTGCCCGAGAAATTCGCGACACTCGGGCTGACCTACGACGACGTGCTGCTGCTGCCGGGAGCGTCCGAGGTGCTCCCGAGCGCGGTCGACACCTCGTCCCGCATCTCCCGCAACGTCCGGGTGAACATCCCGCTGCTCTCGGCGGCGATGGACAAGGTGACCGAGTCCCGCATGGCGATCGCGATGGCCCGCCTGGGCGGCGTCGGCGTGCTGCACCGCAACCTCTCCATCGAGGACCAGGTCAACCAGGTCGACCTGGTCAAGCGCTCCGAGTCCGGCATGGTCACCGACCCCATCACCGTGCACCCCGAGGCGACGCTCGCCGAGGCGGACGCCCTGTGCGCCAAGTTCCGCATCAGCGGCGTCCCGGTCACCGACCCGGCCGGCAAGCTGCTCGGTATCGTCACCAACCGCGACATGGCCTTCGAGACCGACCGTTCCCGGCAGGTGCGCGAGGTCATGACGCCGATGCCGCTGGTCACCGGCAAGGTCGGCATCTCCGGCGCCGACGCCATGGAACTGCTGCGCCGCCACAAGATCGAGAAGCTTCCCCTCGTCGACGACGCCGGTCTCCTCAAGGGCCTCATCACGGTCAAGGACTTCGTCAAGGCCGAGAAGTACCCCAACGCCGCCAAGGACGCCGAGGGCCGCCTGCTCGTCGGTGCCGCCGTGGGCGCCAGCCCCGAGGCGCTCGAGCGCGCCCAGGCCCTCGCCGAGGCCGGGGTGGACTTCCTGGTCGTCGACACCTCGCACGGCCACAACAGCAACGCCCTCAGCTGGATGTCGAAGATCAAGTCGAGTGTGGACGTCGACGTGATCGGCGGCAACGTCGCCACCCGTGACGGCGCCCAGGCCCTGATCGACGCCGGCGTCGACGGCATCAAGGTGGGCGTGGGCCCCGGCTCGATCTGCACGACCCGCGTGGTCGCCGGCATCGGTGTCCCGCAGGTCACGGCCATCTACGAGGCCTCCCTCGCCGCCCGCCCGGCGGGCATCCCGCTGATCGGCGACGGCGGTCTGCAGTACTCCGGCGACATCGGCAAGGCGCTCGCCGCCGGTGCCGACACCGTGATGCTCGGCAGCCTTCTGGCGGGCTGCGAGGAGTCGCCGGGTGAGCTGCTCTTCATCAACGGCAAGCAGTTCAAGTCGTACCGCGGCATGGGCTCGCTCGGTGCCATGCAGTCCCGCGGCCAGGGCAAGTCCTACTCCAAGGACCGCTACTTCCAGGCCGAGGTCTCCTCCGACGACAAGCTCGTGCCCGAGGGCGTCGAGGGCCAGGTGCCCTACCGCGGCCCGCTGTCCAACGTGCTGCACCAGCTCGTGGGCGGTCTGCGCCAGACCATGGGCTACGTGGGCGCCGCCACCATCGAGGAGATGGAGTCCAAGGGCCGCTTCGTGCGCATCACCTCGGCGGGCCTGAAGGAGAGCCACCCGCACGACATCCAGATGACGGTCGAGGCGCCGAACTACAGCGCCCAGAAGTGACGCACGCGCACGCGTAAGGTCGTACAGAGGGCGGTCCCGGACTCCGGGGCCGCCCTCTCCGTACCTGCGGAGGGCCGCCGCCGCAGCCGTCGGCGATACTGGAAGACGCTGAAACGCATCAGGGAAAGGCCACAGACGTGACTGAGATCGAGATCGGGCGCGGCAAGCGCGGCCGCCGGGCGTACGCCTTCGACGACATCGCCGTCGTCCCCAGCCGCCGTACGCGGGACCCGAAGGAGGTCTCGATCGCCTGGCAGATCGACGCCTACCGCTTCGAGCTGCCGTTCCTGGCCGCCCCCATGGACTCCGTCGTCTCCCCGGCCACCGCGATCCACATCGGGGAGCTCGGCGGCCTCGGTGTGCTGAACCTCGAGGGCCTGTGGACGCGGTACGAGGACCCGCAGCCGCTCCTCGACGAGATCGCCGAGCTGCCGGCCGACACCGCGACCCGGCGCCTGCAGGAGATCTACGCGGCCCCGATCAAGGAGGAGCTGATCGGCGCGCGCATCAAGGAGGTGCGCGACTCGGGCGTGGTCACCGCGGCCGCCCTCTCCCCGCAGCGCACGGCGCAGTTCTCCAAGGCGGTCGTCGACGCGGGTGTGGACATCTTCGTCATCCGCGGCACCACGGTGTCGGCGGAGCACGTCTCCGGCTCGCACGAGCCGCTGAACCTGAAGCAGTTCATCTACGAGCTCGACGTCCCGGTCATCGTCGGCGGCTGCGCCACGTACACCGCGGCCCTGCACCTGATGCGCACCGGCGCGGCCGGCGTCCTGGTCGGCTTCGGCGGCGGCGCCGCGCACACCACGCGCAACGTGCTCGGCATCCAGGTGCCCATGGCGACGGCGGTCGCGGATGTGGCGGCGGCCCGCCGCGACTACATGGACGAGTCCGGCGGCCGGTACGTGCACGTGATCGCGGACGGCGGCGTCGGCTGGTCCGGCGACCTGCCCAAGGCGATCGCCTGCGGTGCGGACGCGGTGATGATGGGCTCCCCGCTGGCCCGCGCCACGGACGCACCCGGCAAGGGCCACCACTGGGGCATGGAGGCCGTGAACGAGGAGCTGCCGCGCGGCAAGAAGGTCGACCTCGGCACGGTCGGCACCATCGAGGAGGTCCTCACGGGCCCGTCGCACACGCCGGACGGCTCGATGAACTTCTTCGGCGCGCTGCGGCGGGCCATGGCGACCACCGGGTACAGCGAGCTCAAGGAGTTCCAGCGGGTCGAGGTGACGGTGGCGGACTCGCAGCACCGGCGGTAGCCGTACGGCGTTCAGGGCCCGGTTCACCCGCGGGGGTGGGCCGGGCCCCTTTGTGCGTGTTGGGCGTTTCCGCAGGTGGGGGAGCGTGCGGTGGGATGGGGGCGCACGGTTGCCTTCCCGGCCGATACGCCGGGGGAGGGCGGTTCCGAGGCGGTAGCGTCCGTGTCCGGCGACCCGGTTCTCTGGGGCGCCCCCTTCCAAGGACACGTGCCGGACCCCGCCCTCGGGGCCCGGCCCGAAATCCAATGCACCGCCTACCGGGTCTCTGGGCGGCGTCATGGAAGGGGGCGCCCATGGGACGCCACCGCAAGCTCACCCGCTGGGATCGAATCCGTCTTCGGACGGTGGAGGCCTGGGACCGGCTCCGCCTTCGGGCGGTGCAGTGCCGGAGGAGGTGGATCTTGCGGATTTTCGGATGGTGAGCGGCCACCCCTATGAGAGCTAGGGGTGGACACTCCGTGAACCATCCTGGAGCCTGCCGCAGTACCCGCTGCGGCGGGCTCCGCCTTTTGTACGGTACCGGATCCGGCCGTCGACCGGCACGGCACCAGAAGAGCGACCGCCCCTGTGTGAACCAGGGGCGGACACCCCTTGTCGGCCAGGAGCTCGCCGCCGGGCCGACGAGCTCCGTGCTCGTACGCCATCGATGCCCAGAACCCCGAGCCACCAGCCCCAGAGGCTCAAGCACCCACGCGCCCCCTTCACAACCGGTGCGCCGCCCCCGTAGGCGTGGCCCCCCGCGTGTCCAGCAACAACTGCGCCTTCACCGACAGCCCCTGCAGGTCGTACGTCCGATGCTGCTGCAGCAGAACCGTCAGATCCGCCCCCGCCGCCGCCTCGTACAGGGAGTCCGCGCGCGGGATCGGCCGGTCGAGGACGCTCCACGCAGGCATGTACGGGTCGTGGTAGCTGACCGACGCGCCCAGTTCCATCAGCCTCAGCGCGATCTCCTGCGCGGGGGTGCCCTGCAGGTCGGCGACGTCCGGCTTGTACGTCACGCCGAGCAGCAGGACGCGGGCGCCGCGGGCCGACTTGCCGTGCTCGTTCAGGAGTGTGGCGGCGCGCTGGACGACGTACTGGGGCATACGGCCGTTGACCTGCTGGGCCAGTTCCACCATCCGCAGGGTGCGCCCGGTCGTGCCCGACAGGTCCTGGGCGACGGAGTGGCCGCCGACGCCGGGGCCGGGGCGGAAGGCCTGGAAGCCGAACGGCTTGGACTCCGCGCAGCGGATGACGTCCCACAGGTCGACACCGAGGTCGTGGCAGAGCACTGCCATCTCGTTGACAAGGGCGATGTTGACCTGACGGTAGTTCGTCTCCAGCACCTGCACGGTCTCCGCCTCGCGGGGCCCACGCGCGCGTACCACCTTGTCGGTGAGGCGCCCGTAGAAGGTGGCGGCCGACTCGGTGCAGGCGGGGGTGAGGCCGCCGATGACCTTGGGGGTGTTCGCGGCGTGGAAGTCGCGGTTGCCGGGGTCGACGCGGCTCGGTGAGTACGCGAGGTGGAAGTCGCGCCCGGCGCGCAGCCCGGAGGTCTTTTCGAGGAGCGGGCGCAGGAACCCCTCCGTGGTGCCCGGCGGCACCGGCGACTCCAGGATCACGGTGGTGTGCGGGCGCAGCCGCGCGGCGAGGGTGCGGGCGGCCGCCTCCAGCTGGGTGAGGTCGAGCCCGCCGTCGGCGCCGCGCGGGACGGGGGCGCAGATGACGGCGGTGCGGACGCGGCCGAGCTCGGCGGGGTTGGCGGTCGGGCGGAAGCCCCGGGCGAGCATCCGGCGCAGTTCGGCGGCGGTGAGGGAACCGGCCTCGGGGCCGGTCCGGTAGCCGAGCGTGGAGATGTCGGCGGCGACGGCGGCCTGGGCCAGGGGCAGGCCGAGATGACCGAGTCCGATGACGGCGAGATCTGCGGGCATGGCGTGGGCCGTCCTTCCCAATAGCCGAGGTGGGAGAGGTGCGCAAGCGCTGTGGACAGAACGAGCGAGAGCAATGTCAGACTAGGAGTAAATATGACCGATTTGCGGTATTGACTGATGGCGTTTCCGTGAGTGTTGTCCACAGGCCGCGGGCGCGTGGTGGCCGAAGTCGGGCATCACGGTCAGACTTTGGGCATGGGGGAAAGGAGCAGGGCTTCGCCTGACTGACGGGTGCGGCCGGCGCGACCGAGCGGGAGGCAGCGGTGAGGACAGCGGCACTGGGGCCGGCGCAGCGCGCCGAGTCACTGGCGGGAATGGCCGAGCGCGAGCTGGACGTACTGGTCGTGGGCGGCGGTGTGGTCGGTGCCGGCGTCGCACTGGACTCCGTCACCCGTGGTCTGTCCACCGGCCTGGTCGAGGCGCGTGACTGGGCGTCGGGCACCTCGAGCAGGTCCAGCAAGCTGATACACGGCGGCCTGCGCTACCTGGAGATGCTGGACTTCGCCCTCGTACGCGAGGCGCTGAAGGAGCGCGGGCTGCTGCTGGAGCGCCTGGCGCCCCACCTCGTGAAGCCGGTGCCGTTCCTGTATCCGCTCCAGCACAAGGGCTGGGAGCGGCTGTACGCGGGCTCGGGCGTCGCCCTGTACGACGCCATGTCGATGGCTCGCGGGCACGGCCGGGGCCTGCCGCTGCACCGTCACCTGAGCCGTCGTCACGCCCTGCGCGTCGCCCCGTGCTTGAAGAAGGACGCGCTGGTCGGGGCGTTGCAGTACTACGACGCACAGATGGACGACGCCCGCTTCGTCGCGACGCTGGTGCGTACGGCCGCGTGGTACGGCGCGAAGGTCGCCAACCGCGCCCGGGTGACCGGCTTCCTGCGGGAGGGCGAGCGGGTCGTCGGCGCGAGGGTGCAGGACGTGGAGGCCGGCGGGGAGTACGAGATCCGCGCTCAGCAGGTCGTCAACGCGACGGGGGTGTGGACCGACGACACCCAGGCGATGGTGGGCGAGCGGGGCCAGTTCCACGTGCGGGCGTCCAAGGGCATCCACCTGGTGGTGCCGAAGGACCGGGTCAACTCCACGACGGGTCTGATCCTGCGGACCGAGAAATCGGTCCTCTTCGTCATCCCCTGGGGCCGGCACTGGATCATCGGGACGACCGACACCGACTGGAGCCTCGACAAGGCGCACCCGGCGGCCTCCAGCGCGGACATCGACTACCTGCTGGAGCACGTGAACTCCGTCCTGGCGGTGCCGCTCACCCGCGACGACGTGGAGGGTGTGTACGCGGGCCTTCGGCCCCTGCTCGCCGGGGAGTCGGACGCGACCAGCAAGCTCTCCCGCGAGCACACCGTGGCGCATCCGGTGCCCGGCCTGGTGGTCGTGGCGGGCGGCAAGTACACGACGTACCGGGTGATGGCCAAGGACGCCGTCGACGAGGCGGTGCACGCCCTGGACCGGCGGGTCGCCGACTGCGTCACCGAGGACGTCCCGCTGCTGGGCGCCGAGGGCTACCGGGCGCTGTGGAACGCGCGGGCCCGCACAGCGGCGCGCACGGGGCTGCACGTGGTGCGGGTGGAACACCTGCTGAACCGCTACGGCTCGCTGGCGGAGGAAGTGCTCGACCTGGTCGCCGACGACCCGTCACTGGGCGAACCGCTGCACGCGGCCGACGACTACCTGCGCGCGGAGGTCGTCTACGCGGCGTCGCACGAGGGAGCGCGCCACCTGGACGACGTGCTGACCCGGCGGACCCGCATCTCGATCGAGACGTTCGACCGCGGGGCGCGCAGCGCCCGGGAGGTGGCCGAACTGATGGCGCCGGTGCTCGGCTGGGACGGCGACCAGATCGAGCGCGAGGTGGAGCACTACGAGAAGAGGGTCCAGGCGGAGAGGGAGTCCCAGCGCCAGCCCGACGACCTGACGGCGGACGCGGCGAGGCTGGGAGCGCCGGACATAGTGCCCCTGTAGGAAGGACTGGGAACGACTGGGAAGGACTGGGAGGGCGGGCAGGACTGGAGAGAGTGACGCCCACGGCCTGAAGGCGCGTCAAAGCACCGTGCCAGGGCTGCCGGCGGGCAGGCCGCGGCGGCGCGGTGGGGCGCGGCAGGGTGCGACGTCGGCGCGATCCGGGTGCCCGGCGTACGCCCGGGCACCCGCACCGCCCCGGTCCGCCGCCTCCGGGCGTCCTCCGACCGGGGGGAGCCGTCGAATCAGGGGCACCCTGGGCGTGGGGTGGTCCGTGCGTGGGGGACAATGAAGGCTCTGTCAGGGCGGGTTGCATGAGGGGACGCATGTCGGAGGCGGAGCGGGCGGGGACACCCCGTCAGGACAAGAGCGAACGTCTCCTCGCCGGGCGGTACCGGCTGGGGGACGTACTCGGCCGCGGCGGCATGGGGACGGTGTGGCGGGCGAAGGACGAGACCCTGGGGCGTACGGTCGCCGTCAAGGAGCTCAGGTTTCCGTCGAACATCGACGAGGACGAGAAGCGCCGGCTCATCACGCGCACACTGCGGGAGGCCAAGGCGATCGCCCGGATCCGCAACAACGGCGCGGTGACCGTCTACGACGTGGTCCACGAGGACGACCGGCCCTGGATCGTCATGGAGCTGATCGAGGGCAAGTCGCTCGCCGAGGTCATCCGCGAGGACGGGCTGCTCGAACCGAAGCGCGCCGCCGAGGTAGGGCTCGCGATCCTCGACGTGCTGCGCGCCGCGCACCGCGAGGGCATCCTGCACCGCGACGTGAAGCCGTCGAACGTGCTGATCGACGAGGACGGCCGGGTCGTGCTCACCGACTTCGGCATCGCCCAGGTCGAGGGCGACCCGTCCATCACCTCCACCGGCATGCTCGTCGGCGCCCCCTCCTACATCTCGCCGGAGCGGGCCCGCGGGCACAAGCCCGGCCCGGCGGCGGACCTGTGGTCGCTCGGCGGACTGCTGTACGCGGCCGTCGAGGGCGTGCCGCCGTACGACAAGGGGTCGGCCATCGCCACCCTGACCGCCGTGATGACCGAGCCGCTCGAGGAGCCGAAGAACGCCGGCCCGCTGAAGAACGTCATCTACGGCCTGCTCACCAAGGACCCGGGTCAGCGACTCGACGACGCGGGCGCGCGGGCGATGCTCAACGAGGTCATCCACGCCCCCGAGACGGAGGAGGAGGTACCGGCGGACGCGACGCGGGTCGTGGCGTTGCCGCCGGTGCCGGAGGAGTCCAAGGAGAAGGAGAAGGAGAAGGGGGCGTCGGGTTCCGGGGCCAAGCGGGGCGAGGAGGCCGCGGATCGGCTGCGCGGGGCCCTGCGGTCGGTGCGCAAGGCGGCGGCGTCGGCGGGCGCAGCGACGGCCGGTGCCGCGACGGCCGCGCGGACCAAGGGGTCCGCCCCCGCCAAGGTGACCGAGGGCGCGGTGGCCGCGCGTGTGGACGCTCCCGCGACCGGGGCCTCCGACGCCGGACGCTCGGGGGCCGCCTCCGCGGACGCACGGTCACACACGGCTGCCGTCGGATCGAACGCCGGTCCGGCGAAGCCCAGTTCGGGGTGGCCCATCGTGCCGGACCCGGACCGGCCGCCGCGTCCGGTGACGCCGCCCCGGGCCCCGCTCACCGACGTGGTGCCCAAGCGGACGCTGGTGATCATCGCCGTCGTCGTGGCGCTCGCGGTGCTCGGGACCGTGCTCGCGCTCATCCCGTGGGGCGGGGACGACGGCTCGCGGAGCGGCTCGAAGGGCGCGAACAAGCCCACCGCCACCGCCGGGAGCAGCGGCAAGGGCAGTGGCGGCAAGGGCAGTGGCGGCGGGACGCGCTCCGACGGCGGCACCTCCGGCACGACCACGACGAACGGGTCGGACCAGCAGAACGCGGCGGACAGCGAGCCCGCCGCGAGTGCCGGCGCGTCAGCCTCCGGGGCTGCGGGCGGCGGCGCCGCGGTGAGGACGTACAAGGGCGGCCAGGGCTACTCGATCGGGCTGCCGGCCGACTGGAAGTACGCGTCGTCGGACGACGCCGGCGACCGCTTCACCGGTCCGAACGGGCAGAAGCTGCTGGTCGCCTGGACCTCCACGCCCAAGGACGACCCGGTGGCGGACTGGAACAGCCAGGAGCGCTACATGGTGCGTCCCCAGTACCACCGGATCGGTATCGAGAAGGTGGACTACCGCGATTGGAACACCGCCGACTGGGAGTTCACCTACGTGGACTCGGACACCACCTACCGGGTGATCGACCGCGGATTCGTCGTCGACCCGCACCTGGGGTACGGGCTGATGTACACGGCGAAGGCGGACGACTGGGACGGGAACCTGCGCAAGAACACCTGGAAGACGCTGACCCAGACGTTCCAGCCGAAGTCGTGACGTACCGAGCGTCCGTCTGACGTTCCGTCCGATCGTGGCGGGGGCAGATATGACATCCCCGGGATGCGGGTTGCCTCCGGCACGTATCGTGAAGGACGGATCGCGAACCGTACGCATCCAGAACAGGACGCGGGACGAACGGACTTGACCGACCGGGCGGCCGGGGGAGGCATCGTGGACGACTATGCGGGACGGGTACTCGCCGACCGCTACCGCCTGCCGCTGCCCCCCGCCGACGAGTACGAGTTCGCCGAGACCCGGGCCTTCGACACCTACAGCGGGCAGGAGGTCCTGATACGGCAGGTGCCGTTGCCCGAGGTCGTCGAGGCGGAGGTGCTCGACGCGGACGGGCTGCCCGCGGGTTTCGTGGCGCGGGACGGCCACGGCGCGCGCGGCGGTGGTCCGGGCCGGACGACGGCCACGCGCCGGCCCACCGACCCGGCCGTGCGGCGCGCCGTCGAGGCCGCGCAGGCAGCCGCCCAAATACCCGACCACCCTCGGCTCGACCAGGTCTTCGACGTGTTCGCCGAGGGCGGCTCGCTGTGGATCGTGAGCGAACTCGTGGCCGCGACCCCGCTCGCCGCCCTGCTCGCGGAACAGCCGCTGACGCCGTACCGCGCGGCCGAGGTCGCCTCCGACGTCCTCATGGCGTTGCGCGTCCTGCACGCCCACGGCTGGGTGCACCGCAACATCACCGCCCGCACGGTGCTCGTCTGCGAGGACGGCCGCGTGATACTGACCGGCCTGGCGGCCGGGGCGGCCGAGGAGGCGCTGTGCGGGTACGACCCGGTGCCGGCACGGGAGCCGGAGCCGGGGTCCGGTGCGACGGATCGGGACCCCACGGCTCCCGTGCCCGCTCCCCGGCCCGGCGGGTCCGGCGGCGGCCCGTTCGGGCCCGGCGGGTCGGTGCGCGCTGTGGACGCCGAGGCAGCGCGGCGGGCCGCGATCGAGGCGCGGGCGAACGGCGCCGCTCCGGGTGCGGGCCCGGCCGGCGCCGGTGTGCCCGCCGTGGCGCCCCGCACGCTTGAGTCCGCGGAGGACGTGCGCGCGGCACGGGCCGGGGCGATCGCGGCCTACCGCGCCGGGGCCCGGGCCGCGGCACGGGTGCAGGAGGAACAGCGCGGCGCCCACACGGCGTTGCCCGCGCCCCGCCCGGCCGACACCGGCCCGGACACCCCGCCGCAGTCGCCGTCCGGCCAGGACGGCGGCCCCGGCACTCCGCCCCCGGGCCAGATCGCCGACCCGTACGGGACGGGCCGTACGGCGTCCTGGCACGGCGCCGTCCCCCGCCCCACGGCCCCCACCGCCGACGCCGCACAAGGTGCTCGGGGCAGCGGCAGCGGCCCGTACGACAAGGCCGCGCTCCCCGGTTCCGACACCCCCTGGCCCCACCGCGGCCCCGCCACCCCCCTCGCCGCCGAGCGGGCGCGGCAGGCCCGGATGGCCGTGGTCGGGCCGGTCACCGAGCGCTGGGCGCCCGAACAGGCCGGGCCCGTGCACGAGAACTGGCAGCTGGCACCGCCGATCGGGCCCGCGACCGACCTGTGGGCGCTGGGCGCGCTGCTGTTCCGGGCCGTCCAGGGGCACGCGCCCTACCCCGAGGAGAGCACCGCCGAGCTGGTGCAGCTCGTCTGCTCGGAGCCGCCCGCCTTCGCCGAGGAGTGCGGCCCGCTGCGTCCGGTCGTGGAGTCGTTGCTGCGCCAGGACCCGACCGAGCGGCCCGACTTCGAGGAGCTGCGCGGTTGGCTGCGCTCCCTCGTGCGGTCCGCGCCCGAACCGGAGGCGGGGGCGCACGTCATAGCGGCGCCGCCCGTCGACCCCGCCCGGCTGCCGATCGTGCGGCGACGGGGCGAACTGGTCCGCAGGCGGCGCGCCGGACTGCCCGCGACCGCCCACGCCCGCCACAAACGGGCCAAGGACGGCCGCCCCCAGCCGCGCCGCCTCGGCCGCACCCTTCTGCTGCTGATCCTGCTCGCGCTGGCCGCGGCCATCGCGTATGCGATGGCGTTCATGCCGAAGGCCGGGACCAGCGGCGGCAGCGGCACCGCGGGGGAGCGCACGGGCACCGCCGGGCAGGCGAGCCCCGCCCCCCAGCAGTCGGACACGGGCGTCGCGCAGCAGCCGCAGCAGGGCGGCTCCAGCAGCCCCTCGAAACCGGCCGACTCACCGCAGACGCAGGCCACCGGCCCCCAGGTGGCCCAGGGATTCACCCTGCGCAAGGACCCCGAAGGCTTCAGCGTCGCCGTGGCCGACGGCTGGAACCGGACCCCGAAGAACGCGCAGGGCCAGGTCGTCTACTCCCAGGGCGACTTCCAGTTGATCGTCGTGCCCGGGCGCGACACCACCGGCAGGTACGGCAGTGACCCGCTGACGTACCAGCGGGAGTCCGAGCCGGAACTGCAGCCGTTCCGCGACTCGACGTGGGCCACATCCAGCGGCATGCGGCGCATCGACGTCGGCGGACGGACCATGGCCGAGGGGCAGTTCACCTGGACGAACGGCAACGGGCAGGAGCTGTTCGTGCGCAACCTCGCCGTCCTCGTCGGCGGCCACTACCACGTGGTGCAGGTGCGCGGCCCCGACGCCGAACGCGACGAGGTCACCCGGCTGTTCGAACAGGCGGAGGCCACCTACAGGGTGACGAACTGACCGATCCCGGCACCCACAGTGGTCCGATTGCGCTGAGTGTGCGGTGGTTCCGTCCCGTACGGGGAAGGGAGAACCGTCACAGTGCGGTCTCCGTTACGGCCCCGCCGGTTCCCTGCACGGGGACCGCTCTTTAATGTGACCTCGTCAAGAACATTGCGGGGAAACGTGAATCAGATGCAGGGCCTGCTCCTCGCGGGCCGCTACCGGCTCGTCGACTCGATCGGCAGCGGCGGCATGGGCCGGGTGTGGCGTGCCCACGACGAGGTGCTGCACCGGGCGGTCGCCATCAAGGAACTGACGGCCGCACTGTATGTCACGGAGAGTGACCGAGCCGTACTCCTCGCCCGTACCCACGCCGAGGCACGGGCCGCCGCGCGCATCAACCACTCGGCCGTCGTCACGGTGCACGACGTGCTGGAGCACGACAACCGGCCGTGGATCGTCATGGAGCTCGTCGAGGGCGGCTCACTGGCCGACGCGGTCAAGGAACGCGGCCGGGTCGAGCCCAGCGAGGCCGCGCGGATCGGGGTGTGGGTGCTGCGCGCACTGCGTGCCGCGCACTCCGCGGGCGTGCTGCACCGCGACGTGAAGCCCGGCAACGTCCTGCTCGCCGCCGACGGGCGGGTACTCCTCACCGACTTCGGGATCGCGCAGGTCGAGGGCGACACCACCATCACCCGCACCGGAGAGATCGTCGGATCGGTCGACTACCTCGCGCCCGAGCGCGTCCGAGGCCACGACCCGGGCCCGGCCTCCGACCTGTGGGCGCTCGGCGCCACGCTGTACACGGCGGTGGAGGGCAGGTCGCCGTTCCGGCGGACCTCGCCGCTGACCACCATGCAGGCGGTCGTCGAGGAGGACGTCGCCGAGCCGGAGCACGCCGGCCCGCTCGGCCCCGTCATCACCGCCCTGCTGCAGAAGGACCCGGCGCACCGGCCCGGCGCCGACGAGACCGAGCAGATGCTCGCGGAGGCCGCGGAGGGGCGGCGGTCGAACGCGGCTCAGATGTTCGTACCGACGCAGCACGGCCGCTTCCAGCCGGAGACGCAGACGGGTCCCAGGCCCACCGGCGCGGAGAGGGCCATCGGAACGCCGTATCCGCCCGTGACTGTGACCGGGCCGAGGCGGGCCTTCGGTCCGTACGACACGGATTCCGGGCAACACGCCTCCGTCCCGCAGGGGCAGCCGATACAGCCGGTACGGCCGCCCAAGCGCCGTCGGCTGCGCACGCTCGCCCTGGTGGTCGCCCTCGCCGCGATCGTCGGCGGAGGTACGGCCGTGGTACTGCACAAGTGGGGCCAGGGGGCCCCGGAGTCGGTCGGCGGCACCTCCGTCACCACGGCGTCGAGCTCCAAGCCGCCGGAGGAGCCGCAGGGGACGATTCCCACGGGCTGGCAGCAGTACGACGATCCTGCGGGCTTCAGCCTCTACCTACCCGCGGGCTGGAAGCGGTCGGTCTCCATCAAGAGCAAGGACGGCTTGCAGCAAGTCGACTATTCGCCCGACAGGGGTGAGCACCTGGTGCGTATCGCCGTCGACACCTCGCCGGACTACGACGACCCGTACCTGCACCAAGTGGAACTGGAACAGCAGTTGAGGCGCCAGTTGGCGGACTACGAGCGCTTGAGCATGCAGCGCCAGGTCTACCGTGACCGGAAAGGCTCCCGGCTGGAATACAAGTGGACGGAGCAGGCCAATGGTTCGCGTCCCCCTGGCGCGTACCGGACCGTCGACCTGATGTACATCGCCCGGAGCGGATTTGAGTACGCGATCAGCATGGCCTCTCCTGTGGAGGAGTGGACCGCCACTCGCAAGCAGTTTGAGACTGTGCTGCAGACCTGGCGAGAGGGCGAAGTCAGGCGGTGAGCGCACCGATCGGCGCTTGGCAGCGCGTCCGGCTTTTCTGCCGGGCTGCTGTATCCGAGGGTCCTTGAGGGGACGCAGAACACCAGGCTGAGGAACCTGACGGAGAGCCGGGCGAATTCGGAGGGCGGACCACCGTGGTGAGCCCGGCGGTCCGCTCGCCGACGTTCACCATGCAAGCGTCCGGGCCTGATGGGGCCGCATCGACGTGCGGGCGCCGCTCGGCGCGCCCGGGACGCAGGTCACGGGCGCTCTGCACCGCTTGAATCAGCTCGGTTCCACGACAGGCCTTCGGCGGAACTCCGTATAAGAGATCCGCCGAACAGGCCGTGAAGATGACTAAGATTGTCGTGCGGGGATCAAGCCCAATCCGAGCAAGTGTGCCCGCTGACTATTTTGTCCCCCTC
Organism: Streptomyces sp. Ru72; assembly: GCF_002920635.1. GTDB lineage: Bacteria > Actinomycetota > Actinomycetes > Streptomycetales > Streptomycetaceae > Streptomyces. The sequence goes on along the minus strand of NZ_PQSR01000002.1, from coordinate 147,050 downwards.
CCAGACCGCAACGTGCACACCGATATAGCGGAGCGAATTATCGGTGGTCGACGCGTGAGTGGTGAAGGAGAGAGTCGATCCGTTTCCGCCGTATTCGTGGCGCCAGGTCCAACCCTTAAGGGAATCCCCACCCAGGGAGGATATGAGTTGAATGGCCACGTGGTGGCCATCGCCGCCGTTCCATCGCGGTGGTCTCGTCGATCCGGTACAGCACGGCCCGCGCCAGGGCCTGAGGAGTGTGCCACCGGCTGTCTCGGGACAGCGGCACACTTGGCCGGTCGCCGTGCCGGAAGGCGTCCGTCCGGTGCGGCATGATGGGGCGCATGGGGACCGAGGGGGAGAACGGCCGGCTCGTAGCGGGGCGTTACCGGCTTCAGGAGCGGATCGGGCGCGGCGGCATGGGCGTCGTCTGGCGGGCGTCCGACGAGCTTCTCGACCGGCAGGTGGCCGTCAAGGAGCTCGTCCTCGACCTCTCCCTGTCCGCCGAGGAGGCCCGGCTGCACCGTGAGCGCACCCTGCGCGAGGCGCGCGCGGTGGCGCGGTTGCGGCACCCGCACATCATCGTCGTCCACGACGTCGTCGAGCACGACGAACGCCCGTACATCGTGATGGAGCTGATCGACGGCGGCTCGCTCGCCCAGCGCATCGCCACCCGCGGGCCGGTGGACGCCCGGGAGGCCGCCCGCATCGGCATCGCCCTGCTCGGCGCGCTGCGCCGGGCGCACGACGCGGGCGTGCTGCACCGCGATCTGAAACCCGCGAACGTCCTGATGGAGGCGGGTACCGGCCGCGTCGTCCTCACCGACTTCGGCATCGCCCAGGTCACGGGTGCCACGACGCTCACCGAGACCGGCGCGTTCGTCGGGTCCCCCGAGTACACCGCGCCCGAGCGGATGTCCGGCGAACGGACCGGGCCCGAGTCCGACCTGTGGTCCCTCGGGGCCCTGCTGTGCACGGTGCTGAGCGGCGAGTCGCCGTTCCGCCGCGACTCGTTGGGCGGCATCCTGCACGCGGTGGTCGCGGGCGAGATCCGCCCGCCCGAGCAGGCCGGGCCGATCCTGCCCGTCGTCCGGGGGCTGCTGGAACGCGATCCCGACCGGCGTCTGGACGCGGCGGAGGCGGAGGGGTTGCTGCGGGAGTTTCTGCAGACCGGGCGTACGCCGACGGCCCCCGTGCCGTACCCGCCGACGCAGCGGGACGTGCCTCGCGACACGCCGCCGTCCCCGCAGGAGGCGCCCGTGGCGCCGGCCTCCGGCAGGCAGTCCGTGCGGGGCGTGTTCGTGGCCGCCGCCCTGGTCGCGGCCATGGCGGGCGCGGGTGTCTCGGCGGCGGCGCTGCTGCTGCGCGACGGAGGCGACGGCGGGGGAGCGGCGAGCCCGGGTACGGCGCGCACGTCGGTGAGCCGGGGGCCGACGCTCCCGTCCACTGCCCGGCCCGCGCCCACGGTGACGGTGACCCGTACGCCGGCCTCGGCGACGTCGGAGGTCACCCGCAGGGCGCCCTCCGGGTACCGGCTGGTACGGGACCCGAACGGTTTCTCGCTGGCCGTACCGGACGGCTTCACCCGCAGTCCGCAGGGCGAGCGGATCTTCTACGTGTCTCCGGGAGGGACCTTCCGCCTCGGCATCAAGGTGGCGGACCCCGCGGCGGGCGGCCCCCTCGCGGTGATGCGGCGCTCTGACGAGGACGGGCCGTCCACCAACCCGGGCTATCACGACGGCCGGGTCACCGAGACCTCGCACCGCGGAAACCCGGCGGCGCTGTGGGAGTTCACCTGGGACGGCTTCACCGCGGCCGAGGGACCTCGGCACACCTACGACCTGTGCTGGGACGAGGGCGGCCGGATGTACGACGTATGGGTGTCGGCGCCGGTCGGGAAGGTCCGGGAGGCGAAGGAGTACTTCGACGTGGCGGTGGACACGTTCGCTCCGGGGTGACCCCGTACGAGGCCCCGCGTCACGGGTCTGTGACTGGAACGGGACAAGGGTGGCTGAGGGGGCGCCGACACGATAAGCATGAGCGCATGAGCGACCACGGGGGAGTGCCCCAACAGGCGGGCGAACCGACGAGTTTCGGACTGCAACCGCCGCGGCCGGCCGTGCCGTACCCGGGAAACCCCTACGCCCGGCCGCAGCCGCAGGCCCACGCCGTCCCCACCCAGGCGGCCCCCGAGGCGCCGCGGGACCCGGGCGCCGGACGGCTTGTCGCCGGGCGCTACCGGCTGCTCGCCAAGCTGGGGCACGGCGGCATGGGCACGGTGTGGCGGGCCAAGGACGAGACAGTGGACCGGGAGGTCGCCGTCAAGGAACCCAGGGTGCCCGACCACCTTCCCGAACGTGAACAGTCCAACGCCTACGAGCGGATGCGCCGTGAGGCACGGGCCGCCGCCCGCCTCGACCACCCCGCGGTCGTCGACGTGCACGACGTCGCCGTCGTGGACGGCAGGCCGTGGATCGTGATGGAGCTGGTGCGGGGCCGGTCCCTGGGCGATGTGCTCCAGGAGGGCACGCTCGGGGTGCGCGAGGCGGCGCGGATCGGTCTCGAAGTGCTCGGCGCGCTGGAGGCCGCGCACGTCGCGGGCGTCCTGCACCGCGACGTGAAGCCCGACAACATCCTGCTCGGCCGGTACGAGCGCGTGGTGCTCACCGACTTCGGCATCGCTCAGATCGAGGGCGAGACGAAGCTGACGGAGACGGGCGGTTTCGTCGGCTCCCCCGAATACATCGCGCCGGAGCGGGTGCTGGGCCGGCGCCCAGGCCCCGAGTCGGACCTGTGGTCGCTGGGGGTGGTGCTGTACGCGGCGACCGAGGGCATCTCGCCGTTCCGGCGCACCAACACGCCCGCCACCCTGCAGTCGGTGCTCAACTCCACACCGGCGCCCCCGGCCTCCGCGCGGGGTCCGCTCGCCGACGCCATCGGCGGCCTGCTGAACAAGGACCCGGCGCGCCGCCCCGACGCCGCTGAGGTGCGCCGGCTGCTTCAGGAGGCGGCGAGAGAGCCGGCGCCCGTGCAGATCACCGTGCCCGGTCGCAAGGGCGTCCGCCTGGGCCGCGGCACCCTGCTCGCGGCCGGGGCGGCCGTCGTCGCGGCCGCGGTGGCGGCGTACCTGGTCGTCGCGGACCCGTTCGCCGGGCCGCTGCCGGGAGGTTGGCGGCAACACCCGGAGAAGGCACTGGGCGCCACACTCGCCGTGCCCGCCGACTACCAGCCGAGCCGGCCGAAGAAGGACGACACCGACAAGAACTGGGTGACGTACACCGACTGGAGCGGCAGCATCTCGATCGCCCTGCACCTGGCGAGGAAGTCCCAGGACACCTCCCACCAGATCAAGGACTCGTCGGCGGCCGAGATGTACGCCGACAACGACGCCTTCAAGAACAGCGGCGCCTATCAGTTGGACATGCCCAAGGGCCCGAGGACGGCCCCGAAGGACGGCATCACGTACCACGGCAGAAAGGCCGCCGAGAACACGGTCTCCTACATGACCGACGACAGCCTCGATCCGCGCCCGCGCGAGCTGACGATCTTCTATTACAAGAACTCCGCGGGCGACATGTACAAACTGACGGTCAGCTACCCGGGCAAGGGCGATTTCACGGAACGCGGCCGCGAAGTGGCGCGGACGGCGAGGGCGAACCTGGAGATCGACACACTCTGAGCCGCGTGTGCCTCACAGGACGGCAACGGTGTGCGTCCGGCGGCCGGGACCCGCTTCGACAACTCGCGACTCCGCACGGTACTCATGAGACATGCGTACTGACGCGGGACGTCTGATCGACGGTCGCTACCGGCTGACCGAACGCCTCGGCTCCGGCGGCATGGGCACCGTGTGGCGTGCCGTGGACGAGCTCATGGAGCGCGACGTCGCCGTCAAGCAGCCCCACCTGCCCGGCGATCCGGAGGACGAGGCACACCGGCGCGCCGCCCACCGGCTCTACCGCGAGGCACGTGCCGCGGCCCGCGTCGACCATCCCGCGGCCGTGTCGATCCACGACGTGATCGTGGAGGACGGATGCCCCTGGATCGTCATGGAGCTGGTCCGAGGGGAGTCCCTGGCGGACGCGCTGCGCCGCGGGCCGCTGCCGGCCGAGGAGGCGGCGCGCATCGGGCTCGCCGTCGTCGGCGCGCTGGACGCGGCGCACCGCGTCGGCATCGTGCACCGCGACGTGAAGCCGGCGAACGTCCTGCTCGGTCCGCGCGGCCGGGTGGTCCTCACCGACTTCGGTATCGCACACGTCCAGGGCGAGGAATCCCTCACCGTCACCGGGGAGTTCGTCGGCTCGCTCGAGTTCGTCGCACCGGAACGGATGTCCGGCCGGAGCGCCGGTCCCGCCTCCGACCTGTGGTCGCTGGGCGTGCTGCTGTACGCCGCCGTCGAAGGATCGTCGCCCTTTCGCCGTACGACGGTGGAGTCCACGCTCGCCGCGATCCTCGCCACCGAGCCTCCCGAACCCCGGCAGGCCGGGAGGCTCGGGCCGCTCATCGCACGGCTGCTGGTCAAGGAGCCCGAGCGGCGGCCCGACGCGGAGGAGGTCGGTGCGGTTCTGGAGACGGTGGCCGGGGGGTGGCCGGTGCCGGGTGCGGAACGGGGGGATTCGACGGCCGCTCAGGATGCCTCCGGTCTCGGGGAGTTCGCCGACGACGTCGGGACGGTACGGTTCGGGGCCGCGCCGTCGCGGACTGCGGACGACGGCGGCCCCGGAACCGTGGTCGCCGGCGGTCCGGAAGCCGTGGGCGCCGGCGGTCCCGGCACGTCACTCGGAGCCGCGCCGCAGGCGGAGGCGGCCTCGGCGTCGAAGCAGGGGGCCGCCGAGCCGTCCGAGCCGGAACCTGCCGAGCCGTCCGAGACGGAGGCCCCCGCTCCGTTCGCCCCGGGGACCGCCGCCGTGGTGGTGCCGGAGGCGAAGCCGAAGCGTCCCGCCCTCCTCCGCCCGGTCCCCGTCGCCGCGCTCGGCGTCCTCCTCGTCGGCGGCACCTGGTTCGCCACCTCCTACTTCGGCACCCCCGAGAGCGAGGGCGTCACCGAACACACCGCCACCTACAGTTCGGCCCCGGCCGTCGCATCCCCCGGCTCCTGGATCGCCCACCGCGAGGCGAAGCTCGACGCGATCGTCTCCGTACCGTCGGACATCCCCAGGGGCGCCGCCACGGACCGCACGGTGACCTACGGCGACGACACCGTCCGGCTCCGCCTGACCCGGGAGACATCGGTCCCCACCCCCCTGAAGGCCTGGGCACGGCAGGCCACCGCCTCCTGGCCCGCCGACGACCCCGGCACGCTCTACACCCCGACGAGCTTCCACGGCGACGACGCCATGCTCACCGACACCACCTACACGGTGGGGAAGAAGCGGTACCGCGTCCTGCAACTGTTGATCGTCACGGCCGCCCGCGAGTACTACGTGCTGCGCGTGGACATGCCGAAGGGCACCCCGGACGAGAAGCGCGGCACCTCCCTCTTCAAGGGCGCCCGGGACCGCCTGAAAGTGGGCAAGAACATGCTGACGTCCTGACGACGCCCTGATCAGCGCATTCGCTGCCAGCGGTCACTGGCGCGGTGTGGACGCCCCGTGAAAGCGCGTTACCGACGGGTACCCAAACGCTCCGCCCCGGCATACCCTGCGGCTCATGACGGACTCGCAGGCCCCGGAGAAGGCCACCGCACAGACCGGTACGGGCACGGCCGGCACCAACCCCCTCGCTCCCGCCCCCACGGGTGCCCGCACCGCCGTCGACGTGGTGACGCCGGAGCTGGTCGCCCAGCTCACCAAGGGCGTGGTCGGCTCGGGCCGCACCGCCAACCACACGCCGTTCACCGGCGAGAAGCTGGCCGACCTGCCCGAGTCCACCCCCGAGGACGTCGCCGTCGCCTTCGACCGGGCCCGTGCCGCCCAGGCGGTCTGGGCACAGACCCCGGTACGGCAGCGCGCCGCGGTGCTCCTCCGCTTCCACGACCTGGTGCTGGAACGGCAGGCCGAGGTCCTCGACCTGATCCAGCTGGAGACCGGAAAGGCCCGTCTGCACGCCCACGAGGAGGTGCAGGCCGTCGCCGTCGCGGCCCGGCACTACGGCCGCAAGGCGCCCTCGTACCTGAGGCCGAAGCGGCACACCGGCGCCGTGCCGACGCTGACCAAGGTGACCGAACTGCGCCATCCGCGCGGCGTGGTCGGCCAGATCGCCCCCTGGAACTACCCGCTGGAGCTGTCGGTCGGCGACGCGCTCCCCGCCTTCGCCGCGGGCAACGCCGTCGTGATGAAGCCCGACACGGAGACCTGCCTGACCGCGCTGTGGGCACGCGACCTGCTGATCGAGGCCGGACTGCCCGCCGAGGTCTTCCAGGTCGTCATCGGCGACGGCCCGGTCGTCGGCCCAGAGGTCGTCAAGCACGCCGACTACGTCTCCTTCACCGGCTCCACCCGCACCGGCCGCGAGGTCGCCCAGGGCGCCGCCGCCCGGCTCGTCGGCGTCTCCCTCGAACTCGGCGGCAAGAACGCCATGCTGGTCCTTCAGGACGCGGACGTCGAGAAGGCCGCCGAGGGCGCGGTGCGGGCCTGCTTCTCCTCGGCCGGGCAACTGTGCATCTCCATCGAGCGGTTGTACGTCCACGAGTCGGTCGCGGACGCCTTCCTGGAGCGGTTCGTCGCCCGCACCAAGGCCCTGCGGCTCGGCACGTCCCTCGCCTACGGTGCCGACATGGGGTCGCTGGTCGGCGAGCGGCAGCTCGAGACCGTGACCCGGCATGTCGAGGAGGCCGTGGCCAAGGGGGCGAAGGTGCTGGCCGGCGGGGTGGCCCGCCCGGACGTCGGCCCGTACTTCTACGAGCCGACCGTCCTCGACGGCGTCGAGGCCCCGATGGCGGTGTGCGCGGAGGAGACCTTCGGCCCGGTCGTGTCGATCTACCGCTTCAAGAGCGAGGACGAGGCGATCGAGCGCGCCAACGCCACGCCGTACGGCCTGAATTCGTCGGTCTGGACGAAGAACGGCCGACGGGGGCGCGAGGTCGCGGCCCGGCTGCGCACGGGCACGGTCAACGTCAACGAGGGCTACGCACCGGCGTACGGCAGCGTCCAGTCCCCGATGGGCGGCATGAAGGACTCCGGCCTCGGCCGCCGCCACGGCTCGGAGGGCATCCTCAAGTACACCGAGGCCCAGACGGTCGCCCAGCAGCGACTGCTGCCGATGGCCCCCTCGCTGGGGATGGACGACGAGAAGTACGCGGCGTTCATGAGCCGGAGCCTGAAGGCGATGAAGGCGCTCCGCCTCCGCTAGTTCCCCAGCAGGCAACCCGTTCTCAACGAGGAGAGCACGTGTCGCAGGAGAAGTCTGTCCAGACCAGGGACGAGGACGGGTACGACTACGACGTCATCGTCGTGGGCTCGGGGTTCGGCGGATCCGTCTCCGCGCTCCGACTGACCGAGAAGGGCTACCGCGTCGGGGTCCTCGAGGCGGGCCGCCGCTTCACCCGCGAGACGCTGCCGAAGAACTCCTGGGACCTGAAGAACTACCTCTGGGCGCCCGCCCTTGGCATGTACGGCATCCAGCGCATCCACCTGCTCGGCAACGTCATGGTCCTCGCGGGCGCCGGCGTCGGCGGTGGCTCCCTCAACTACGCCAACACCCTCTACGTGCCTCCGAAGGCCTTCTTCGACGACCCGCAGTGGCGGGGGATCACCGACTGGCAGGAGGAGCTGAGCCCGTACTACGACCAGGCCCGGCGCATGCTCGGCGTTCGGCTGAACCCGACCATGACCCCCTCCGACGTGCACCTCAAGGCGGCCGCCGAGCGGATGGGGGTCGGGGACACCTTCCATCTGGCACCGGTGGGCGTGTTCTTCGGTGACGGCGAGGACGCCGACAAAACGGCGAAGGCCCGGCCCGGCGAGGAGGTCCCGGACCCGTACTTCGGCGGCGCCGGCCCGGCCCGCCGGGCGTGCACCGAGTGCGGCGAGTGCATGACGGGCTGCCGGCACGGCGCGAAGAACACCCTCAACGAGAACTACCTCCACCTCGCCGAGAAGGCGGGCGCGGTCGTGCACCCCATGACGACGGTCGTGTCGGTCACGGACGACTCCCGGGGCGGGTACGCCGTGGCGACCCTGCCGACGGACGACCGGCGCAAGGGCAGGGGACGCGTCTTCACGGCACGGCGGGTGGTGCTCGCGGCGGGCACCTACGGAACCCAGACCCTGCTGCACCGCATGAAGGCGAACGGCCAACTGCCGTACCTCTCGGACCGGCTGGGCGAGCTGACCCGCACCAACTCCGAGGCACTGGTGGGCGCGCAGACCGACAACCGGCGCTACCGCACGGCGCACGGCGCACCGAAGGTCGACTTCACGCGGGGCGTGGCGATCACGTCCTCGATCCACCCGGACGAGAACACGCACATCGAGCCGGTCCGCTACGGCAGGGGCTCGAACGCGATGGGCGGCCTGTCGATCCTCCAGGTCCCCTATGCGGAGGGCCGCTCCCGCGCCCTGGCCTGGCTCGCGAACGCGGCACGTCATCCGTGGCTGATGGCCCGCTCCCTGTCCAACCGACGCTGGTCGGAGCGGACCATCATCGGCCTGGTGATGCAGTCGCTGGACAACTCCCTGACGACGTATCTGAAGCCGAACGGCGTCGGCAAGGGCCTGCTGACGGCCCGGCAGGGCCATGGCAGGCCCAACCCGAAGCAGATCAGGGCGGCCTCTCAGGCGGCGTCCGTGCTCGCAGCCGAGATCAACGGTTTCGCGGGCAGCAACGTCGGCGAACTGATGGGCACCCCGCTGACCGCCCACTTCCTCGGCGGCTGCCCGATCGGCGACTCCCGCGAGACCGGCGTCATCGACCCGTACCACCGGCTCTACGGCCACCCCGGCATCTCGGTGGTCGACGGCGCGGCGGTGTCGGCGAACCTGGGCGTCAACCCCTCACTGACGATCACCGCACAGGCCGAGCGGGCGATGTCGTACTGGCCGAACAAGGGCGAGGCGGATCCGCGCCCGGCGCAGGGTGCGCGGTACGAGCGGCTCAAGCCGGTGGAACCCCGTCACCCGGCGGTGCCCGTCAAGGCGTTCGGGGCGCTGCGGCTGCCGTTCCTGGGGATGCCGACGATGCCGCCCAAGCAGTAGCGCGCAGAAGCAGAAAAGGACCTGGGCCCCCCTCCGAGCCCAGGTCCTTCTCCTTGGTGCGAGGCGAACCGCTCACACGGTCCGCCCACGCCCGGGATGGTTACGCGGCGGCGTGGCCCCCGGCCTTGCGGCGCCGCACCGCGAAGATGACGCCGCCACCGGCGACGACGGCGACACCGCCGACGAGCGCGATGGTCGGCAGCGCGGAGGAGGAACCGGTGGAGGCGAGGGTGCCGGTGGCCGGGATCTCAGCCGCACCGCCCTGCGGCGTCTTGCCGCCCGCCGGCTTCTGGCCCTTGCCGGGCTTGGCCTGACCGGGGTTGTCGTTGCTGCTGCCGGGCTTGAGGACGGTGAACTCGAAGTACCCGAACGCGCTGTGCTCGCAGCTCTTCTCCTGGTCCACGTATCCGCCGAGGCCCACGGTGTAGCCGGCGCCCGCGGGGGCCTTCGCGGTGATGTTGACCCGCAGCTTGATGTCGACCGTCTGCTTGGGGCCGAGCGGCGTCTCACCGAAGTAGATGCCGTTGCCGATCTCGTCCGCGAGGGACTCCCAGCGCTTGGTCTCCGGGTTGTAGTACTCGAGCAGGGCGTAGGTGCTCAGCCAGTCCTTCTCGTTGTCGCTCGCCGAGTCGTTGTCGACGGCCGCGAGCCACTGGACCTTGCCGAGGGACTGGTCGCTGTGATTCGCCGCGGTCAGCTTGAAGGTGTGCCAGCCGCTGCCCGCGACGATCTTTCCGGGCAGACCGGACACGTCGATGCTCAGCTGGGAGTCGGGGTCGTTCAGGTCGTCGCTGCAGGGCGTCGGCTCGGTGGTGGGCTCCGCGCTCTTCGTCGGCGTCGACGTGGTGGCCGAGGAGGTCGGTGTGCCGGTGGGTGTCGTGGTCGTCGTCGCCGACGAGGTTGCGGTCGTGGACTGGCCGCCGGCCTGGGGCGTGGCGGTGCCGGTGGTCTCCGTCGCGGAGCTGGTCGGCGACGGGGTGGCCGTGGTCGCGGTCGCGGTGGCGGAGGGAGTCGCGTCCTCCGCGAACGCGGCCGGCGCCGACAGCAGCGCGAGCGGGGCTATGGCAGCCGTCGCCGCCGCGGCGGCCAGGGCACGGCGAAGCTTCATGAAGACCTCGAAGAGTCTGGTGCGCCGCTACGACGCGACGCATCTTGGGGCGAGCCCGCCGCGTGGCGGCGCGGGTGTGGCCCATGATTCGCCAGGTGTGACCTGTGTGCGAGGTGAATGGTTGCGCTCCCATTCACGGAATTCTTATGTGTGCTGCGTCACACGGAACCTGGGCGGTCGACAGAGCCGTGGGACGGTCTCCCGTACCTGAGGCCGAGCAGGCCCTGGGACGGCGAAAGGCCCCGCGGCGGGGGATCCCGGCTCGGCGTGGCCGAGGGCTCGGGGAAGACCGCGGGGCCCTTCTCCGTCAGCACCGACGTCAGGGCAGCGCCGGTGCCCGGGGAGCGGCGCCGGGGGGTGCGCCGCTTGTCTGCGTGACCGCCGGTGGTGCGCTCCGGCTCGCGCGAGGAGCGCGCATGGTGTCGACCATTGGCAGTCGGTGGGAGGAGCGATGCTGTTGTCCGCCAGGGACCGGGTGGGGATGCCGTCGACTCTCTGTTCCTCGCATCGTGCTGGATGGGTCACGGCCTCCGCAACCGTTTCGACCACCTCTGAACAGATTCCGCCGGTCGGCTCCGGGCGTCCCCGGAGCCGACCGTTTACTGGGTGACCGGGCTGCTGTCCCCTGCCGTCCGGTCACATCCCTGGAGCGAGGTCCCACGACGCACAGCACGATCCGTGCGTCTCATCGCTCCAGCGGAGCCACGCGTGGTTCTTTCGGGCCCGCCCCTGGCTGGCACGGACGCCCGGCTCAACGAAGTCCCCGCGGGCCCGGTCACGCGCCGTACGGGTGAGGGGTACGCGTACGTACGGCCGCGGAACGCGGGTGCGGGTCGGGTCCGGCCTCAGATCCGGCCGCGGCACAGCTCGAGCAGGGTCATCGCGAGCGCCGTGCCGGGCTTGCCCAGCGCGTCCCGGTAGTGGCCGAGGACCTCCATCTCGCGGGAGAGGTTGACGCGCCGGCCGCCGGAGGCGATACGGGCCTCCTGGATGACGGCTGAGACGGCCATCCGTTCCTGGATGAGGCCGATGATGCGGTCGTCGAGCGAGTCGATGCGTTCACGGGCGTCACTGATCAGGTTCGCGGCGTCGTCGGTGCGGGCGCCGGTCTTCTCGGTGGCTGCGGTGGCGGTCATGCGGGGCTCCTCGTGGACGGGTGCGCGGTGCCCCGGAGCGACAGGACCCGGGAAACGCCAGGCGCCCCGGACCTTGTCGGCCCGGGGCGCCTGGGAAGTCGCTTGTCAGTAGCTCAAGCAGCACGACCATGGCAGCCGGCGGGCCGGTTGCCATAGGTAAAGACGAAGATCGTCGAGTGCGTGAGCATGGGGCCAGTATGCCGTGGGGGAGGACGGCGTCCAAAGCGGCCCGCATGGTGAGACGGGCTCCGCGGGCGACGGTCCTGGCAGCGGCGGGACGGCACCCACGGCCACCTCGGTAGAATCGGGTGGCACAAGGACCCGCCCAACCGCCGGAAGGCACCCCGTGTCATCAGCGACCCCCGCTGCCGCCGCTCCCGACACCGTCCTGGTCGTCGACTTCGGCGCGCAGTACGCCCAGCTCATCGCCCGTCGCGTCCGCGAGGCCCGGGTCTACAGCGAGATCGTGCCGAGCACCATGCCGGTGAAGGAGATGCTCGCCAAGAACCCGGCGGCGATCATCCTCTCCGGCGGCCCCTCGTCGGTGTACGAGGAGGGCGCCCCCCGTCTCGACCGCGAGATCTTCGAGTCCGGCGTCCCCGTCTTCGGCATGTGCTACGGCTTCCAGCTGATGGCGCAGGCCCTCGGCGGCACCGTCGACAACACCGGAGCGCGCGAGTACGGCCGTACGGCCCTCGCCGTCTCCAAGCCGTCGTCCACCCTCTTCGAGGGCACCCCGGCCGAGCAGTCGGTCTGGATGTCCCACGGCGACGCCTGCTCCGCCGCCCCCGAGGGCTTCGCCGTCACGGCCTCCACGGACGTCGTCCCGGTCGCCGCCTTCGAGAACGACGAGAAGAAGCTGTACGGCGTCCAGTACCACCCGGAGGTCATGCACTCCACGCACGGCCAGCAGGTACTGGAGCACTTCCTCTACCGCGGCGCCGGCCTGAAGCCCACCTGGACCACCGGCAACGTGATCGAGGAGCAGGTCGAGGCGATCCGCGAGCAGGTCGGTGACAAGCGCGCGATCTGCGGCCTGTCCGGCGGTGTCGACTCCGCCGTCGCCGCCGCCCTCGTCCAGAAGGCCATCGGCTCCCAGCTGACCTGCGTGTACGTCGACCACGGCCTGATGCGCAAGGGCGAGACCGAGCAGGTCGAGAAGGACTTCGTCGCGGCCACCGGCGTCCAGCTGAAGGTCGTCGACGCCGAGGAGCGCTTCCTCAAGGCGCTCGCCGGGGTCAGCGACCCCGAGGAGAAGCGGAAGATCATCGGTCGCGAGTTCATCCGGGTCTTCGAGCAGGCCCAGGCCGAGATCATCGCGGACGAGGGTCCGGCGGTCGAGTTCCTCGTCCAGGGCACCCTGTACCCCGACGTGGTCGAGTCCGGGGGCGGCACCGGCACCGCCAACATCAAGTCGCACCACAACGTCGGCGGCCTCCCCGAGGACCTCGAGTTCAAGCTGATCGAGCCGCTGCGCAAGCTCTTCAAGGACGAGGTCCGCATGGTCGGCCAGGAGCTCGGCCTGCCGGAGGAGATCGTCCAGCGCCAGCCGTTCCCCGGCCCCGGCCTCGGTATCCGTATCGTCGGCGAGGTCACCAAGGAGCGCCTGGACCTGCTGCGCGAGGCCGACGCCATCGCCCGCGAGGAGCTGACGGCGGCCGGCCTCGACCGTGAGATCTGGCAGTGCCCGGTGGTCCTGCTCGCGGACGTCCGCAGCGTCGGCGTCCAGGGCGACGGCCGCACGTACGGCCACCCGATCGTGCTGCGCCCCGTCTCCTCCGAGGACGCCATGACCGCCGACTGGTCCCGGCTCCCGTACGACGTCCTGGCGAAGATCTCCACCCGGATCACCAACGAGGTCCGCGACGTCAACCGCGTGGTGCTGGACGTCACGTCCAAGCCGCCGGGCACCATCGAGTGGGAGTGAGCCCGCAGGTCACGTCCGTCGGAGAGTGCGCACCGGCTCTCCGGGCCTCCAGACCTGGACGACGAGGTACGTGTCGTCCTCGACGCAGGTCCTGACGACCTCCGTCAACTCGGTGCGGAAGAGGTGGAACGGCTCCGGCGGTTCCACCTCTTTCACGTACGCGCCCTTGGTCCTGTCGTCCTCGACCTCCACGGCCCGTCCGCTGATCCGCACATCACCGCCGCCCATCCCGGTGCCCGGGCCCGGGTTCGCCTGGAGTGCGAAGCGGGGGTCGCGGCGCAGGTCGAGTGCCTTGAGCGAGCCGGGCATCATGCCGAGCCACAGCTCGCCGTTCAGGAAGCGGACCTGGCAGGCCCGTGGTGCGGGGAGAGCCGTCCCGGCGCAGCGTCGCCAGCACGTGGTGCGTGAAGGATCCGAAGCGTGCCTCGACGCTCCGGGCGAGGTCCGGTTCCGCTTCGGCGAAAGCCGCCCATTTCGTTGACATGCGCGTTGCCATACGGCGAGTCTGACGCCGAAACCCGACATCTTCTGTCCGGTATCGGATCCGCCGGGCTCGGGTCTCGGATCGGCGGGCCCGGGTGTCGGATCTGCCGGGCTCGGGTGTCGGATCGGCGGGGTTCCAGACCGGACCCACCCGGCTCGGGCATGGGAGCCGCACGGCTCGGGGGACGGACGCACCCGGCTCGGGCATCGGATCCGCACGGCTCGAGGCGGACGCACCCGGCTCGCGTTCAAGCCGCGTCACGGCACCACCTGCGCCGCATCTTTACCAACCAGCCCTGTCATCCTCACCTGGCCGGCGGTACCTTCCGGCCCGTCGACGACGTCAAGTGCCGGAGGACCCATGCACGGCCCCACTCCGCCCCCGCCCCTGCCCACCGACCAGCTGCGGTTCGCCATGCCGCCGATGCACGACTCGGTCGAGGACGAGCGACGGCACCGCAAGGAACGGCTGGCGGGCGCCCTGCGGATCTTCGGGCGGCTCGGTTTCGAGGACGGGGTGTCCGGACACATCACCGCACGCGACCCGGAGTTCACGGACTGCTTCTGGGTCAACCCCTTCGGAATGTCGTTCCGGCACGTCACCGTGAGCGACCTGGTGCTCGCCAACCAGGACGGGCAGGTGATCGACGGCCGCTACCACGTGAACCAGGCCGCCTTCACCGTGCACGCCCAGGTCCACGCCGCCCGTCCCGATGTCGTCGCCGTCGCCCACTGCCACTCGGCGCACGGGCGAGCCCTCGCCGCACTCGGCGATCTGCTGGACCCCATCACTCAGGAGTCCTGCGCCTTCTACGAAGATCATGCCGTTTACGACGCCTACACCGGCGTCACCGTCGACGCCGAGGAGGGCCGCCGGATCGCGACCGCGCTCGGCAGCCGCAAGGCACTCGTCCTGCGCAACCACGGGCTGCTGACCGTGGGCGACTCGGTGGACGCGGCGGCCTGGTGGTTCCTGTCGATGGAACGCTCCTGCCAGGTGCAGCTCACCGCCAAGGCCGCGGGACGCCCCGTCCTCATCGACCACCGGCAGGCGGTGGCCACCCGGGAGCAGCTCGGCGGTGACCTGGTGGCCTGGATCAACTACCAGCCGCTGTGGCAGGACATCACCCGCAGCGAACCGGACCTGCTCGGCTGACCCGGACCCGCCGACGCCGCAACGCTCAGAAGCCGGGCAGCACGACCGCCCTCGTGGTCGCGAACTCCGCGCCCTGAGCACGCCCTAGCGCGCCAGGTGGCCGCCGACGGTGGCCGGTCGGTCAACCGGGGGTTCGCGCTTTCACCCGCCCTGACCGGACCTGACGGACGCGGGGGCTGTTCCGTACGGCACAATTCGCTGTCGTCACACGGCAGTTGTACGGCGGGGCCGGGTGGCTCCGGTGAGCGTACGTCCGGCCCGATCGGCGGCCGGGCGCGGTGTGGTGTTCGGGCGCGGGGAAGGCGGCAGCGGTCGTGGCGGTGCAGGAGGCGAGGCAGGGCGAACGGCTCGGGAACGGTCCGGGTGCGCATGAGGGTGGCTGCACCTGCGGAGACTGCCCGCACGGCGCACGCGAGGGGCACCGGCGCGCGGTCGCCGAGTTCCTGGCGAAGCGGGAGGAGTTCGCGTCCGGGCGGGGACTGCCCGCGGCGGTCGCCCACTCCGCGTCCGCGTCCCGCCAGTGGGTGTCCGACGAGCTGACCCAGTCCGCCGCGGTCGTCGCCGAGCGAGGTCGCGCGGACGCCGAGGCATGGCTGGGCCGGTTGTGGAGGCGCACGGCGGTCGCGGTGTGGGGTGCCGTCGGCGTCCTGCTGCCGGCACAGGCGCTCACCGCGATCGGCGCGGGGTGGACCGTGGCGCGTACGGCCGGGCTCGTGGCGGCGGTGCTGGTGGGTGCGGTGCTGACCGCCGCAGGCTATCTGCACCGGGCGCGCGGCGGGGTGTTCGCGCCCGTCATCGGCGAGGACAACCGGCTGTCGACCTCCCGGGCGGTGGCCGCGGGCTGGGTGTTGTTCGTCCTGTACGCGGTGCTGGTGCTGGTCGTCGAGCTGACGGCGGCCTCGGCCGAGGGCCGGCGCGAGGAGCTGATCGCCGGGCTCGGCCTCGCGCGCGGCGGGGGTGTGGTGACCGTGGTCGCCGTGGTGTGCGGGATCTCGGTGCTGGTGCGGCGGGTGGTGGGGCTGCGGGTGCTCGGCCAGCGGCTGCAGAAGGTGCGCGCCGACCGGCCGCGCGCGGCGGACCTGCTCACGGACGACGCGGGGCGGGGCAGCTTCCCGGACACGCAGTATGTGATCGTCAGCTCGGTCGCCCTGGTCTTCGCGGTGGTACGGCTGGCCCGCCGGCCCGACCAACTGCCCGATCTGCCGTGGGGGCTGGCCCTGCTGGTCCTGGTCTCGGCGGCCACCTACCTCGCCGGGAAATACGCGGAAGGCGGACGTCCGGTGATCCTCTCGGTGGTCCGGGCGCGGGAGGCGGGGGACCTGGACGCGCCGATCCGCACGGGCGACGACATCGAGATCCGCGGCGCCGGTTTCGTACCGCCCGGCGCCCAGAACGCGGACCGGCTGTCCCGGATGGTGGTCCGCATCGGCGCCGTGCACGTCCATGTCCCGCTGGTCCCGGTCACCGGCGGCTTCAGCAACCCGACGGACACCCTGCTGACGGTGCCGGTGCCGGCTGATGTGGAACCGGGCAGGATCGAGGTGCAGGTGGTGACGGCTGCCGGGGTGGAGACCAACCGGGTGGCCATCGACGTGACGGAGTGACCAGGCACGGGCTGGGCGAGCGGGCTCCGGACTCTCGTGACCGCCGGGGGCGGTGCCCCGTTCGGCCCAGCCGGGGTGCCTCTGGTCCGCCCTGCCGAGCGGGGGCCTCCTCCCGTCGGTCCGGGGCCGATGCGGAACTCCCGGACCAAGGAGCCGGGAAAGTTTGTGTGCGCAGCGGTTGAGCGGTTGGCTCCTTTCGTACGTATGGTCTGTTGAGGGGTAAGGGCTGGGCACGGCGGGCGAGAGGCGGCGGCACGATGGTTCATGGCATTCGCACGGACTCCCACACCTCCTACGTCGACGAGGGCAGCACCTGGCGGGACACCGCCGTGCGGTACGCACTGCTCCCTCTGCGCGTCTTCCTCGGCATCACCTTCATCTACGCGGGCCTGGACAAGCTCACCAACAGCGCCTTCATGCACGCCTCCGGCCCCGGGTCCATCGGCGAGCTGATGCACTCCGTGCGCGGCTCGTCGGCGATCCCGGCCCTGGTCGACCTGGCGTTGAAGCACCCCGTCGGTTTCGGCTACGCCATCGCCTTCGGCGAACTCGCCGTCGGAATCGGCACGCTCCTCGGCCTGTTGGGCCGCCTCGCCGCGCTCGGTGGCGCGCTGATCTCGCTGAGCCTGTGGCTGACCGTCAGCTGGGCCTCGACCCCCTACTACTACGGCAACGACCTCGCCTATCTGATGGCCTGGATCCCCCTGGTCCTCGCCGGCACCCCGGTCCTGTCCCTCGACGCCGCCCTGCGCGCCCGACGACGGCAACGCACGGGCGGCTACCGCTGAGCCGGCGGCACCGCGGCCGCCCTCGCCCCCTCCGGTTCGGCCGGCCGGCCGGCGCGGCGCGCCCGGTGCCTGCGTATCGCGCGGGCCAGCAGGCCGGTCACGGCAGCGAGGCAGAGGCCGCCGATCACGATCGGGATGATCGCGAACCACGGTGTCTCCCACGCCCCGCCGGCATCACCCACGTAAGCGACGCCCCCACCGGCCAGGAAGACCCCGGCCACGAGCCGGCCCGGCTGGAACTCATGACGCAGCACGGTCCACCTCCACGCGGCCCACGCCGACCTCGAGGTCGAGGCGGAGCGTGGCCGTCTTCTTCGTCCCCGCGGCGGGGGTGAGGGTCACCTGCCGGTGCTTGCCCGGCTTCACATCCACGTCCTTGTCGGTCTCGCCCGGCAAGCGGATGTCGCCGACACCCGTTTCGATGTTCAGCTCCACCGCAGCCTCCCGAGGGACCACCACCTTCAGCAGGCCCACGCCCACCTGGGCCCGGGTCGTCACGGTCTGGTTCCCGGCGAGTCCGAGACGGCTGAGGTCCAGCGTGCCGACGCCGGTGCCCAGGCCGTACTTCTCCTGCACGGCGGCCACCGAGGCCGGCGCCCAGGTGGTGTGCCTCCACTGGGTGCCGATGTCCTTCGGCAGGGCCGCCGAGGCGGCGAGCAGGGCCGCCGTGAGCACCGCGAGGAAGACCGAGCCGGCGCCCGTGCGGCCCAGGAACGAGCTGACCGCGATGCCCAGGCCGAAGACCACCAGCGCGCACGCCAGGCCCGTCTGCAGACTTGTGCCGAGCGCCCGGTGGTCCCAGGTCAGAAGAGTGCCGAGGCCACCCGCGAGCAGGGCGAGGAGAAACACCCAGCCGCCTGTCCAGCGCGGTTCCGGCGCTCTGGGCCGCGGCTCGGGGCGTATGCGCTCGGCGTACGAGGAGCCGCGGGCGATGGCGACCGCCGCCGCGACGTCACGGCCGGCGGTGTCGCTCGGGCCCCACAGATAGCCCGTGCCGCCCACGTGGGTGCCGTCCTTGACGATGGGGTCACGCCACCAGGAGGGGTAGGAGGCGGGGACGGGCGGTGCCGTGGCCTCCGGCGGGGCGTCGGCCACGGCCTGCGCGGCAATGGGGTCGGGGTCGGGAGCGCCGCGCTGTCGAGACCAGTACCCCGCGCCGGCGAGAAGCAGGGACAGGACGGCGGCGAAGGTCAGCACGCTGCCGTTCCTGAGCATCGAGAGGAAGATCCCGCAGCCCACCAGGGCGAAGAGCACCGCGGCCAGGGCCTGACCGTCGACGCGGCCCGTCAGCAGCTTGCGGATCTCGTTCTCCTCCTCGTCCTCGTAGGGCACGAGGAGCCAGACGAAGCCGTAGAAGATGAGGCCGAGTCCGCCCGCCGCCGAGAGCACCGCCAGCACGATCCGGAAGATCACCGGGTCCATGTCGCACTGCCGGGCCAGGCCCGAACAGACCCCGGCCAGCATCTTGTGCCGCCGGTCACGCCGGAACCGGCCGGGCTCCTCGGCCACCGCGGCGTGGTCGGGCGCGGCGGTTCCGCCGCGTCCGGGCGCGTCCTTCCCGGAGCCCGCCCGCTCGCGCGTCGCCCCACCCGTGCGGGCGCCCGGCTCCCGGTGCCCGGCCGCGTCCTGGCCCATGCCGGCGTCCTCGCCTCCGTTCTCGCGCACGGCCGCATCCTCCCGCACGCCCGCGCCCGCCTGCGCACGCGGCTCCTCATCCGCAGCGCCCGCGGCAGGGCCGGACACGGGCCCGGCGTGCTGCGGGGCGGCGTCCGGCGCGCCGTCCCCCGGCGGCCGGCCACCCCGCTCCCCGCCGGGGCCGCGCCCCGCGGTGGAGGCGTGCCCCGCACCGGGGCCGTGCCCCGCTGCCGCGTGCTGCTGATCTGTCATGCGTCCATGGTCGCCGCCGCGGGCGCCGGGCGGCAGTCGGGACGACCCTGGCGCAACCCTGAAATCTGCCCCGACAGGCCGCCGGGGGAAGTGTTCGATCACCCGGATTCGAAGATCAGGGGTGTCTAAGGGGCCGACCCTGATGCCCGGCCGGTCCGGTCGTGTGACCATCGTTGGCATGCCGGACGCCGCAACGCTGCCCCTCGCCGATCCGCGGCCGCCGCGCAAGCTCTACCGCAGCAGCGACGGACGCTGGCTCGGGGGCGTGGCGCGGGGGCTCGCCGGGCACCTCGGGCTGCCCGTGATCTGGGTGCGCCTCGTCTTCGTCGGCCTGTTCCTGGCACACGGCTTCGGCGCGCTGCTGTACGCGGCGTTCTGGTTCTTCGTCCCGCTCGGGGTCGGCGGCGTCGACGACCGGCGCTCCCCGTCCCCGGTCGGCGCGGAGACCTCACCCCACGGCCGCCGCCGACTCGTCGCCCGCAAGCCCGACCGGGGGCAGATCGTCGCCCTGCTCCTGATGGTCCTCGTCGCGCTGACCTTCGTGGGCAGCATGAAGCTCGACGGCGTCGCCAAGGTCTACCTCATACCGGCCGTGCTCGTCGCCGCGGGCGTCGCCCTGGTCTGGCGTCAGGCGGACAACGCGCGACGGGCCCGCTGGATGGAGGTCGGCAGCCGCCGCCGCACGCTCACCCTGCTGCGTGCCGCCGCCGGTGTCCTGCTGGTCACCGCGGGTGTCTCCGGCATGTTCGTCCTGCAGGGCTCCGCCGCCCACCTCGGCTCGGTCCTGCAGGCCGCGCTGGCGGTTCTCGTCGGCATCACCCTGCTCGCCGGACCGTACCTGGTGCGGATCACCCAGGACCTGTCCGAGGAGCGCCTGATGCGCATCCGCGCCCAGGAGCGCGCAGAGGTCGCCGCCCACGTCCACGACTCGGTGCTGCACACCCTGACCCTGATCCAGCGCAACGCGGAGAACGCGGGCGAGGTGCGCCGCCTCGCCCGCGCCCAGGAGCGCGACCTGCGCGCCTGGCTGTACAAACCGGAGGGCACCGGCAAGGACGAGAGCGAGGAGCCGGACACCCTGGCGGAGGCGGTCCGGCGCAACGCGGCGGAGGTGGAGGACAAGCACGGCGTCCCCATAGAGGTCGTCATCGTCGGCGACTGCCCGCTCGACGAACGGATCGGCGCGCAGATGCAGGCCGCACGCGAAGCAATGGTGAACGCCGCCAAGTACGGTGGCGAGGGCGGAGCCGTCCAGGTCTACGCCGAGGTCGAGGACAAGACGGTGTTCGTGTCCGTCCGCGACCGCGGCCCCGGCTTCGACCTCGACGCGATACCCGCCGACCGCATGGGTGTCAGAGAATCGATCATCGGCCGTATGGAGCGCAACGGCGGCACGGCACGGCTGCGCGCGGTACCGGACGGCGGCACGGAGGTCGAGCTGGAGATGGAGAGGGCGGAGACGACGTCATGAGCGACGCGAACGGGGAGGCCGCGGTGTCCGGCGGAAACGCGGACCGGCGGGTGCGGGTCGTACTCGTCGACGACCACCGTATGTTCCGTACGGGAGTCCAGGCCGAGATCGGTCGGACCGAGCTGACCGGCGTCGAGGTCGTCGGTGAGGCGGCGGATGTCGACCAGGCGGTCGCCGTCATCACCGCCACCCGCCCCGAGGTCGTCCTTCTCGACGTCCACCTGCCGGGTGGCGGCGGGGTGGAGGTGCTGCGCCGCTGCGCCTCGCTGACGGCCGACCCCGAGCAGCCGGTGCGGTTCCTGGCGCTGTCGGTGTCGGACGCCGCCGAGGACGTGATCGGCGTGATCCGCGGTGGCGCCCGCGGCTATGTGACGAAGACGATCACCGGCTCGGACCTCGTCGACTCCATCTTCCGCGTCCAGGAGGGCGACGCCGTCTTCTCCCCGCGCCTGGCCGGCTTCGTCCTGGACGCCTTCGCCTCGACCGACGCACCGCCCGTCGACGAGGACCTGGACCGCCTCACCCAGCGCGAACGCGAGGTGCTGCGCCTCATCGCCCGCGGCTACGCGTACAAGGAGATCGCCAAGCAGCTGTTCATCTCGGTGAAGACGGTCGAGTCCCATGTCTCGGCGGTCCTGCGCAAGCTCCAGCTGTCGAACCGGCATGAGCTGACACGGTGGGCGACGGCACGCCGGCTGGTGTGACCGAGGGCCCTCCGTCTCACACCACCCGCGTGGCCCCCGCGAACGGCATCTCGTCGACCGGCGCCAGGCGGACCGGTGCCGACGGGTTCGGGGCGTGGATCATCTGGCCGTGGCCGACGTAGATCCCCACATGGCTGATCCCGGAGTAGAAGAACACCAGGTCACCGGGGAGGAGTTCCGAACGCGGGACGCGCCGGCCCGCGCCGATCTGGGAGTAGGTCGTCCGGGGGAGCGAGATGCCCGCCGAGCGGTACGCGGCCTGCACCAGGCCCGAGCAGTCGAAGGCGTCCGGGCCGGTCGCGCCCCAGACGTAGGGGCTGCCGAGCTTGCCGTACGCGTACGCCACCGCGGCCGCCGCCCGGGCGTCCGGCGCCTCGGCCGTCGCTGTCGCGGCGGACACGGCGCCCACCGGATCGCGCCCCGCGGACCGCGACGCCCGCCCCGCGCCCCCGTCGGCCGGGGCTCCTGCCCGCTGCCCCTGCGTGAGCTGGGACAACAACTGTCGTGCTTCGCCCAGTTTTTCGGTGATCGTCCGCTTCTGCCGGCGTAGCTCCGCCTGCCGGGACGTCAGTGAGGCCAGTTCGATCCGTGCCGCACCGCGCAGCCGTTCGATCTCCCGCAGCTGGTCGCGTACGCGCGTCACGGCCGCCGCCTGGCGGTCGTCCACCCGCTCGGCGAACGCGGCGTTGTCGAGGTACTGTCCGGGATCCGAGGAGAGCAGCAGCCGCACCGCGGGGTCGAGACCCCCGTCGCGGTACTGCGCCGCCGCCGAGGAACCCAGGGCCTCCCGGGCGGAGTTGAGCCGGTCCGTGCGGCGGGCCGCCTCGTCCCGCAGTGCGTTCAGCCGTTTCTGCGCCTCCTGCGCCTGCTCCTTGGCGCCGTCGTACTTCTGGGTGGCTGTCTCGGCCTCCTGGTACAGCTTGTCGACCTTGGCCTTGACCTGGGCCGGCGAGAGCGGCGGCTCGGCGTGCCCCGTGCCGTCGAAGCCGGTCGCGGTAGCCGCTCCCGCGAGGGCGATCGTGGCGGCGGTGCGGGCCGTGCCGCCCCCGAGCGAACGCTGTCTGGGCTTGCGGTGCGCTGCCACCTGGACGTCACGTCCTTTCGTACGACCGCCGGGGCCACGGGCGGTGCCACGCGTCCGGCGGCGGTCCGCACAGGGGGAACAGGCCGCCGCCGGACCTTCTCGGCGGTGGTGCCCGACGGCCGCCCCTGGCCCGGGCGGCGATGGGGAGCCGGACACCTGGGGCAGGACGCTAAACCCGTCCGTGATGCGCCCGTGACCGGGTGTACGGAAGTGGCGCGACCGGACTGACGATGACCGTATGTGACCGTGATCCCGATGCCGGGTCGCCGTCTTCACGTTCTGCGATGACCAATGCGCGGGATCCGGTGCACCGGGCGGCTGCGGAGTGCTATGGGGCGCATATATGCGGCCGGTCCCGACCGGTCCGGAGGAATGAGCGAGCGGCGTCCCATCCGCCGGGGCGGTGTCAGCGGGCACGGGCGAGCTGATTAGGCTCCGGCCCCATGGACGTACTCATCCACCTCTTCGTCGGCCTGCACATCGTCGGCATCGGCGCGCTCCTCGGCGGCTTCCTCACCCAGATGAAGGCGATGGGTCAGGGCACGGCACGCTTCGTGCCCGCCATGCTGCACGGCGCGCTGACCATGCTGGTCACAGGGGTGGCGCTGGTCGGCCTCAACCAGGCGGACCACCACTCGGTCGACACGATCAAGATCGGGGTCAAGCTGGCCCTGCTGATCGTCATCCTCGGCCTGGTCTATGTGAAGCGGGACGAGGAGACCGTCGAGAAGCCCCTCTTCGGCCTCGTCGGCGCCGCGACCCTGGCGAACATCTTCATCGCCGTGCTCTGGACCTGACGCTGGCCAGGGCGGACGCGACGGCTCCCGCGAGGACCAGGAGCCAGGCCGCGACCGCGATCCACAGCAGTACCCGGCCCAGGCCGCGCAGCCACGGCACGCCGACGGAGGAGGCGACGGACAGCGCCGCAGCCGCCGTCATCCCCATCGGGAACACGGTCGACCAGCGCCGGACGTCGTAGCGGAACCGGGGCCGCAGCACCTCGGCCACCGCAAGGACGAGGTAGCAGGCCAGGGCGAGGACGAGGAGGGCGACGGTCACGCCGCGCAGGACGCTGCCGTCGTCGTTGTTCCACAGGTAGAGCCCATTGCGCGCGGCGCTCATGAGCTGCGAACCGGCCAGCGCCGAGAGGGCGAGGGCGCCGCTCGAGATCCAGTGGTCGCCCGGCCCTGTCACCACCTGTCGAGGGTCGAAGCAACCCAGCCCGATCAGGTAGAACACCAGCCCGAGCCAGAAGAACACCAGCGCCGTATGGGCGAGCCACGCCACCCCCAGGGCCGCCGCGAGCACCGCCCCGAGCGCTGCGATCCCCTCCGTCGCCACACACCCGAGGAACACCGCGCCGGGCATCCGGCGCTCCCAGCCCTGCACGGTCAACGGGACCAGGCAGGCCCAGAGCACCACGGCCAGTGCGAGCAGCGCCTCGGCGAGCGGCTGCCCGTTCAGAGCGGACACTCCTGAGCCCAGCACCGTGGTCGCCGGCACCATGGTGAGCGCGGCCGGCGAGCCGGCCCTGGCCCGCCACTGCTCCCGGTCCCACAGCAGTTGCAGGGCGATGTCGGCGGCGAGCCCCAGCCAGGCGGCACCCGCCAGGACCAGGGCGAGGCGGGAGAGGATCTGCTGGCCGGTCAGGTGCAGCCCGAACGACAGGACGCCGGTCGCCATGACGGCGGACCCGGTGGCGGGCGGACGCGGCGCCCACCAGGTGCGCAGCGCGGAGGTGCCTGACATGCGCCCGATGCTAGGGACGCGCACACGGCTTGCGTACGGGGGCACGCGCGCGACGACGGAAAACAACCCCACGCGCGCGTGCCGGACGGAGGGCGTCCCACGCGCACCTGTTCGACGGGCGTGGGTGCGTAAAGTCTCGGCTCTCACGCCGCATAGAGATTGATGTAGTCGGTTGTCGGACCGCTTCGCACCCCCCCTCTGTTGCTTTGAGGCGGAGTTCTCAGGTGGGAGAGCAGACTGCCGGGGGAGTCGCCGACTGAGCAGCACGGACATCGCGTCCGACAAAGCCTTCGCGCGTACCGCCGTCCGGATGATGAGGTGGCACGGTGACCAACCACGATGAGGCGGCGGCCGTCCGACCGTTGACACTGGCCTGGGTGAACCAGCACCTGGAGGTCGGCGAACGAATCGTCAGAACCGAGGTGCTGCAGGGCGGCATTACTGCCGAAATGCGGAGGCTGACCATCGGTACGCGGGACGGAGGCACACGTGACCTGGTGCTGCGGAGCTTCGTCGACCCGTTCTACGTGGAGCACGCCGAGGATTCGCTGAACAGGGAGGCTGGCGCCCTGATCCTGCTCACGGGGACCGGCGTGCCGGCCCCTGGACTGCTCGCGGCTGATCCGACCGCCGCGCATTGCGAGTATCCGTCGCTCCTCATGACACATCTGGCGGGCCGGACGGTCCTCGACGATGGGGGATTGGAGACGCGCGTCCCTCAGTTGGCCCGCCAACTCGTGGCGATCCACGCATGGCGACCTGCCGAGCGGCCCCGGAAGTATGTGACGTTGACGACCGCCGACACCGTCGTGGTTCCGAAGGGCGCCGACGCGATGGCATGGGCCGCGGCGATCGACGTGATCCGCAAGCCTGTGCCGCCCTATGAAGGGCGGTTCCTGCACCGGGACTTCCAGCCCGGCAATGTGCTGTTCGACGTGCCGCCCTCAAGGCCGGCAGGTGCCCGGATCACCGGCGTCATCGACTGGGCAGGGACCTCCTGGGGCCCGGCGGATCTCGACGTGGCGCACTGCTCCGTCAATCTTGCGCTGCTGCACGGCCCGGCGTGGGGTCTGCGGTTCCCTGAGGCATATGAGGAGGCCGGCGGGGTGCTGGCCTCGGCCGCGAGCGAGCGGCTGTACTGGCTGGTCCGGGACGGGCTGGCGTCCTCAGAAGAAGTGCAGTCGGTGTCGCAGCCATGGCGGGAGGCAGGGAGGACAGACCTGACGACGCGAGTCGTGGAGGAGCGGCTGGATGCCTATGTCACCGCCCTGATGGACACGCTGGGCTGAGCCAAGACGGTCGGGGGCGCGGCCCCGCCTCATCGTTCATCGTTCCTCCGAGTGGGAACCGAGCAGATCCTGGGGAATTCCGGGTCATCCCCATCACGGTCCGATCCGCCGTGCGCGCGATGACCTCCGCTCCGGAGAACTCTTGATGTGGGTGAGTGACCAGATCCCGCAGGAGGATGAGCGTCGGTCTGGTGATGCGCAGGCGCTCGACAGAGATGTTGCTGAAGGGGGTGGGCGGGCCGGGGCTGCGGCGGATCCTGAACTTGGCGTGGGCGGTTTCCAGGGTGTGGTCGTCGGGCTGGGCAAGGTCAGGCCGGGCGCACCACGCTGTGGATGATCGAGGCGCCCCCGTAGTAGACCGACTCCTCGCGGACGTATGCCCCCGGCTTCGGCGCGTGGATCATCATGCCGTTGCCGATGTAGAGGCCGACATGGCTGATGTCGTCGTAGAAGAAGATCAGGTCACCGGGCTGCGCGTCGGTGAGCGGGACCGTCGTGCCCGCGTTCACCTGGTCGTAGGTGGTGCGCGGCAGTGACACCCCGGCGGCCTTCCAGGCGGCCTGCGTCAGGCCCGAGCAGTCGTACGAGCCGGGCCCGGTGGCGCCCCACACATACGGCTTGCCGATCTGGGCACGGGCGAACGCCAGCGCTTTGGCGGCTTTCGTCGCATACGAGGCGTCTATGGAATCCGTGGCGCCCGGGGAGGAGCCCGGCGAGCCGGTCGTCGTGGTCGTGGGGGCCGCGGGGGGCGACTGTTGCTGTGCCGCCTGCTGCCGCGCCAGCTCCTGCGCCTGCCGCTGCGCCTCCTCCTGCTTCTTCTTCTCCAGCGCGGCGAGCCGTGCCTTCTCCCGCGCGGTCAGCTCGGACAGCAGATCCCGCGCGGCGGCGAGCTTCTTCTGGACGTCGGCCTTGGCCGTCCGGAGCCTCAGCTGCGATTCGGTGAGCGACCGCAGGCTCTCGGTGGCCTCCTGCCGCTTCCTCATCGTCGCGGCCTGCTCGGTGACGTACTCGTCGACCGCTTCCTTCTGACGGCTGGTGAGCCGGCTCATCAGCTGGGCCTGGTCGAAGTAGTCCTGCGGCGTGTCCGCCAGCAGGAAGGTGGCCGTGTCGGGGGCCGCCTCCCCGGTGCGGTACTGGGCCGCGGCGAAGGAACCCAGCCGGTCCCGCGCCTCGTTGAGCTTCTGGGTGCGTCTTGCGACGTCGTCGAGGAGCGCGGAGACGCGTCCGCGCTGCCGGTCGCTCTTCTCCTTCGCCGCGTTGTACTGCTCGGTGGCCGACTCGGCGCGGCGGTAGAGGTCGTCGACCTTCTTCTCGACCTCCTCGACGCTCGGCCTGCCGTCGGCGGAGGGCGCGGCGTCGGCGGTCTGCGAGAGCAGGGCCACGGAGGTGAGGGCGGCCGTCGCCAGGGCGGGGGTCCGTATGCCGGCGATACGCGTGCCTGCGGGGCGCGCCTTGCGGTGCGGCGCCATGAAAGGCGTCTCCTTCCGTAGTCCGCCTACCGAGTCAGCGGTGGGGGGCGCCCCCAGGCCGTCAAGGCTCTGGGGAGGGTTCGGGCGGGTGGGTCCGGAAGGTGTGCCCTACGGCCGTGCCGCGCGGGGCGGCGGCCGATTCACCCCGAGGCCGGCTGGGTCCCCGGCTCCGGCCGCCCGTCGGGCACCGGACTCGGCGGAGGCCGCGCGGCCCGGCGACGTTCGCCGGTGGTGGTCGTACGGCCCGCCCGGCACGGTAGCCAACTGGTGTGGCTGCTGTGAAGGTGATGCGTGATATGCCCGATACGTTTTTGTGACCTTCACGGTGTCAGCGCTTTCCGGGCGCGCAGGGTGAGCGGGTGATTCCGGCGGGTGGCGACGGTTTGGGCGGTCGCTCGCGAGGCGGAGTTTCCGGGGTGGCGGCGGGCTGTCGGTGGGGCGGCCTAGACTCGGAGAGCGATGAGCAGCCTCTTTGACGACAGCTTCCTGGCGGACCTCAAGGCCACTCCGGCCCACGAGGAGGAGCCCCCGCCGCCCGAGGACCAGCACGTTCCGGAGCCGGTTCCGGACGATCTGTTCGGCGGGAAGTTCGACCTGCCACCGGACAGGGACGCGTACTACCGCAACGGCGCGCACCGCCCGGCCGTCGACATGGAGGCGCTGCTGGAGGGGCTGAACGAGAACCAGCGCGCGGCCGTCGTGCACGCCGGCTCCCCCCTGCTCATCGTGGCCGGCGCCGGCTCCGGCAAGACCCGCGTGCTCACCCACCGCATCGCGTACCTGCTGGCCGAGCGGGGCGTCCACCCCGGGCAGATCCTCGCGATCACCTTCACCAACAAGGCCGCGGGAGAGATGAAGGAGCGCGTCGAGCAGCTCGTCGGCCCGCGTGCGAACGCGATGTGGGTGATGACCTTCCACAGCGCCTGCGTCCGCATCCTGCGCCGGGAGAGCAAGAAGCTCGGCTTCACGTCCTCCTTCTCCATCTACGACGCCGCCGACAGCAAGCGCCTGATGGCCCTCGTCTGCCGTGACCTGGACCTCGACCCCAAGCGCTTCCCGCCCAAGTCCTTCAGCGCCAAGATCTCCAACCTGAAGAACGAGCTGATCGACGAGGAGGACTTCGCCGCCCAGGCGTCCGACGGCTTCGAGAAGACCCTCGCCCAGGCGTACGCGCTCTACCAGTCCCGCCTGCGCGAGGCGAACGCGCTCGACTTCGACGATCTGATCATGACGACGGTCAATCTGCTGCGCGCCTTCCCGGACGTCGCCGAGCACTACCGCCGCCGCTTCCGCCACGTCCTCGTCGACGAGTACCAGGACACCAACCACGCCCAGTACGCTCTGGTGCGCGAACTCGTCGGCACCCGCGCGCACGACGAGGACGTCCCGCCGAACGGGTACGACGTACCGCCCGCCGAACTGTGCGTCGTCGGCGACGCCGACCAGTCGATCTACGCCTTCCGCGGTGCGACCATCCGCAACATCCTCCAGTTCGAGGAGGACTACCCGGACGCCACGACGATCCTGCTGGAGCAGAACTACCGCTCCACGCAGACGATCCTCTCCGCCGCCAACGCGGTCATCGAGCGCAACGAGTCCCGCCGCCCGAAGAACCTGTGGACCAACGCGGGTGCCGGCGCCCGGATCACCGGCTACGTCGCCGATACGGAGCACGACGAGGCGCAGTTCGTCGCCGACGAGATAGACCGCCTCACGGACGCGGGCGAGGCCAAGGCCGGGGACGTCGCCGTCTTCTACCGCACCAACGCCCAGTCCCGTGTCTTCGAAGAGGTCTTCATCCGCGTCGGCCTGCCCTACAAGGTCGTCGGCGGCGTCCGCTTCTACGAGCGCAAGGAGGTCCGGGACGTCCTCGCCTACCTGCGGGTCCTGGCCAACCCGGAGGACTCCGTCCCGCTGCGGCGCATCCTGAACGTGCCGAAGCGGGGGATCGGCGAGCGCGCCGAGGCGATGATCGACGCCCTCGCCCAGCGCGAGAAGATCAGCTTCGCGCAGGCGCTGCGCCGTGTGGACGAGGCGTACGGCATGGCGGCCCGCTCCACCAACGCGGTCAAACGGTTCAACGTGCTGATGGAGGAGCTGCGCACGATCGTGGAGTCGGGCGCCGGACCGGCCACGGTCCTCGAGGCCGTCCTCGAACGCACCGGTTACCTCGCCGAGTTGCAGTCCTCGACCGATCCCCAGGACGAGACCCGGATCGAGAACCTTCAGGAACTCGCCGCGGTGGCCCTGGAGTTCGAACAGGAGCGCGGAGAGGGGGCGGAGACCGCAGGAGCTGCCGCTCCGGCCGGCACCCTGGCCGACTTCCTGGAGCAGGTCGCACTCGTCGCCGACTCCGACCAGATCCCCGACGAGGAAGAGGGCGGGGGCGTCATCACGCTGATGACCCTGCACACCGCGAAGGGCCTGGAGTTCCCGGTGGTCTTCCTGACCGGCATGGAGGACGGCGTCTTCCCGCACATGCGCGCCCTCGGGCAGACGAAGGAACTGGAGGAGGAGCGGCGCCTGGCGTACGTCGGCATCACGCGCGCGCGGGAGCGGCTCTACCTGACGCGGTCGGCCATGCGCAGCGCCTGGGGCCAGCCGTCGTACAACCCGCCCTCGCGGTTCCTGGAGGAGATCCCGGAGCAGCACGTGGAGTGGAAGCGGAAGGGTGGTTCCTTCGCGGCGCCGTCGTCCGGGCCGCTCTCGGGTGTGGCCGCCTCGCTGTCGTCGTCTCGTTCCCGCTCGTCGGCGGCGGGTGCGTCCGGGTTCGCCACGCGCCGGGGCGGTGCGACGGAGCGGCCGGTGGTCTCGCTGGCGGTGGGCGACCGTGTCACCCATGACCAGTTCGGCCTGGGGACGGTCGTCGCTGTGAAGGGCACGGGGTCGAACGCCGAGGCGACGATCGACTTCGGGGATGAGAAGCCGAAGCGGCTGCTGCTGCGGTACGCGCCGGTGGAGAAGCTGTAGCCGTGTGTCCGGGCCCTCGCTGAACGGCGGGGGCTCGTCGCGGAGTCGGTCGGTCCGGCGAGCCGTACGGTCGGCGACCGGTCGTTCGGGGAGCCGGTCGGCCGAGGAGCCGGTCGATCAGGTCGGGTCGAGCCCGTGGCTCCGCAGCCATGGCAGCGGGTCTATCGCGGCGCCGCCGCTCGGTCGTACCTCGAAGTGGAGGTGCGGGCCGGTGGAGTTGCCCGAGTTGCCGGAGTACGCGATCGGCTGACCGGCCTTCACGGTCGTTCCGGAGGGGACCCGGTAGCTGGAGAGGTGGCAGTACCAGGTCTGCGTGCCGTCCTTGGCGGTCACGATCAGCATGTTGCCGTACGCGCTGTTCCACTTGGTCTGCACGGTGCCGTCGGTCGCGGCCATCACCGTCGTCCCGTACGCCACCGGGAAGTCGATGCCGGTGTGCACGGACATCCAGTTGACGCCCGCCTGGCCGAAGTAGGCGCTCAGGCCTCTCTGCAGGACCGGCAGCGCGAACTTGGGACGCAGCCGCTCCTTCAGCGCCGCCTCGGCCGCCGCCTTCTTCTTCTCGGCCGCCTGCTGGGCCTTGAGGTCGATACGTTCCTGGGTGCGACTCGCCCGGTCCGCGAAGTCGTTCGCGCCTGCCGAGAGGCTCGCGAGCTGGGAGTCCAGCTTCTTGTTGGCGGCGGACGGTTTCACCGGCGTCTCGGCGGCGCTCGCCGTGGTGTCCTTCCCGTCCTCCCCGCCCACGCCAACGGTCGCCGCGGCGATCCCGGCGACCCCCATCACACACACCGACGGCACCGCGACCGTCAGCAGCGCGGACCGCCTCGCCGGGGTGCGACGCCGGGAACGGCTCGCGGCTCGGGACGCGGTACGCGAGGACGGGAGGGGTGTGCGCTCTTCCTGGTCGTCGAGCAACGAGACGTCGTCGGCCGCTCCTGACGGGGCGTCGTCGTCGGGGCGCCGCTGGGACGGGAGCTGATCGAACGTGGCGGTGGCTGCCTGGTGCTCGAAGGGCTCGGCGTCGGCGGAGGGCTCGGGGACGGCGTGCTCGAAGCTGCCGGTGGCGGCTTGTTCCGACTCGTGTTCCGGGCTTTCCGCCGAGTTCCACTGCGTGGCGTCGTACGTGCCCGTGTCGAAGGTCTGCGTGCCCCATTCCCACTGCTGGGTGAGGACCGCCGACTGCTCCGCCTCGAGCCAGGCCTGAGCGTCCCACTGGCCGGTGGCGTCGGGTGCCGGGGCCTGCGCGGGGATGGCGGCCAGCTGCTGGTACCCGGCCGCCCAGGCCGCCGTGTCATGGGCGCCGGTGTCGAACGCGGCGTGGTGCTGGGCGGCGTACGGGTCGTAGTGCAGCGTCTGGTGCGTGCCGGTGCCGAAGGTCTCGTGGCTGCCGGTGTCGTGGCTGCCGGTGGACCACTGGCCGGTGTCGTACGAACCGGTCCCGCCGTCACCCGGAAGGTCGCCGAAGAGGGGATCGGTCGCGAAGGCCGCGGTGGAGTCGGCGTAGGTCGTGAACTCACCGTACTGGCCACCCTGCGGGCCGTACGGCGCGTACTGCGCCGAGGCGGCATCGGGGGCCGGAGCCGGGGGAGTTGCGGTCCCCGACGGGTGACGGTCGTGCACCGACTTCTCTTTCGCCTCGACAACAGGGGCTGCCAGAGCAGTGCGGCGACTGTACCCGGCGGTACGCGGGCGCGACAATCTTCCGCAGGTTTCCGGTGGGCAGGAAACGGGCAATCGGCCGTGTTTCGGGGGTCACCGCACTAGGCCTTGGTGCTGCGTTCGATGAATGTTCGAAGATGTGCGGGTGTCCGGGAGGTGTCGACGGCCGTCCCGGCGGGGTTTCGAGCGCGGGTGCCGGGTGCCGGGTGCCGGGTCGGGCGCGGAAGCCGGGCGCTGTGTCAGCCGTGGCGCTCGGCGGGGCTCACGCCACCGTGAGGCCGCCGGTGTGGGCCGCGGCCGCCGTCGGCTCCTCGAGGTCCAGGGCCTGCCGTATCCCGGCCGCGACCGCCGGGTGCACCGGCAGGGCCAGATGGCCGATGCCGCTCACCCGAATGTTCTGCGCCACCAGGTCCGGATGGTCGACGCATGCCGCCTCGAGCGGATCCATCAGCGGGTCCAGATCGCTCCAGAAGCTCACGAAGTGCGTCCGGCAACCGGGCGCCGGCTCGCGCAGTTCCTCGATCAGCTCGGATCCCGGACGCATCTGGCGGACGATGGGGTGCGCGTTCGCGAGCGGGGCGACGCGGGTGCCGGAGTGGGGTGTACCGAGCGTGACGAGCCTGCGGACGCGGAGGTCGCCCCCGAGTCGCTGCACGTAGTACCGGGCGATCAGACCGCCCAGGCTGTGCCCGACGACGTCCACCTGCCGCTGCCCGGTGCGCTCGCAGATCTCCTCCACGTGCCGGCCGAGCAGCTCGGCTGCGATCCGGATGTCACACGTCAACGGAGAGTAGTTGAGTGACTCGATATGCTGACGGCCGTGCTGTGCGAGGTTCCGGCGCAGGAGGACGAAGACCGAGCGGTTGTCGATGAACCCGTGCAGCAGGATCACCGGAGGCTTCGCCTCGGTGGGGAGCGTGGTGGTGTCCGGAGGGGGCGGGAGCGGGGCGCAGCGGCGCTCTTGGATGATGCCTGACGGGTAGAGGAGCAGGTGCCCGGCGAGAATCGCCAGCTCCAGAGCCGTCGCCTTCAGCAGCGCGATGGAGAGTCCGGCCAGTCTGCTGGGGAACAGGCGCTGGCACAGCGGAACCAGAGGCTCTACCACCCCGGTGACCTTCATTGGCCGACCTCCCGTCGGCACGCGCGAGGACGTCTCCGTGCCCCCGTGTGCCCTCATGGAAAGCCGTGGCGGTGGCCTGGGGCAGGTGCCGCGGGTACGGCCGTGCCGCGGGTGCGGCGCGTTACGGCGCCGGTGACGCGACGGGCGCCGCTTTCGTCGTGGTGACGCGAACCCGCCCGTCCTCGTGGCGCGGTGTCCCGTCCTCCTCGTACGGGTGGTACTCCCCGCTTTCGTGCCCTTGCATTCCTTTCGCCGGCGTACCCCACCACCACGGCGCCCCGCTGGCGGGGCGGTGGTGCGGCCGCCTTGGTGCGGCTCTCCTTGCGCACGATCCCCTCGGTCCACGGCGCTCGAGCCGCTGCTGCGGCGCGTGTGCCGCGGGGAGGGGGGACCCTGCGCGGCGAACGTGTCCCATTGTGTGATTTCCCCCTCGGTCACCACCGTGAAACTGCCGGTTGCGGGATGCTGGCGATAACGTTCGTTCACTTCCCGGGTCGGTATGGCGCGGGACGCCGGTGCCGACGGGGCTGATCCGCCGGTTCGAGGCGTGCCGACCGTGCGGTCCGTGTGTCCGCCGGTGCGGTGATGTGGCGGCAGGCGGTCCATCGGTACAGGGTGTGTGTAGTCGCTTCATGGAGGCAGTGATGGGTGTGGCAGCCGGTCCGATCCGCGTGGTGGTGGCCAAGCCGGGGCTCGACGGCCACGATCGCGGGGCCAAGGTGATCGCGCGGGCGCTGCGCGATGCGGGAATGGAGGTCATCTACACCGGTCTCCACCAGACGCCCGAGCAGATCGTCGACACGGCGATCCAGGAGGACGCCGACGCGATCGGGCTGTCGATCCTGTCCGGCGCGCACAACACGCTGTTCGCCGCGGTGATCGACCTGCTGAAGGAGCGCGACGCGGAGGACATCCTGGTCTTCGGCGGCGGCATCATCCCCGAGGCCGACATCCCCCTGCTGAAGGAGAAGGGCGTCGCGGAGATCTTCACGCCCGGGGCGACGACCGCGTCGATCGTGGACTGGGTACGGGCGAACGTACGGCAGCCGGCCGGAGCGTAACGCTCTGTAGGCGTCGTCGTCGCGCCTTCGCGGGTGCCGCCCGGCGGGGGCCGGGGCCGGGCACGGCCCGCCTGCCTTCGCCAGGCGGCAGAGGCAGGGCACATCCCGCCGACCGCGGCGGGCTGATCGGCGTCCGGTGCGGAGGGGCCGAGGGCCGGGTGGGCCCATCGCTCACGCATCCCGCAGTTCCTCCGCCATCGCCGCCCGCAGCCGCAACGTCGTCGTCAGGCGCTGGAACGCCTCCGCCCAGTAGCCGCCCGCACCCGGCGACGCGTCCTCCGGCTCGTCCGGTATCGCCGTCAACGCGTCCAGGCGGCTCGCCTCCGCCGGGTCCAGGCATCGCTCCGCCAGCCCCATCACCCCGCTGAAGCTCCATGGGTAACTTCCGGCGTCCCGCGCGATGTTGAGGGCGTCGACGACGGCCCGGCCCAGGGGAGCGGCCCAGGGCACCGCGCACACCCCGAGGAGCTGGAACGCCTCCGACAGGCCGTGCGTGGCGATGAAACCGGCGACCCAGTCGGCCCGGTCCTCGGGCGCCAGCGTCGACAGCAGCTTCGCCCGCTCGGCCAGGGAGACGGCTCCCGGGCCGGCGGCCTCCGGTGCGGAGGGCGGGCCGAGCAGGGCTCGCGACCATGCGGCGTCCCGCTGCCGGACCGCGGCCCGGCACCAGGCCGCGTGCAGTTCGCTCCGCCAGTCGTCGGCTACCGGCAGCGCGACGATCTCCTCCGGCGTGCGCCCCCCGAGCCGGGCCGGCCATGTGCCGAGCGGCGCCGCCTCCACCAACTGGCCGAGCCACCAGGACCGTTCGCCTCGTCCCGCCGGTGGTTTCGGCACCACGCCGTCGCGCTCCATGCCCGGATCGCACTCGTGCGGTGCCTCGACCACGATCGTCGGCTCACCCTGTGTGGGGTCGACCGCGACGCAGGCCGCCGCCCGCGCCGCCATCCGCCCTGCCAGGGCCGAATCCGGCAGTGCGGACAGCAACTCCGCCGCCGTCGCCCGCACATTGCGGCTGCGGTCGGAGAGCGCCTGCTCCAGGAAGGGCTCGTCCGCCGGCTGAAGTCCCGTGCGCAGCGAGTCGAGGAACATCAGGCGGTCCTCGGCCCGCTCCGTCGCCCAAGTGCCGGCCAGCAGGTCCCGGGCGAGAGCGGGGTGCCGTACGCGCAGCGAGGTGAGCAGGGCCACCCGCTCGGCGAACAGGCCCTCCTGCCACAGCCGTCGGACGCGGTCCGGCTCCTGAGGCGGCGGCAGATCGGAACCGCCGCCGGGCACGGAGCGCAGCGCGAAGCGCCACTCCGGGTTCATCCGGGCCAGCCACAGGGCGCGCGGCCCGGCGAAGGCCAGCGCCGCCGGTCGCAGATCCGTGCGGGCGCGGGCAGCGTCCAGCAGCGCCGGCAGCGCCTGCGGGGGTGGCGCGTAGCCGCGCTCGTTGGCCAGCGCCAGCCACTGCGGCAGCAGCTCCATGAGGTCGGGAGCCGCCCCCCGGCGGCCGCCGCCCGCGCCGGGGCGGTCGGACAGCAGCAGGGCCAGTCTGCGGGCCGCCGAGGGCGGCAGCGGTGGGCGGGGGTCCGCCGCCGCGGGCTCCGGGCGCGGTCCGGCCGGTGCGGGGCGCAGCCCGGCCCTGCGGCGGACCGTCTCCACGGCGGCCAGGTCCAGCAGCGCGGCCGGGGCCTGCGGGCCGGACGGCAGCCAGGGCGGGGTGCGCCGGTCGGTGCCCAGCAGGGCCACCGTGACAAGCTCCTCCCAGGGCGCGGCGGGGGACGTGCCCGGGGGAGCGGGAGTCGCGTTCATGTCGGTCCCTTCCAGGTCGGTACCGAGTCGCTCGGGTGTCGTCAGCACAGTGGGACCGCCTCTCCGGCACCCTCCGGCCAGGCCGTGAGCGGAGTGAAGCCGCGGTGGCCGCACTCGCCGAAGACCGTGACCGGAGCACCGCCCGACAGCGCGACCAGCCGCCACAGGCCCGGTCGGCTGCCCGCCGACGGCGTCAGGGGCAGCGCCGTGCCGCCGTCCGCGTCCGCCAGCTGCCAGGAGCCGTCGAGCGGGGTCGGTATGACCCGGCCCAGCGTCACGGGGTACGAGTCCAGCCACGGATCGGCCCGGAGGGCTTCCCCATAACGCGCCGCCGCGTCCGGCGTGGTCACGCCCGGCGGTCTCGTCGCTGCCGGGGCCGGGGGCGTGAACTGCTCGCCCAGCGCCGCCCGCAGCTGCCCCGCGCCCGGGTAGGGCGACACATCGGCCTCGAAGGTCAGCCCCACCGGCAGGGCCGGCTCCGGCGCGCGCCCCGCCGCTCCATAGGAAAGAAGGAGCACCGTGCGGTCGGACTTCTCCCCGTACAGCCAGATCCGGCGTGTCGTCAGCCGGCCGTCCGAGGTGTCGTACTGCGCCAGCACCAGCCAGCGGTCGCGGACGGGCGAGCCGTCGGGGGAACCCGCCAGGCCGACGCGCGAACGGACCGTCGCCGCCAGCCCCTCAGGCAGCCGATCACGCCTCAGCCAGCCCTGGTCCAGCAGGTGCAGCAGCGCGCACTCCTCCAGCAACCGCACCGGCCAGCCCGGCCCGGACGCCGGAAGTGCCCCCAACTCCCGCACCCGCCCGGCGAGTCCCGGGGCCTGCGCGTCGACCATGCGGGCCGCCGTCTCCTCCCACAGCCCGTACCCCGCCTGCTCGGCCGCGGCCAGGCCGGTGCGCAGCAGGTCGGCCAGGCGCTGCTCCAACTCCGTCGCCCCCGCCGTGATCCGCTCGGCCCGCCGCTCCGCCCTGCGCCGGGCCGCCTCCGGATCGGCGGACGGGGCCGGCGGGGAAGCACCGGCCGCCCGCTTGTCCTGCGCACGCTGACGGCGCCCCTTGATCCACTGCTCCACCCAGTCCGGCTCCTGTCCCCGTGTCAGCGCGCCGTCCCCGCCCGCCCAGAGCAGCAGGAGCCCCAGCGCGTGCTTGCACGGGAACTTCCGGCTCGGACAACTGCACTTGTACGCAGGCCCCGCCGCGTCCGCGATGTCGACGACCGTCTGGTACGGCTTGCTGCCACTGCCCTTGCACAGCCCCCACACCGTCCCCTCGTCGGAACTGCCCGCCTCCGACCACGGCCCCGCCGTGCCGAGTTTGCTTCCCGCTTTGCGTGACGCCGCATCAGGTGCCAGTGCCAGCACCTGCTCCGCGGTCCAGCGCTCCCCCTGCCAAGTCATGTCGCCGACGGTAGGTCCCGGCACTGACAATCGACCCTCGCGACGGCGTTCGTGCAGGTCGCCACGCATTGTCAGTGGTGTGGTGCACGGTTGGTGACAGATCCGAACCGGCCGAGCTGGAGGGGGATACGGCCATGCGTGCGTCCGTTGACCAGAAGTCCGTCGAAACGAACCCGAGCCCGTCCGCGCCTGCGAACGGAAACGCGGACGCAAGCCCCGGCGTGCCCGAGTCCGCACCCATGCTCACCTCCGGGCAGGAGAAGGGGTCCGCGCCCGCGGAAGCGCTGCGTCCGCACGCCGAGGAAGCCTTCGCCCACGAACTCGCCGCGCTGGCCGCCCAGGACGACCGGTCGCGCCCGGCCCGCTGGAAGCTGTCACCGTGGGCCGTCGCCACCTACCTGCTCGGCGGCACGCTGCCGGACGGCACGGTGATCACCCCCAAGTATGTGGGCCCGCGCCGCATCGTCGAGGTCGCCGTCACCACGCTCGCCACCGACCGCGCCCTGCTCCTGCTCGGCGTACCCGGCACGGCCAAGACCTGGGTGTCCGAGCACCTGGCGGCGGCCATCAGCGGCGACTCGACCCTGCTCGTGCAGGGCACCGCCGGGACGCCGGAGGAGGCGATCCGCTACGGGTGGAACTACGCGCGGCTGCTCGCGCACGGCCCGAGCCGCGACGCCCTGGTGCCGAGCCCCGTCATGCGGGCCATGGCCGAGGGGATGACCGCCCGCGTCGAGGAACTGACCCGCATCCCGGCCGACGTCCAGGACACGCTGATCACGATCCTGTCGGAGAAGACGCTGCCGATACCGGAGCTGGGCGAGGAGGTGCAGGCCGTCCGCGGCTTCAACCTGATCGCCACGGCCAACGACCGCGACCGCGGGGTCAACGACCTGTCGAGCGCGCTGCGCCGCCGCTTCAACACAGTGGTGCTGCCGCTCCCGGACAGCGTGGAGGCCGAGGTCGACATCGTCTCCCGCCGGGTCGGCCAGATCGGCCGCTCGCTCGACCTGCCGGCCGTGCCCGACGGCATCGACGAGATCCGCCGCGTGGTGACGGTCTTCCGGGAACTGCGGAGCGGGGTCACGGCGGACGGCCGGACCAAGCTGAAGTCGCCCAGCGGCACCCTGTCCACCGCGGAGGCGATCTCCGTCGTCACCAACGGACTGGCGCTGGCCGCCCACTTCGGCGACGGCGTGTTGCGTCCGAGCGACGTCGCCGCGGGCATTCTCGGCGCCGTCGTCCGCGACCCGGCGGCCGACCGCGTCATCTGGCAGGAGTACCTGGAAGCGGTGGTCCGCGAGCGCGACGGCTGGACCGACTTCTACCGCGCGTGCCGGGAGGTGACCGCGTGAAGGACTCCGACTCTCCGTGCAGGGGACCACTGCTGCTCGGGGTGCGGCATCACGGGCCGGGATCCGCGCGGGCCGTGCGGGCGGCTCTTGAGGCGGCGCGACCCGGGGCGGTGCTGATCGAGGGGCCACCGGAGGCGGACGCCCTGATCCCGCTCGCGGACCACCCGGACATGCGGCCCCCCGTCGCCCTGCTCGCTCACGCCGTGGACGAGCCCGGACGATCGGCCTTCTGGCCGCTGGCCGAGTTCTCCCCGGAGTGGGTGGCGATCCGCTGGGCGCTGCGCCAGGGGGTTCCGGCCCGGTTCATCGACCTGCCTGCGGCGCACACACTGGCGTGGGAGAAGGAAGACGCCACGGGGACCGGGGACGAGGAGCCCGACACGGTCGACGACTCCGACGCCACCGTCCGTGTCGACCCCCTCGCCGTGCTGGCCGAGGCCGCCGGGTACGACGACCCGGAGCGATGGTGGGAGGACGTCGTCGAGCACCGGGGGGTGGGGACGGGGGACCCGCTCGCGCCGTTCACCGTGCTCGGGGAGGCCATGGGCGCACTGCGGGACGAGTACGGCGCCGGGGGACACGAGCGGGACCTCGTGCGGGAGGCGTACATGCGGCTCCAGGTGCGCGCCGCGCAGCGGGAGTTCGGGGCCGACGTGGCGGTGGTGTGCGGGGCCTGGCATGTGCCGGCGCTGCGCGAGCGGACCTCCGTCGCCGCCGACCGCGCGCTGTTGAAGGGTCTGCCCAAGGTGAAGACGGACATGACCTGGGTGCCCTGGACCCACCGCAGGCTCGCCCGGGCCAGTGGGTACGGGGCGGGCGTCGACTCGCCCGGCTGGTACGGGCATCTGTTCCGCGCGCCGGACCGGCCCGTCGAGCGGTGGCTGACGAAGGTCGCCGGGCTGCTCCGCGAGGAGGACCGGATCGTGTCGTCCGCGCATGTCATCGAGGCGGTGCGGCTGGCCGAAACGCTCGCCGTCCTGCGCGGGCGTCCGCTTCCGGGCCTGTCGGAGACCACGGACGCGGTGCGGGCGGTGATGTGCGAGGGGTCGGACGTGCCGCTGGCCCTGGTGCGCGACCGGCTGGTGGTCGGCGACGCCATGGGGGAGGTGCCGGAATCGGCCCCCGCCGTGCCGTTGCAGCGGGACCTCGCCCGGCTGCAGAAGCGGCTCCGGCTCAAACCGGAGCCGCTGGAGCGGGAAGTGGAGCTGGACCTGCGCAAGGACACCGACGCCGAGCGCAGCCGGCTGCTGCACCGGCTGCGGCTCCTCGGGATCGGCTGGGGGGAGCCCACGGCCTCGCGGGGCAGCACGGGGACGTTCCGGGAGACCTGGCGGCTGCGCTGGGAACCGGAGCTCGCGGTGCGGGTCGCCGAGGCCGGGGTGTGGGGGACGACCGTGCTCGCCGCCGCGACCGCCAGGGCCGAGGCGGACGCGACCGCCGCCCAGGCCCTCGCCGACGTCACCGCGCTCGCCGAGCGGTGCCTGCTGGCGGAACTGCCGGCGGCGCTGCCCGTGGTGATGCGGGTCCTCGCCGACCGAGCCGCCCTCGACGCCGACGTCGGCCACCTCGCGCAGGCCCTGCCCGCCCTGGTCCGTTCACTGCGCTACGGGGACGTGCGCGGTACGGACACCCGGGCCCTGGCGGACGTCGCGGCGGGTCTCGCCGAGCGCGTGTTCGTCGGACTGCCACCGGCGTGCGCGGCGCTGGACGCGGAGGCGGCCGAGGAGATGCGGCGCCATGTGGACGCCGTTCACGGCGCGGTGGGGCTGCTCGGGGACGGCATCGCGGCGGACCACGGTGACATTCGGGGCCGATGGCGTGCCGTCCTGCGGGTGCTCGGCGCACGGGACACCGTGCCAGGAGTGATCCGCGGAAGATCCGTGCGGCTGCTCCTGGACGAAGGGGAGCTGGCGCAGGACGAAGCCGCACGGCTGATGGGGCTCGCGCTGTCGCCGGGAACGCCACCGGCGGACGCCGCCGCCTGGATCGAGGGGTTCGTCGGGGGCGGCTCCGGCGGCGGGATGCTGCTCGTGCACGACGAGCGGCTGCTCTCGCTGGTGGACGCCTGGCTCACCGGGGTGCCGGCGGAGGCGTTCACCGACGTGCTGCCACTGCTGCGGCGGACGTTCTCGGCGTACGAGCCCGGCGTGCGGCGCACACTCGGCGAGTTGGTGCGCCGCGGGCCGGACGCGCGGGGAAGCGCGGCGCCCACCGGCGCGGGTGTCCCCGGGTTCGGCACCGACCTCGACATGGGACGGGCGGACGCCGTGGTCCCGGTGCTGCGGCTGCTGCTCGGCCTGGACGAACCCGACGGCAGTGATGTCGACGACCTGGTGGGGGTGGCCGGATGAGCACGCACACGACCGACGGGGCGAACACCGCCGCAGCGGACGAGCGGCTGCGGCGCTGGCGGCTAGTCCTCGGCGGAGACGCGGCGGACGGCACCGGGTACCCGCTGGGCGGGCAGGACGCGGCGATGGACGGGGCCCTGGCCGCGCTGTACGGGAAGGGGGACAGGCCGCAGCAGGGGCGGGACCGTTCGGCGGGGCTCGGGGCGTCCGCGCCGTCCGTGGCGCGCTGGCTGGGCGACATCCGCACCTACTTCCCCTCGTCCGTCGTCCAGGTCATGCAGCGTGACGCCATCGACCGGCTCGGGCTGTCCGCACTCCTGCTCGAACCGGAGATGCTCGAGGCCGTCGAGGCCGACGTGCACCTGGTCGGCACGCTGCTCTCGCTGAACAAGGCGATGCCGGAGACCACCAAGGAGACGGCGCGGGCGGTGGTGCGCAAGGTCGTCGAGGACCTGGAGAAGCGACTCGCCACCCGCACCCGGGCCAGGCTCACCGGCGCCCTCGACCGCAGCGCCCGCGTCACCCGCCCCCGCCACCGGGACATCGACTGGAACCGCACGATCGCCGCCAACCTCAAGCACTACCTGCCGGAGTACCGCACGGTGGTGCCGGAGCGGCTGATCGGATACGGGCGGGCGTCCCAGTCGGTGAAGAAGGAGGTCGTCCTGTGCATCGACCAGTCCGGGTCGATGGCGGCCTCCGTGGTGTACGCGTCCGTGTTCGGGGCGGTGCTGGCGTCGATGCGCTCCATCGCCACCCGGCTCGTCGTCTTCGACACGGCCGTCGTGGACCTCACCGACCAGCTCGACGACCCGGTCGACGTCCTCTTCGGCACCCAGCTCGGTGGCGGCACGGACATCAACAGGGCGCTGGCGTACTGCCAGTCGCAGATCACCCGGCCCACGGAGACGGTCGTGGTCCTCATCAGCGACCTGTACGAGGGAGGCATCCGCGACGAGATGCTCAAGCGGGTCGAGGCGATGAAGGCGTCGGGGGTGCAGTTCGTGGCGCTGCTCGCGCTTTCCGACGAGGGGGCACCCGCGTACGACCGGGAGCACGCTGCGGCGCTCGCGGCGCTCGGAGCACCGGCGTTCGCGTGCACGCCCGACCTCTTCCCGGAGGTGATGGGGGCAGCGATCGAGAAGCGGCCGCTGCCGATCCCGGAGACGGTCTGACGGCGACAAGAGGAATCCCAAACCGGACACCTCGCCGTGCAAGGGGTGAACCGAATATGACGACCCATCGGTAACAGCGGGCTTGCGCGACCGCGGACGTCCCGTGCGAGGATCCTCCGCGCTCGGCCATCCACGGTGCACGGTGTTCGTTCCGTACCGCCTGTTTCCGCCGCACGGAGGCTCTCCCGTCTTGATCCTGCCGGCCGCACTGTCCTCCGCCGGTCCCGTACCGCGCGCGATGCGTACGGCGGCCGGGCGGTGTGCGCTGCAGAAGGCGCTGGTGCCGGGCGGGTTGTTCGCGCTGGGACTCCCGCGCCAGGGGCAGGCGCACGCGGCGGACGGGCCACCGACGGGCCCGTCGGCTCCCGCGGCGGCCGGGGCCCGGCCCGGCACGGCACCGGCCGGGCCCCAGGCCGGCACTCCGCCGGCAGGGTGCGCACGAGCGGCCGTCGGAGCCGACGGATGACGTACCCGCGTCCGTGCCGCAGCCGGTCGCCCGGAAACGCCGTCCGGGCGGTCGTGCCCGTCGCCGGACAGGACGTCGAGGACGCGGCGCAGCTCGCGTACGGCGCGGCGGGCGACGTGCCCATGTTCGTCGGCGGGATCGCCGACGAGGGCGACCTGTTCGCGCAGGGGGCCGCCGGGCAGGCGGCGCCGTTCGCCGGGGCCGTGAGAGGGACCGTCCAGGCGTCCGGAGGCTCGCCGGCCGGCCACGCCGACAGCCGGGGCCTCCGGGGCCGAGGGCGTCGCCAGGGCCGCCGCTCCGGACTGCCCGGAGCAGAGCCGCTACGGCACGTCCCCCCTCTGACCCCCCTCCCTGCCCCCGTCCGACCCCGTCGCCGTACGACGCGCGCCCGGCGGTGCCGTCGCAGGGCGCCCGACCGACCCCGCGGGCTGGTGGAGGCGGACGACCGAAAGCCGTCGGTTCGTCCGTCCGGAACCCCGCGGAAAGGGCCGGCCGGTCCCCATTGGGGTGGGGATCGGCCGCCCTGACCCCCTTCGGGGTTGTTCAAGGGTCCTCACCGGGTCAACCCCAGCCCGGTGAGGCCCTTCACCTCTGGCACGGAGTGCCGGAGAGTCCGGCATCATGTGACAGGTATCACCGCTCAGGTGTGACCCTCGATTTATGGACGCCCCGCGAGCGGCGATAACCTGCGAGACGGACATGCCGCGCGCTCGGACACCGTGTGCGCCTCCCTTGTGACACAGAGCGGACGTCACGTTGCCCTTCGCGGCACGCCCACGCATCCAACGAACCGCGAGATCACTGATAGGGACGGAAGCGCGTGGACCTGTTCGAGTACCAGGCGAGGGACCTCTTCGCCAAGCACGGTGTACCGGTGCTGGCCGGTGAAGTCATCGACACGCCTGAGGCGGCGCGCGAGATCACCGAGCGGCTGGGCGGCAAGTCGGTCGTCAAGGCCCAGGTGAAGGTCGGTGGCCGCGGCAAGGCCGGCGGTGTCAAGCTGGCCGCCACCCCGGACGAGGCGGTCGCCCGCGCGACGGACATCCT
The DNA here is from genome assembly GCF_002920635.1 of Streptomyces sp. Ru72. Classification (GTDB taxonomy): domain Bacteria; phylum Actinomycetota; class Actinomycetes; order Streptomycetales; family Streptomycetaceae; genus Streptomyces. The sequence continues at coordinate 103,693 of NZ_PQSR01000002.1, read as the reverse complement.
CGGCATGGACATCAAGGGCCACACGGTCCACAAGGTGATGATCGCCGAGACCGCTCCGGAGATCCTCGAGGAGTACTACGTCTCCTTCCTCCTCGACCGCGCCAACCGCACCTTCCTCTCCATCGCGTCCGTCGAGGGCGGCATGGAGATCGAGGAGGTCGCGGCCACCCGCCCCGAGGCCGTCGCCAAGATCGCGATCGACGCCATCGACGGTGTGGACAAGGCCAAGGCCGAGGAGATCGTGGCCGCGGCCAAGTTCCCGGCCGAGGTCGCCGACAAGGTCGCCGACGTCCTGGTCAGCCTGTGGGAGGTCTTCGTCAAGGAGGACGCCCTGCTCGTCGAGGTGAACCCGCTGGCCAAGGTCGCCTCCGGTGACGTCATCGCCCTCGACGGCAAGGTGTCCCTGGACGACAACGCCGAGTTCCGTCACCCCGAGTTCGAGGAGCTCCACGACAAGGCGGCGGCCAACCCGCTCGAGGCCGCGGCCAAGGAGAAGAACCTCAACTACGTGAAGCTCGACGGCGAGGTCGGCATCATCGGCAACGGCGCGGGTCTGGTCATGTCCACCCTCGACGTCGTCGCCTACGCCGGTGAGAAGCACAAGGGTGTCAAGCCCGCCAACTTCCTCGACATCGGCGGTGGCGCCTCCGCCGAGGTCATGGCGAACGGCCTCGAGATCATCCTCGGCGACCCGGACGTCAAGTCCGTGTTCGTGAACGTCTTCGGTGGCATCACCGCCTGTGACGCGGTCGCCAACGGCATCGTGCAGGCCCTGGAGCTCCTCGAGTCCAAGGGCGAAGAGGTCACCAAGCCGCTGGTCGTGCGTCTCGACGGCAACAACGCCGAACTGGGTCGCCAGATCCTGGACGACCGCAACCACCCGCTCGTGCAGCGTGTGGACACCATGGACGGCGCGGCCGACAAGGCCGCCGAGCTGGCTGCTGCCGCGAAGTAAGGGACGAGGTCACACACAACCATGGCTATCTTCCTCACCAAGGAATCCAAGGTCATCGTCCAGGGCATGACCGGCTCGGAGGGTCAGAAGCACACCCGCCGCATGCTGGCGTCCGGCACCAACATCGTCGGTGGCGTGAACCCCCGCAAGGCCGGCCAGACCGTCGACTTCGACGGCACCGAGGTACCGGTCTTCGGCTCCGTCAAGGAGGCCATCGAGAAGACGGGCGCCGACGTCTCGGTGATCTTCGTACCGGAGAAGTTCACCAAGGACGCGGTCGTCGAGGCCATCGACGCCGAGATCCCGCTCGCCGTCGTCATCACCGAGGGCATCGCGGTGCACGACACGGCGTCCTTCTGGGCGTACGCCGGCAAGAAGGGCAACAAGACCCGCATCATCGGCCCGAACTGCCCCGGCCTGATCACCCCGGGTCAGTCGAACGCCGGCATCATCCCGGCCGACATCACCAAGCCGGGCCGCATCGGCCTGGTGTCGAAGTCCGGCACGCTGACGTACCAGATGATGTACGAACTGCGGGACATCGGCTTCTCGACCTGCGTCGGCATCGGCGGTGACCCGATCATCGGCACCACCCACATCGACGCGCTGAAGGCGTTCCAGGACGACCCCGACACCGACCTGATCGTCATGATCGGCGAGATCGGCGGCGACGCCGAGGAGCGGGCCGCGGCCTTCATCAAGGAGAACGTGACCAAGCCGGTCGTCGGCTACGTCGCCGGCTTCACCGCGCCCGAGGGCAAGACCATGGGTCACGCGGGCGCCATCGTCTCCGGTTCGTCGGGCACCGCCCAGGCGAAGAAGGAGGCGCTGGAGGCGGCGGGCGTCAAGGTCGGCAAGACGCCGACGGAGACCGCGAAGCTCGCGCGGGAGATCCTGGCCGGCTGAACTCCGCCTGGCTGAGCGCGCGGTGGGCCCGTACCCCTTGGGGTGCGGGCCCACCGGCCTTTCCGGGAGCCGCCGCAGCGGCTGACCGGCTCATCGGGGCTGCGGGGTCAGTCGGGCCGGGCCGTGGTGCGGGGCCGACATCAGCTTGCCGCGCAGCGCTGTCTGCGGCCGGGACAGGGGGCCCTGGGCCGGGCGCGGGGGGATGTCCTGGACGGGAGTGCCCCGGCCCACCGGGGGCTCGTAGTGGTTCGCGGCCGTGCGCAGCGTCAGGGTCGTCGCGCCGATGACCGCCGTCGTCAGGGCGATCGCCGCGCGGGCACAGTGGCGGGTGCGGCGTTCGCCGTGGGAGCGGACCGACGGCGCCTTGGGGGCGCGTAGGCGCTCCGCGGAGGCCAGTTCGGCGAGCCGGCGGGGCAGGACCTCCGGTTCCGCCTGGTCCGGTACGAGCCTGGCCAGCGTGGCGCGGGCGCGCAGCAGACGGCCGGCGGCGGCCGGGGTGCTCGCCTCCGTCTCGGCCGCGACGTCCGGCAGGTCGAGGCCGAGGCCGTCGTAGAGCAGCAGGGTGCGTCGTTGGGTCGGCGGCAGTTTCAGGAGCGCGTGCAGCAGGGCACGGTTCGGGGGTCCCGGGGGCGGCGGCTCGGGGAGCCGGTGGCGGAGGCGGAAGCGGTTCCAGGGCGAGAGGGCCCGGTCGTGCACCGCTGCCCGTACCCAGCCCGCGGGATCCCGGTCCACGGCCACCTCGGGCCAGCACTGCCACGCCAGCTGGAAGGCACGCTCGACCACCTCACGGGCCAGGTCGCGCCGACCGGTGAGCAGGTACGCCTGCCGTACGAGCGCGGGGGCGCAGTACTCGTACAGAGCGTCGAAGGCCTGGTCAGGCGTCAGGGTCTGCCTCATCCGGCGGCCCGCCGTACCGAAAAGTACATAAAAGTATTTTTAGCGACACATCCATGTTTCATGCGTTACGCCGGGAAAGCGCGTGTCGTTGGGAGCATGGCGGCGTGACTCAATGGACCGACCGCCGCATTCCGTTGCCGTCCCTGCTCGCCCGGTCATGCGATAGGTGGCCCGGGCTGGGTGCGGGCCTGCTCAGTGGAGCCCTTGCCGCGGTGGCGGGGCTCGGTGCGTTCGCCCTGCTCGCGATCGTGCTGTGGATCAGTGCGCCGTACCCGGACGACGGGCCCGATGGGGCCCTGAGGGTGGCCGCCGGGTTGTGGCTGCTGGCGCACGGCGTGGTGCTCTTCCGCACCGAGACGCTGTCCGGAGTGCCGGCGCCCGTCGGTGTCACGCCGATGCTGCCGGCCGTGCTGCCGGTGTGGCTGCTGTACCGGGCGATGCGGGAGGCGATGGACGGTGATGATGCCACGGAGGGCCCGGAGACCATGAAGGGCATCGAGGGCCGCCCGGTGGGCACGCGGGGCACGCGGGGCGCGGAAGGATCGCAGCCCGTTGCCGTCGGGTCGGCATGGTGCGGAGTGGCGGCAGGCTACATCGGGGTGGGGCTGGTGGCGGCTCTGTACGCCTCGGCGGGAGCGCTGCGGCCGTCGTGGGTGTGGACCCTCGTCTGCCTGCCGCTGGTGACGGTGGTGTCGGCGGGGGTGGGGGTGTGGAGGGCGTGCGAGGGGCCGTCCGGGGCGCTGCGGGTGCTGCGCGTGCTGAACCGTGACGACCAGGGCTTGCTCTCGAGCGCGGGACGGGCGGCCCTCGCCGGGACGGCCGTGCTGGTCGGCGGGGGCGCGCTGCTCGTGGGGCTGTCGCTGGTGTGGCACGGCGAGGTGGTGCGGGAGTCGTTCCTCCAGGTCACGCAGGGATGGGCGGGACGGGGAGCGGTGCTGCTGCTGGCGGCCGCCCTGGTGCCGAACGCCGCGGTGTGGGCGGCGGCGTACGCGCTGGGTCCCGGATTCCTGCTGGGGGCGGGGCATGGCATGGGGCCGTGGTCGCCGGCGACGGCGCCGTCGCTGATGCCGCCGTTTCCGCTGCTGGCGGCTGTGCCCGGGAGCGGAGGCGGGAACGGGCTGCTGCGCTGGGCGGTGGGGGTGGTGCCGATCGTGGCGGGGGCGGTGGCGGGGTGGTTCATGGCGCGGAGCGCTCGCGCCGAGCGGGGGCGGAGTGCGGTCTGGTCCGTCGGGCGCACGGTGACGGGTGTCGTGGGTGCGGCGGTGATGTGCGGCCTGCTGCTCGGATGGCTCGCGGAGGTGTCCGGGGGGCCGCTCGGCGTCGCGGCGCTGGCGCGGTTCGGACCGGTGGGGTGGCAGGTGGCGGGTGCCGCCGCCGGATGGATCGCGGGGGTGGGGGTGCCGGTCGCGGTGGTCGTGCGGTGGTGGACTCTCCGGGGAGCTGAGAAGCGGCGGGGCGGGGCCCCGGGGACGGAGGTCCGGCGGGGTGAGGTCCCGGGGACGGAGGTCCGGGAGGTGGATGAGCTGCGGATCGAGGTTCCGGTCGCCTCGGCAGTGACTCCCGTGCCGGCGCCGGTGGCGTCGGAATCGGTGGGGGCGCGGGCGGACGGGGCCTGGGAGGACCCGGACCTGTTCCCGTACGAGGTGCTGGCGGCGGACGCGGATCCGTTTGTGCCGGACAGTCCTTCCAGCCTGTCCGGCTCGTCCAGCCTGTCCGGGCCGTCCAGCCTGTCCGGCCCGTCCGAGCCCAACCCGACGCCCACCCCACCGGAAGAGTCGTGACGGCGCGGTCCGTCCACGGGAGGGGAGGCGATTGCACTCACCGGGCCGGAGGGGATCTCCGCCCACCGAGCCGGAGAGGATTCCGTCCGGAGAGGATTCCGCCCACCGGGCCTGGGGATACGACCGGAAAGGTCAGCCGTTCGTCCCCAGAACGCCCCGCAGGTCCTTCGGCAGAAGGTCGTTGCAGGACTGCTTCGACGCCGTGGTCAAGGCGTCGTTGACGCACGTGTAGTAGTCCCGGTAGACCAGCTGGGCCGCGAACGTGGTGGCCACCAGCGCCAGCGCCACGGACGCCGTGACCAGACCGCTGATCGCCGCCGTGGTCTGGGGGCGGGCCGGAGGCGTGGGGTTCTCCGGGGCGGGCGTGCGGGGCCTGGAGCGCAGGGCGCTCACGCCCCAGTACAGCGACAGCGCGCCCAGCAGCAGCGCCACGTACTGCCAGCTGAAGAGGGCGAAGAAGAACGCCCACATACCGCCCAGCAGTGCGTACCGCGCGCGGCGCTGGGCAGGGTCCGTGGGGTCCCAGCGCAGTCCCGCACCGGGGCCGCCGGAGCCCGGGCCGTCAGGGCCGCCCTGTCCGCCCTGTCCGCCGGGGCCGCCCGGACTGCCCGGGCGCTCGCCGAAGCGGCCGCCCGTCGCGGGGCCCGGCTGCCGGTCGCTCCACTGGCTGCCCCAGGGCGAACGCTCGCCTTCGCCGGAGCCGTCCTGCCCCTGGTCGGGGAGGCGCGGCCGCCAGGGGCGGTCCGGTGCCCCCTCCGGCGGTGGCGCGAACGGATTGTCGTCCGCCGGTGCCTTCTCGGGCCTTTGGCCGTCCCCGACCGAACCGCCGCCCGCGGACGGTGCCCCGTCGCTCTCCTGCGGCGGCACATGCGAAGGGTGCCGCTCGCGCAGCAGCAGCGGAGGGAGTCGGAGACTGCGGTCCGGCATCAGGTGTGCGTCTTCCCCTTGGTCGTACGGGCGGGCGGTTCGTCCACGGAGCTCGCCGTGAGGCGGGTGCGCCCCGCGCAGGCGGGCCGCGGGCGTCCCCCTCACCCGGTCAACGTCCCGCACAGGTGCGGCGTTCCCCGCCTGTGACCGCTGTCCGGGCCGCGTCTGCGGGTGGCTCCTCCCCAGACGCTACCTTCCAGCCCCGCCCCCGTCGCCCGGGGGCCTGCCGGTGTGCCGGTATCGTTGCTGACGGTCGGCCGCTTCGTAGACTTCCCCGTATCCCGGGGCGCGAAGCATTCGTACGACCGCACAAACGCTCTCCGAGCGACCGCACGCACACTTCCCCGAGAAAGGGCCCCGCCGTGCCCGAGTCCGTGGCCGAGACCGTCACCGAGTCGACGGCCAAGCGCCTGGTCGTCCTGGTCTCCGGTTCCGGCACCAACCTGCAGGCGCTTCTCGACGCCATCGCCGAGGCCGGCCCCGCCGCCTACGGGGCACAGGTCGTGGCCGTCGGCGCCGACCGCGACGGGATCGAGGGCCTCGCCCGCGCCGAGCGCGCCGGACTGCCCGCCTTCGTGTGCCGGGTGAAGGACTACGAGAGCCGGGACGCGTGGGACGTGGCCCTCACCGAGGCCGTCGCCTCCTACGAACCCGACCTCGTCGTCTCCGCCGGGTTCATGAAGATCGTGGGCAAGGAGTTCCTCGCCCGGTTCGGCGGGCGGTTCGTCAACACCCACCCCGCTCTCCTGCCCAGCTTTCCCGGAGCCCACGGTGTGCGGGACGCGCTCGCGTACGGCGCCAAGGTCACCGGTTGCACCGTCCACTTCGTCGACGACGGCGTCGACACCGGGCCGATCATCGCGCAGGGCGTGGTGGAGGTCCGGGACGAGGACGACGAGAGCGCTCTGCACGAGCGCATCAAGGAAGTCGAGCGAAGACTGCTCGTCGAGGTCGTGGGGCGGATCGCCCGCAACGGCTATCGCATTGAGGGACGAAAGGTAGTTATCCAGTGACCGCCGAGAGCACCAAGCGGCCCATCCGGCGCGCGCTCGTCAGCGTCTACGACAAGACCGGGCTGGAGGAGCTCGCCCGTGGCCTGCACGAGGCGGGCGTGGAGCTCGTCTCGACCGGTTCCACCGCCGGCCGTATCGCCGCCGCCGGCGTCCCCGTCACCAAGGTCGAGGAGCTGACCGGCTTCCCCGAGTGCCTGGACGGCCGGGTCAAGACCCTGCACCCCAAGGTGCACGCGGGCATCCTCGCCGACCTGCGCCTCGAGACCCACCGGCAGCAGCTCGCCGAGCTGGGCGTCGAGCCGTTCGACCTCGTCGTCGTCAACCTCTACCCGTTCCGCGAGACCGTCGCCTCCGGGGCGTCCCCCGACGAGTGCGTCGAGCAGATCGACATCGGCGGCCCCTCCATGGTCCGCGCCGCCGCCAAGAACCACCCGTCGGTGGCCGTGGTGACCAGCCCCGACCGGTACGCCGACGTCCTCGCCGCCGTCCGCGACGGCGGCTTCGACCTCACCGCCCGCAAGCGGCTCGCCGCCGAAGCCTTCCAGCACACCGCCGCCTACGACGTCGCTGTCGCCTCCTGGTTCGCGTCCTCCTATGCGCCCGTCGACGACTCGGTCTTCCCCGACTTCGTCGGCGCCACCTACGAGCGCCGCAACACCCTGCGCTACGGCGAGAACCCGCACCAGCCCGCCGCCCTGTACGTGGACGGCACCGGTGGCCTGGCCGAGGCCGAGCAGCTGCACGGCAAGGAGATGTCGTACAACAACTACACGGACACGGACGCCGCGCGCCGTGCCGCGTACGACCACGCCGAGCCGTGCGTCGCCATCATCAAGCACGCCAACCCGTGCGGCATCGCGATCGGCGCGGACGTCGCCGAGGCGCACCGCAAGGCGCACGCCTGCGACCCGGTCTCGGCGTACGGCGGTGTCATCGCCGTGAACCGTCCGGTGAGCCGGGAGATGGCGGAGCAGGTCGCCGACATCTTCACCGAGGTCATCGTCGCGCCCGACTACGAGGAGGGCGCGCTCGAGGCGCTCGCCAAGAAGAAGAACATCCGGGTCCTGAGGGCTCCGAACGCTCCCGAGAACCCCGCCGAGATCAAGCAGATCGACGGCGGTGCGCTGCTCCAGGTCACCGACCGCCTCCAGGCCGACGGCGACGACCCCGCCAACTGGACCCTGGCCTCGGGTGAGGCGCTGAGCGCGGAGGAGCTGAAGGAGCTCGCCTTCGCCTGGAAGGCCTGTCGTGCCGTCAAGTCCAACGCCATCCTGCTCGCCAAGGACGGCGCCTCCGTCGGCGTGGGCATGGGCCAGGTCAACCGGGTGGACTCCTGCAAGCTCGCCGTCGAGCGGGCGGGCGAGGAGCGGGCGCGCGGCTCGTACGCCGCCTCGGACGCCTTCTTCCCGTTCCCCGACGGCCCGGAGATCCTGATCGCCGCGGGCGTCAAGGCGATCGTGCAGCCCGGCGGTTCGATCCGCGACGAGCAGGTGGTCGAGGCCGCTCAGAAGGCGGGCGTGACGATGTACTTCACGGGCACGCGCCACTTCTTCCACTGACACCGGCGGTGCGGGGCCGGCGGGAGCCATCGGGCGAACGCCGGGCCCCGCCGCGGCACTTCACCCGCTGACGCGGGCTGCACACGAACACGCAAAGGGCCGTCCCTCCCCCTGTCCGGGGCGAGGCACGGCCCTTGGTGTGATGCCTGCGGTCAGGTCAGTTCTGGACGACCATCGTGCCCGCGGCCTTGTCGTGCCAGCCCTGCTGGCGGCCGGACTTGTCCCAGAACGGGGACAGGTAGACCAGGAGCTGGCCGATGCCGCAGGCGATGGAGCCGACCATCGGGATGATCCAGCGGATGAAGGACTTGCCCAGCCCCGGCTTCTGGCCCGTCTCGGCGTTCACCACGTGCAGGCCGAGGGCCATCTTGCCCAGGGTGCGGCCCACCAGGCCGACCATCAGCCACTCGTAGAGCAGTCCGATGATCGCGAGGATGCCGATCACGGCGGTGAACTTGCCGACGAAGTCCGAGCTCGCGTTGTTGATGCAGGTGCTGTAGTCGGCGGCGTTCGGGTCGCAGTCCTTGGCCGCGCCGACGGCACCGGCTGCGCCCGCGACGGCGAGGATGATGTAGATGACGCCGAAGACGACGCCGTCGATCAGGCGGGCGCCGAACCGGCGGCCCATCGACGCGACCCGGGGAGCGGGGGCGCCGCCGCCCGCGTAGCCCGGCTGCTGCGGGTATCCGTAGCCCCCCTGCGGCGGCACGCCCGGCGCCTGCGGGTAGCCGTAGCCGGGCTGCTGACCCTGCTGGGGGTACTGCTGGCCCTGCTGGGGGTAGCCGTACCCCTCCTGGGGGTTCTGCGGCTGTCCGTAGGGGTTGTTGGGCGAGCCGAAACTCATGGCCGGTTTCCTCCGTTGACGCATTCGGGGACGGTGCGGATTGCGCGGAGGAACGTCACGAACCGAGCGGTTGCCCCCCGAACACGAACCGCAGAACTGCGCCGTTCATCGTTCTAGCAGCGGCGACAATTTGTCCAGTCGGCGGAAACATGTGTTGTGCAGTCGCAATGTGCGCGATCCTCCCGGTCCGGGCACGCCCGCCGACGACCCTGCGAACCGGTTGCCACCCGGATTGGAACCGGGGCCGGGTCATCCGCGAGGATGGGACCATGACCGCCCAGATTCTCGATGGCAAGGCCACCGCAGCCGCGATCAAGTCCGATCTGACCGCCCGCGTGGCGGCGCTGAAGGAGAAGGGCGTCACGCCCGGCCTCGGCACGATCCTCGTCGGGGACGACCCCGGCAGCCGCAAGTACGTCGCGGGCAAGCACCGCGACTGCGCCGAGGTCGGCATCGCGTCGATCCAGCGCGAGCTGCCCGCGACGGCCACCCAGGAGGAGATCGAGGCGGTCGTCCGCGAGCTCAACGAGGACCCGGCCTGCACCGGCTACATCGTGCAGCTGCCGCTGCCCAGGGGTATCGACGAGAACCGGATCCTGGAGCTGATGGACCCGGCCAAGGACGCGGACGGCCTGCACCCGATGAACCTCGGCCGTCTCGTCCTGAACGAGCCGGCCCCGCTGCCCTGTACCCCCAACGGCATCCTCACCCTGCTGCGCCGCTACGGCGTCGAGATCAAGGGCGCCGAGGTCGTGGTCGTCGGCCGGGGCGTGACCATCGGGCGCCCGATGCCGCTGCTGCTGACGCGGCGCAGCGAGAACGCCACGGTCACCCAGTGTCACACCGGCACCCGCGACCTCTCGGCCCACCTCAAGCGCGCCGACATCGTCATCGCCGCGGCCGGCTCAGCCCACCTGGTCAGGGCCGAGGACGTGAAGCCGGGCGCCGCCGTCCTCGACGTCGGTGTCTCGCGCAACGCCGAGGGGAAGATCGTCGGCGACGTCCACCCGGACGTGGCCGAGGTGGCCGGCTGGATCTCCCCGAACCCGGGCGGTGTCGGCCCGATGACCCGCGCCCAGCTCCTCGTCAACGTGGTCGAGGCGGCGGAGCGCAGTGTCGGCTGAGGCCAGGCCCGCGGGCGACCCCGAGAAGGGGGCCGCACAGGAGCGGGAAGCCGACGCCGAGCCGGTGGTGACGGACGCGGTCAGCGCCCCCGACGCGGACGGTGTGCCCCGGCGCGCCACCCGGCGGTTCCCGCGGATCACCCGGGACACCGCGCGGCCCGAGGGCGGGGGCCGGGCCGCGCCCCGTGACGCTCCCGCGCCCGCCCGGCAGTGGCCGATCCTCGCCGTGCTGGCCTTCGTCGGTCTGGGGCTGCTGCTGACCGCGCTGGACGCGTTCCGCTTCGGCACGATCCTGATCGGCGTCGCACTGCTGGGCGGCGCCGTGATGCGCTGGGCGCTGCCCGACGTGGGCATGCTCGCGGTGCGGTCCCGCTTCACGGACATGATCACGTACGGCGTCCTGGGCCTGGCCATCGTGCTGCTCGCGATGATGGCGCAGCCTCACCCTTGGCTGGAGATACCGTTCCTGGACGACACGCTGCACTTCACGGTCCGTACCTGACCGGGCCGTACCTGACCGGGCCGTACCTGACCGGTCCGTACTGGACGGGCCGTACCTGAACGTTCCGTAGCGAACGGTCCATGACGAGCAGTCCGTGTCCCACCTCGGGAGGCGCCCGGTCCCGACCCCCGTTCGGAACCGGGCGCCGGAAACACCTTCATGTACATGCCGGAATATGTTCAACACCTGGCAGTTCGCTGTGGCACGGAAGTGACCGTTCCGCTACGGTTCCGCGCCGCGCGGCGGAACCGGCCTCGCCCCTGACGTCGTCAATCGAACAGAAACACGCTCTTTGACCGGATGACGCGGAGGGGTGAGGGATGGGCGCCTGGCAGCCGCTGCCGGACGATCTTCCGCCGGAGGTACGGCACTTCGTGGAACAGCTGCGGCTCCTGAAGGACCGCACCGGGCTGAGCCTCGTCGCCCTCGGCGCCCGCACCGCGTACAGCAAGTCCTCCTGGCAGCGCTACCTCAACGCCACGCAGCCGCCGCCCCGCCAGGCGGTCACGGCGCTGTGCCGGGTCGCGGGTCTCGAGGCGGAGGAGACTGAACGTTTCGGCGTGCGCTGGGAGCTGGCGGTGCGCGCCTGGCCCCGGCAGCCGACCCCGGCGCCCGCGTCGGCGGGAGGTCCGGCCGCCGCTCTCGCCCCGGCGGAAGGATCGGCCACCGCGCCCGCCTCGGTGGGAAGTTCGGCCACCGGGCCCGCCACGGCCTGGACTCCGGCGGCCGCTCCCGCTTCGGCGGCAGGTCTGCCCACCGCTCCCGCTCCTGTCGGAAGTGCGGCCACCGCGCCCGCCCCCGCAGGAGCTCCGGCGCCCGCGCCCGTCCCGGGGGAGTACGAAGAGGAGCCGACGATTCCGTGGTGGGAGCGGCTCGAGGAGGAGCCCCGGCCGCGGCCCGCCGGCCGCCGTCTCCTGCTCACCGCTGTTGTCGGGCTGCTGGCGTTGCTCGCCGTCGCCGTCGTCGGCGCCGTGACCTTCGGGTCCTGACCTTCCGGTGAGGCCACCGGGGTCGTCGGGTTGCTCGGGTTCCTCGGGGCCCCCGGGGTCTCCTGGGTCCCTGAGTCCTCGGTGTCCGCTGAGGTCGCCGCTGTGTCCCCGTTGTGTCGATGTGTTGACAAGTTCGCGCATGGACCGCGAACCGTTCGCACATGGCCGCTAACGTGTCCAATCGGGACGGTCCGGGGCGTCCCGCGCGGCGAACCGGGCGTTCTGTTCGGCTCTGCGAACAGGCGGTGGGCACTGGTCCGGAGACCCACGGGGGCGTGCGACGGCGCTCGCTCCCGTCCGACTGCCTCCGTGCGCCCCGCTCCGGAGACGGAAGGCCCGGCCGGGCGCGTTCGGCGTGGGTAGCCACAACGGGGACCGGCAGCGGGTGCCACACACGGGGGAACAACTGGATGTACCGGGGGAAGAGGGGGGAAGCAATGCCTCGCTGGAAGGCCTTGCCCGATGAACTCGATCCGCAGGTCAAGGAGTTCGCCGCACAGTTGCGGCGGCTCGTGGACCGCAGCGGTCTCAGCGTCTCCGCCGTGGCCGACCGCACCGGCTACAGCAAGACGTCCTGGGAGCGGTACCTGAACGGCCGGCTGCTCGCACCGAAGGGCGCGATCGTCGCGCTGGCCGAGGTGACCGGCACCCATCCGGTCCACCTGACCACCATGTGGGAGCTGGCCGAACGGGCCTGGAGCCGGGCGGAGATGCGCCACGACAGAACCATGGAGGCCATCCGGATCTCCCAGGCGCGCGCCGCGCTCGGCGAGTTCGGGGCGGCCGCCGAGAACCAGGGCCGTGGCGGCAGGGCGGCCCGCAGCACCACGGTGGCGCCGGGCATCGCGGGTCCTGCGGGGGTGTCCCCGACGGTGCCGCCGCAGCCGACGCCCGAGCAGACCCCGGACGCGGCGGGCGACTCCGGTAGGGCGCGCGGCGGTACGGCGGGTGCCGGCTCGACGGGAGTCGGCTCGACGGGTGGCAACTCCTGGGGACTCGCCGGGTTCAAGGGGCCGTCGGGGGCCGGGCGCAGCCCGGCCACGGCGCACAAGTCCGGGGCTCCCGCACCCGATTCGCCCCCCGCACCGGATGCGCCCGGGCCGCACGGACCGGCGCCCTCCGACGCCCGGCCGAACGGCGGCGGCGGGTCCGGCGACGCGCCCCGCAGGCGTCGGCCGGCCATGTTCGTGGCGGGTCTCGCCGGAGCGTTGCTGGTGATCGCGGCGGCCTTCCACCTCACCGGCGGCAACGACGAGAAAGCCGCCGCCTCCAAGCCGTCCGCGACGTCGCCGAGCCCGGACGCCGACCTGCCGCCCGGCGTCAAGTGCGCCGGCGCGAGCTGCACCGGCAAGGACCCGGAGACCATGGGCTGCGGCGGCACACAGGCCACGACCAGCACCAGCGTCACCGTCGGCAGCACCCTCGTCGAGGTCCGCTACAGCAGGACCTGCGGCGCCGCGTGGGCCCGTATCACCCGGGCAGCGCAGGGCGACACGGTCGAGGTGTCCGCGGCCGGGGCGACGCAGCAGACCGGCTCGGTCGCCACGGCAGGGGACACCGACGCCTACACCCCGATGGTGGCCGTGAAGGGCGGGGCCGCGGCGAAGGCCTGCGTGACGCTGGCGTCGGGGCAGAAGGGGTGCACGAAGTAGCACGGCGGCGACAGCGAGGGGCGCGCGGACGGGTGCCGCGCGTCTCTCGCGGAAAAGAATCACGCCACGACACGCATGAGCGTCCCGTCGCGGGGCAAGCGGACCGTACACCCCCACGGGAGTCCGGCAGCGCCGGAGGGCCGACACCCCCTTCCGGCAGGACATCCCCCCACGGCGGCCGCCGCTCAGTCCCCCCTCATCGAGCAGGCGGCCGCCGCCTCATGAGGGTTGTGGGCCGGGCCACACGGACCCGGCCGTGCGGGATGCCGGATGCGCGATAGCCTGACGGCTGGATCTCTCTTGACGCCAAGAGATCGATCATTCGTACCCGTGATCGATCATCGCGGCGGGCGCCGGCCACGAGCCGGTGACGGGGATCCCTCACCCCGGGGCGACGACGCCCCACCGCCAGCTGTCATACGGAGAACGCCATGACCCGCACTCCCGTGAACGTCACCGTCACCGGCGCGGCCGGCCAGATCGGCTACGCACTGCTCTTCCGCATCGCCTCCGGCCACCTGCTCGGCGCGGACGTGCCGGTCAAGCTGCGCCTCCTGGAGATCACCCCGGCCCTCAAGGCCGCCGAGGGCACGGCCATGGAGCTCGACGACTGCGCGTTCCCGCTCCTGCACGGCATCGACATCACGGACGACCCGAACGTCGCCTTCGACGGCACCAATGTGGCCCTCCTCGTGGGTGCCCGCCCGCGGACCAAGGGCATGGAGCGCGGTGACCTCCTCGAGGCCAACGGCGGCATCTTCAAGCCGCAGGGCAAGGCCATCAACGACCACGCCGCGGACGACGTGAAGGTCCTGGTCGTCGGCAACCCGGCCAACACCAACGCGCTGATCGCCCAGGCCGCCGCGCCGGACGTACCGGCGGAGCGCTTCACCGCGATGACCCGTCTGGACCACAACCGCGCGCTGACCCAGCTCGCGAAGAAGACGGGCACCTCGGTCGCCGACATCAAGCGTCTGACGATCTGGGGCAACCACTCCGCCACCCAGTACCCGGACATCTTCCACGCCACGGTGGCCGGCAAGAACGCCGCCGAGGTCGTGAACGACGAGAAGTGGCTGGCCGAGGACTTCATCCCGACCGTCGCCAAGCGTGGCGCCGCCATCATCGAGGCCCGCGGCGCCTCGTCGGCCGCCTCCGCCGCCAACGCCGCCATCGACCACGTGTACACCTGGGTCAACGGCACCGCCGAGGGCGACTGGACCTCCATGGCCATCCCGTCGGACGGCTCCTACGGCGTCCCGGAGGGCCTGATCTCCTCCTTCCCGGTCACCACCAAGGACGGCAAGTACGAGATCGTCCAGGGCCTGGACATCAACGAGTTCTCCCGCGCCCGCATCGACGCCTCCGTCAAGGAGCTCGAGGAGGAGCGCGAGGCGGTCCGCGGGCTCGGCCTCATCTGACACGTCGGCGCCCCTGCGCCACGGGCCCCGTTCCGGTCGCGTCCGGAGCGGGGCCCGTTCTTCGTGTCCGGGGGGCCTTTCCTCTCCGTCAGCTCCGCGGCGGCTGCGGCACCCGTGAGATGTCCACCGTCCGGCTCGCGGGCGGGGTCGTCTTCGGCACCGGCACGTTGTAGCCCGTGAAGGTCAGGCTCAGATCCGTGTCCGGGCCCTTCTGGGCCGCCCGGTAGAGACGGTGGTCCTTGCCCGTGGTGACGTACAGCGTCGAGGTGAAGCCGTTCACCTTGAAGGACAGGGGGACCACCCGGGTGCCGTTCAGGGTCGTCGCGAGGCCCTCCTTCAGGGACGAGGGTGCGGAGACCTTCGCGACCTCCTGGATCTCCCGGAGGTCACAGGTGCTCGCGATGCCTGCCAGCAGGTTGCTGGACGTGGAGCCGTGGATGTAGCGGTTGCTGAACGTCGAGGCCAGGCCGGCACCCCGCTTGCCGGGGTACTCCGCCTTCCAGAACGCCGCATCCGGCTTCAGCCACACGTCGGCGCCCCGCTTGACGATCTGGACGGTGCCGCCGTGTCCGCCGAGCGTCATGGTGCCGGCGCAGTTGCCGGCCCGGTCGAGGGCGAGGTCCATCGCCGTCGGCAGACGCTTGCTCGACCTCGCAGTCGCGCTGCGGTCCTCGTAGACGAGCCGGACGGATGTGGCGTTCCGCAGCCCCCGCTCCGCCTGCGCGGCCAGATCCTGCGGGCTCTGGTTGCCTCCGGTCCGGGCGGGGACGGCGGCGCTCGCCGGCGGAGAGAACAACATCGGGGGCAGCAGCAGCGCCATCGACACGGCGCTCGTAGCGATCGCGAAGCCATGGGTTCGGGACATCACGTCACCTCCAGTGGCTCAGCGTACTTTTCACCCTTTTCGACCGCATTTTTAGTGACGCTCCGCACTTTCGGCCGCAAGGCCCGCATGCATCGACGAGCCGGGGGCAGGCGCGCCTCCGGCCCCGAAGTGACACCGGTGTGACACAGGGGTACCGCACAGGAACGGAAGGCAGTACCGATCATGGCCGGACAGCAGGCACGGCAGGCAGAGCAGACGATCCACGTGGCAGGGGAGTGGCGCGCAGCCCTCTCCGGGGCCACGCGCGAGGTCCTCGACCCGGCGGATGCCACGCCGTTCGCGGTGGTCGCAGAGGGTGACGAGCGGGACGCCGACGCCGCGGTGCAGGCCGCGCGCCGGGCCTTCGACGAGGGGCCGTGGCCGCACACGCCCGTCGCGGAGCGTGCCGCGCTGCTGCACCGCGTCGCCGATCTTCTCGTACGCGATCGCGAAGAGCTGGGCCTGCTCGAGAGCCGGGACGCCGGCAAGACCGTAGAGGAGGGCCGGGTCGACATCGACTGCGTCGCCGACGCCTTCCGCTACTTCGCGAACCTCGTCGCCGGCGAGGGCGCCGGCCGGGTCGTCGACGCGGGTTCACCGGACATCCACAGCGTCGTCGTACACGAACCCGTCGGCGTGTGCACGTTGATCACCCCCTGGAACTACCCGCTCCTCCAGGCCAGCTGGAAGATCGCCCCGGCTCTCGCGGCCGGCAACACCTTCGTGGTCAAGCCGAGCGAGATCACCCCGATGACGACGATTGCGCTGATCGACCTCCTGGTCGAGGCCGGGCTGCCCGACGGGGTCGCGAACATCGTCACCGGCCCCGGGCACTCCGTCGGCGCCCGGCTCGCCGAGCACCCCGGCGTCGACCTCGTCTCCTTCACCGGCGGCCTGCTCAGCGGCACGAAGGTCGCGCAGGCCGCCGCCGCGGGCGTCAAGAAGATCGCCCTGGAGCTCGGCGGCAAGAACCCCAACGTCGTCTTCGCCGACGCCTGCGCCACCGAGGAGGGCTTCGACACCGCCGTCGACCAGGCCCTCAACGCCGCCTTCATCCACAGCGGCCAGGTCTGCTCGGCGGGCGCCCGCCTCATCGTCGAGGAGTCCGTCCGCGACCGCTTCGTCGCCGAACTCGCCCGCCGCGCCGAGAGGATCAAGCTCGGCCGCGGCACCGAGAAGGGCGTCGAGTGCGGCCCGCTCGTCTCCGAACAGCAGCGCGCGAAGACCGAGGCGTACGTCGCCTCCGCGCTGGCCGAGGGCGCGGTGCTGCGCTGCGGTGGCAAGCGGCCCGAGCCCAGTGAGATCCGGCCCGCCACCGGCTGGTTCTACGAGCCGACCGTCCTCGACCACTGCCACCGGGAGATGAAGGTCGTCCGGGAGGAGGTCTTCGGGCCCGTCCTCACCGTCGAGACCTTCCGCACCGAGGACGAGGCGGTCGCCCTCGCCAACGACACCGAGTACGGCCTCGCCGGCGCCGTGTGGACCGCCGACGCCGGCCGTGCCCGCCGCGTCGCCGGCCGGCTGCGCCACGGCACCGTCTGGATCAACGACTTCCACCCCTACCTCCCGCAGGCGGAGTGGGGCGGCTTCGGCAAGAGCGGCATCGGCCGCGAACTCGGCCCCGCCGGCCTCGCCGAGTACCGCGAGACCAAGCACGTCTACCAGAACCTCGCTCCCAAGCCGGTGCGGTGGTTCGCGGGCTGAGCCCCGCCCCGCGACCGATCACGCCGGACCTCCACCTCCGTCCCCCACTTCCCCCCCGACCCCGCACTCCCCCCACCTCCCCGTATCCCTGGAGCACGACGCCCATGTCCGAAACCACCCACGAGTACGACTACGTCGTCATCGGTGGCGGAACCGCAGGCTCCGTCATCGCCTCCCGCCTCACCGAGAACCCGGACGTCACCGTCGCCGTCATCGAGGGCGGCCCCAGCGACGTCGGCCGCGACGACGTCCTCACCCTGCGCCGCTGGATGGGCCTGCTCGGCGGCGAACTCGACTACGACTACCCGACCACCGAGCAGCCGCGCGGCAACTCCCACATCCGGCACAGCCGCGCCCGCGTCCTCGGCGGCTGCTCCTCGCACAACACGCTCATCGCCTTCAAGCCGCTGCCGTCCGACTGGGACGAGTGGGAGGCGGCCGGCGCCGAGGGCTGGGGCGCCGTGCCGATGGAGGCGTACTACGCCCGTCTGAAGAACAACATCGTCCCGGTCGACGAGAACGACCGGAACGCCATCGCCCGCGACTTCGTGGACGCGGCCCAGGCGGCGCTCGGCGTGCCGCGGGTCGAGGGCTTCAACAAGAAGCCGTTCACCGAGGGCGTCGGCTTCTTCGACCTCGCCTACCACCCGGAGAACAACAAGCGCTCCAGCGCGTCGGTGGCGTATCTGCACCCCGTGATGGACGAACGCGCCAACCTCACGCTGCTGCTGGAGACATGGGCGTACAAGCTGGAGCTGGACGGCACGCGAGCCCGCGGCGTGCACGTGCGCACCAAGGAGGGCGAGGAGATCCTCGTACGGGCCCGGCGCGAGGTCGTGCTGTGCGCCGGCGCCGTCGACTCCCCGCGGCTGTTGCTGCACTCCGGGATCGGCCCCAAGGCGGACCTGGAGCAGCTCGGCATACCCGTGGTGCACGACCTGCCGGGCGTCGGTGAGAACCTGCTCGACCACCCGGAGTCGGTCATCGTGTGGGAGACGCAGGGGCCCATCCCGGAGAACTCCGCGATGGACTCCGACGCCGGACTCTTCGTGCGTCGCGACCCCGAACACGCGGGCCCGGACCTGATGTTCCACTTCTACCAGATCCCGTTCACGGACAACCCGGAGCGCCTCGGCTACGAGCGGCCGGAGTTCGGCGTCTCGATGACCCCGAACATCCCCAAACCGAAGAGCCGCGGCCGGCTGTACCTCACCAGCCCCGACCCGTCCGTCAAGCCCGCCCTCGACTTCCGCTACTTCACCGACGAGGACGACTACGACGGCCGCACCCTCGTCGACGGCATCCGCATCGCCCGCGAGATCGCGAAGACCGAGCCGCTGGCGGGCTGGCTGAAGCGGGAGGTGTGCCCCGGCCCGGACATCACCGGTGACGAGGAGCTGAGCGAGTACGCCCGCAAGGTCGCCCACACCGTGTACCACCCGGCGGGCACCTGCCGCATGGGCGCCGAGACCGACGACCTCGCCGTCGTCGACCCCGAGCTGCGCGTCCGCGGCCTGGACGGCATCCGTATAGCCGACGCGTCCGTCTTCCCGACCATGACCGCCGTCAACCCGATGATCGGGGTGCTGATGGTCGGGGAGAAGGCCGCCGACCTGATCGGAGGTGGTGCACGATGAGCACTCCGGTTTCGAGCACTCCGGTTTCGAGCACGCCGGTCTTCTCCGTGGACGGCCTGTGGAAGGTCTTCGGACCCAAGGCGGACCGCGTCCCCTCCGACCCGGAGCTCGGTGCGCTGAGCCCCGCCGAGCTGCGCGAACGCACCGGCTGCACGGCTGCCGTGCGCGATGTGAGCTTCGACGTCCGCAAGGGCGAGGTCTTCGTCGTCATGGGTCTGTCCGGCTCCGGCAAGTCCACGCTGGTGCGCTGTCTGACCCGCCTCATCGAACCGACCGCGGGCACGATCGTCATCGACGGCGAGGACGTCCGCGCCATGGACAGGTCCCGGCTGCGCGAACTGCGCCGCCACCGGGCCGCGATGGTCTTCCAGCACTTCGGCCTGCTGCCGCACCGCACGGTCCTCGACAACGTGGCCTACGGTCTGGAGATCCAGGGCCTGGGCAGGTCCGAACGCCGCGAGAAGGCCGCCGAGGTCGTCGCGAAGGTCGGCCTGGAGGGCATGGAGCACCGGCGCCCCGGTCAGCTCTCGGGCGGTCAGCGGCAGCGCGTCGGACTCGCCCGCGCGCTCGCCGTCGATCCCGAAGTGCTGCTGTTCGACGAGCCGTTCAGCGCGCTCGACCCGCTGATCCGGCGGGACATGCAGGAGGAGGTCGTCCGGCTGCACCGCGAGGAGGGCCGCACGATGGTCTTCATCACGCACGACCTCAACGAGGCCCTCAAACTGGGCGACCGCATCGCCCTGATGCGCGACGGCCGCGTGGTCCAGCTGGGCACCCCCGAGGAGATCGTGGGCTCCCCGGCCGACGACTACGTCCGCGAGTTCGTCCGCGACGTCCCGCGCGAACAGGTCATGACGGTCCGCAGCGCCATGCGCACCGCCTCCCTGGAGGAGGCGGGCAGCGGCCCGGCGGTACCGCCGGACGCCACGGTCTCCGAGGCGATCGAGGCGGTGGCCCGGGCGGGTGCCCCGGCGCGGGTGGTGGACGACGGCCGATGCCTGGGCCTGGTGGACCCCGAGGCCCTGCTCGGGGTGGTCGCCGGGGTCGCGGCGGGCAACGAGGCGCCGACCGGGGGCACCACGGACGAGGAGACGTCGGCCGCAACGGCCCGGGCCAGGAAGTCCGCCGCCGGGATGGCCGCCGTGGCCGCCGGCAAGCGTGCCGCCGTGGCGGCGCAGGTGGGCGAGGCGGGTACCTCCGCGCGAGCCAAGTCGGGCGTGACGGACGCACCCGGCAAGCAGGGCCCGCCGCACCGCCCGCCGCTCAGCACCAGCAAGGAGGACGCTTGATGGCCACGGTCACCGCAAGCGCCCCACGCGCCCTGCTGCCCGGCTTCGTCAAAACCCGCGCCGCCCGCAAACTCCTGGTGCTCGCGGTCGTCGCCGCGGTCCTCGCACCCCTGGTGAACTCCCGCTGGCCGGGCGCCGGCTGGCCGGGCGCCCTCACCGTCGACCTGTCCAAGCCACTCACCACGGCCAGCGACTGGATCATCGACAACCGGGACAGCCACCCCCTGTTCCTGTACTTCTTCGGCTACATCAGCAACGCCGTCGTCCTCTCCGTGCGCGCCGTCTACCTCGTCCTGCTCGCCGCGGGCTGGCCCGGCGTGACGGTCGCGGCCGCCCTGGTGGCCTGGCGTGCGGCCGGTGTGCGCCTCGCCCTCGGCACCGCCGCGGCGTTTCTCGCCTGCGGTCTGCTCGGCATGTGGGTGGCGACCATGCAGACCCTCGCCCTCATGGTGGTCGCGGTCCTCGCCTCGGTCCTCGTCGGTGCACTGCTCGGCCTGGGCGCCGGTCTGTCCGACCGCGTGGACCGCGCCCTGCGCCCGGTCCTGGACACCATGCAGGTGCTGCCGGCGTTCGCCTACCTGCTCCCCGTGGTTTTGGTCTTCGGCATCGGTGTGCCCGCCGCCGTCCTCGCCACGGTCGTCTACGCCGCCCCGCCGATGGCCCGTCTGACCGCCCTCGGCCTGCGCGGCGCCGACAAGGAGGTGCTGGAGGCGGTCGACTCCCTCGGCGCCACCGCGCGGCAGCGCCTGCTGACCGCCCGCATCCCCCTCGCCCGCAAGGAGCTCCTGCTCGGCCTCAACCAGACGATCATGATGGCGCTGTCCATGGCGGTCATCGCCTCGGTGATCGGCGCCGGCGGTCTCGGTGACCGCGTCTACCAGGCGCTGGCGTCGGTCGACGTGGGCGCCGCACTGGCCGCGGGCATCCCCATCGTGCTGCTGGCCGTCGTCCTGGACCGGGTGACCTCGGCGGCGGGCAACCGGATCGGGCAGGAGCAGCGCAGCGCGCTCCCGTGGGCCTACGCGGCCCTCGCCGCCGTCGCCGTGGCCCTGGCCGCGCGCCTGGCGGGCCGCCTCGACTGGCCCACGGGCTGGACGGTGAACATCGCCGAGCCCGTCAACCGCGCCGTCGACTGGATGACCGCCCACCTGTACTCCGGCGTCCCGGTCGTCGGCGGCACCGCCGACTGGGCGGGCCACTTCACCACCTGGGTCCTGGACCCGGTCCGCTCCGGTCTGCAGTGGCTGCCCTGGTGGTCGGTGCTGCTGATCGTCGCCGCCCTGGCCTGGCTGATCGGCACCTGGCGCACCGCGCTGACCGCCGTCCTCGCGATGGCCGCGATCGGCGTGCTCGGTGTGTGGAAGCCGTCGCTCGACACGCTGTCGCAGGTGCTCGCCGCCGTCGCCGTCACCCTCGTCGTCGGCTTCGCGACCGGCATCGCGGCGGCCCGCAGCGACCGCTTCGAGCGGCTGCTGCGCCCCGTCCTCGACGTCTTCCAGACGATGCCGCAGTTCGTGTACCTGATCCCGGTCGTCGCGCTGTTCGGCGTCGGCCGTGCCCCCGCCGTCGCCGCCGCCGTCGTGTACGCCCTTCCGGCGGTCGTCCGGATCACCGCGCAGGGCCTGCGCCAGGTGGACCCGGCGGCGCTGGAGTCCGCCCGCTCGCTCGGCGCGACCAGTGGGCAGCAGTTGCGCCAGGTGCAGCTTCCGCTGGCCCGTCCGGCCCTGCTGCTCGCGGTCAACCAGGGTGTCGTCCTGGTGCTCGCCGTCGTCATCATCGGCGGCCTGGTCGGCGGCGGCGCGCTCGGTTACAACGTCGTCTTCGGCCTCGCCCAGGGCGATCTGGCGACCGGTCTGGTGGCCGGGATCGCGATCGTCTGCCTCGGTCTGATGCTCGACCGGGTGACCCAGCCGACCGAGCGACGCGCGACGAAGGGAGCGTGACATGACACTGAACCGCAGGACGGCGCTGATCGCCGCGACGGCGGCCGCATGCTCGCTGCTCGCCGGCTGCGGCGCCGCCGACATGACCAAGCAGGCCTCGCCCTTCGCGAACGCCGGGGGCTCGAAGTCCGTGACCCTGTCCGTACAGTCCTGGGTGGGCGCCCAGGCCAACGTGGCCGTGGCGCAGTACATCCTGGAGCACAGGCTCGGCTACCGCGTCGACACCGTCCAGGTCGACGAGGTGCCCGCCTGGGACGCGCTCAGCCAGGGCCGGGTCGACGCGATCCTGGAGGACTGGGGCCACCCGGACCAGGAGAAGCGGTACGTCGAGGACAAGAAGACGATCGTCCGCGGCGGCGGCCTGGGGGTCACCGGGCACATCGGCTGGTTCGTGCCGACGTACCTGGCCGAGCAGCACCCGGACATCACCGACTGGAAGAACCTGAACAAGTACGCCTCCCTGTTCCGCACGGCGGAGAGCGGCGGCAAGGGCCAGCTGATGGACGGCTCGCCGTCGTACGTCACCAACGACAAGGCGCTGGTGCAGAACCTGAAGCTGGACTACCAGGTGGTCTTCGCGGGTTCGGAGGCGGCGCAGATCACGCAGATGAGGCAGTTCGCGAAGGAGAAGAAGCCCTTCCTGACGTACTGGTACACGCCGCAGTGGCTGTTCAAGAAGGTCCCCATGACGGAGGTGAAGCTGCCGCCGTACAAGGAGGGCTGCGACGCGGACCCGGCGAAGGTCGCCTGCGCGTACCCGCACACACCGCTGCAGAAGTACCTCAACGCCGACTTCGCGAAGAAGGGCGGCAAGGCGGCGCGGTTCCTGAAGAAGTTCAGGTGGACGACGGAGGACCAGAACGAGGTCGCCCTGATGATCGCCGACCAGAAGATGACTCCGGACGAGGCGGCGAAGAAGTGGGTGGACAGCCACGAGTCCACCTGGAAGGCGTGGCTGTCCTGATCCCGCCTATCCCGCCTACAGCCCCGCTGCGATCTCGCCCAGCGCCGCTGTCGCCCGCCGCTGCAGCCAGGGTCCGAACGTGACCCGGGTGGCGCCGAGTTCGCCCAGCTCGGCGGCCGAGGGGCTCTCGCCGTCGAGCTGGGCGTAGGCATTGAGCGGCCCCTGGATGCCGGCCCGCAGCAGCGGCAGTACGTTCGCCGGGGCGCCGATCGGATAGACGCAGTCGGCGCCCGCGGCGACGTACAACGCCGCCCGCTCGATGGCCCGTTCCGGGTCCCCGTCCCCGCATGTGAACGTGTCGACGCGGGCGTTGAGGAACAGCCGGTCGCCTGCCGCGGCCCGCACCTCGGCGAGCAGGTCGGCGTGGTGCCGCGGGTCCTTGAGGGCACCTCCGCTGGAGTCCTCGAGGTTGCACCCGACGGCGCCCGCCTCCAGAAGCCGCTCCACCAGCTCCTTCGGGGCGAGTCCGTACCCGTCCTCCACGTCGGCCGACACGGGCACATCGACCGCCCGGGTGATCCGTGCGACCGCCGAGAACATCTCGTCGGCGGGGGTGGACCCGTCCGCGTACCCCAGGGAGGCGGCGATCCCGGCGCTGGGCGTGGCGAGCGCCGGGAACCCGGCGTCCTCGAAGGCCCGCGCGCTCGCCGCGTCCCAGGGCCCGGGCAGGACGAGGGGATCGCCGGGGAGGCGTCCGTGGTGCAGGGCGCGGAACGTGTCGACTTTGCTCACCACTCCATGCTCCCCGCCGGAATGCGCCGGGACACCATCAGCCGGTTCCAGCCGTTGATGACGCTGATGAGGGCGAGCAGGTGGGCGAGCCGGGCTTCGTCGAAGTGCCGGGCGGCCCGCTCCCACACCTCGTCCGGCACGAAGCCCTCCGTCAGGGTCGTGACCGCCTCCGTCAGCGCCAGCGCGGCCCGCTCCCGCTCGTCGAAGACCTCCCCGGCCTCCTCCCAGGCGTTCAGCAGGTCCAGCCGCGACTCGTCGACCCCGTGCTTCCGGGCGATCGTCAGATGCATGTCCAGACAGAACGCGCAGTGGTTGAGCTGCGAGGCACGGATCTGGACCAGTTCGGCGAGGGCGGGATCGCCGAGGCCCTTCTTCGCCGCGGCGCTCAGCGCCTGCATCGAGGCGCGGACCTCGCCGTGCAGATACGTCGTGCGAGCCGTCACTTGAACTGCCCGGGCCGGTAGTGTCCCGGCACCGCCCGCGTCGACACGGCGAACCGGTTCCATGCGTTGATCACGGCGATCGCCGCGATGAGCTGCGCCAGCTCGGCCTCGTCGAAGTGCTTGGCGGCCTTCTCATAGACCTCGTCCGGCACGAAGCCGTCGGTCAGGACGGTGACGGCCTCGGTCAGTTCCAGCGCCGCGAGCTCCCGCTCGGTGTAGAAGTGCCGCGACTCCTCCCACGCGCTCAGCTGGATGATCCGTTCCACGCTCTCGCCCGCCGCGAGCGCGTCCTTGGTGTGCATGTCGAGGCAGTACGCGCAGTGGTTGATCTGGGAGGCGCGGATCTTCACCAGCTCGCGCAGTGTCGGCTCCAGTCCCTGCCCGGCCGCCGCGTCGAGCCGGACCATCGTCTTGAAGACCTCCGGGGCGTGCTTGGCCCACGCCATGCGGGGGGTGTGCTCGGGGGCGTACTCAACGGTGGTGGCGTTCTCGTTCGTGGTCATGCCTTAGACCCTAGGAGCCAAGCAGCCCAGGGGTATGGTCCATTTCCATGGGGAAAACGTGGGCCACTCTGGGCATCGACCTGCATCTGGAGCCGACCGGCCCGGGCCTGCGCCGGGGCCTGACCGACGCCCTGCGCGAAGCGGTCCGCACCGGCCGCCTGGCGCCCGGCACCCGGCTGCCGTCCTCCCGTTCGCTCGCCGCCGACCTGGGCATCGCCCGCAACACGGTCGCCGACGCCTACGCCGATCTCGTCGCCGAGGGCTGGCTCACCGCGCGCCAGGGCTCGGGCACCCGGGTGGCCGAGCATCCGGTGGCCGCGCCGCCCCGACAGCCCGTGCCGCACCCGCCCGAGCGTGGCCGCCTCCCCTACGACCTGACGCCTGGCACCCCGGATCTCGCCTCCTTCCCCCGCACCGCATGGCTCAAGGCCGCCCGCCGCGCCCTCGCCGCCGCCCCGCACGACGCCCTCGGCTACGGCGACCCCCGCGGCCGGGTCGAACTGCGCACCGCGCTTGCCGGCTACCTCTCCCGGGTCCGGGGTGTGCGGGCCGACCCGGAGCGGATCGTGGTCTGCTCCGGCTTCGCGCAGGGCCTGAAACTCCTCGGCGAGGTGCTGCGGGACCGCGGGGCGGGCTCGGTGGCCGTGGAGTCGTACGGCCTGTTCGTGCACTGGAACATCCTTCAGCGGGCCGGGCTGCCCACGGTACCGCTGCCCTTCGACGACCTCGGCACGCGGACGGAGGACCTGACCGGCGTACCGGCGGTGCTGCTGAACCCCGCACACCAGTTCCCCCTCGGCGGCGCCCTCCGCCCGGAGCGCCGGGCCGCGGTGGTCGACTGGGCCCGTCGCACGGGCGGCCTCGTCCTGGAGGACGACTACGACGGCGAGTTCCGCTACGACCGCCAGCCCGTGGGCGCGCTGCAGGACCTCGACCCGGACCACGTGGTGTACCTGGGCACCGCCAGCAAGTCCCTCGCCCCCGGGCTCCGCCTGGGCTGGATGGTCCTGCCCGCGTCACTGCTCCCGGAGGTGCTGGCCGCCCAGCGGGTCGGCGGCTGGGCCACCGGCGTCCTGGAACAGCTCACCCTCGCGGAGTTCCTCACCTCGGGCGCCTACGACCGCCACGTCCGCGCCGCCCGCCTGCGCTACCGCCGCCGTCGTGACGCCCTGGTCGCCGCACTCGCGTCCCGCGCCCCGAAGGTGCGCGTCTGGGGCATCGCCGCCGGCCTGCACGCGGTGCTGCAACTGCCCCCGGGCACGGAGGCGTCGGTGATCAGGGCGGCCACCTGGCAGGGCCTGTCACTGCAGGGTCTGTCGGCCTACCGCCACCCGTCCGCCACCACACGCCCACTGGACGCCCTGGTCGTGGGCTACGGAACGCCACCGGACCACGCGTGGTCGGGGGCGCTGGAAGCGCTGTGCCGTGTGTTGCCCTAGAACCGGGCAGCCTCCGCGGTATGGGTGGGCGCCTCCCCGAACCGGGCCAGCGCCAGCGCACCCGCCACCGCCACCGCGAACCCCAGGACCGCCAGCCAGCTCAGCCCCTCCCGCGTACGGTCACCCAGCCACACGACGCCCACCGCGGCCGGTCCCACCGTCTCGCCGACCACCATGCCCGCCGTCGCGACCGTCACCGACCCCCGCTCCAGCGCCGTCGTCAGCAGCACGAACGCCGCCCCGCCACCCACCACCAGCGCGTACGTCGCCGGATTGGCGAGCAGCCCCCACGGCGCCAGCGAGTCGATCAGCCGCACCGCCACCTCGACCACCCCGAACCCGAACCCGGCGCCCAGCCCCAGCACCAGCGAACGCCCCCTCCCCGGCAACCGGCCCCCCACCAGCCCGAGCACCAGAACGCACACCGCCGCTGCCAAGATCGCGTACCGGAGCCCTGCCGACCCGCCCCGGTCGCCCTCGGCCCCGGACGCCAGACCCAGCATGGCGAGCCCCCCGCACACCACCGCCACCGCACCCCATTCGCTCCCGGTCAGCCGCACCCGCAGCAGCCGCGCCGCGACCACCGCCGTCACCGCCAGGCTGGACGCGAGCGCCGCGCCCACCGCGTAGATCGGGATCGACCGCAGCGCCGCGATCTGGAACAGGAACCCGAGCCCGTCCAGCGCGAGCCCCGCGAGATACCGCCACTGCCGCAACGCCCGCAGCAGCAGCGCCGCGTCCCCGCCCCCACCCGTGCCCGCCGCCCGCGCGGCGACCGCCTGCAACACCGTCGCCGTACCGAAACAGACCGCCGCGCCCAGCGCGCACACCATTCCCAGAAGCACAGAGCGACTGTAGGAGACATCCGGGGGGCAGGGGCAGCCGCGAACACGACGACGGCGGTCTCTAGTCTGATTGCCGCAGAGTCTCACCAACAGCTCAACGAATTCTCACTCGACGGGGGATCAACGAACATGGCGGACACACGCCGGCGACTGCGCTCGGGCACCGTCGTCCTCGGCGGCGTGGGACTCCTCGCCGCCGCCCTCACCGCCTGCTCCTCGGACCCGGACAAGCGCTGCGTCGACCGGGACAGCTACACCCTCGGCAAGGGCTACAAGGTCGTCTCCGACAAGAACTGCAAGTCCACCAAGACCTCCGTGGACGGCGGCTGGTACTACGGCGGCAAGAAGAAGGGCGGCTTCGTCAACGGCGGTTCCTTCACCAAGCCCCACAAGGGATCCGGCGGGTCCGGAAGCCACGGCGGCGTCGACCGCGGCGGCTTCGGCAGCGGTCACGGCAAGTCCGGCGGCTGAGCCGCGGTGGAACGCCGTACGACCGAACCCCGCCCCGGCTGGCAGGAGACCGTCGAGGCGCAGGGCCTGATCTACCCCCTCACCCGCTACCCGGACGACTCGCTGCGCCCGTACTGGGACGAGAGCGCCTACTACGTCTTCACACTCGAGGAGGTGGAGGCCCTCGAAGAGGCCGTCGAGGAGCTGCACGGCATGTGCCTGGCCGCCGCCGGGCACATCGTCGCCACGGACCGCTTCGCCGACCTCGGCATCACCGACCCGCGCGTGGCCGCCGCGGTCGCCGAGTCCTGGCACCGACGCGCCGAACTCCCCTCCGTGTACGGCCGGTTCGACCTGCGCTACGACGGCACGGGCCCGGCGAAGCTCCTCGAGTACAACGCCGACACGCCCACCTCGCTCGTGGAGGCGGCGAGCGCCCAGTGGTTCTGGATGGAGGACCGCTTCCCCTGCGCCGACCAGTGGAACTCCCTCCACGAACGCCTGGTCGCCGCCTGGAAGAGGCAGGCCACGCTGCTCCCGCCCGGCGGCCCGCTGTACTTCGCCCACTCGGCCAGTGACGAGCTCGGCGAGGACCTCATGACGGTCGCCTACCTGAAGGAGACCGCCGACCAGGCCGGTCTCGACACCGACTGGATCTCCATGGAGGAGATCGGCTGGGACCCGCTCTCGGAGCGCTTCGTCGACAACCGGCTCCGCTTCATCCGCAGCTGCTTCAAGCTGTACCCCTGGGAATGGCTCACCACCGACCGCTTCGGCGGCCACGTCCTCGACACCCTCGACAACGGCGGCGGCACCGGCAGCACCCTGTGGATCGAGCCCGCCTGGAAGATGCTGCTCAGCAACAAGGCGCTGCTCGCGATCCTCTGGGAGCTGTACCCCGGGCACCCGAACCTGCTTCCGGCCCACCTGGACGGCCCCCGGGAGCTGGCCCGCACCACGGGGTACGTCGCCAAGCCGCTCCTCGGCCGCGAGGGCGAGGGCGTCACGGTCCACGCGCCGGGCGCCGCGCCCGTCGTGCGGGAGGAGCCGTGCTGCTACCAGGAACTGGCGCCCCTGCCCTCCTTCGACGGCAACCACGTCGTCCTCGGAGCGTGGGTCGTCGAGGAGGAGTCGGCGGGCCTCGGCATCCGTGAGTCGTCGGGCCTGGTCACGGACGAGTACGCGCGTTTCCTGCCACACGTGATCCTCTAGATGCGGTCCTTCGGACGCCGAGCCGCCCGCAGCCGGCCCGGCCGTCTTCCGGCCCCGGGCGGACGTGCGCCCCTTCGGCCGTGTCGCTCGCATGATGGACACGGGAACGGACCGCGCCGCGATGCCCGGTAGGCTGATCGACGGGCCGTGACTGGCGCGCAGGGATGGGACCGACCATCGGGGAGCGGCCCGGATGCGAGCGAGTGCCGTGCGCCTGGGCCAACCGTGAACCGTGAACGCTTCAAGCCACGCCGCCCGGAGGCCGACATGACAGAGCAGCAGCCCCTCTCCACCGAGTCCACCGCCTTCCGCGCCGCCCTCGACGTGATCCGCGCGGTCGAGCCCCGGGTCGCCGACGCCATCGGCCAGGAGGTCGCCGACCAGCGCGAGATGCTCAAGCTGATCGCCTCCGAGAACTACGCCTCCCCGGCCACCCTGCTGGCGATGGGCAACTGGTTCAGCGACAAGTACGCCGAGGGCACCGTCGGCCGCCGCTTCTACGCCGGCTGCCGCAACGTGGACACCGTCGAGTCGCTGGCCGCCGAGCACGCGCGCGAGCTGTTCGGCGCCCGCCACGCCTACGTCCAGCCGCACTCCGGTATCGACGCCAACCTCGTCGCCTTCTGGGCCGTCCTCGCCCAGCGCGTCGAGACCCCGGCCCTGGAGAAGGCGGGCGTCCGCCAGGTCAACGAGCTCTCCGAGGAGGACTGGGCCGAGCTGCGCCGCGCCTTCGGCAACCAGCGCATGCTCGGCATGTCCCTGGACGCGGGCGGCCACCTCACCCACGGCTTCCGCCCGAACATCTCCGGCAAGATGTTCGACCAGCGCTCCTACGGCACCGACCCGGCCACGGGCCTCATCGACTACGACGCCCTGCGCACCCAGGCCCGCGAGTTCAAGCCGCTGATCATCGTCGCCGGCTACTCCGCCTACCCGCGCCTGGTCAACTTCCGGATCATGCGCGAGATCGCCGACGAGGTCGGCGCCACGCTCATGGTCGACATGGCGCACTTCGCCGGCCTGGTCGCGGGCAAGGTCCTCACCGGCGACTTCGACCCGGTCCCGCACGCCCAGATCGTGACCACGACCACCCACAAGTCGCTGCGCGGCCCGCGCGGCGGCATGGTCCTGTGCGACGACTCCCTCAAGGACCAGGTCGACCGAGGCTGCCCGATGGTCCTCGGCGGCCCGCTCCCGCACGTGATGGCCGCGAAGGCGGTGGCGCTCGCGGAGGCCCGGCAGCCCGCCTTCCAGGACTACGCCCAGCGGATCGTGGACAACTCCCGGGCGCTGGCCGAGGGCCTGATGCGCCGCGGTGCCACGCTGGTGACCGGCGGCACCGACAACCACCTGAACCTGATCGACGTGGCGACCTCCTACGGCCTCAGCGGCCGCCAGGCCGAGGCCGCCCTGCTGGAGTCGGGCATCGTCACCAACCGCAACGCCATCCCGGCCGACCCGAACGGCGCCTGGTACACCTCCGGCATCCGCATCGGCACGCCCGCGCTCACCACCCGTGGCCTGGGCACGGCGGAGATGGACGAGGTGGCGGGCCTGATCGACCGGGTCCTCACCACCACCGAGCCGGGCACCACCAAGTCCGGCGCCCCGTCCAAGGCGGCCCACGTCCTGGACGAGAAGGTCGCCCAGGAGATCGCCCAGCGAGCGACGGACCTGGTGGCGGGCTTCCCGCTGTACCCGGAGATCGACCTGGGCTGACCGCTGCCGGTCACCCGAGCTCTCCGAGATCGATGAGCTCCTGCCGCGGCGGCTCGGCCACCCGCCGAGCCGCCGCGCGCCGTCGTACGGCCAACGTGCCACCGGCACCCAGCGCCAGCCCGGCCCCGAGCCCCACGGCCGCCCAGCGCAGGTCGTCCGGAAGGCCACCTCGGGGCGCGGCGGGCGCGGCCCCGAAGAGCCCGTCTTGCTCCAACCGCTCGAAGACGCCCTTCGGCACCCGCCGCCACCGGATGTCGTCGTCGGCCACGTCCGGCGCCGGGTCCGAGCGCACCCAGGGCGTCCCGTCCGCCGCCAGGAAGACCTGGTCCTGCCGCTCGATGGCCACGTCACCCCCGGGTGCCCGCCGCGTGTAGGGCCACCCCCCGATCCCGGTCAGCGCCCACACCACCGTGGCCCGCGCCCGCGGATACCGCCCGTGCTGCCACGCCTCGGGCACCCGCTCCGTCCGCGTCTCCGTCGGCGCCAGCAACTGCCACAGCAGCGCGAAGCGCCGGTCACCCGAGCGTAAGGTCGTCGTGCGGCCCGAATCGCCCCCCACGACCAGCGCGAGATCGGGTATGTCCCTGCTCATGGCCCGCGCCGGCGCCACCGGCCCGGCCAGCGCCACCACCGCGGCCACCACCGTCGTCACCAGTGCCCCCACCGGCCTGCCGAGCCCGCGCACGCGACCCCCCTCAGTTGTCATGTCCTTTGTTACACCGTCGCAGAAAGATCGGGTCACGGCTGTTCCCGGCCAGTTCCAGCCCGGCCCCCCGGACCTGAGAGAATGGTGGACATGGCCTCTGACAGTCCTCGCGTGCTCTCCGGTATCCAGCCCACCGCGGGCTCGTTCCACCTCGGCAACTACCTCGGCGCCGTCCGTCAGTGGGTGGCCCTGCAGGAGACCCACGACGCGTTCTACATGGTCGTCGACCTGCACGCGATCACCGTCCCGCAGGACCCGAAGGACCTGCGCGCCAACACCCGCCTGGCCGCCGCCCAGCTGCTCGCGGCCGGGCTCGACCCGGAGCGGTGCACGCTCTTCGTCCAGAGCCACGTCCCCGAGCACGCCCAGCTCGCCTGGATCATGAACTGCCTCACCGGCTTCGGCGAGGCCGGCCGCATGACCCAGTTCAAGGACAAGGCCGCCAAGCAGGGCGCCGACCGTGCGAGCGTGGGCCTGTTCACCTACCCGATCCTCCAGGTCGCCGACATCCTGCTTTACCAGGCGAACGAGGTCCCGGTCGGTGAGGACCAGCGCCAGCACATCGAGCTGACCCGCGACCTCGCAGAGCGGTTCAACGGCCGCTTCGGCGAGACGTTCACGATCCCGCGGCCGTACATCCTCAAGGAGACGGCGAAGATCTACGACCTGCAGGACCCGTCCATCAAGATGAGCAAGTCGGCGTCCACGCCGAAGGGCCTGATCAACCTGCTGGACGAGCCGAAGACCACCGCCAAGAAGGTCAAGAGCGCGGTCACGGACACGGACACCGTGATCCGCTACGACGTGGAGCAGAAGCCGGGCGTCAGCAACCTGCTGACGATCTACTCGACCCTCACCGGGACCCCGGTCGCGGACCTCGAGCAGCAGTACGAGGGCAAGGGCTACGGCGCGCTGAAGACGGACCTCGCCGAGGTCATGGTCGAGTTCGTCACGCCGTTCAGGGAGCGCACCCAGCAGTACCTGGACGACCCCGAGTCCCTCGACTCGATCCTGGCCAAGGGCGCGGAGAAGGCCCGCGCCGTCGCCGCGGAGACGCTGGCGCAGGCGTACGACAAGGTGGGCTTCCTGCCCGCCAAGCACTGACGTCGGGACCGGCGCGTACCGGCGTACGGACGCGCCACGGCCAAGAGCGCTGTACATCACTGCGGTTGCGCCTGCCCACCGGGCGGTCGTGGCCGTACAGTCGATAGCCGGACGGCTGTGCACGAATCCGACACGACGACCGACACGACGACCGACTCGACGACAGGGAGACGACGTGGGGACCGTAACGATCGGTGTGTCGATCGCGGTCCCGGAGCCTCACGGCAGCGAGCTCCAGGAGCTGCGCGCGGGCTTCGGCGACGCCGCGGCGCGTTGCATTCCCACTCATGTCACCTTGCTGCCGCCGACGGAGGTGGACTCCGCGGATCTGCCCGCGATCGAGGCGCACCTCGTCGCCGTCGCGGCGGCCGGGCGCCCCTTCCCGATGCGGCTGGCCGGCACGGGCACGTTCCGGCCCCTGTCGCCGGTGGTGTTCGTGAAGGTCGTCGAGGGCGCCGAGGACTGTTCCCGGCTGCAGCGGCAGGTCCGGGACCCCTCCGGGCCGGTGGCGCGCGAGCTGCTGTTCCCCTACCACCCGCACGTCACGGTGGCGCACGGCATCGACGACGCGGCGATGGACAGGGCGTACGAGGAGCTTGCGGACTACGCGGCCGAGTGGTCCTGCACGGGCTTCGCCCTGTACGAGCAGGGCGCGGACGGCGTCTGGCGCAAGCTGCGGGAGTTCCCCTTCGGCAGCGCGGTCGTACCGCCCCAGGCGACCGCCCCGGCTGAGAACGCCGGCCTGCCGACCCTCTAGGGAAGTGCCCGCTCCCGGGCAGGGCCCGGCCCTGAGAGGGACCCTAGACGGGCAGTCGCCGGAACAGCGGTCGCGGAAGGTGCCGTAGGACGGCCATGACCAGGCGCAGGACGCCGGGGACCCACACCACCTCCGACCGTCTGCGCAGCCCGAGCTCGATCGCCGTGGCGACCTCTTCCGGCGTGGTGGAGAGCGGCTCCGGCTCCCGTGCCGCCGTGCCGCGCGTGCGGACGTGCGCGGGGCGTACGACCATGACGTGCGCGCCCGTGCCGTACAGCGCGTCGCCCAGGCCCTGCGCGAACACGTCGAGCCCCGCCTTGCTGGAGCCGTACAGGAAGTCCCGGCGTCGGGCGCGCTCCCCGGCGGCCGACGACAGCACCACCATCGAGCCGTGGCCCTGTGCCTGAAGGGCCCGGGCGCACACCAGTCCCGCCGTGACCGCGCCCGTGTAGTTGGTCCGGGCGACGCGCGCCGCTGCCACCGGGTCGCGTTCGTCGGTCGCCTGGTCGCCGAGCACGCCGAACGCGAGCAGCACCAGGTCGACCTCTCCCTCCGCGAACACCTTGCCGAGCGCGGCCTCGTGCGCCTCGGGGTCCAGGGCGTCGAAGGCGACGGTGCGGGTGTCGGCGCCGAGCGCCCGCAGATGCTCGGCGGCGGCCTCCAGCCCGGGGGAGGGCCGCCCCGCCAGCCATACGGTACGGGTGCGGCGGGCGACCAGGCGGCGGGCGGTGGCCAGGGCGATCTCCGACGTGCCGCCCAGGACCAGCAGGGACCGGGGTAGGCGGTGGGCGTCCTTCGCGGCAGACATGACCGCGACCGTATCGTGATGAAACGGGCATAACTGCTCACGATCTCCCCTCTGTGCGGCTCCTCACTGAAATGGGCGATGCGGGGAAACCGGATACAGACCGGAGTACCGGGGTACGGACCGGGTTCACCAGGGGAGGGACGGAGCATGGACTGGCTGAAAAGACTCCCCGGCATCGGGCCACTGGTCACGCGCCTGATGACCACGCACGCCTGGCGTTCCTATGAACGCCTGGACCGCGTGAAGTGGACCCGGCTCGCCGCCGCGATGACGTTCGTCAGTTTCGTGGCGCTCTTCCCGCTGCTCACCGTCGCCGCTGCGATCGGCGCCGGGACGCTCAGCCAGGCCCAGCAGAACACCGTGCAGAAGAAGATCGCCGAGCAGTTCCCGGGCATCTCCAGCCAGCTCGACATCCACGGCCTGGTGCAGAACGCCGGTACCGTCGGCGTGATCGCCGGGGCCGTGCTGCTGTTCACCGGCATCGGCTGGGTGGGCCAGATGCGGGACTGCCTGCGCGCGGTGTGGGAGCTGCCGGACGACACCGCGAACCCCTTGGTGCGCACGCTCAAGGACGGGCTGGTGCTGGTCGGCCTCGGCGGCGCGGTCGTCGTCACCTTCGCCACGTCCACCGTCGCCACCGCGCTGGTCGACTGGATGGCCGGGCAACTCGGCCTCGACCGGGGCGGCTGGGGCAGCGTCCTGCTGCGCATCGCCGCTTTCGCCGTCTCGGTCCTCGCCGACTTCCTCGTCCTGCTCTACGTCCTCACCCTGCTGCCCGGCGTGGAGCCGCGGCGCCGCCGCCTGCTCGTCGCCGCCCTGATCGGCGCGGTCGGCTTCGAACTGCTCAAGCTGCTGCTCAGCGGCTACATCCAGGGCGTCGCCGGAAAGAGCATGTATGGCGCCTTCGGAGTGCCCGTCGCGCTGCTGCTGTGGATCAACTTCACCTCCAAGCTCGTGCTGTTCTGCGCCGCCTGGACGGCGACGCAGAGCAAGGAGAAGGAGGCGGCACAGGTCGATCAGGTCGAACAGGTCGAACAGGTCAGGGACGCGTCCGGCGACGTACCAGATCGGGCAGCGGCCAGCGGCGATTCACCAGGAACGCCCCCGCGCCCAGCAGCACCAGAACGCCGGCCGTGATGGCGAGCGCCACGCCCATCCCGCTGGAGCCGCCCTCCCGCACCGAGGCCGCCACCGGCTTGCCGGGCCCCCCGGCCGCGGCGGCCGGGGACGGCGTGCCGCTGGGGTCCGTGCCCGTGGCCGCGCTCTTCGGCGCGACCAGCTCGCCCACCGGCGTCACCTTGCCGGCGGCGCCGAAGCCCCAGTCGAGCAGCCGGGCGGCCTCCTTGTAGACCTCGTTGTGGTCGTGCTTCTCAGGGTTCATGACCGTCACGAGCAGCACCCTGCCGTTGCGCTCGGCGACCCCCGTGAAGGTCGCGCCCGCGTTGGTGGTGTTGCCGTTCTTCACGCCCGCGATGCCCCGGTACGGGGTCATGTCGTAGTCGCCGGCCAGCAACCGGTTGGTGTTCTGGATCTCGAACGACCCGCGGGACTTCTTGCCGCCCTTCTGGGTGGTCTCGCCCGGGAACGTGGCCCGCACCGTCGAGCAGTAGTCGCGGAAGTCCTTCTTCTGGAGTCCGGACCGGGCGACCAGGGTGAGGTCGTACGCCGACGACACCTGCCCCTGGGCGTCGTAGCCGTCCGGGCTGACCACGTGCGTGTCGAGCGCCTGCAGCTCCTCGGCGTGCGCCTGCATGTCCTTCACCGTCTGCGGGACGCCGCCGTTCATCGCCGACAGCGCGTGCACGGCGTCGTTGCCGGAGCGCAGGAACACGCCGAGCCACAGGTCGTGGACGGTGTAGGTCTCGCCCTCCTTTATCCCGACCAGGCTGGATCCGGCGCCCATGCCGGCCAGATCGGAGGGGAGCACCTTGTGCGTCTCGCTCGCCGGGAACTTCGGCAGCACGGTGTCCGCGAACAGCATCTTCAGGGTGCTCGCCGGGGGCAGCCGCCAGTGCGCGTTGTGCGCGGCGAGGACGTCACCGGACTCGGCGTCGGCGACGATCCAGGAGCGCGCGGTGACGTCCTTCGGCAGCACCGGAGCACCGCCGCCCAGGTTCACCTGGGTGCCCGGCCTGCCGAGCTGCTCGCCGCCGACGGTCGACATCACGGCCGGAGGGGTGGCCGAGGGCGACGCCGCCGGGGTCTTCGGGGCCGCGAACGCGGTCGCCGGTGCGGCGAGCGAGAGGGACAGCACGACGGCGGAGGCGACCGGCAGGCGGCGCCCGACGATCTTCTTCAAGGCGGACACGACCGCGAAGGTACCGGGCGCCGACGGAGAAGTCCCGACACGTCCCGGCCGTTGCCGCGCACCCCCGGACGAGGGGCCGCCCCCGACCCGCGATACTGAAGGTATGAAGCTCAGCCGCCCCGTCTCCTGGTTCCTGCTCGCCTTCGGGGTGTGGAGCTGGGTCATCTGGATCACTTTCGTAAAGAACCTCTGGAAGGACGGCAGCGGACTCGCGTTCGACGACGCGGGGAATCCGACGGCGTACTTCTGGGTGCACCTGACGCTCGCCGTCGTCTCCTTTGTCCTTGGGACTGTCATCGGCGTCATTGGGTTGCGCGGACTGCGCGCGCTGCGGCGAACGTCATAGCGGGACGGGGACAACACCGTGGCCGTCGTCCTCGCGCTCGTCGTCCTCGCCGTCCTCGCCGCGCTCGTCGCCCTGCACTGGTACGCCTGGCGTCGCTTGGTCCGCGACACGACCCGCGGTCCGGGCCGGGCCCGCCGCACCGGCACGGCGGTGCTCGTCGCAGGACCGGTGCTGATGGTCGCGGCCCTGGTCGCGGAGCGCGCCGGCGCCCCGTTCTGGCTGCAACGCGTCCTCGGCTGGCCCGGCTTCCTGTGGATGGCGCTGACGCTGTACCTGCTGCTGGCGCTGGTGGCGGGGGAGTTGGTACGACCGCTGGTGCGGCGCGTGGTGGAGCGCGGGGCGCGAGCGGAGCAGACGGCACCGGTACCGGCGGCGGTGCCGGTGGGACCGGCATCCGCGGACCCGGAGCCCGCGGACCCGGAGCCCGCAGGCTCGGAGCCCGCAGGCTCGGAGCCCGCGCCGCCACAGGCTCAGTCCGCCCCGTCCCGGCGCCTGTTCGTCTCCCGGCTCGTCGGTGGAACGGTGGCCGCCGCCGCGGTCGGCACGGTGGGCTACGGCACCTACGGGGTCCTGCGCGGCCCCGCCGTGAAGCGGGTCACGGTGCCGCTGGCCAAACTCCCGCGCGCGGCGCACGGCTTCCGCATCGCGGTGGTGAGCGACATCCACCTGGGCCCCGTGCTGGGCAGGGGCTTCGCGCAGAAGGTCGTGGACACGATCAACTCGACCCGGCCGGACCTGATCGCGGTCGTCGGCGACCTGGTCGACGGCAGCGTCAAGGACCTGGGCCCGGCGGCGGCCCCGCTGTCCCGGCTGAAGGCCCGTCACGGAAGCTACTTCGTCACGGGCAACCACGAGTACTTCTCGGGCGCGGACCAGTGGGTGGAGGAGGTACGCCGGCTGGGCCTGCACCCCTTGGAGAACGCTCGTACGGAACTGCCGGCGTTCGACCTGGCCGGGGTCAACGACCTGGCGGGCGAGAGCGAGGGCGAGGGACCCGACTTCGCCAAGGCGCTCGGCGACCGCGACACCTCACGCGCGGTGGTCCTCCTGGCCCACCAGCCGCTGCAGATCCACGAAGCCGTCAGGCACCACGTGGACCTCCAGCTCTCCGGTCACACCCACGGCGGCCAGCTCTGGCCGGGCGACTTCGTCGCGGCCGCGGCCAACCCCACGGTCGCCGGGCTGGACCGCTACGGCGACACCCAGCTGTACGTGTCACGGGGAGCGGGGGCATGGGGACCGCCGACGCGGGTGGGCGCCCCGTCGGACATCACCGTCATCGAACTGGCCTCCCGCCAGGCCTGATGCCTTGGCCGAAACCTGACGGAAACAACCCCTGGGTAAGTTCTCTCTCATCTTCAACCAATGCCTCTTCCCCCACTTGAAACACTGTGATTAGGTGATCATCGCCACAGGGGAGTGGTATGCGCTGAGGGCCTGGGGAGGGGCGCCGATGCGATCGGTTCGCATGCGGGTTCTCGCGGCTGTGCTGGTGTTGGCAGGCGCGGGAGTGGGCGGGTGGCAGTTGCTGCCGGCCAAGGAGAACACCAACAGGACCATCACGGTCGGGACGACGGACGCCGTCACGTCGCTCGATCCGGCGGGGGCCTATGACGCCGGATCGTGGGCCTTGTTCAGCAGCGTTTTCCAGTCACTGCTGACCTTCGAACCGGACGGTGTGGAACCGGTGCCGGACGCCGCGCAGAGCTGCGGGTTCGTGGGCACGGACCTGAAGACGTACCGCTGCACGCTGCGCAAGGACGTCACGTTCCCCAGCGGGCGCACCATGACCGCCGAAGACGTCAAGTACTCCTTCGACCGGGTCAAGCGGATCAACTCCGACGTCGGTCCCGCGACCCTGCTCGACACCCTCCACTCGGTGGACGCGAACGGGCTGACCGTGACCTTCCACCTGTCCACGCCGGACGCGACCTTCCCGTTCAAAGTGGCCACCGGCGCCGGCTCCATCGTCGACCGCACCAAGTACCCGCAGGACAAGCTGCGCACCGACAACGGTGTCGACGGGACCGGGCCGTACACCCTGACGTCGTACACGAAGGACAAGAAGGCCGACCTCGCCCCGAACAAGCACTACAAGGGCGACGTGAAGGAAACCGGCCGGCCCATCGAGCTGCGGTACTACGCCGACCCCGCCGCCCTGGAGAAGGCGTGGAAGGCGAAGGACGTCGATGTCGCCACCCGCCAGCTGCCGCCCTCCGTGCTGGCCAACCTCTCGCCGAGCGACCCCGGCCAGCGCGTCACCGAGGCCGACAGCGCGGAGATCCGCAACCTCGTCCTGAACACCTCCGCCGGCTCACCGCTGCACGACCGCCGTGTCCGTCAGGCCATCGCCGCGGTCATCAACCGCGAGGAACTCGTCAGCACCGTCTACGAGGGGACGACGGACCCGCTGTACTCGCTGATCCCGGCGGGTATCACGGGTCACACCACGTCGTTCTTCGACGCCTACCCCAAGCCCGACACCAAGAAGGCCCGCGCCCTGCTCACCGCCGCGGGCGTGAGCGTCCCCGTCCACTTCACCTACGGCTACGCGCAGGGCCGTGGCGCCGCCGCCGAGGAGGCCGCCGACCTCAAGCGGCAACTGGAGGCGACCGGACTGTTCACGGTGGACGTCAAGGGCTACGAGTGGACCGACTTCCAGGAGCGGTACGCGAGCGGCAAGCTCGACGCGTACGCCGTCGGCTGGGTCGCCGACTTCCCCGACCCCGACACCTTCACGGCCCCGCTCGTCGGCACCGGCAACAGCATGAAGAACGGCTACAGCAACAAGCAGGTCGACGGTCTGATCCTGGACAGCCAGCGCTACTCCGACCGCAGCCGGACCGCCGACGACTTCCAGCACATCCAGGAGATCGTGGCGCAGGACGTCCCGCTGATCCCGCTGTGGCAGCGCAAGGAGTACGTGGTCAACAGCGAGGACGTCGGCGGCGGCCAGTACCTGTCGGACGGCACGGGTGTCTTCCGTCTGTGGCGCCTGAACTGGATCTGACCGCCGCGGATCCTCGCGTCGGCGGGTTCTTCATCGCGTCAGCGGGTTCTTCCTCGCGCCGGGTCCGGAAGCGCCTTCGTCATGCCCGGCAGGAAGTCCGTGAACAGCTCGTGCACCTCCTGGACGAGGGGCCGCAGCACCCGGAAGCGGGCCAGTGAGACGCCGCGCGCGGTGAGACGGGCACCGCGCTCGGCGAGCCGGTAGCTGCGCTCGCGCCCCTCGGTGCGGTCGAAGATCCAGTACAGGACTAGTCCCATCTGCGCGAGCCACATCAACTCGGGCAGCACGTCGCGCAGTTCCTCGGGCACCTTCGCCTTCGACCCCGCCAGCACCTGCCGGTGGACGCCGATGGCCTCGGTGCGCGCGTGTTCCGACTCGGGGGAGAACGGGCTGAGCGGGCTGTCGGGATCGGCGGCGTTCTTGAAGAACTGCACGGCGAACTCGTGGTAGGGCGTGGCGATGTCCAGCCAGGCCCTCAGCACACCCGCGAGCCGCGCCTCCAGATCGGTCTCCCGTGCCAGGACCTCCCGGACCGCCGCCTGGTGCTCGGCGGCGATCCGGTCGTAGAACCCCTGGATCAGGTGTTCCTTGCCGTCGAAGTAGTAGTACGCGTTGCCGACGGAGACCCCGGCCTCCTTGGCGATCGCCCGCATGGTGGTCTTCTCGTAGCCGCGCTCCTGGAACAGCCGCATCGCCGTCTGGAGAATCAGCGCACGGGTCTGCTCGGACTTGCTCGGGGTCACGCCCTCGCCGGGGCCGTCGTTCTTCGCGGACACGCCCAAGAGCCTAGTCAGTGGCGCAGGCGCCGCCGTCACAGCCGGGGCCGCTGTACGTCCACCCCCACCTCGGGTCGTACGCCCACCCGTCGCTGCGGGAGTAGGTCCGGCCGCCCCACTGTGCCCCGCGCCACTTGGCGGCCGCCAGCACCGCGCCCCGGGCGACCCTGGCTCCCGCCGGTGTGCTCAGCCGGTGGGCGAGGGGCCGGTGCTCGCGCAGGGCCCACAGGGTGACGACCCAGGCGGCGGCGCCCCGGTAGACCTGCCCCGCGTCGGCCACGACGGTGATCTCGTCGAGTGTGGCGCGGTGGTCGAGTCCGGGGAAGAGCCGGCGGGCCTCCTCGGAGGCCGCCGGCACCAGCCGCAGCGGCACCAACTGCGCCTGCCGCACCAGCCAGTCGCGCACGTAGGTGCACAGGGAGCACTCGGCGTCGTACAGGACGGTGAGCCCGCGGACCGGGACGCGCGCGGCGTCCCGGTCCGCCGTGGCCCGCACGCCGCTCACGCCCCGGCCGAGGGCGCGACCCAGTCCTGGGGCGCGACCGGCGGCATCTGCTCCCGCTCCATCACTCCGCGCCGACGGATCTTGTTGAGCACGAAGACGTTGCCGAGGTGCATCACGCCGAGCACCAGCAGCACCACGCCGAGCTTGGTCGACAGGGCCTCGAAGACGCCGCGGATGTCGGCAATGGTGTCGTCACCGTTCAGGTACAGGGCGACGAAACCGAGGTTGACGAGGTAGAAGCCGACCACCAGGAGGTGGTTGACCGCATCGGCGAGCTTCTCGTTCCCGCGCAGCACGTCGGCGAGGAAGATCCGGCCGTTGCGG
Organism: Streptomyces sp. Ru72; assembly: GCF_002920635.1. GTDB lineage: Bacteria > Actinomycetota > Actinomycetes > Streptomycetales > Streptomycetaceae > Streptomyces. Next base: position 62,734 of record NZ_PQSR01000002.1, on the reverse strand, counting down.
CTCAGCGTGCGGGCCACCCAGACGGTCAGGGCGATGCTGACCAGCAGATAGATGACGTAGGCGATGACCGTGAGGTCCATGTCCCCCACCCTTCTTGAACGCGTTCAAAACGCTGGCGTGTCTGACTGTAGACCTGTTTTTGAACATGTTCAACTCACTGCTGCGCCGCCCCGGCTTCTGTGCTCGGGGGCTTCTCGGGCATGATGACCGGGCTCATTTCTCGTCTTGTCGCATCTTCGCGGGGCTCCCCGCAACCGGTCCCAGGAGCAGTCCTTGAGCGAACAGCCGCAGCAGCCCGGTCCCTACGGTTACGGGTACCCGAACCAGCCCCCGGGCCCGCCGCCCGGGTATCCCCAGTACGGGTATCCGCAGTACGGGTCTGTGCCTGGCGCCGTGCCGCCCGGGATGTACACCGGCGACCCCAACGCCCCGTACGGCTACGACCCCTACGGCCGCCCCTACTCCGACAAGTCGAAGGTCGTCGCCGGTGTGCTGCAGTTCGTCCTCGGCGGCTTCGGCGTCGGGCGCTTCTACATCGGCAACGTCGGGCTGGGCCTCGCCCAGCTCTTCACCTGCGGCGGCTTCGGGATCTGGGCGCTGATCGACGGCATCATCCTGCTGACGGGCAGCAACCAGACCGACTCCCAGGGCCGCGTCCTGCGCGGCTGAGGACGCTATGTCTCCCCAGTCCGTACTGCGGCATCCGGCGGCGGCGCCCCTGGCGGTACTCGCCGCCGGGGCGGCCGGGGCCGGCTATCTGTACGTCACCGATCCGCACCAGCCCGGGCACCTGCTGCCCCAGTGCCCGTTCCGGCTCCTGACGGGCCTGCTCTGCCCGGCCTGCGGCGGCACCCGCATGGTGTACGACCTGATGCACGGTCACTTCACCGAGGCATGGCTGGACAACCGGGCACTGCTCCTCGCCTCGCCGTACGCCCTCGCCATGCTGGGCCGTTGGGCGGTCGAAGGGCTGCGCGGCCGTCGCTGGCAGCCACAACTGAGCACACGGGCACAGGTGCTGGTCCTAGGGCTTGCGGTGGTGTGGACAGTGGTCCGTAACGTCTTCTGACAGGCGGGAGTTGAGTGGCTTCGGCTTGATGTGGCCGCCGCCTGTCCGGATTTGATCACGGAACAGGAACAATCATTCACACCCTCTCCCGCCCTTGCGCTTCCTTTACCTAAGCTCCCAGCTCGCAGGGGGACGACGACAGAAGATCTCCGGCCGGATCCCGGTCGGAACTCTCATTCCATCTTCGCGGCGGGATCCCTCCTTGCCTTATTCCGGAGTCAACCATTCCGGTTCTCCGTGATCCGCTACGGCACTTCCAGGAGCAGTCCCATGACCGTCCCCACCCCCGAGGCTCCCTACGGCGTCGACCCGCAGGGCCGCCCGTACTCCGACAAGTCCAAGATCGTCGCCGGCATCCTGCAGATCTTCCTGGGCAGCCTCGGCATCGGCCGCTTCTACGTCGGCTCGGTCGGCGTGGGCATCGCCCAGCTGTTCACCTGCGGCGGCCTCGGCATCTGGGCGCTGATCGACGGCATCCTGTTCCTGACGAGCAACGACCGCACGGACAAGCAGGGGCGGGTACTGCGGGGCTGAGGAGGCGGGGGCCTACTCGGCCTTCTGCCGGCCGGCCTTCAGGATCTCGGCGACGTCCAGGGTGACGTGCGCGCCGATGGAGTCGGGGAGGGTCACCACTTCGCCGGGGGCGTGGACGCGGTGGACGGCGTAGTCGTCCTGCGCCGGATCGGTCAGGACGTGGAGGCGGTTGTGTTTGCGATCCACGATCACGTAGACCGGGACTTTGGCGTTGGCGTAGGCGGTGACCTTGGTCTGGAGGTCGGTCTTCCAGTTGCTGGATGTCACCTCAAGGACGAGGAGGAAGACCGCGGGGTCGTAGCAGTTCCTCTCGATGTGGTGATCGTCGATGTCGGCGTCTACGACGCACAGGTCGGGGGTGGCGAAGTCCTCGGCGCCGTCGGGGAGCCAGATGCCGATGTTCTGCCCGACCTTGGTCTTCTGGCCGTGGAGTCCTGCCGCGATGAACGGGACGGTGAGGTCGGTCAGGACGAAGGAGTGCTGAGCGTCCGGGGACGGGGTCACGAGGAGCTGGCCTCCGATGATCTCGACGTGGTACCCCGGATGGCGCTCCATGATCTCGTCGGCCAGGGCCGTCAGTGGCCGCTCGTCGTGTGGCCACTCGACGGGAGCTGCTGACATCACTGCCTCCAGTGGGTGGTGCCGAGAGCATCATCGTAGGCCCGAAGGCGCCCCACGTCCCTGACGATCATGTTCACCCGATCGTGTCCCACACGCCCGAGGGCCCCGTTCCCAGCGGAACGGGGCCCTCAGGCGTCGTGCGCGACGAACCTCAGAGGCGGCGGGTGATCAGTGCCCGCTTCACCTCCTGGATCGCCTTCGTGACCTCGATGCCGCGCGGGCACGCGTCCGTGCAGTTGAACGTCGTGCGGCAGCGCCACACGCCGTCCTTGTCGTTCAGGATCTCCAGCCGCTGCTCGCCGGCCTCGTCACGCGAGTCGAAGATGAAGCGGTGCGCGTTGACGATGGCCGCCGGGCCGAAGTACTGGCCGTCGTTCCAGAACACCGGGCAGGAGGTCGTGCAGGCGGCGCACAGGATGCACTTCGTCGTGTCGTCGAAGCGCTCGCGGTCCTCGGCCGACTGCAGACGCTCGCGCGTCGGCTCGTTCGTCTCCTTGGTGATCAGGAACGGCATCACGTCCCGGTACGCCTGGAAGAACGGCTCCATGTCCACGACCAGGTCCTTCAGGACCGTCAGGCCCTTTATGGGCTCGATCGTGATCGGCTTCTCCGGGTTGATGTCCTTGATCAGCGTCTTGCACGCGAGGCGGTTCTTGCCGTTGATCCGCATGGCGTCCGAGCCGCAGATGCCGTGCGCGCAGGAGCGGCGGAAGGTCAGCGACCCGTCCAGGTCCCACTTGATCTTGTGCAGACCGTCGAGGACGCGCTCCTTGGGGTCGATCTCCAGCTGGAAGTCCTGCCAGGTCGCCTCGGAGGAGACCTCCGGGTTGAAGCGGCGGACGCGGAAGGTGACCGTGATGTAGGGGGACGCTGCCGAGCCCGAAGCGCTCGCCTCGGCCTTGTCCAGAACAGGGGTAGCCATCAGTACTTACGCTCCATCGGCTGGTAGCGGGTCTGGACGACCGGCTTGTAGTCGAGACGGATGGACTCGGTGCCGTCGTCGCCCACCTCGCGGTACGCCATGGTGTGGCGCATGAAGTTGACGTCGTCGCGGTTCGGGTAGTCCTCGCGGTAGTGACCGCCGCGGGACTCCTTGCGGGCCAGTGCGGAGACCGCCATGACCTCGGCGAGGTCGAGCAGGTTGCCCAGCTCGACGGCCTCCAGCAGGTCCGTGTTGAACCGCTTGCCCTTGTCCTGGATCGCCACGTTCTTGTAGCGCTCCTTGAGCTCGGCGATCTTCTCGACCGCCGTCTTGATCGTCTGCTCGGTGCGGAACACCATGACGTTGGCGTCCATGGTCTCCTGCAGCTCACGACGCAGCTCCGCCACGCGCTCGCTGCCCGTGGAGTTGCGCAGCCGCTCGATCTGCGCGACGACGAGTTCCTCCGGGTTCTCCGGCAGCTCGACGAAGTCCGCCGTCCGGGAGTACTCGGCGGCGGCGATGCCCGCGCGGCGACCGAAGACGTTGATGTCCAGCAGCGAGTTGGTGCCGAGGCGGTTCGCGCCGTGCACCGACACGCAGGCGACCTCGCCGGCCGCGTACAGGCCCGGGACGACCGTGGTGTTGTCCGCGAGGACCTCACCCTGGACGTTCGTCGGGATGCCGCCCATCGCGTAGTGCGCGGTCGGCTGGATCGGGATCGGGTCCGTGTACGGCTCGATGCCGAGGTACGTGCGGGCGAACTCGGTGATGTCGGGCAGCTTGGCGTCCAGCTGCTCCGGCGGCAGGTGGGTGAGGTCCAGGTAGACGTGGTCACCCTCGGGACCGCAGCCGCGGCCCTCGCGGATCTCCGTGTAGATGGAGCGGGAGACGACGTCACGGGAGGCGAGGTCCTTCATGACCGGCGCGTACTTCTCCATGAAGCGCTCGCCGTCCTTGTTGCGCAGGATGCCGCCCTCACCGCGCGCACCCTCGGTCAGGAGGATGCCCATGCGCCAGATGCCGGTCGGGTGGAACTGGAAGAACTCCATGTCCTCCAGCGGGATGCCCCGCCGGTACACCGCCGCCTGGCCGTCACCGGTCAGCGTGTGCGCGTTCGACGTCACCTTGAAGAACTTGCCGCAGCCGCCGGAGGCGTAGATCACGGCCTTCGCCTGGAAGATGTGGATCTCGCCGGTCGCCAGCTCGTACGCCACCACACCGGCCGAGCGCTTGACGCCGTCGACCTCGGTGATCAGCTGGTCCAGGACGTAGAACTCGTTGAAGAACTCCACGCCCTCCTTCACGCAGTTCTGGTACAGCGTCTGGAGGATCATGTGGCCGGTGCGGTCGGCCGCGTAGCAGGAGCGGCGGACCGGGGCCTCGCCGTGGTTGCGGCTGTGACCGCCGAAGCGGCGCTGGTCGATGGTGCCGTTCGGGGTGCGGTTGAACGGCAGGCCCATCTTCTCCAGGTCGAGGACGGAGTCGATGGCCTCCTTCGCCAGGATCTCGGCGGCGTCCTGGTCGACCAGGTAGTCGCCGCCCTTGACCGTGTCGAAGGTGTGCCACTCCCAGTTGTCCTCCTCCACGTTGGCGAGCGCGGCGGCCATGCCGCCCTGCGCGGCGCCCGTGTGGGAGCGGGTGGGGTAGAGCTTGGTCAGCACGGCGGTGCGGCTGCGCTTCGTCGCCTCGATCGCGGCGCGCATGCCCGCGCCACCGGCGCCGACGATGACGGTGTCGTACTTGTGGATCTTCATGATTCTCGCAGCCCCGTGCCTAGCGGATGTTCGGGTCGAAGGTGAAGATCACCAGCGTGCCCAGCAGGATGGTGAACACCGTGGCGGTGTACAGCAGGCCCTTCAGCCACAGCCGCGTGTTCGTCCGCTCGGCGTAGTCGTTGATGACCGTGCGCAGGCCGTTGGCGCCGTGCAGCATCGCGAGCCACAGCATGGTCAGGTCCCAGACCTGCCACCACGGGGAGGCCCAGCGGCCGGCCACGAAGGCGAAGCCGATCTTGGAGACGCCGCCGTCCAGCACGAGCTGGATGAGCAGGTGGCCGATGACCAGGACGACCAGCACGATGCCGGACAGGCGCATGAACAGCCAGCCGTACATCTCGAAGTTGCCGCGGGTCGACTTCGGGGTCTTCTTCGTCCGCTTGCGGGGCGGCTCGATGACCGGCGCCGGGTTGTCGACGTCGTACAGCGAGGCACCCTCGACGGGGCCGATGCCGGAGGTGGTGGTTTCAGTGGTGGACATACGCGTCAGCTCCCGAAGAGTTCACGAGCGGCGTGGCCGAGGACGGGGTAGATCGCCCCGAGCATCAGCACGACCCAGACTCCGACGACGGTCCAGAGCATCTGCTTCTGGTAGCGCGGGCCCTTCGACCAGAAGTCGACCGCGATGACGCGGAGGCCGTTGAGCGCGTGGAAGAGGATGGCGGCGACGAGGCCGTACTCCAGAATCGCGACGATCGGTGTCTTGTACGTGGCCACGACCTTGTCGTAGGCCTCCGGGGAGACACGGACGAGTGCGGTGTCCAGCACGTGTACGAACAGGAAGAAGAAGATGAGGACGCCGGTGACTCGGTGAGCCACCCAGGACCACATTCCTTCCCGGCCGCGGTACAGCGTTCCAGCCGGCACGGAAGAACCCTCCGGGAGCGGGGACTAGGGCCGCGCCGGCTTTCTGTGTCGGTCGGGCCCGGCCGGGTACGGTCCACCGGCCCCCAGCATGGTAGCGACGGTTGCCTGCGGCGCTTACGGGGGGCCTGCGGGTGTGATCAATCAGGCACTCAAACGAGCACGGATGGCTCATCGGCCGGGCGGCTGCCGGGACGGGGCTGCTTGTTTTCTGCCGGATGCGGGCGGTTCGTAGTTGTTCGCGCCCGTGTGGCGGAGCCGCGTGCCGTCACATCCCCGTGCACCTACGGGGTGCGGGGCTGTACGGGTTGGTCGGAAAAGTCCCGTACCAGGCGGGTCAGTCTCCCCCTCGCCAGGCGGCGCAGTTCCTCTGTCGCCAGGACCCGTTCCTCCTCGGGATCGTTCGCCAATCGTGATCGGATGGCCGCGAGGAGCTGGTCCAGCAGCTCGTCCGGCGCCACCTCGTCCAGGCAGATGATGAACACATGGCCGAATTTGCTCTCGTACGCCGCGTGGGCCGCGCTCAGGGCGGTGTGGGCGGCGGAGTACGTGCCGTCGGGGAGCGGGGCGAGGGATTCTCCGGCCAGGGCCTCGGCGAGGTCCACGGGGGTGAGGTCGTACGTCGCCTCGTCGGCCGCCGCGAGTAGGGAGTCGAGGTCCGGGTAGGGGCGGTGCTCGGCGACCCGGTGGGCCCAGCGCAGGCTGCGGCAGCAGGTGAGCAGGGCACGCCGGACGTCGTCGGCCGGTGCGCGGTTGAACCGCGCGAGGCCCGTGGCGGCCTCGGTGCGGTGCTGCGCCGGGAGGGCGGTGTGGCCGGGGAGGTGCGGTAGACGGTGCGCGGGCAGCGTGGGTCCTCGGCGGCTGGCGTGACGGCTCGTGCGCGCCACGTGCGGGTCGGCAGGGGATCGTGTGAGAAATGCGCCGCCACGTTAGCGACGGCGGTCGGGTCGGCGTCCAGTCGCTGCCCGGATTTCACCCGGATGGGAGAGTTTCCGGACCTTTCGTGGACACGTGGGCGGGACGGTGGTCGTAGCTTCGGAAGGAACGGCAGGGGGGCAGAGTGTGGAGGTGAGTCGCTTGCGGTCCAAGGTCGGGCGAGTACCGATACGCATACGCATGCGGAGGAGCACGGTGCGCGCGTGCCACGGTGTCGAAACGGATGTGGCTTGGTGACCGGCCGCAGGCGGGTCCCCGAGGGGAGGACGCACGTACGGCGCACCAGGTTGCTGCTGGCGACCACCGGGATCGTGGTGGCGGGCGGTGTGGCGGCGGCCGTGACGCTGTGGCCCTCCGGTGGCGGCTCGCCGAACGGGGCCGGGGCCTCCGTGGGCACGTCGGCGGCGTCCACGGGCTCCGCCCGCTCCGTCCCATCCCGCTCCTACCCCCTCTCGCAGCCGCCCCGCACCATCCCCGCCGTCAGCCGGTTCACCGCGGCGCGGGGCCCGGGCTGGCGGCCCGCATCCGGGCACCGGGTGGTGGTCGACAACGCTCAGCTCGCGGACGAGGGGCGGCTGCTCGCCGGGGAGCTGGGCATGGCGTACGGCGGGCAGACCGGCGCCGGCGCCGGCGCCGGTGACGTGGAGCTGGGCCTGGCCGGCAGCGGCAACCAGGAGTCGTACACGCTGACCGTCGCGAACGGGCGGGTGAAGATCACCGGGCCCGGCGAGGCCGGCGTCTTCTACGGCACCCGCACCCTCAAGCAGGAAGTGCACGGCGGCGGAACCGCGCCCGAGGGCGTCGTGAACGACGCGCCCGCCAAGCCGCGGCGCGGGTTCATGCTCGACATCGCCCGCAAGTACTACACGGCCGGCTGGATCGAGGACCGCATACGTGAGCTGGGCGACCTGAAGTACAACGAACTGGGTCTGCACCTCTCCGACGACCAGGGCTTCCGCATCGAGTCCTCCTCGCACCCGGAGATCGTCTCCAAGCAGCACCTCGGCAAGGCCGAGGTGAAGAGGATCGTCGATCTCGCGGCGAGTCGGCACATCACCGTGGTGCCCGAGATCGACTCGCCCGGCCACCTCGGCGCCGTCATCGCCGCCCACCCCGACATCCAGCTGCGCAACGCCTCCGGCGTCGCCACGCGCGGGGCGGTCGACATCTCCAAGCCCGCGGCGGCGAAGATCGTCGACGATTTGCTGAACGAGTTCTCGGGCGTGTTCCCCGGCGCGTACTGGCACCTCGGCGGCGACGAGTACCTGGCGCTGATGGCGCGCGATCCGGCCGCCTCCTACCCGCAGCTCGCCGCCGCCGCGCGGGCCCGGTTCGGTCCGAAGGCGGGCGTCGCCGACCTCGCGACCGGCTGGCTGAACGACCGCGCGAACGTGATGCGCGGGCACGGCAGGACCATGCGGGCCTGGAACGACGGCTTCTACCGGGCGAGCTCCGTGCAGCCGGCCGGGGACCTCGAGGTCGCGTACTGGACCGGCAAGGAGCTGGGCGCCCGGCCGCCGACCGACTACCTGGGCGCGGGCCGCAAGGTGATCAACTACAACGACGAGTACCTCTACTACGTGCTCGGCCAGCCGCAGACCTTCGTCTACCCCACCGGGCAGCGGATCTACGAACAGTGGACCCCGCGGGTCCTGCGGGGCACGACGGCGGTGCCCGCGCGGTACGACGGGCAGATCCTCGGCGGCGTCTTCGCCGTCTGGAGCGACCGTCCGACCGCCCAGACGCAGGACCAGGTGGCGGCCGGGATCCGGATGCCGCTGCGGGCCACGGCGCAGAAGCTGTGGGACTCGCGGACCCCGTCGCTGTCCTGGACCCAGTTCAAGGCGCTGGCGGGCCGGCTGGGATGAAACGCCCCCTCGGGCAGGCTCGATGGCCGAAAATACCCTCCTCGAACGCCTCGACAGCTCCCCCTGGTGTGACTGTGACACTCCCGGTCCGTCGCACGCAGTAAGGGAAGATGCGGGCTCCGTACGGATGAGGCGCCCCCGACGAGGCGTTTCGAGGAGGCTTGATGAGCCTGGTGGACCTGATCGCGCAGGCCGACGAACGGGCACTCGCGGCGAGCGGACTGGCTTGTTTGGACCGGTGTGTGCCGCTCCTCGGAGGCGACGACGAGGTCCTGCGGCCGCTGTGGGCGAGCCTCGTCGAGGGCCACGACTGGGAGCAGCGGCTCGCCAAGGCGCGCTCCGAGCTGGCGGCCGGGGAGGACTCCGAGGCGGACGCCGAGTGCACCTCCGAGGCCGAGGCCGCCCGCCTCGCCCGCCGCATGCTCGAGGCGGTCCCCGCCGAGCCGTCCGCCGACGCCCTGCGCCGGTGGGCCGACGCCTGCTCGGTGGCCGCGCTGCAGATCCACCGGTTGCTGGACCCCGCCGACGACGACGCCCCGGTCGCGGCCCGCCGCGAGGGCCGTACGGACCGCATGCCGCCGCTCGTCGCCGCGGAACTGCGACGCCAGGTCGCCGTCCTGGAGCTGGTCAGGGACCACGGCGCGGGCGGACTGCGCCGGGCCCTCGACGTGTCGACCGAGGGGCGCCGGGTGCTGCGGGCCGTGGTGTCCCGGCGCGCACGGGGCCGCTCGTAGCCGCGGAGGCGACAGCCTCGTAAACCCCTTCCGCTGCAAGGATCCTGTGACCGTCCTGTGGTGCGGTGGGGCGGTCCTGCGCCGGTGTCGGGGACCCCCTCAGGACGGCGTGACGCGACGGCGGTGGAGGGCGCTCTTCCGGGTGTGAACGCAACTCAGGTGACCAGGCCCCACGCCGCCACGAAGCCCGTCCGCTGGGCCGCCGACGCCGTCGCGGCCATGCGCGAGGGCGCCCGGCTGCGGCTCGACTACTCGGCGCAGAGCCTGTGGCGTGTGGACCGGACGATCGAGGAGATAAGCCGTCAGAGCCCGCCGTACGCCGCCGTGGAGCCCGTGATGCGCGGGTTCGGGGCGTACGCGGGCGAGGTGGTGGTCCGGCTGACCGGCGGCGAGTGGTGGTCGTCCGGCGGCGACCACTGGGTGCGCACACCGGACGGCCGCCTGTGGGACCCCATCGACGAGGCCCGCCGCTGCTTCCACGGCGACGGCTCGCTGCGGCTGCTGTGCCGGGACGCGGCGAGCAAGACGGTCTGAGCGTCTGTCGCGGCCGTCGCAGCCGGCCGAGGTTCCACCCGAGGTCCGTCGGCCGGGGGAGAGCACCTCCTCGACGCGCTCCACCGGGGCCTGGCTCTCGGGCGCCCGGACGCCGGCCGTGCGCAACCGCTCGAGGATCGGCGTGAGTTCGCGTACCGCTCACCGACGACACCTCGTCCCGCAGTACGACGAGGCGTGGACGGACCGGCCGACGCCGCACGGGCGGGCCCGCGCCCGGCTGCCGCCTGACGAGCTGTGACATTTCTGTGAGCCCCGGCGCTGATGATCGTGGGTGTTACACACAAACCCGCCGCGAACTCGGCATGGGGCGAGGACAGTCTTGGGTCAGGGAGGGGAACCGCGCCGCGTACACCCGTACGACGCGGAGCTGGGCGCTGCGGTCGCGCGGGCCCAGCAGGGGGACGAAGCCGCCTTCGCGGTGGCGTACCGGATCGTGCAGCCGGGGCTGGTCGGGTATCTGCGCGGTCTCGTCGCGGACGAGGCGGAGGACGTGGCCTCCGACGCCTGGCTGGAGATCGCCCGGGACCTGGGGCGGTTCAAGGGCGACGGGGCGGGTTTCCGCGGCTGGACGGCGACCATCGCCCGGCACCGCGCGCTCGACCACCTGCGCCGCCGCCGGGTACGGCCCCGTTCGTCGGGGCTGGAACAGGAGGCACTCGAACTGCCGGGCGCCCACAGCACCCATGACGAGGCGCTGGAGTCCATCTCCACGGAGCACGCCCTGGAACTCATCCGTGGACTGCCGCGCGACCAGGCCGAGGCCGTGCTGTTGCGTGTGGTCGTCGGCCTGGACGGCCCCGCCGCCGCCCGCGTCCTCGGCAAGCGGCCCGGTGCGGTGCGCACCGCGGCCCACCGGGGCCTGAAGCGTCTGGCCCGCAGGCTTCGCGTCGAGGGCGCGGAAGACCGGGGTGTGACGGATGACGGCCCCGGGACGCTGGGTGAGTCGAAGTGAGCGGCAGCGGCGGCGGACACGACGACCGGGCCGGCGGCCGGGCGGAGATGGGTGTGGACATGGGTGAACGGCACAGCGACGGCCAGGTCTTCGGCCGTCGGCGCGTGCACCCCGGCGGTACCGCCTCCACCTCCGCCGGCGCGGCCGGGAGTACCGCGCTGGAGGCGCTGCTCGCCGCCGCGCTGCGCGAGTGCGCCCTGGACCCAGAGGCCGAACAGAGGGCGGTGGCCGCGTTCCGGGCCGTCCGGGAGGCCGGCGCGCCCCGGGCGCGGACCCGGCGCAGGGACGACTGGCGGGCGCACGGGCGCCGGCGTGCGCGGTCGTCGGCGAAGGCCGTGGTCTGCCTGTTGCTCGCCGGACTGACCCTCGGCGGAGTCGCGTTCGCGGCGATCGGCCCGGGCGGCTCCTTCGGCGGCGGGGACGACGGTCACGGGCGGCGGCAGCCGTCGCCGAGCGCCCCGGGTCGGTGGAGCGGGGCGCCGGATCCGGCGACGTCCCCTGTGACGGACACCTCCGTCTCTCCCGGCCGCCCGGACACCGCCCAGGACACCGAGGCCCATTGCCGCGCCTACGAGCAGGTGGACAACCGTGGCAACGCCATCGGCTCGACGGCATGGCAGCGGCTCGTCGAGGCCGCCGGCGGTGAACAGAAGGTCGCCGCCTACTGCGCCGAGCAGTTGGCACAGGGCGACATCGAATCGGGCAAGTCCGGCGAATCCGGCGAGGCGGGCAAGGCGGGCAGGGTTCCCGCGGCTTCCCGCACTCCCGTGCCCGGGGACCAGGCCAAGAAGGCCGCCAAGGCCCGCGGGAAGAACAGGTAATCCAGGCCCTCGAGCCGCCCTCGAACAAGTAATCCCGCGCCCCCGTGCCGCCTTCCCGGACACTCCGGTGGCTCGTGCTTGCGTTGTCCGGGCGGCGGGCCGATGCCGCGAAGCAACGGCCGGGGCCGCCACCCCCCACAGGAGAGGCCCCGGCCGTCGCGCGGTACGGGCCGCGCGGCGGCCCGTCACTCTCTACAGCGCCGTGGATGCGTTTTCTGTCACACCTCGCCGCGTCACGGGTTGGTTGCACGTCGTGCGGGCGTGGACGCAGAGCGGTTTCAGGCCGTAACGTGCCTTTCGCGCCGACCGCGACGATCAGCAATAACGGGTGATGCAACCGCCGCAGACCACGAGCGGCCTGAAGACCACAGGCAGGACGAGGAATCACGACGGCGAGAACCCGGCGCGCGCGAGCGGTGCCGGATCAGGCGCACAGAGGGGCAGTTCGGGTGCTGGGGGACGACGCGGAGCTGACGGCCGCGGTGCGTGCGGCACAGGAGGGGGACGAGACCGCTTTCCGTACCGTGTACCGCGCGGTGCATCCGCGGCTGCTCGGGTATGTGCGCACGCTGGTCGGAGACCCGGACGCGGAGGACGTCACCTCCGAGGCGTGGCTGCAGATCGCCCGTGACCTGGACCGGTTCAGCGGCGATGCCGACCGGTTCCGCGGCTGGGCGGCCCGTATCGCCCGCAACCGCGCCCTCGACCACATACGGATGCGCGGCCGCCGCCCCGCGATCGGCGGCGACGAGACGGAACTGACCGGGAAGCCCGCCGAGTCCGACACGGCCGGGGAGGCCATCGAGGCCCTGGCAACCGGCCGCACGCTCTCCCTCATCGCCCAGCTTCCGCAGGACCAGGCGGAGGCCGTGGTGCTGCGGGTGGTCGTGGGTCTCGACGCCAAGACCGCCGCCGAGACGCTCGGCAAGCGTCCGGGAGCCGTCCGCACGGCGGCGCACCGCGGTCTCAAGCGGCTCGCGGAGTTGCTCGAAGTGAATCCGGACACGGATCCGGAATCGGCTGGCGCGCTCGGCGCCATGCCTCCCCAGCGAGATGCGCACAGACGTGCGGTGTCGTCCGCCGGTGTGACGCATACGCGTTCGCGGACGCAGAAGGACATGTGATGGCCGACGAGCAGGACAGGTGGCTGGACAGGGACGCGGCGGAGCGTCTGCTGCGCGGAGAGCCCCCGGCCCCCGTCGACGCCGAGGTGCGTGCCCGCGCCGAACGGCTCGCCGAAGCACTCGCCGCTCTGGCCGCCGCACCCGCTTCGACCAGCGAGGAACTCCCGGGTGAGGAGGCCGCGGTGGCCGCGTTCCGGGCCGCCCGTGCGGCCCGGAACGACAACGGGGCGGTGCGCCACCCGCAGCCCGCCGCTCTCTCCCAGGCTCGCGACCTCGCCCGGGCGGCAGGCGGGCCCGCCAATGCCGACGCCGGACTCGTTCGTCTCGGTCGTTCCGAGGCGGGTGGGCGGCGGGCCCGCCGGTGGCGCACGGTGCGCTTCGGGCTGGCCGCCACGGTGGCCGCCGGGATGATCGGCGGCGTCGCGGTGGCCGCCGGAACCGGAATGCTGCCGACTCCGTTCCGCGACGCCCCGGGGCCGGCCGCGTCCGTGTCGCCGGCGCTGACGTCCCCTCAGCCGTCGGTCACTGCGACCCCCGGCACGGCGGGAACCGGGGGCCCGTCCGTGACGCCGGGCGGCACGTCCGGTACACCGGGGCGGGACGGCTCCTCGCGCGACGAGGCACGCGACGGCTCGACCGCGACCGGCCGGCCCGGCGACCCCGGCAACCGCGCGGACGGGCCGACCGGTGACCGGTGGACCGAGGTGCGCTCGTCCTGCCGTGACATGGCCGGAGGCAAGGTCCTCGGTCCCGAGCGGCTGCGCGACCTGGCGGCCGCGGCGGGCGGCAGCGGCCGCGTGAAGGCGTACTGCAAGGGGGTCCTGGGCGGCGGCGACGAGGGTTCCGGCCAGGACGGGAGCGGCAAGGGCCGCGACGGGAACGGCGGCGGCGGAAAAGGGGACAGCGGCGGGAAAGGGAGCAGCGGCGGTGGCGGCGACCAGGGCGGCCACGGCGGTGACGGCGGTGACGGCGAAGGCCACATAGCGCCGGTCGCCCCTGTGCCCACCGCACCCCGCGGTCTGGTCGGGGCCGCGCCGACGCGCACGGCGTCCCCGAGCCCGACGTACAGCGCCCTGGGCTCCGCCGAGAACCACTGAGCCGTCGCCACTGCCGCGCTGAGCTGCGGTTTCGCCTCTCCTGAAAAATTCTTCGCCGGAGGTGTGACACTTTCGGCCGCCGTGGCGCAGTACTGAGTGAGCCGACTGGTCATCGGCCGTCGCACGGAGCCGGGGTTCCCCCCGTACCCACGGCTCGTGCACCGGCGCGGGCGGGACACGTTCCCCCGGTCCCGCCCGCGCCCCACATCCTCCTTCAGGCGTCTACCAGTAGACGACGACCTTGTCGCCGACCCGCACCTGGGCGAACAGCGCCGCGATCGCCGACTCGTCCCGTACGTTCACACATCCGTGCGAGCCTCCGGCATAGCCGCGCGCCGCGAAGTCGTACGAGTAGTGCACCGCCTGACCGCCGCTGAAGAACATCGCGTACGGCATCGGCGAGTGGTAGAGCGTGGACACGTGGTCGCGTGACTTCCAGTAGACGCGGAACACACCTTCGCGGGTCGGGGTGTATTCCGTGCCGAAGCGCACCGCCATCGTCGAGAGCGTCCGTCCGTCCACCATCCAGCGCAACGTGCGGCTCGTCTTGCTGATGCACAGCACCCGGCCCGTCATACAGCGCCGGTCCGGGGCCCCGGCCGGCTGTCCGCCCATCAGGTACAGCTCCCATGTGCCGGGCTCGTGCGTCATGGCCAGCAACCGCCGCCAGGTGGCGGAGTCGACCTCACCCGTACGGGGCAATCCGCGCTTGCCCTGGAAACCCCTGACGGCGTTCTCGGTCAGGTCGTCGTACGTCCCCGTCGGGCCGTCGAACAGCCAGTCGACCTGACGCAGCCGGGCCTGCAGCTCGCGCACCCCGCGGCCCGAGTCGCCGCGCCGCCACAGGGTGGCGGGCGAGGGCTCCGGGGCAGGGGCGGCGGTGCTCGGCGCGCCGTCCCCGGACGCGGTGCGCCCGGCGGCGGACGGGGTGCGCGGGACCTCGATGTGCACCGGCGAACGGTTCCCGCCGTCCCCGCCGCCCGCGTCCCCCGGCTGCGCCGTGCAGCCGGCGGCCAGGAGGAGCACGGCGGCCCCGGTGACGGCGACGAGCGACTTCCCCATGCCCCTGATACGCATACCGACCCCCCGCCGTCTCACCGGACGCCTCTGTCCGGTCGCATCTCCTCAGATGTTCCCCGCGCGTGACCGACGGCGAACCAGGGGGCATGGTTGTGAGCAAGGTCCCAGCGTGCGGCGATTCCACCGCGCGCAGGGCCGCCGCTACAGTCCGTCGCGAGGGTCGTCTGTACTGGCGAGTAACGAAGCCAGGCCACCAAGCCGAGTACGAAGCAACGAAGCAACGCGGAGGCACACACCATGGCGCGCGAGTCGGAGTCCGGACTGCCCATCGAGCCGGTGTACGGGCCGGGCGCCCTCGAGGGCTGGGATCCGGCACAGAAGCTGGGCGAGCCGGGGGCGTACCCCTTCACGCGCGGCGTGTACCCGACGATGTACACCGGCCGTCCCTGGACGATGCGCCAGTACGCGGGCTTCGGCACGGCGACCGAGTCGAACGCCCGGTACAAGCAGCTGATCGCGAACGGCACCATGGGCTTGTCGGTCGCCTTCGACCTGCCCACCCAGATGGGCCACGACTCCGACGCCCCGATCGCGCACGGCGAGGTCGGCAAGGTGGGTGTGGCGATCGACTCGGTCGACGACATGAGGGTGCTGTTCGGCGGGATCCCGCTGGACAAGGTGTCCACGTCGATGACCATCAACGCCCCGGCCGCGCTGCTGCTGCTCCTGTACCAGCTGGTGGCGGAGGAGCAGGGCGTGTCCGCCGACCAGCTGACGGGCACGATCCAGAACGACGTCCTGAAGGAGTACATCGCCCGCGGGACGTACATCTTCCCGCCCAAGCCGTCCCTGCGGCTGATCGCGGACATCTTCAAGTACTGCAGGGCCGAGATCCCCAAGTGGAACACGATCTCGATCTCCGGCTACCACATGGCGGAGGCGGGCGCGTCTCCCGCGCAGGAGATCGCGTTCACGCTCGCCGACGGCATCGAGTACGTGCGCACGGCGGTCGCGGCCGGGATGGACGTGGACGACTTCGCGCCGCGCCTGTCGTTCTTCTTCGTGGCCCGGACGACGATCCTGGAGGAGGTCGCCAAGTTCCGGGCGGCCCGGCGGATCTGGGCGCGGGTGATGAAGGACGAGTTCGGCGCGAAGAACCCGAAGTCGATGATGCTGCGCTTCCATACCCAGACGGCGGGCGTGCAGCTGACGGCCCAGCAGCCCGAGGTGAACCTCGTCCGGGTCGCGGTCCAGGGCCTGGCGGCCGTGCTCGGCGGCACCCAGTCGCTGCACACCAACTCCTTCGACGAGGCGATCGCCCTGCCGACCGACAAGAGCGCGCGTCTGGCACTGCGCACCCAGCAGGTGCTGGCCTACGAGACGGACGTGACGGCCACCGTCGACCCCTTCGCGGGCTCCTACGTCATCGAGAAGATGACGGACGAGGTCGAGGCGGCGGCGCTGGAGCTGATGGACAAGGTGGAGGACCTCGGCGGCGCCGTCGCGGCGATCGAACGGGGCTTCCAGAAGAACGAGATCGAGCGCAACGCCTACCGCATCGCACAGGAGACCGACTCCGGCGAGCGGGTCGTGGTCGGCGTCAACCGCTTCCAGCTCGACGAGGAGGAGCCCTACGAGCCGCTGCGCGTCGACCCCGCGATCGAGGCCCAGCAGGCCGAACGCCTCGCCAAGCTCCGCGCGGAACGCGACCAGCCGGCGGTGGACGCGGCCCTGAAGGAGCTGAAGAAGGCGGCCGAGGGTGCGGACAACGTCCTGTACCCGATGAAGGACGCCCTCAAGGCCCGCGCGACGGTGGGCGAGGTGTGCAACGCGCTGCGGGAGGTGTGGGGGACGTACGTGCCGTCGGACGTCTTCTGACCGTCGTACCGGCGGGGTGGAGTGTCGTACCCCCGTGCGACACTCCTTGCCATGTTCGGCGTCATCGATCTCCCCACCTATCTGGCAGGGCTCGTCCTCATCGTCCTGCTGCCCGGGCCCAACTCCCTGTACGTGCTGTCCGTCGCCGCCCGGCGCGGGGTGCGCGCCGGGTACACCGCCGCGGCGGGTGTGTGGTGTGGGGACACCGTGCTGATGACACTGTCGGCCGCCGGGGTCGCCTCGCTGCTCCAGGCGAACGCCGTGCTGTTCGGCGTCGTGAAGTACGCCGGCGCCGGATACCTCAGCTGGCTGGCGGTCGGAATGCTGCGCGCCGCCGTCGGGATGTGGCGTTCGCGGCGGGAGAAGGCCGTCGAGGACACGCCGGCCGCCGCTCCCGCCGCTCCCGCCGCCCCCGCCGAGGAGCGGCCCTACCGCCGCGCCCTCGTCATCAGCCTGTTCAACCCGAAGGCGATCCTGTTCTTCATCGCCTTCTTCGTGCAGTTCGTCGACCCGGGATACGCCTACCCCGCGCTGTCCTTCGTCGTCCTCGGCGCCTTCGCCCAGCTCGCCAGCTTCCTCTACCTCAGCGCCCTGATATTCAGCGGTACGCGCCTCGCGGCGGCCTTCCGGCGGCGCAAGCGGCTCTCGGCGGGGGCCACTTCGGCCGTGGGCCTGCTGTTCCTCGGGTTCGCGGTGAAGCTGTCGCTGGCGAGCGCGTAGGGTCTCTCGTTCGGATCGGGCCCCGCGAGCCCGGCATGATCCAAACGAGAGGCGAGAGGCGAGAGGCGAGAGGCGAGAGGCGAGAGGCGAGAGGCGAGAGGCGAGAGGCGAGAGGCGAGAGGCGAGAGGCGAGAGGCCCCCAGCCCGGCACCGCCAGTTCGTGCGGTCCGACCAGCGCGCGGGCAGATCGCCACGCGACAGGGCCGAGGCCGGGCGAACCGGGCCGGGCGGCGGCCCCGGCCCGGGTGAACGCGCGGCCGCCCGCTCGCCGGCGCGCCGCTCAGCGGTTGCGGGCCTTGCGGATCGCGCGCGTGACCACCGGCGGGAGCAGGTCCGCGGCGAGCTTACGGGTCCGGCTGCGCGGGACCGCGGCACGCTTCGGCGGGTCGGCGGGCCGCCGGATCGGCTGCGCGGGGATCGCGGCCGCAGCGGGCTCCGGGGCGTCGGCGTGCCGGGACGGAGGGAACGGGGGTGCCTGCATGCCCTTGGACTTGAGGCGGACGATGCGGTGGCCGGCGGCCTGCTGGACACTGAGGTGGCAGTCCTCGCGCCCCTCCACCATCGCCAGCAGTTCCTCCTGGACGGGCTCGGGATCGCCCCAGGTCCCGTACAGCTTCTGTGTGCTCAGACAGATCGGGCGCAGACCCCTGTTCAGCACCGCTTCCCACGCGGCCACCGAGACACCGGGGGTGTGCTCCGAGCGGAAGTCGTCCAGGACGACGATTCCGCCCGGCAGCAGCAGGTCGTGGGCCGCTCCTATGTCACCGTGGACGTGCTCGTACAGGTGCGAGCCGTCGATGTGGACGAACCGGCAGGAACGCGGCGGGACCTCGTCGGGCACCATCGAACTCGGTCCCTGCAGGACGCGGGGCAGCGCGTCGTGGAAGGAGAGGTAGTTCTCCTCGAAGGCCTGCCGGGTCAGGGCGCTGTACGACTTCGTCGACTCCGCCCTGTTGGCGTCGTCCGGTGCGTCGCCCCCGAAGAGGTCGCACACCGTGAACCCCTCGCCGTCCCTCAGATGCCGGCCGAGGAAGATCGCACTCTTGCCCATGTACACCCCGACCTCCAGCAGGTCTCCGCGCATCCCGGCGGATTCCTGCCGGTCGAGGAACCAGTTGAAGAGCGTCTGGTCGAGAACGGGGAACCAGCCGGGGACGTCATCGAGCCGACGGGGCGGTGGAGCCGTTTCTGCTGTGGCGACCATGAGGACGGGGCACTCCCTTGTGCGGACGGAAACGGTGCGAGAACTGCCCAGCATCTGCCCGGCAGGCGTCGTCCCAACGGGCGGCGGGGTGAACAGCGGGCCAATTCCTGTGGGCCGACCGAGAGCCGGGGCTTCGAGAACGCGGCCGTGAAACTGTCCGTCCCCGCGCGAAGGGCCGGACGGGGTCGGCACGGTGCCGTGCAGGGTCGCCCGCGTGCCGTGCAGGGTCGCCCGCGCCGCCGCGGCGGTGTGCCGGGCGCGCACCCGTGCCGGTCGGCGACCCGCGGGCGACCCGACAACGCGGCGAGGCGCGGTGCCGGGCCGCGCTGTCCGGCCGGCACAGTGCACGGACCCCTCAGCCCCGGGCGACCCGTCCGCGCCTGAGGGCCCGGGCCCGGCGGGCGACCCTGCGGACGGTGGCGTTGCGCGGGATGAACGCCAGCTGGACGGGGATCCCACCGGGCAGCGCCAGCGAGGTCAGGCGACGCCGCTTGAAGTACCGCCAGGTGTGCGGACCCAGGTGTTCGGTGAGATAGCGCTCGGCGTGCGTCCGCAGCTCCGGGTAGATCTTCGGCTGCATGGCGAAGCCCACGGCCCGCACGAGCGCGTTCAGGTCCTCGACCTCCATGCCCCGGCGCTGGTCCTCGACCGCCTGACGCTCCGTCAGCTCCGGCAGCAGGGCGTCCACGACGGTCACCGGGACGCGGTTGCTGTTCTCGAACGGAGCCAGACGCTCCAGCAGGGTCTCGGTGCCGATACGGGCGACCGGGAGGCCGTAGAACGCGGACGCGGTGAGCAGCGCGGTGGAGAAACAGCCGACGACCAGCGCCGGACGCATGCGCTGGTACAGCACCTCGGCGAGGACCGGGGTGTCGAGCACCGTCAGGTCGGCGCCCAGCTTCTCCGCCTCCTGCTCCAGAGCGCGCGACCACCGGGCGGGCGCCGAGGGGTGCGGCTTGAACACCACCCGGGTGTGCCCGAGCGCGACGGCGCCCTTCAGCATCCGCACATGGAGGCTCTCCTCCTCCACCGCGGTGAGTATGTCGAGCGCCGAGAGGTACTGGCCGAGCAGCAGCGCGGGGGCCTCGACGGCGGGCAACGCGTCGCCGGTCTCCTCGAGTTCCGCGAGCACCTTGGAGAACGCGTCCGGCGGCACGATCTCCGGCTCGACGCCGAACTCGGTCAGCAGCAGCGGCTTCAGGCCCGGCACCAGGTCCAGGTGCAGCAGCCGGTCCACGCGGGTGCCGACCAGCGGGTCGATCTTGTTGCGGGTGGGGCCGTAGCTCATCAGGCCGTCCGCGTAGACGGTGACGGGCGCACCGGTGAAGATCTGGCAGACGCCGAGCGCCGGGTTGACCTGGATGGACTCCACGGCCAGCTCGATCTCGTCGTCGCCCAGGTTCCACAGGAGCCGCAGGTGCCGCTCCCACAGCGGGACGTCGTCCAGGCGGGGGGCCCAGCCGCCCGGGTGGAAGGGGTGGATGGTCTCGTTCCAGGAGATGACCTCGTCGAAGCGGCCGCGCAGCCGCTCGAAGCCGGGCATCTCGTCCAGGCCGGGTGTGGTCTCGGGCGTCATCGCGTTGTTGGACACGAGCAGGATGCGCCGGTCGGCGGGCGCGAAGCACTCGCTGTCCAGCGCCGCGGCCAGGGTCGCCGCGCCGTACAGGGTCGACGCCAGGAAGATCTGCGTCCTCATGCGGCCACCCCCGCGGGGGCGGGGCGGCGGCGCAGCCGGCGCAGACGTGAGGCCCGCTCGATGTCCATCGAGTCCAGGGCGTCGTCGAGCACGTCCTGCGGCATGCGCCGCAGCGCGACAGCACTCATCGACTTCAGTTTCCGTGCCACCGGCGGCTCGAATCTTTCGACGGATCCCAGATGGTGGGAAATGATCGCGCAGTAGGTGCGCACGGCCTTGGGGAGCAGCTTGTCGGCATCCTGGTCCCCGGCTGTCTCCGCCACGATCTGGTCGAACGCGCGGATGAAGTCCAGTTGCCGCACGTCCCCGATCTGTGTGAGCGAGGAGGCGACACCGCGCCGGTAGTAGACGCCCATGAGGCTCACCGCGGCGAAGGACTCCGCCTCCCGGTGCAGCTTCCAGATCCAGGGCCGGTCCTCGGCGGTGCGCAGGCCGTCGGTGAAGTGCAGTAGACCGCGGTCGACGAGGCGGCGGTGGTACGCACCCGCCCAGGCGTACGCGTAGTCGACGGAGGTGGAGCGGTCGGCGGGCAGGATGGCGTCGCGCGGGTTCATGACCACCCCGCGACGGCCGTGCGGCACCCGGTGGACGGCACGCGCCCGCCCGGTGCACTGGACGTGGTCGGTGCGTACGAAGTCGCAGCCCAACTCCTCGATGGCGGCGACCAGTCTGGCGAAGTAGCCGGGGGCGAGCCAGTCGTCCCCGTCGAGGAACGTGAGGTACTCGCCGCGTGCCGTGTCGATCCCGGTGTTGCGCGCGGTCGCCAGCCCCCCGTTCTTCTCGTGCCGGACAACCACCGCGCCTGGCAGCTCGCGCTCCGCGCGCGCGAGGATGTCCGGTGTCTCGTCGCGCGAGCAATCGTCGACGAGAATGAATTCGAAGTCCTCGCGTGCGTTCGCACGCAGGCTCTTCAGGGTGTCGGACGCGTATTGCTGCACGTTGTAGAACGGCACGATAACGGAGAGCTTGACCACGCCTTTGACGGTAGGGGGCGGCCCGGCATTCGTCTTGACCGGCGGTTTGATGGGGAGTGAACGACGCGTGGCGGAATAGTGAACCCAGCGCTTTCCCGGCAATTTCGCGGCCTGCTTCGCTGTTCGGCGGCGTGCTGTTAACCGTTTGTTGCATTCCGCTTCGGCTGCGCCTCGAAATCCCTTCCTAGTGTCTTCGATGTGCCAGCAAGTACCGCGAGGCGCCTGCGGGTCGCCGTCCTAGCCGATTCCGACACCCGGTGGAAATGGGGTGCGCTCACCGCAGCCCGCATTTCATCGACGGAATTCACGGAGACCACCGAATCGACGGAAAAATCCGATAAGACAGCCGATTCGGACATTCGGCTCGACGGTTTCCTCCTGCGGGGCCGTGCCACCCCCACCGTCCGTCAGCTCAAGGAGATCGGCGTCCGCGCGGACTCCCTCCGCGAGGTCACCGCCGTCGAATTCCTGCGCGAGATGACGAAGGAGACGTACGACGTCCTCGTGCTCGCACTCGTCGGCGGCGGCGTCCAGGCGATGCTGCACGGACTCGCCCACGCCTGGCAGGGACGCCCGGAGCGGCCCGTGGTGGTCACCGGCTACGTCGGCGTCGTCTACGAGAAGCTCGCGGACGGCCTGCTGCTGCGGCACGGCGCGGACCTGGTCCTCGCCAACTCCCGGCAGGACGCGGAGCGTTTCAGGGCCGTCTACGAGGGGGTGGGCGCCGACGCCTCGTCGGTGACCGAGGTCGCGCTGCCCTTCCTCGGCGGCGCACCCTACGAGAAGAAGGACCCCTACACGGTCGTCTTCGCCGCACAGCCCTCCGTCCCGGAGACCCGCAAGGACCGTTCCTACCTGCTGGACCGGCTCGTCCGGCACGCGCGCCGCCACCCCGAGCGCGAGGTGCTGCTCAAGCTGCGCTCCAAGCCGGGCGAGCACACCACCCACATCGAGGAACTGCCCTACCAGAAGCTGGCCCAGCGGCACGACCTGCCGGCCAACCTGCGCCTGGTCTACGGGAACATGGGCGAGGTCCTCGATCGCACCGACCTGCTGGTCACGGTCAGCTCGACGGCCGCCCTGGAGTCCCTCCACCGCCGTATCCCCACCGTCGTCCTCACCGACCTCGGGGTGCGGGAGGCGCTCGGCAACCACCACTTCGTGGGCTCGGGCTGCCTCGCCTCCTGGGACCAGCTCGACGCCGGACACGAGCCGACACCCGACGCGGAGTGGGTGGCCCGGCAGGGCGTCGCTGCCGGGAGTACCCCCTCCGGGGAAGGTTCGTACGCCACCGCCTTCGGCGAGGCCCGGGAGCGCGTCGCCGAGCTGCTGACCACCGGTGAACTCCCGCCGCTCAAGCCCTACTACACCCCCGTCACCGCGCCCGGCTATCTGCCCGGCGTCCTCGCCCGCCACCACCTCGCCCCGGACGGCAGCCCGCTGCCGGGCGCGCCCGTCGCCGACAAGGCGCCCGGACCCGTACGCCAGATCGTCCGCCGCGCGGCGCGGGGCGCGTACCGGCACGGGGTGCAGCGGGTGGCGCCTGTCATCCGGCGGATGGGTGAGCTGTGACCTCTCTTCAAGGAGTGGACTCCATGTCGAACCCGCAAGCGGGCCGAGGCGCTTCGGCGCGCCGGGTGCTCGCGGTGATCCCCGCGCGCGGCGGCTCCAAGGGCGTGCCCGCGAAGAACCTCGCCCCCGTCGGCGGTGTGCCGCTGGTGGCGCGGGCGGTGCGCGAGTGCCTCGCGACCCGCCTGGTGACGGACGTCGTGGTGTCCACCGACGACCAGGCCATCGCCGCGACCGCGCGCCAGGCCGGCGCCGAGGTCGTGCTGCGGCCGGCCGCCATCGCCGGCGACACGGCGACCTCGGAAGCCGCCGTGCTGCACGCCGTGGACGCCCACGAGGCCCTGCACGGCGCGTCCGTCGACGTCGTCCTGCTCGTGCAGTGCACCAGCCCGTTCATCGTCCGCGAGGACATCGACGGGGTGGCCGGCGCGGTCGTCGAGAACGGGGCCGACACGGCGGTGACCGTGGCACCGTTCCACGGCTTCATCTGGCGGGACCACGAGGACGCGGCGGACGAGGTCGCCGTCGGCGCCGTGGCCGAGGCCGACGCGGCCGTCGGGGGCGGCTACGGCGTCAACCACGACAAGTCCTTCCGCCCGCGCCGTCAGGACCGCCCCCAGGACCTGCTGGAGACCGGCGCCGCCTACGCGATGGACGCGGCCGGTTTCCGCAAGCACCAGCACCGCTTCTTCGGCCGCACGGAACTGGTGCGGACGGACCCGGCGCGGGTCCTGGAGATCGACGACCCGCACGACCTGGCGCGGGCGCGGGCTCTGGCGCCCCTCTTCGACGCGGACCTCCCCGGTTCGCTGCCCACCGCTGACGACGTCGAGGCAGTCGTACTGGACTTCGACGGCACCCAGACCGACGACCGGGTGCTGATCGACGCCGATGGAAAGGAGTTCGTCTCCGTGCACCGCGGGGACGGACTCGGCATCGCGGCCCTGCGCAAGAGCGGGCTGAAGATGCTGATCCTCTCCACGGAAGTGAACCCGGTCGTCGCCGCACGGGCCCGGAAGCTCCAGATCCCGGTCCTGCACGGCATCGACCGCAAGGACCTCGCGCTGAAGCAGTGGTGCGAGGAGCAGGGCATCGCGCCCGAGCGCGTGCTCTACGTCGGCAACGACGTCAACGACCTCCCGTGCTTCGGCCTCGTCGGCTGGCCCGTGGCGGTCGCGAGCGCCCACGACGTCGTGCGCGGCGCCGCACGCGCGGTCACCACCGTCCCCGGCGGCGACGGCGCGATCCGAGAGATCGCCAGCTGGATCCTCGGCCCCTCTCTCGATTCCCTCCCCAAGTAAGGACACCCCTGATGAGCACCAACTCCCGTCTGCGTACGTTCGGTTCCCGCGAGGTCGGCCCGGGCAGGCCCGTCTACATCTGCGGCGAGATCGGCATCAACCACAACGGTGAGCTGGAGAACGCCTTCAAGCTGATCGACGTGGCCGCCGAGGCCGGCTGCGACGCCGTGAAGTTCCAGAAGCGCACCCCCGAGATCTGCACCCCGCGCGACCAGTGGGACATCGAGCGCGACACCCCCTGGGGCCGGATGACCTACATCGACTACCGCCACCGCGTGGAGTTCGGCGAGGACGAGTACCGCCGGATCGACGAGTACTGCAAGGAGAAGGGCATCGACTGGTTCGCGTCCCCGTGGGACACCGAGGCGGTCGCCTTCCTGGAGAAGTTCGACCTCCCCGCCCACAAGGTCGCCTCCGCGTCCCTCACCGACGACGAGCTGCTGCGCGACCTGCGCGCGACCGGCCGCACCGTCATCCTGTCCACGGGCATGTCGACCCCGAGGCAGATCCGCCACGCGGTGGAGGTGCTCGGCAGCGACAACATCCTCATGTGCCACGCCACCTCGACCTACCCGGCGAAGGCCGAGGAGCTCAACCTCCGCGTGATCAACACGCTCGAGAAGGAGTACCCGAACGTCCCGATCGGCTACTCCGGCCACGAGACCGGCCTGCAGACCACGCTCGCCGCGGTCGCCCTCGGCGCGGTGTTCGTCGAGCGCCACATCACCCTGGACCGCGCCATGTGGGGCTCCGACCAGGCCGCCTCCGTCGAGCCGCAGGGCCTCACCCGCCTCGTACGCGACATCCGCGTCATCGAGGCATCCCTCGGCGACGGCGTGAAGAAGGTCTACGACTCCGAGCTCGGCCCGATGAAGAAGCTGCGCCGCGTCAACGGAGTCGTCGCCGAGGCGGAGATCGCCGCGGCCGCCGGGGAGCCGGTGGCGGTCTGAGCGCCTTAACGGGACGGTCCTGAGCCGATGAGCCCCCGCGCCGGATCCGCCGGCCACCCCCACTGCACGCTCGCCTTCGTCGAGAGCCCGGTACAGCTCCTGAACGTACTGGAGTGGGCGCACGCGCACGCCCTGCGCAGCGCGGGGGGCATCGCGCCCGGGCGCCCGGCGGCGATCCCCGCGCAGGGGCGCCGGCGGCAGCTGGGGGTTCCGGCGCAGGGGGCCGGGGGCCGGGGCGGGGCGTACGACGGGGAACGGCGGGGGGCCGCACGGTACGGCGGCGGACGGCGGGGGGCCGCACAGTACGGCGGCGGACGGCGCGGGCGTGGCGGCGGAAGGCACGGTGCCGCAGGACGGTGGCGCGGCGGAAGGCACGGCGCCGGAGGGGCTCATCCTCGTGGTGCTGGCGCCCACCGACCCGATGACCCGGGGCCAGCTGCGCCGCATGGCGGAACTGGCCCGTGACGAGGGGTACGAGGTCCGCTGGGAGGAGGCGCGGGGCGGTGCCCTGGCCCCCTTTCACACCATCGGCGGCCTCGCCCCGCTGCTGCGCCGGGCGCGCCGCGTGGTGATGGGGGACCCGTTCTCCCGCTACGTCCAGTTGCTGCTGGCCATCACCGGGGCCCGGGAGCTGGTGGTGGTGGACGACGGCACCGCGACCATGGAGTTCGTCGCCCAGCTCGCCCGCGGTGAACGCCTGGTGCGCTGGCACCGCAAGGGCGGCCGCCGGAGCCCCCGGGACCTGCTGTTCGCCCCGGTGTCGTCCTCCGCGCGCCGCAGGCTGACCCCGGGCACCCGGCGCACGGTGGAGGTCTTCTCCTCGATGCCGATCGAGGAGGCCCCGGCCGGGGTCACGATCACGTCGAACGACTTCGTCTGGACGCGGGCCCGCTTCGGCCCGCCACGCCTGACCAAGGGCGCGGACCTGGTCGGCACCTCCCTCGTCGAGTCGGGCGTGGTGGACGGCGAGCGCTATCTGGAGGCGGTGCGGACGCTCGCCACGGCGCACGGGGCGACCCGCTATTTCGCCCACCGCCGGGAAAGCCCCGAGAAACTCCACAAGCTGGCGGTGGAGACGGGCCTGGAGGTGGTCCGCCCCGACCTGCCCCTGGAACTGATCGCCCGCCGCGGCCCCGTCGGCCGTACGGTCCTCAGCTTCCCCTCCACGGTCGTCCACACCCTGCCGCTGGCCCTGGTCGGCACGGAGGTCCGCGTCGCGGTGTGCGACATCGACCCGGCCTGGCTGACCGACCACGCCTCGCCCCGGGCACAGGGCTTCCTGTCCGGGGTGACGGACACGGCTCGGGGCGTGGACCGGGTGTCGTCGGTGACGGGGGGACCGGACGTGGCGGCCGCCGGGCAGGACGTCGCGGCGGGATAGACCCGCCGGCCGGACCGCAGCCTCGCGCAGGGCCTTCTCCGCGCGCGGGCGTCGTACGACACCAGGGTGGCCCGTATGAAGTCGGGCTCCTCGGCGTTCACGCGGGCCACCCCACCCGCGCGGGCGAACGGGAAGGGGCTGCTTTCACCCTTCACCACTTCGCCATGTGAGGCCGCGCACGGGTTGGGGAGTCGTAGAGGAGGTGACGCTTCCGCGACGGGAAGGCGGCGTGACGTGGTATCCGTGGTGTACGGGAATCGCTCGGAGCCCTTCGGGCGTTCACGTGACGGGACCCTCGTACACAGAAGCGGTCCCGTGCTGGGATCACCGGGCGCCTCCCACGGCGCCGGGACGCCGCCGCGGTCACCTCCACGGCCCCGTTCCCGCCCCCGGGGCGATCCCGTCGCCCGGAAAGCCGGGCGAGTTTACCCATCCCCACTGCCGACCATGCGGCGTGCGGCCAGATTTTCTTCCCCTGACGGGCTGAAGTTTTGTTGATCGCAGGGAGGCCGGCCGCCCGATCGCCTTACCCTTCAAAGGGTGAACCAATTGATGTCCCTAGAGTCCGAGGCCGATCACCCCGGGGAAGCGGTGCTTCCAGGCGCGCTGTCCGAGGCGCTGCACGCCGAACTCGTCGCCTTCCGTCGCGACCTGCACATGCACCCGGAACTCGGCCACCAGGAGTTCCGTACGACCGCCGCGATCAAGGCCCGCCTGGAGCAGGCGGGTCTCACGCCGCGCGTGCTCGACACCGGGACCGGACTCGTGTGTGACATCGGCGACCCGGACGGCGTACGCCCGATGCTCGCGCTCCGCGCGGACATCGACGCGCTCCCCATCCCGGACACCAAGACCGACTGCGCCTACCGCTCCACCGTGCCGGACCGCGCCCACGCCTGTGGCCACGACGTGCACACCTCGGTCGTCCTCGGCGCCGGGCTCGTCCTCGCCGAGCTGCACCGCGAGGGGCGGCTGCCGAGGCCGGTGCGGCTGCTCTTCCAAGCCGCCGAGGAGGTCCTGCCGGGCGGGGCCGCCGACGCCATCGAGTCCGGTGTCCTGGAGGGGGTCGGGCGGATCCTCGCCGTGCACTGCGACCCCAAGGTCGACGCCGGGCGCATCGGGCTGCGGCACGGCCCCATCACCTCCGCGTGCGACCGGCTCGAGGTCGCGCTCGACGGACCGGGCGGTCACACCGCGCGCCCCCACCTCACCACGGACCTCGTGCTCGCCGCCGCGCGTGTCGCCGCCGAGGTGCCGGGGATGGTCGCACGCCGCGTGGACGCCCGCAGCGGGCTCTCGGTCACCTGGGGCCGCATCGAGTCCGGGCACGCCTGCAATGTGATCCCGCAGCACGCCGAGATCTCCGGGACCGTACGCTGCCTGGACCTCGATGCCTGGCGGCAGGCGCCGGACCTGGTGCACGCGGCGGTCGACGAGATCGCCAACCAGTACAAGGCCAAGCCCGAGATCAACTACGTCCGCGGGGTACCGCCGGTCGTCAACGAGGCCGGTGCCACCGAACTCCTGCGCGACGCGATGACCGCGCGGCGCGGTGCCCACTCGGTGGAGGACACCGAGCAGAGCCTCGGCGGCGAGGACTTCTCCTGGTACCTGGAGAAGGTGCCCGGCGCCATGGCCCGACTCGGCGTCCGTCGCCCCGGGGACCGTGTGGTGCGGGACCTGCACCAGGGGGACTTCGACGCGGACGAGTACGCCATCACGGTGGGCGTGGAACTGTTCACGGCGGCGGCACTGCTGGACGCGCAGGAGCGGTAGGCGGTAGGCGGGCCGGGGCCGGGGCCGGCGGCTCGTGGCCCGTGGCGACGGCCCGGGCCAGGGGGCCAGGGCCGGAGCCGGGCGGCCGGACGGCCGGACGGCCGACGATCAGTGGCCGCAGGCTGGGCCGGGAGCCGGGAGCCGGGAGCCGGGAGCCGGGAGCCGGGAGCCGGGAGCCCTGGCGGCTGGTGGCCGATGGCCGATGGCCGGAGGCTGAAAGCGAGAGCCAGGCGGCCGACGGCCGGTGGCCGTCGCGGCCGCGCGGTCGTCGCCCTCGCGGCCGGGGCAGGACGTTGAAACCCCCGAGTCCGGGCGGCGGGCGACCGGTGCCGGCGGTGGGCGACCGGTGCCGGCGGTGGGCGACCCGTTTGGCGTGCCTTCGCCCCCTTGCGTCACCCGCCCGTAACCGCCGTCGCTCGGCTGTAACCCGGCGGCGGCACGAATCGATAACGGCCGCGAGAAACCCCGTTCCCCTCCCCTTCTACGCGCGTTACTGTGCGCCGAAATCGCTGCGGTGGCGGCGCTTTGGGCATGCGGACCGGTGACGGTGCCGTGGGGATGAAGGGGTGCTTGCTGTGCGTCTGATCTCTCGGGTCTCTCGGAGAACGAGGTTCTCCCAAGCTGCGGTGACCGTCGCGGTCGTCGCCCTCGCGGCCGCCGGCTGCGGCAAGTCCAGCACGGAGGCGAACAGCGACTCCGGCAAGAGCTCCTCCGGCTACACCGGCAAGGGCATCGGCCTGGCCTACGACATCGGCGGCAAGGGCGACCAGTCCTTCAACGACGCGGCGTACGCCGGTTTCCAGAAGGCCGAGAAGGACTTCAAGATCAGCGGCCGGGACATCGAGCCGCAGGACGGCGAGTCCAGCGCGGACAAGGTGCAGCGCCTGGAGCAGCTCGCGAAGGCCGGCTACAACCCGATCATCGGTGTCGGCTTCGTCTACGCGCCGGCTGTCAAGGAGGTCGCGGCCAAGTACCCGAAGATCACCTTCGGCATCATCGACGACGACACGGTCAAGGCGAGCAACGTCGCCGACCTGGTCTTCCACGAGGAGCAGTCCTCCTACCTGGCAGGCGTCGCGGCGGCGAAGGCGACCAAGAAGAACCACATCGGCTTCATCGGCGGCGTGGACATCCCGCTCATCCACAAGTTCGAGGCGGGTTTCGACCAGGGCGCCAAGTCGGTCAACCCCAACATCAAGATCGAGTCGCAGTACCTGACCCAGACGGCCCAGGAGGGCGGCTTCTCCAGCCCCGACAAGGGCAAGGACGCGGCGAACGGCCAGATCGAGGCGGGTGCCGACGTGATCTACCACGCTGCGGGCCTGTCCGGCCAGGGCGTGATCCAGGCCGCGGCCGATCACAAGGTGTGGGCCATCGGTGTCGACTCCGACCAGTACGAGCAGAGTGCGCTGGCCAAGTACAAGGACTGGATCCTCGGCTCGGCTCTCAAGAACGTCGGCGGCGCGGTCTACGACCTGACCAAGTCCGTGGTCGACGGCAAGCCCCTGACCGGCGAGGTCCGCGGTGACCTCAAGTCGGGCGGCGTGGGCTTCGCGGACTCCAACCCGAAGTACCAGGCGATGAAGGACGTCGTGGCGGCCGTGAACAAGGCCAAGCAGGACATCATCGACGGCAAGGTCGTCGTCAAGACGCAGTGACACCGTCGGCCCGGCCGACGACCGGGCGCCCTCGGCCGGAAGAGCGGGCCGGGGGCGCCCGTCCCGTTCGAGAGGCCGGGTGGGACGGGCCCTGATACACTTGATCTTGAGCTGGTCGCCGGAACTCCCGGTGCCTGGTCACGCGTTGGTGGTCCAAGGAAAGACGCCCCGCTTCCTGCGGGGAGATGCAGGTGCAAGGCCTGCCCGGCGCTCCGATACGAAACCCATCCCGTGCGCGGGATGGGTTTCGTGCGTTGTGCCCCCGCCGGTGGCTGCGCCGGACAGCGTCCGCGCGGCACCGGCATGAAAGACGCGCCGGTGGCAACCCGGTGCCGATGACCATGGGCCACGGACAGAGCGGAGCGCCGAAGGCGGCGGTCGTCCGCGCAGCCTCCGGGCAGGCTCCTCCGAGCACCCGCCCGGCCGTCCCGCAGAACTCAGCCACCCCCTTCGTCCAATCGCTTCCAGAGTCACCACTCCTCCCCCTGGCTTCACAGTCCCCGTCGACACCTCTCACACCGCATTCCCTCGCCTCCCGCAAGTGCCCCGACGCTCTCCGTAACCCGTCGAAGAGACGGTGGCCACATCTCGATAACGGACCGGACAGAAGGGGTTTTCCGTCCGGTCTACGCGCGTTACGCTGCCGCGGAACCAGCGCCTGGTATGGGCGCTTGCACGAAGGAGTCTCGTTCCATGCGCCGGGTGTCCCGAATCGCCGTCGCGGGTGCTGCCACCGCAGCCCTCGCTCTCACCGTGTCCGCCTGTGGCAGTTCGTCCACCGAGTCCGCCGGCAGCGGCAAGAGCAAGGGCATCGGCCTCGCCTACGACGTCGGCGGCAAGGGCGACCAGTCCTTCAACGACGCCGCCTACGCCGGTTTCCAGAAAGCCGAGAAGGACTTCGGTGTCGGCGGCCGTGACGTCGAGCCGCAGGACAACGAGTCCGACGCCGACAAGGTGCAGCGTCTGGAGACGCTGGCCAAGGCCGGTTACAACCCCGTGATCGGTGTCGGCTTCGCCTACGCGCCGGCCGTCAAGGAGGCCGCCGCCAAGTACCCGAAGATCACCTTCGGCATCATCGACGACAACACGATCCAGGCGAAGAACGTCGCCGACCTGGTCTTCCACGAGGAGGAGTCCTCCTACCTCGCCGGTGTCGCCGCCGCCAAGACCACCAAGAAGAACCACATCGGCTTCATCGGCGGCGTGGACGTCCCGCTCATCCACAAGTTCGAGGCCGGTTACATCCAGGGTGCCAAGTCGGTCAACCCGAACATCAAGGTCGAGACGCAGTACCTGACCCAGACCGCTCAGGAGGGCGGCTTCTCCAGCCCCGACAAGGGCGAGAACGCCGCGAACGGCCAGATCGACGCCGGTGCCGACGTCATCTACCACGCGGCCGGCCTGTCCGGTCAGGGCGTCATCAAGGCCGCCGCCACGCACAAGGTGTGGGCCATCGGTGTCGACTCCGACCAGTACAACCAGAGCGCGCTGGCCGCGTACAAGCAGTACATTCTCACCTCGGCCCTGAAGAACGTCTCCGGCGCGGTGTACGACCTCGCCAAGTCGGTCATCAAGGACAACAAGCCGCTGTCCGGCGAGATCCGCGGCTCCCTGGCCAACGGCGGTGTCGGCCTCGCCGACTCCAACCCGGTGTTCAAGGACAACGCCGACCTGCAGGCCGCGCTGAAGAAGGCCGAGCAGGGCATCAAGGACGGCTCGATCAAGGTCAAGACCTCCTGACCAGGTGGTCATAGGCCTGTCGAAGGCATGGCCGGAATAGCGCTGTCATGACAGCGTTACGGCCTGGGAACGGGGTGCGGGAAGGATCGCCGAACCGCACCCCGTTCGCGCGGCAGAATGCTCGGAACGGATCGACCGCGATCAGGTCCGGGCAAATTTAAGGCAGGGGCGCTATGCGCGTAGAGCGGCCCCTTTTCCAAGGAGAGTGCGCCATCGACGCGTCCAGCAGCCCTCCGCTCACCGCACAGTCGACGACCGCGGTCGAGCTGGCGGGGATCACCAAGCGATTCCCGGGTGTCGTCGCCAACCACGACATCCACCTCACGGTCCGCAAGGGCACCGTGCACGCCCTGGTCGGCGAGAACGGCGCCGGCAAGTCGACCCTGATGAAGATCCTCTACGGCATGCAGAAGCCGGACGAGGGCACCATCACCGTCGACGGCGAGCAGGTGAGCTTCTCCAGCCCCGCCGACGCCATCGCCCGCGGCATCGGCATGGTCCACCAGCACTTCATGCTCGCCGACAACCTCACGGTCGTGGAGAACGTGGTCCTCGGCAGCGAGAAGCTGTACGGCATCGGCGGCGGCGCCCGTAAGAAGATCAAGGAGATCTCCGACCGGTACGGGCTGAACGTACGCCCCGACGTCCTGGTCGAGGAGCTCGGCGTCGCCGACCGCCAGCGCGTGGAGATCCTCAAGGTCCTCTACCGCGGTGCCCGCACCCTGATCCTCGACGAGCCGACCGCCGTGCTGGTCCCGCAGGAGGTCGACGCGCTCTTCGACAACCTGCGCGAACTGAAGTCCGAGGGCCTGTCCGTCATCTTCATCTCCCACAAGCTGGGCGAGGTCCTCTCGGTCGCCGACGACATCACCGTCATAAGGCGGGGTACGACGGTCGGCACCGCCGTACCCTCCAAGACCACCCCCCGCCAGCTCGCGGAGATGATGGTCGGCAGTGAGCTGCCCACCCCGGAGACCGCCGAGTCCACGGTCACGGACAAGCCGGTCATCGAGGTCAGGAACCTCACCGTCTACGCCAGCGGCGGCGCCTCCCTCGGCGTGGAGGCCGAGCCCTCGGCCGGCGGGCTCACCGAGTTCGCCGGGGGCGGCGACGTGAAGCGCGTCCTCGACGACGTCACCTTCACCATCCACGCGGGCGAGGTCATGGGCATCGCCGGCGTCGAGGGCAACGGCCAGACGGAGCTCATCGACGCGCTGATCGGCCTTAAGCACGCCGACTCCGGCTCCATCGCCTTCCTCGGCGAGGACATCACCGC
This sequence comes from Streptomyces sp. Ru72, assembly GCF_002920635.1. Taxonomy (GTDB): domain Bacteria; phylum Actinomycetota; class Actinomycetes; order Streptomycetales; family Streptomycetaceae; genus Streptomyces. The sequence continues at coordinate 29,719 of NZ_PQSR01000002.1, read as the reverse complement.
CTGGGCCACCCGCAAGCGCCGCGAGCGGGGCGTCGGCTACATCCCCGAGGACCGCCACCGCCACGGCCTCCTGCTCGAGGCCCCGCTGTGGGAGAACCGCATCCTCGGCCATGTCACCGAGCGCCCCAACGCCAAGGGCTTCTGGCTCGACCTCAAGAGCGCACAGGAGGACACGCGGCGGATCGTCGAGGAGTACGACGTCCGCACGCCCGGCATCGACGTCACCGCCGCCTCCCTGTCCGGCGGCAACCAGCAGAAGCTGATCGTCGGCCGGGAGATGAGCCACAAGCCGAAGTTCCTGATCGCCGCCCACCCCACCCGTGGTGTGGACGTCGGCGCGCAGGCGCAGATCTGGGACCAGATCCGCGAGGCCCGCCGCGAGGGCCTGGCCGTGCTGCTGATCTCCGCCGACCTGGACGAGCTGATCGGCCTCTCGGACACCCTTCGGGTGATCTACAACGGCCGGCTCGTCGCCGACGCCGACCCCGCCACCATCACTCCGGAGGAGCTGGGCTCGGCCATGACGGGTGCCGCGTCCGGACACCTGGAACACGTAGCGACCGACACAGACGAGGCAGACGCCGGTCCGGAGGACGAGGCCCGATGAAGAAGTTCGACAAGGAGCGGGTGCTCCTCGCGGTGGCCGGCCCGGTCATCGCGCTCGTCTCGGCGATCCTGCTGACCTCGGTCGTGCTGGTCGCCTCCGGCAAGAACCCGTTCGAGCCGTACGCGCTGATGCTCCAGCAGATCGGGTACTCCGACGTCCAGGTGCTGATCATCAACCAGGCGTCGATGTACTACCTGGCCGCGCTCGCCGTGGCCGTCGGCTTCCGGATGAACCTGTTCAACATCGGCGTCGACGGCCAGTACCGGCTCGCCGCGATGATGACCGCCGTCGTCGGCGCCCACATCGCGCTGCCGTCCTTCCTGCAGATCCCGGTGCTGATGCTGGTCGCCATGCTCACCGGCGCCTTCTGGGCCGGTATCGCGGGCGTGCTGAAGACCACCCGGGGCGTGAGCGAGGTCGTCGCGACGATCATGCTCAACGCGATCGCCACCAGCCTCATCGGCTACCTCACCCTGTCCGACGTCTGGGGTGTGCAGGTCGGCAACAACATGACGACCGGCATCATGAAGAAGTCGGGCTGGTTCCCGGGCATCAACCTGGGCGCCGACGTCGGTGAGATCTACGGCCTGGTCTTCCTCGCCGTCCTCGCGGGCGTCCTGTACTGGCTCGTCCTCAACCGCACCCGCTTCGGCTTCGACCTGCGCGCCACCGGCGCCTCGGAGACCGCCGCGGCGGCCTCCGGCGTCGACGCCAAGAGGATGGTCCTCACCGCGATGCTGATCTCCGGCGGCGTGGCGGGCCTGTCGGGCCTGCCGCTGCTGCTCGGCGACGCCCACACCTACAGCCTGAGCTTCCCGACCGGCCTCGGCTTCACCGGCATCACCATCGCCCTGCTCGGCCGCAACAACCCGGTCGGCATCGCCTTCGCCGCGCTCCTGATCGCCTTCCTCGACAAGGCGTCCCCGGCCCTCGACTACGCGACCCCGGTCGCGTACGAGAAGGAGATCGCCACGATCATGCAGGGCCTGATCGTCTTCGCGGTCGTCATCTCCTACGAGGCCGTACGCCAGTGGGGTCTGCGCCGCCAGCAGAAGCGGGTCGGCGCGGAGCTGGCCGCGGAGGCGGCCGGCAACAACAACTCGCACCAGAAGGAGGTGGCTGCCCGATGACCACCGCGACCGTCGCCAAGCCGAAGGCGCAGCAGCCCGGCAAGGGCAGCCGCCGTATCTCGCTCCCCGCACTCCTGCTGATCATCGCGGGCGTCCTGGTCCTGACCTCGGCCGTCCGTCTGATCACCGGCGCGGACGGCATCACCTCGACCGGCCAGATGTCCACCGCGCTGCGCCTGGCCGTGCCGATCGGCCTCGCCGGTCTCGGCGGCCTGTGGGCGGAGCGCTCCGGCGTCGTCAACATCGGTCTCGAGGGCATGATGATCCTCGGCACCTGGTTCGGCGCCTGGGCCGGCTACCAGTGGGGTCCGTGGACCGGTGTCGTCTTCGGCATCGTGGGCGGGGCCCTGGGTGCGATCCTGCACGCCATCGCCACCATCACCTTCAACGTGAACCACATCGTCTCCGGTGTGGCGATCAACATCCTGGCCCTCGGCACCACCCGCTACCTGTCGAAGTTCACCTTCGAGAACGCCCCGCAGGGCTCCTCCAAGCAGTCCCCGCCGATCGACTCGCTGGGCACCTTCGACATCCCGGGCCTGTCCCACTGGCTCGACACCCTGAACGGCAAGCACTGGTTCCTGGTGTCGGACATCGCGGGCCTGATCGGCGGCCTCGTCACCGACCTCTCGCCGCTCACCGTGATCGCGGTGGCCCTGGTCCCGGTCACCTGGTGGGTGCTGTGGCGCACGGCGTTCGGTCTGCGTCTGCGCTCTTGCGGTGAGAACCCGGTGGCGGCGGAGTCGTTGGGCGTGAACGTGTACAAGTACAAGTACATCGCGGTGATCATCTCCGGTGCCTTCGCGGGTCTCGGCGGCGCGTTCCTGTCGATCGTCGCCTCGAACGTGTACCTCGACGGTCAGACCGCCGGCCGCGGTTACATCGGTCTCGCCGCGATGATCTTCGGTAACTGGATGCCGGGCGGACTCGCGCTCGGCGCGGGCCTGTTCGGCTACACCGACAGCCTCAACCTGCGCGGCGGCACCACCAACGTGCACGCGCTGATCCTGCTGCTCGCCATCCTCGTGGTGTTCGGCGCGGCCTACCTCGTGTGGAAGAAGAGGTACGTTCCCGCGCTGGTCACGGCCGTGGCCGCGGCCCTGATGTTCGTGTGGTACGCCACCACGAACGAGGTCCCGGCGCAGCTCGTGACCGCCACCCCGTACATCGTCACCCTGCTGGTGCTCTCGCTGTCCGCGCAGAGCCTGCGGATGCCGAAGGCGGACGGTCTGCCGTACCGGAAGGGACAGGGCAAGTGACCGAGCCCGCGACGTTCGACTGGGCGGCCCTCAGACAGGAGGCGCGCGCGGCGATGTCCCGCGCCTACGCCCCCTACTCCGGCTACCGGGTCGGCGTGGCGGCCCTCGTCGAGGACGGGCGGACCGTCACCGGCTGCAACGTCGAGAACGCCTCCTACGGCCTGAGCCTGTGCGCCGAGTGCGGGCTGGTCTCGCAGTTGCAGAACACCGGGGGCGGCCGGCTCACGCACTTCACCTGCGTGAACGGCGAGGGCGAGCTGCTCGTCCCGTGCGGTCGCTGCCGCCAGCTGCTGTACGAGTTCGGCGGCCCGGATCTGCTGGTGGACTCTCCGGCAGGGGTCCTGCCGCTGTCGGAGATGCTGCCGCAGGCCTTCGGCCCGGACCATCTCACCAAGTAACTCCCGTGCGGCCCCTCTGAGTTGATCTCTTCGGCTCAGGGGGGCCGTACACCTTCGGACCTCCGGTCCTTCGAACCTCCGGAAGGAACCCATGGCCATGGACGCCATCTCCGTCATCCGCACCAAGCGGGACCGCGGTGAGCTGAGCGACGAGCAGATCGACTGGGTCATCGACGCGTACACGCGGGGCGAGGTCGCCGACGAGCAGATGTCCGCGCTCGCGATGGCCATCCTGCTCAACGGCATGAACCGCCGCGAGATCGCCCGCTGGACGGCCGCGATGATCGCGTCGGGAGAGCGCATGGACTTCTCGTCCCTCTCCCGCCCGACGGCCGACAAGCACTCGACGGGCGGCGTCGGTGACAAGATCACGCTGCCGCTGGCCCCGCTGGTCGCCGCGTGCGGTGCGGCGGTCCCGCAGCTGTCGGGCCGGGGCCTCGGCCACACGGGCGGCACGCTGGACAAGCTGGAGTCGATCCCGGGCTGGCGCGCGCTGCTGTCGAACGAGGAGATGCTGTCCGTCCTGGACGGTGTCGGCGCCGTGATCTGTGCGGCGGGCGACGGCCTGGCACCCGCGGACAAGAAGCTCTACGCGCTGCGCGACGTGACGGGCACGGTGGAGGCCATCCCCCTGATCGCCTCCTCCATCATGTCGAAGAAGATCGCGGAGGGCACGGGCTCGCTGGTCCTGGACGTGAAGGTCGGCTCCGGCGCCTTCATGAAGACCCTGGACGACGCCCGTGAACTGGCGCGGACGATGGTGGGCCTCGGCACGGACCACGGCGTGAAGACCATCGCGCTGCTGACCGACATGTCGACCCCGCTCGGCCTGACCGCGGGCAACGCGCTGGAGGTCCGCGAGTCGGTGGAGGTCCTGGCGGGCGGCGGCCCGGCGGACGTGGTGGAGCTGACGATCGCCCTCGCCCGCGAGATGCTCGACGCGGCCGGCGTGAAGGACGCGGACCCGGCGAAGGCCCTGGCCGACGGCTCCGCGATGGACGTCTGGCGCCGCATGATCGCTGCCCAGGGCGGCGACCCCGACGCGCCACTGCCGACGTCGAAGGAGCAGCACGTGATCAAGGCCCCGTCGTCGGGTGTCCTGACCCGCCTCGACGCCTACGACATCGGCGTCGCCGCCTGGCGCCTCGGCGCGGGCCGGGCCCGCAAGGAGGACCCGGTGCAGGCGGCGGCGGGCGTGGAGATGCACGCCAAGCCGGGCGACACGGTGACGGAGGGCCAGCCCCTGCTGACCCTGCACACGGACACGCCGGAGCGCTTCGAGTACGCGCTGCAGGCCGTGCAGGGGGCGTACGACATCGCGGCGGACGGAGCAGACTTCACGGCGTCGCCGGTGGTGCTGGAACGTATCGCCTGACCAGGCGTTTTCCCTTTCGGGTGAACGGGATCGGTGGACCGCCGCCGATCCCGTTCGGCATGCTGGGATCGGTGACGCACCGATAGGAGACCGCCATGAGCGCACTCACCGTCAGCCACGACCCCGAGCAGAGCTGGGACGAGCTCGTCCGGTTCTGGGAGGAGATGGAATGGCCTGAGGGCAGCAAGGTGGAGATCATCGAGGGGATCATCACCGTGTCACCTGCTCCTGCGTCCCGCCACAACGTCATCGCAGAACGCATCCAGCGTCGCCTCTACTCAGTCATCCCCGACGACTGGGGGGTCTTCCAGACATTGGCCATCGCCGTGCCGTCGCGGCTGGGCATGCTCATCCCGGACCTTGTAGTGGCTCCGGTGCCGCAGTGCGCGGAGACGGAGACCCATATTCCGGCGGCTCTCGCCGAACTCGTAGTCGAGGTCACGTCCAAGGCCAACGCGCGCCACGACCGTGTCAGCAAGCCCGCCGCCTACGCCACCGCCGGCATCCCGTTCTACCTGCTCGTCGACCGTTGGGCCCCTGACGGCCCTACCGCGACGCTTTACGGAGATCCGAAGAGCGACGTTTACCGCCCACTGAGCACTGCCAAGTTCGGCGAGGCCATCAAGCTTCCGGCTCCCTTCGACCTCATCATCGACACCAGCGAGTTTCCGGTCGACTAGAGGTACGGCCGCCAGCCGATGAGTTGGCGGCGTCCGCCCGGTCCACCCTCCGTGGACGCCAATACACCCCCCGTACTCGTGCTGGCCGGACCCGTCGCCCCCGACGAGGTGGCGCAGCTCGGCGACAACGTGCAGGCACTGCTGAAGGCCACCGGCACCGGGGTCGTCGTATGCGACGTCGGCGCCCTCAGGCCCGTGCGGCTCGCCACCCTCGACCTGCTGGCCAGGCTGCAGCTCGCCGCGCGTCGGGCCGGGGGCCGTATCCGGCTGCGCGACCCGGCGCCCGCCCTGCGCGCACTACTCGACCTCGTCGGCCTCCCGGTCGAGCTCGAGGGGCAGCCCGAACAGCGGGAACCAGCGCCGGGTGTCGAGGAAGCAGTGGAACCCGGTGATCCGCCCGGCTGACGTCTCCAGCACCTGCACCGCCCAGGCCGTGAAGCCGCCCTTCTCCGGGTCCGGCTTGTACTGGGCGAAGCCCGGCAGGCCGTTCACCGCGACCGGCACCAGCCGCGAACCCGCGCAGGCGGCGCCGAGCGTGGTCATGAAACCGGTGATGTCCGAGGTGCCGCGCAGCCACAGGTCGAACGGCGGCATCGTCATCACCGCGTCCTCGTGCAGCAGAGTCGTGAGCGCCGCCATGTCGTACCCCTCGAAGGCGGCCACATAGCGCTCCAGGAGCTTCTTCTGCTCCTCGTCGAGGGGGTCGGAGACGGCCGCGTCGGACCCCTCGCCGCTCTTCTCCGAGAGCGTCGCCCGCGCCCGCTGCAACGCGCTGTTGACCGAGGCGACCGAGGTGTCGAGCAGTTCCGCGACCTCGCTCGCCTTCCAGGCCAGCACCTCGCGCAGGATGAGCACCGCGCGCTGCTTGGGCGGCAGCTGCTGCAGGGCCGCCATGAAGGCCAGTCGGACGGATTCCTTGGCGACGGCCGCCTCCGCCGGGTCCCCGGTCGTCGGCAGCACCCGCGCATCGGGCATCGGCTCCAGCCACGTGTGGTCCGGGCGCGGGGAGAGGGCGGCCCGCTCCAGCGGCGTGGCCTCGGTCAGGTCCATCGGACGGGCCCGCTTGTTGCCCGCGTTCAGCATGTCCAGGCAGACGTTCGTCGCGATCCGGTACAGCCACGAGCGCAAGGAGGAGCGGCCCTCGAACTTCTCGTAGCTCCGCCAGGCGCGGACCATCGTGTCCTGCACCGCGTCCTCGGCCTCGAAGGACGAGCCGAGCATGCGGTAGCAGTACCCCGTCAGCTCGACCCTGTGCTTCTCCAGCCGGACGTCGAGGTCCTCCACCGTCGCCGTGCCCTCACCCATGGTCCACCCACCCCTGTGGCCGTTCCTGTCGCGCGCCATTGCGCCCCAGCACTTCGGAAGCTACAGCAGCCCACTGACAACGGCTCGCGGAGTGAGGGAAGGCGCAGGTCGGGCCCGAGCGGAGGACGACCCTCGGGCCGGACCGGGCTCAGTGCGCGGGCAGCGGCTCGCGGCGCGCGGCGACGCGGGCCGCCCGCGATCCGAGAAGGGTGATCACCACCACGCCCGCGACCGCCAGCACGCCCATCCCGACCGTGCCGGTCCAGCCGCCCGCGTGGAACGCGACCGCGCCGAGGGTGCTGCCCGTGCTGGAGCCGATGTAGTACGCCGACTGGTAGAGCGCGGACGCCTGGGCGCGGCCCTCCTCCGCCGTGTGGCTGACCGCCGAGGACGCCACCGCGTGGCCCGCGAAGAACCCGGCGGTGATCAGGACCAGGCCCAGCAGGACCAGGGGGAGCGAGGACGCCAGGGAGAGCAGCAGGCCCGCCGTGGTCGTGCCGCCCGCCAGGTACAGCGCCCCGCGGCGGCCCAGACGGCCCACCAGCCGTCCCGCCGTCGACGCCGACACCGTGCCCACCAGGTACACCAGGAAGATCGAGCCGATGATGCCCTGCGGCAGCCCGAACGGCGCCTCCGTCAGGCGGTAGCCGATCACCGTGTAGACGCCGCCGAACACCGTCATGAACAGCGCGCCGATCGCGTACAGCCGGCGCAGCAGCGGGTTGGCGAGGTGGTCGCGGACCGTGCGGGCCAGCACGCGAGGGCGCAGCGAACCCGCCGTGAAGTGCTTGGGCGCCGGCAGCAGCAGACGGAACGCCACCGCGCAGGCGACCGCGATCACGCCGACCGTGCCGACGGCCACCCGCCAGCCCCACTCCTGCGCGACCCAGCCGGTGATGATCCGGCCGCTCATCCCGCCGACGCTGTTCCCGGCCACGAACAGGCCGATCGCCGTGACCAGGGCCTTGGGCCGTACCTCCTCGGCCAGGTACGCGGTCGCCGACGCCGGCAGCCCGGCCAGTGCCGCGCCCTGCACCGCCCGCAGCACGATCAGCGAGCCCAGCGACGGGGCGAAGGGGACGAGCAGTCCGACGGTCACCGCCACGGCCAGCGACGCCGTCATCAGCGTGCGCCGTCCGAAGCGTTCGGACAGGGCGCTCATGGGGAGGACGAACAGCGCCAGCGCGCCGGTCGCGCCGGACACCGTCCAGCTCGCCGCGCTCGCCGTCACCCCGAAGTCGCGGGAGACGAGCGGCAGCAGGGCCTGCGTGGAGTAGAGGAGCGCGAAGGTGGCGACACCGGCGAGGAAGAGCGCGAGGCTCATGCGGCGGTAGCCGGGGCCACCCGGGGTCATCCGCGAGTCGGGGGCGGGGCGGGGGCGGTGACGGCATCGGCGCCCACGGTGGTGGACGCCCCGGTATCGGCAGCAGGCATGCCTCGAACGTACGGACACGACCGCTGATCCGTCCAATGCACAGAACCGCCATAATCGTTCCCATGGTGCATCAGCAGAGGTCAGCCGCTCGCCTGTCATCGTTCAGTGACACAAGTGACGCAGAAGACATCGTCACGCTGCTCGCGCCGCGCCTCGCGTACTTCGCGGGCGTCGCCCGCACCGAGCACGTCACGCGCGCCGCTCAGGAGATGCAGGTCCCGCAGTCCACCCTGTCCCGGGCCCTGGTGCGGCTCGAGGAGGACCTGGGTGTGCAGCTGTTCGCCCGGCGTGGCCGCACGGTCGCGCTCACCCCGGCGGGGCGCACGTTCCTCGCCTCCGTCGAGCGTGCCCTCGCCGAGATCGAACGCGCCGCGGAGGAGGTGCGCGCGGACGCCGATCCGGCCGTCGGCAAGGTCGCCTTCGGTTTTCTGCACACTTTGGGCGCCGAGACCGTGCCCGGGCTGATCCACGCCTTCCGCGCCGACCATCCGCGGGTCCGCTTCAGCCTGGTCCAGAACTACGGCGAGGCGATGCTGGAGCGGCTGCGGGCGGGGGAGCTGGACCTGTGCCTGACCTCTCCGGTGCCGGACGCGCCCGATCTGGTCGCCCGGCGCCTCGACGAGCAGAAGCTGCGGCTCGTGGTGCCCGCCGACCACCGGCTCGCGAGCCGCAGGCGCGTGCGGCTCGCGGAAGCCGCCGACGAGACGTTCGTGACCCTGGAGCCCGGATACGGGATGCGGCGCATCACCGACGACCTGTGCCGCGAGGCGGGGTTCAAGCCGCGGATCGCCTTCGAGGGAGAGGAGGCCGAGACGCTGCGCGGCCTGGTCGCGGCGGGACTGGGGGTGGCTCTGCTGCCACCGCCGGCCGTGCCCCGGCCCGGGGTCGTGGAACTCACCGTCACCGCGCCGCGGGCGGTGCGGGAGATCGGCGTGGCGTGGCTTGCGGGGCACGTGGACACGCCGCCGGTGGCGGCCTTCAAGAAGTTTCTGCTGTCGAGGAGGGGACGGCTTCTCCCGGACTGAGGGCGCAGGTTCGCCGTGATCGCCCGCGCCCTCACGGCGGAGCCGCGGGCCGACGCAGTCCCGCGCCCCGCGAGGGACGCCCCGCTCACCTCCTCAACGACCTGCCGAACCCCGCGGCCAACGGCATCCTCAACCCCAGCGGCGGCGGAGCCGCCAGTGCGTCCTGGACCGGGCGGGAGAACGCCCGCCCGAACAGCGAGCCCATCACGAAGTCCTCGGCCAGGGAGTGGACTTCCGAGCGGTACTGGTGCAACCCGTGCCCGTCGGAGTGCACTTCGAAGCGGCAGATGTCGCGGTTCGCCTTCTTCGCGCGCGCCGCCAGGCGGAACGACAGCTCCGGGTCCGTGCGTTCGTCGTTCGTGCCGTGCACGATCAGCACCCGGCGTCCGGCGAGCTGTTTCACCGGTTCGGGTGGTGCCGCCACATCCTCCTCGGGCAGCCAAGGCGACAGTGCGACAACGGAGTTGACGGCCGTGTGCCCCGCGGCGTGCAGCGCCGCCCGCCCGCCCATGCCCATGCCGACCAGACAGACGGACACGTCCCCGTAGCGGCGGACGACCTCCTCGGCGGCCCAGTCGGCGTCCTGCGCCAGATGCGCCTCGCCGCCGTTCCAGCCCCGGTAGCGGTAGTGCACGACATGTGTGACCAGGCCTTCGCCATGCCCGGCCCGGGTCAGCCAGCGGCCGAGCGCGCGGACCGAGGCGGCGGCCATCACAGGAAGCGGTCTTCGCAAGGACGTCTCGTCACCGCCGGGGAGCAGCAGCACCGCACCGCTCACCGCCGTCGGTTCCGGGCCGAGCGCCCTTCCCAGCCGGGCCGTGCGAACCGGCGTCGCTTGATCTGCCATGACAGAACAGTGTCAGAAGCGACGGTGTACGAAACCTGGCCGACGGGTCACCTTTGGGTATCGACGCCTCGCCGCACCCCGTGCTCTACGCGCGTAGGGCATAGGGTGCGGCAATGACGAGCCAGCACCAGAACACCCCGAGCTGGGACCAGATCCGCCGGGCTCCCAAGGTCCTGCTCCACGACCACCTCGACGGGGGTCTGCGCCCCGGCACGATCGTCGACCTCGCCCGCGAGACCGGGTACACCCACCTCCCCGAGACCGACCCGGACAAGCTCGGCGTCTGGTTCCGTGAGGCCGCCGACTCCGGTTCCCTGGAGCGGTACCTGGAGACCTTCTCCCACACCGTCGGCGTGATGCAGACCCGCGAGGCGCTGGTGCGCGTGGCCGCCGAGTGCGCCGAGGACCTCGCCGAGGACGGGGTCGTCTACGCCGAGGTCCGGTACGCGCCCGAGCAGCACCTGGAGGGCGGGCTCAGCCTGGAGGAGGTCGTCGAGGCGGTCAACGAGGGCTTCCGGCTGGGCGAGCGGCGGGCCAAGGCGGCCGGCCACCGCATCCGTGTCGGCGCCCTGCTCACCGCCATGCGGCACGCCGCCCGCGCCCTGGAGATCGCCGAACTCGCCAACCGGTACAGGGACCTGGGTGTCGTGGGCTTCGACATCGCCGGAGCCGAGGCCGGTTACCCGCCCACCCGGCACCTCGACGCCTTCGAGTACCTCAAGCGGGAGAACAACCACTTCACCATCCACGCCGGGGAGGCCTTCGGGCTGCCGTCCATCTGGCAGGCCCTGCAGTGGTGCGGCGCCGACCGGCTCGGGCACGGCGTGCGCATCATCGACGACATCCAGGTCCTCCGGGACGGCACGGTCAAGCTCGGGCGCCTCGCCTCCTACGTACGCGACAAGCGCATCCCGCTGGAGCTGTGTCCGAGCTCCAACCTCCAGACCGGCGCCGCCGACTCGTACGCCGACCACCCCATCGGGCTGCTGCGGCGGCTGCATTTCCGGGCCACGGTGAACACGGACAACCGCCTGATGTCCGGGACGAGCATGAGCCGGGAATTCGACCACCTGGTCGAGGCATTCGGTTACACGCTCGACGATCTTCAGTGGTTCTCCGTCAATGCTATGAAGTCAGCATTCATTCCTTTCGATGAACGACTGGCGATGATCAATGACGTCATCAAGTCGGGATACGCCGAGTTGAAGTCCGAATGGCTGTTCCAGCAGACCGCCTCCACCAGCGGTTCCGGGGCGTCCGAGGGCTGACGGACGGCTTTTTCGATACGGCCGGGAGATCGTCGTCCGGCCGTATTCGTATGTTTGCGGAGCCCGTCGGCGCGTGTTTACGGTTTTGGACCGCTCAGATCTCCGTCAACGGACCCAAGGACGCGTTCAACATGAAGCAGTCTGCTGCCAGGACCCTCGGTGTCGCCGCCCTCGGCGCCGCCTTCGCCGCCGCGGGCGCGGGTGTCGCGAGCGCGGCCCCCGCCGTGCCGGACACCGCCGCACTGGACTCCGTCACCCAGGCGCTGCCGGTGGGCAACGTCGCCAAGACGCTGCCCGGCGCGGACCAGGCGCTCGGCCAGGGGCAGAACGCGCTCGGCACCGTGGTGGCCGCCGCGCAGCCCGCCGCCGAGAAGGCCCTCCGCAACGGCCCCGTCGCCCCGGCCGCCGGGCTGCTCGGCGGGCTGCCGGTGCAGGGGCTGCCCACGCACGGCCTGCCGGTGAACGGCATCCCGCTGGGCTGAGCGGACACGCCCCCACGACCACGATGGGCGCCCCGCTCGGGGCGCCCGTCGGCGTGCCTGCGGTCGGCAGGTCACCAGGCGGTGCCGGCCGCCGCCTTGTCCTCGGAGGGGAACAGGATCCACAGGGCTATGTAGAGCAGGAACTGCGGGCCCGGGAGCAGGCAGGACAGCAGGAAGATCACGCGCATCGTCGTCGCGGAGGTGCCGAAGCGCCGTGCCAGCGCTGCGCACACTCCGCCGATCATCCGTCCGTGGGTGGGGCGGGCCAGGGCGGTCATGGTGGCTCCTTCGCGAACCGTGGTGGAACCCCGCTCCGGCGGCTGCCGGAAGTCCGGGGGCCGGCGCCCAACTCCTCGGCGCTTTCGACATGTTCCACGCTACGGGGGCGAAGCGGACGAAGCGTCACTCTACGGAGCTATCCCGACCCTGGGAATCGTCGGGGTCCGTCCCTGAGCCGGCTCCTCCCGGGGGTGGGCGCCCGCGCCGCGGGACTCCATCCGGCGGCGCAGCCGGAACCGTGCCACGGGCACCACCAGGAGGTGCGCCAGCGCCACGCCGACCGTGTTCAGCAGGGTCGCGTCGATGTCCACGACCTGTCCGGGCACCCCGGTCTGCAGCAGCGCGATGCCCAGGGAGATCAGGGTGCCCGCGGCGACCGTACGGGCCAGCGAGGCGAGCGGGGAGACGACGAGCCGCCCACCCACCACGGGCAGCAGCACCCCGAGCGGCGCGAGCAGCGCGAGCCCCTTGCCGATACGGCGGGCCGCCTCCGGCCAGCCCAGCGCGAGATCGGCTCTGATACCGGCGAACGGATGCAGGTTGGCGGGCCTCACCCAGGGCACGTCCAGCGGGCGCAGCGTGATCCAGGCGACGAGCGCGAGGTGTGCGACGAGGAGGACACCCCCTGCCACACGGACGCGGACCGCGGCGCTGCCGCTGATTGAGCCTTGACGCTGCACGCCCCCCTAGACGCCGCTCCCGGCACGATCGGTTCCCCTTTGTGACGGGCTCGCTCACCTCAGGGGCGCGCCCCACGGTTCACCCGCCTGTGACCTCGGTCGACGGCGGCGCCGTCGCCCCCGGGTGCGACCGCACCTGAGCAGTGCACCGGTAGCGGCGCAGCGGCCGGTCCTCCGGCCCGCCGAGAACGACCGTCCCGTCGTCGGCGGCGGTCGCCTCCGAGTCGGCGAACGTGCAGACGATCTGCCCGAGGGCGGAGGTGGTGAGCTCCTGCAGGCGGCTGCTGAGCCGGAACGTGCCCTCCGGGTCCTTGCCGCGCGGGCCGCTCACCGTGATGCCGCCGACCACGTCCGTCGTGTAGCCGGCCTGCTTCTCGGCGGGCGACGGCGCCATGGCGAGCTGGTCGAGCAACCCCTGCGCCACCAGCACCCGGCGCTGCCGCTCGGCCGTGCCGTCCGGGATGTGCACGGAGCGGTCCACCGTCACCAGCTGCGAGGCGCACAGCAGGAAGACCTGGACGGGAATGCCCCGGCCCGCCTGCGTGGCCAGGTCCGCACCGGACAGCGCGCACGGCACCCGGGACGGCGCCGGCCCGAAGTCCGTCGGCACCTGGGTGGCCCGGATCCCGCAGCCGGCCAGCATCGCGGCCAGCAACGGCACGGCGAACCAGCGGCGCGCGCGGCGTACCGCCACCGCGCGTGTGCCGCGTACGGCCACTCGGCGTCCGCCCGGCGGCACCGCCGGGCGACCGCCCCGTATCGCCGTCAGGCGTCCGCTCCGTGCCCTCATGGCGCCTTCCCCTCGGTGCCGTTCCCGTTCCGCGTCTCCTGCTCGATCAGCGGCGACGCGTCGCGGGGCAGGCGCAGCGTGAACACCGCCCCGCCTTCCGGGGAGTTGGCGGCATCGATGCTGCCGCCGTGGATGTGCGCGTTCTCCTGCGCGATGGACAGACCGAGGCCGCTGCCCTCGGAGCGCGGGCGGGAGGCGCTCGCCTTGTAGAAGCGGTCGAAGACGTGCGGCAGGACGTCCTCGGGGATGCCGGGGCCGTGGTCCCGCACCCGGATGACCAGCTCCTCGCCTTCCTCGCGCACCGAGACCCGTACCGGCGAACCCCCGTGCTTGAGCGCGTTGCCGATCAGGTTCGCGAGGATCACATCGAGGCGGCGCGGGTCCAGGCGGGCCATGATGCCGCGCTCGGCATCCAGCTCGACGGCGTCGAGCCAGGCGCGGGCGTCGATGCACGCGGTGATCTGGTCGGCGATGTCCACGTGGTCCAGGACCAGCCGGGCCGTGCCCGCGTCGAAGCGGGTGACCTCCATCAGGTTCTCCACGAGGTCGCCCAGCCGCCGGGTCTCGCTGACCACCAGCCGCACGGCCGGCTCGATCATCGGGTCCACGCTGCCGGTCTCCGCGTCCAGCTCCTCCTCCAGCACCTCCGTGACGGCCGTGATCGCCGTCAGCGGTGTGCGCAGCTCGTGTGACATGTCGGCGACGAAGCGGCGGGAGGCCTCCTCGCGGGCGCTCATGTCCGCGACCGTCTTCTCCAGGGACTCGGCGGCGCGGTTGAACGTCCGTGACAGCTCCGCCAGTTCGTCCGTGCCGGACACCCGCAGCCGGGTGTCCAGCTTGCCCTCGCCCAGGCGCCGGGCCGCGATGCCGAGGCGGTGCACCGGCTTGAGCACGGTCGTGGCGGCGGCCTGCGCGAGCAGCGCCGAGCCGATCAGCGCGAGACCGGTGGCGATGCCGAGCGACCAGGCGAGCGAGTCGAGGTCCTTGGCCTCCGGCTCCAGGGACTTGAGCATGTAGCCGGTCGTACCGCCACCGATCACCTTGGCGCCGCCCACCAGGTACGGCTTGCCGCCCTCCACGATCCGCTGCCAGTACAGGTGGTGGGCGTACTTGTTGGTGGAGGACACCTTCTGCTGCTTGTCGACGGCCTTCCGCAGCGACTGCGGCACATCCTCCAACGTGAAGGAGTCCAGGTCGGAGTTGCCGACGACCGTCTTCCCGCGCTCGTCCCGGGCGATCAGCAGCACACTGAAGCGCTGGCTGCTGTTCGCCATCTGGCCGGCGGTGCGCTGCAGCTCGTCCTGCGTCGGATGCGGCGGCAGGGAACTCGCGTGGTTCTGCATCTCCTGCTGGAAGTCGCGCAGCACCGCGTCCTGGGCGCGGGTGAGCACGGCCTCACGGTTCAGCCAGTACGCGATGCCGGACGCCGACACGGCGGCGGTCAGCGCCACGAGCCCGAACACCACGACCAGGCGCAGCCGCAGACTGGTGAAGCGCAGACGGGACTGTACGGTCCTGCGAGCCGCGGCCCAGCCGCGGATTCCCCCTGGTGAATCGGTCACTGAGGGGCGTCCAGCCGGTAGCCGACCCCACGGACCGTACGAATGAGCGTGGGCGAGGACGGTACGTCCTCCACCTTGGCGCGCAGCCGCTGCACACACGCGTCGACCAGCCGCGAGTCGCCCAGGTAGTCGTGCTCCCACACCAGCCGCAGCAACTGCTGCCGGGACAGCGCCTGTCCGGGCCGCCGGCTCAGCTCCAGGAGCAACCGCAGCTCGGTCGGGGTCAGCTGCAGGTCCTGGCCGTTCTTGGTGACGGTCATCGCGGCCCGGTCGATGACCAGGTTGCCGAAGGCCGCCGAGTCGCTGGCCTCGCGCTCCCCGCGACGCAGCACGGCCCGGATCCGGGCATCCAGCACCCGTCCCTGCACGGGCTTGACGACGTAGTCGTCGGCGCCGGACTCCAGCCCGACCACGACGTCGATGTCGTCGCTGCGCGCGGTCAGCAGGATGATCGGCAGCTGGTCGGTGCGCCGGATGCGCCGGCACACCTCGAACCCGTCGATGCCGGGCAGCATCACGTCCAGCACGATCAGGTCCGGCCGCTGCTCGCGCAGCAGCTTCAGACCGTCCTCGCCGGTGGCAGCGGTGGCCACACGGTGTCCCTGGCGCGTCAGAGAGAGCTCCAGGGCCGTTCGGATGGCGTCGTCGTCCTCGATCAGCAACAGGGAAGGCACGGAGGTCATTCTGGCCCATGCCGTGGCCGTGTTTCGACTGTCCGGCTGCTCCGACCCCTCACGACCGGCAGGACGCCACTGCCCGCCGCGCCTGCGTAGCCGTATCGCTCTTCTCTGTGAGCGGGCTGAGGCACGGCTGCGGGCGCCCCCTGTGACAGCTCTGTGACAGTCGACGGACACGGCCATGAACTGGCCCGGGCAAGCTCTTCGGCACAGGCAAGGAAGCGAGCCGACGACCGGGACTCCACGACGGGGGGCGCGAGATGAATACGCTGCAGGGCACCAGCACCAGCGCAGTGGTCACGCGTCTGCACGACGTGACCCGCGGTTCTGAGAAGTCCGGTGCAGACGGGGGTCCCTCCCGCGCGAGCGTGTTCGAGCGTGGGGGAGCGCGGGGGTGCGCTCGCGGCACCGGGCGTCAGCACACCGCGTTCATGACGGTGGTCGACGCTCGCACGGGGGAGACCCACGGGGGAGCCGCGTACGGGGAGGACCCGGGGGAGCGCCGCTCCGCGGCGGAGGCGGAGTTCACCGCCTACGTCGAGGAGCGCCGCGCCTCCCTGTACGCCACCGCCTACCACCTGACCGGTGACCGCTTCGAGGCCGAGGACCTGTTGCAGAGCGCGCTGTTCTCGACCTACCGGGCATGGGACCGGATCAGCGACAAGGCAGCCGTGGGGGGCTACCTGCGGCGCACGATGACCAACCTGCACATCAGCGCGTGGCGTCGCCGCAAGCTGAACGAGTACCCGACCGAGGAGCTGCCGGAGACGCCCGGCGACACGGACGCGATGCGTGGTACGGAGCTGCGCGCCGTCCTGTGGCAGGCGCTCGCCCGGCTGCCGGAACTCCAGCGCACCATGCTGGTCCTGCGCTACTACGAGGGCCGCACGGACCCGGAGATCGCGGAGATCCTCGACATCAGTGTGGGCACGGTGAAGTCGAGCATCTGGCGGTCGCTCCGCCGGCTGCGCGAGGACCAGGTCCTCAGCTTCGGCCGTGACCAGGAGGAGTCCTTCGGCGAGCTCGTCGCCTGAGGGGCGGGGGGACACGGGGGACACGGGGGAGCGGTACCGATCGGGGGATCGGTACCGGGGAGGGAAGCACGGGGGACACGGAGAAACGGGGGATCACGGGGGAGCACAAAGAGAGCGGGACTGGAGGGCCGGGGGGTCCAACCAGTCCCGTTTCTCGTTTCCCCGCGGTCCTCGGGCGAACGGGTTACGCCGCCGTACCCACCGACGCCCGCCGTCCCGCGGCCGCCGCGGCCAGCCGGCTCAGTGCCTCGTCCCGGTCGCAGGCGTACGCGCCGAGCGCCGTCTGCCGGGCCACGATCGACCGCTCGGCGCGCATCAGCCGCCAGCCGCGGCGCAGCAGGAACGGCACCGACTTGCGGCCCTCCCTCAGGTCGCGCAGGAAGCGGCGGCGGAACGTGGTGAGGGGGCCACGGGTCAGGCACAGCGCGTCCGCGAGCAGCCCGAGCTCCCGGCAGCGCTCTATGATCTCGGCGGCGAAGACGCCCTCCGCGACGACCACGGGAGCACGGTCGATGTCCAGCGTCTCCTCGCCCGTACGCGCGCTCCGGGCGATGTCGTACACCGGCACCGTCGTACGGCCCGTGGCGCACAGTTCGGCGATGGCCGCGACCGCGACGTCCGCGTCCCACGACTGCGGATGGTCCCAGTCGATGTCCGAACTCCCCTCCACCAGGGGCAGTGTGGGGTCGTCACCCTCCTTGTAGAAGTCGTCGAGCCGCAGGACGGGCAGGCCGGAACGGGCGGCGACGAGGGACTTGCCGGAGCCGGAGGGGCCGCACAGCAGCACGACGCGGGCGGGGCCGGGGGATGAAGACTCACGAGACACCAGTCTGACGCATGCCGTACACCCTGCGGACCCCGCGGGTCGACGTTTGGAGCGCAGATCACACCTCAACTACGCTGCGTGGCGACACTCTCACGTTTCGCAGCAAGAAGGTGGCAGCAGCCATGGCACGACACGCCTCCCCCAAGTCCCCCACCGCCCAGCGCGCGCTCGTCGCTCTCGCGACCGCGGGCGTCGCCCTGGGGGCGGGCGCCGCCTCGGCGTCGGCGGCGGACGGCGGCCCACTGGCCGACGTGATGCGGACCAGGCCCACGTCGCTCGGCAAGGTCGACCCGCAGGCGGGGGTGTCGGCACTGACGGGGACCGTCGGGTACGTCACCGGGCCCGTGCGGTACGCGGCCGGGCCGCTCGCGGGCCTGAAGCCCAACCCGCTCGCCGGCACGGGCGTCGACCCGCTCGACAACGGCGTCGCCACGCAACTCGCCGACTTCAAGCCGCTGTCGTCCCGGTCCCTGACCCGGCCGGTGGCCGAGGCGGAGTCGCTCGGCAGTGTGCCGGTGGTCGGACAGGTGGTCGGGGCGCTGCGCTGACCGCTTCCCGGCCGGCGGCCACCCACGCAGAGCCGCGCTCTCCCGGACGGGGGAGAGCGCGGCTCTGCTGTCCGTAAGGGCGCGCGGGCTGGTGGCCGCCCCGCGGACCGGCGTCAGTACGACGAGCCGGAGGCGCCCAGAGAACCCGTCGGGTGCCAGACCGTCTTCGTCTCCAGGAAGGCCGTCATGCGCTCGATGCCGGGCGTCTCGAAGTAATCCACAGCCTGTGGACGCAGAACGCGCTTGAGGTTGTCCGCGGCCGCGATCTCCAGCTCCTTCGCCAGGACCTCGTCGGCGCCGGCCAGGTCGATCGCGTTGACGTCCTGGTGCGCGGCCAGCGGCGCGGCGATCTCCGCCGTACGGCCGGACAGGACGTTCACCACGCCACCCGGGACGTCCGAGGTGGCCAGCACCTCGCCCAGGGACAGGGCGGGCAGCGGGGCCTTCTCGGAGGCGACCACGATCGCCGTGTTGCCCGTGGCGATCACCGGGGCCACGACCGAGACAAGGCCGAGGAAGGACGACTCCTGCGGGGCCAGCACGGCGACCACGCCCGTCGGCTCGGGGGAGGAGAGGTTGAAGTACGGGCCCGCGACCGGGTTGGCGCCGCCGATCACCTGGGCGATCTTGTCGGTCCAGCCCGCGTACCAGACCCAGCGGTCGATGGTCGCGTCCACGACCGCCGCAGCCTTCGACTTCGACAGTCCCTCCGCGTCCGCGACCTCACGGACGAACTGCTCCCGGCGGCCCTCCAGCATCTCCGCGACGCGGTACAGGACCTGGCCGCGGTTGTAGGCGGTCGCACCCGACCAGGCGCCGAACGCCTTGCGCGCGGCCACGACCGCGTCACGGGCGTCCTTGCGGGAGGAGAGCGGCGCGTTCGCCAGCCAGTTGCCCTTGGAGTCGGTCACCTCGTACACCCGGCCGCTCTCGGAACGCGGGAACTTCCCGCCGACGTACAGCTTGTAGGTCTTGAAGACGGTGAGCCGCTGCTGTTCGGACTTCTCAGACATCGAGGTACGCCTCCAGGCCGTGGCGGCCGCCCTCGCGGCCGAAGCCCGACTCCTTGTATCCGCCGAACGGCGAGGTCGGGTCGAACTTGTTGAACGTGTTGGACCAGACGACACCGGCGCGCAGCTTGTTCGCGACCGCCAGGATCCGGGAGCCCTTCTCGGTCCAGATGCCCGCCGACAGGCCGTACTGCGTGTTGTTCGCCTTGGCGACCGCCTCGTCCGGCGTGCGGAAGGTGAGGACGGAGAGCACCGGGCCGAAGATCTCGTCGCGGGCGATGGTGTGCGCCTGGGTGACGTTCGTGAACAGCGTCGGGGCGAACCAGTAGCCGCTCTCCGGGATGTCGCAGGCAGGGGACCAGCGCTCGGCGCCCTCCGCCTCGCCCTGCTCGGCGAGCGCGGTGATCCGGGCCAGTTGCTCGGCGGAGTTGATCGCGCCGATGTCGGTGTTCTTGTCCAGCGGGTCGCCGAGGCGGAGCGTGGACAGACGGCGCTTGAGGGAGTCGAGGAGCTCGTCGTGGATCGACTCCTGGACCAGCAGGCGGGAACCCGCGCAGCAGACCTGCCCCTGGTTGAAGAAGATGCCGCCCACGATGCCCTCGACGGCCTGGTCTACGGGTGCGTCGTCGAAGACCATGTTGGCGCCCTTGCCGCCCAGTTCGAGCGTGAGCTTCTTCTTCGTGCCCGCCACCGTGCGGGCGATCTCCTTGCCGACGGCCGTGGAGCCGGTGAAGGCGACCTTGTTCACGTCCGGGTGCGCGACGAGGGCGGCGCCCGTGTCGCCGTAGCCCGGAAGGATGTTGACCACGCCCTTGGGCAGACCCGCCTGGCGGCAGATGTCCGCGAAGAACAGGGCGCTCAGCGGCGTCGTCTCGGCGGGCTTCAGGACGACCGTGTTGCCGGTGGCGAGCGCCGGGGCGATCTTCCAGGCCAGCATCAGGAGCGGGAAGTTCCAGGGGATGACCTGGCCCGCGACACCGAGGGGCTTCGGGGTTGAGCCGAAACCGGCGTACTCCAGCTTGTCGGCCCAGCCCGCGTAGTAGAAGAAGTGCGCCGCGACCAGGGGCAGGTCGGCGTCGCGGGTCTCCTTGATCGGCTTGCCGTTGTCCAGCGTCTCCAGGACCGCGAGCTCGCGGCTGCGCTCCTGGATGATGCGGGCGATGCGGAACAGGTACTTGGCGCGCTCGGAGCCGGGCAGCGCCGACCACTTCTCGAACGCCTTGCGGGCGGCCTTCACCGCTCGGTCGACGTCGGCCTCACCGGCCTGGGCGACCTCGGACAGCACCTCTTCGGTGCTGGGCGAGATCGTCTTGAAGACCTTGCCGTCGGCCGCCTCGGTGAACTCGCCGTCGATGAACAGGCCGTAGGAGGGGGCGATGTCGACGATCGAGCGGGACTCGGGCGCCGGTGCGTACTCGAATGCGGATGCCATGGTGATCAGTCCACCGTCACGTAGTCGGGGCCGGAGTAGCGGCCGGTGGCCAGCTTCTGACGCTGCATCAGCAGATCGTTCAGCAGCGAGGAGGCGCCGAAGCGGAACCAGTGGTTGTCCAGCCAGTCCTCACCGGCGGTCTCGTTGACCAGGACGAGGAACTTGATCGCGTCCTTGCTGGTGCGGATGCCGCCGGCCGGCTTCACGCCGACCTGGACGCCGGTCTGCGCGCGGAAGTCGCGCACGGCCTCCAGCATGAGGAGGGTGTTGGCGGGCGTGGCGTTGACCGCGACCTTGCCCGTCGAGGTCTTGATGAAGTCGGCGCCCGCCAGCATGCCGAGCCAGCTCGCCCGCCGGATGTTGTCGTACGTCGACAGCTCGCCGGTCTCGAAGATGACCTTCAGACGGGCGGACGTCCCGCAGGCCTCCTTCACGGCGGTGATCTCGTCGTACACCTTCAGGTACCGGCCGGCGAGGAACGCCCCGCGGTCGATGACCATGTCGATCTCGTCGGCGCCCGCGGCGACGGCCTCGCGCACGTCGGCCAGCTTCACGTCGAGGGCGGCGCGGCCGGCCGGGAAGGCGGTGGCGACCGAGGCCACCTTCACGCCGGAGCCCGCGACGGCCTCCTTGGCGACGGCCACCATGTCGGGGTAGACGCAGACCGCCGCGGTCGTCGGGGTCGTACGGTCCGTCGGGTCGGGGTGGACCGCCTTGGCGCCGAGCGCCCGGACCTTGCCCGGGGTGTCCGCGCCTTCCAGCGTCGTCAGGTCGACCATCGAGATGGCGAGGTCGATGGCGTACGCCTTCGCGGTGGTCTTGATGGATCGGGTGCCGAGCGAGGCGGCGCGCGCCTCGAGGCCGACCGCGTCGACGCCGGGCAGCCCGTGGAGGAAGCGGCGCAGCGTGCTGTCGGACGCGGTGACGTCGGCGAGAGCGTGTGCGCGGGATGCAGTGGTGGGCATGGTCACCAGGCGAGCATATCTACGCGCGTAGCGGCTGTACACCCCCGTGTGCGCATCGCAACGCCGGTGGGATGCACGACGGACCGCCCACGACCGCGCCGATCCCGTCGTGCAGAATCGGGACCATGACGACCCCCGAGCACGAGTCACCAGCGCCGCAGCCGCCGGCCCCCGAGTTCAGGGACCGGGTCCACCGGTCGTCCGGAGGCATCGCGGGGGGTGTCCTGCTGCTGGCCATCATCCTGTGGCTCGGCTTCGACGCGCTGTTCACCGGCCACGGCCGCACCCCGTGGCTGGCGCTCGCCGCGATGATCCTCGTCGTGCCGCTGGTGGTCGCCTTCACCCTGCGGCCGGCCGTGTACGCCAACGACGAGCGGCTGCGCATCCGCAACCCGTTCCGCGTGATCGTCCTGCCCTGGGCCCAGATCGCCGCCCTGCGATCCGGCTACTCGAACGAGGTCATCGCCAAGTCCGGCACCAAGTACCAGCTGTGGGCGGTCCCCGTGTCGATGCGGGCACGCAAGAGAGCCGCACGGCAGCAGGCGCGGGCCGCGGGGGCGGGGGAGCGCGGCAAGGACCGGCCGCTGAGGCCTCGCCCCTTCGGCCCCGGCGCGCTGGATGCCGGCCCGGCGGGCCCCGCCGGCTCGACCGGTCCCCTCCGCGCCACGACCGACCAGGTCATGGATGACCTGCGCCGGCTGCACGAGACCCGAGAGCACGAGGAGACGGCTCAGGGCGAGGTGACGGTGCGCTGGGCCTACGAGATCGCCGGGCCGGCGGTCGCGGGAGCGGTGGTGCTGGCGATTCTGCTGGCGGTGGGCTGAGCGGAGGCCGGGGTTGCTCGGGGGTCGCCTGGGGTCGTCCGGTGGTCCGGGCGTGCTGTTGGGCCGCTCGCTTCTTTGTCAGGGTCGTGCTTGCGCGGGCCTAGTCAAGGGCGCTGCACTCCGCTGCGCTGCGTTCCGCGTCGGCTGCGCCGATCGGCCTGCGGCCGACCCTTGACGAGTCCCGCTCCAGCACGGGTGAGAAGCGAGCGAGCGGCCCGGAGGAACGGGGGGCCCGGCGGAGTTCAAGGAACCTGTTGTCTGGATTGTGCTGGGGGTCGGGCGGCGCATCAGCGGCTCGCATGCACGCCGGGTCGGCAAAGCGGCGTACGGCCGGTGGGCAGTGGGTGGGCGGGTGGGGAGGTGGGTGCGCAGAGTGCAGCACATCTGCGCGTTCTGTTGCAGTTTCCGGGCAGACACCCCGGCGAGCGGCGCCCGCCACGCGGCACGGTCTCCCATCGTCCTTGCGGTTCCGGTTGGCGTCATGCGTGGGTCGGCGCCCGACTGTATGGCCGCGTGGGCATCCCGCCCGCCCTGCACACGCACAGTGAGCCGCACGTTGCCGAGGTGCCGTCGATTCGCGACGACGTTTCTGCCCTCGCACCGTGAGTCGCTGAACCCACCCGGCGTGCATGCGAGGCGCGATCGCGCCCCGAACTCCGGGCACAGTGCAGCCCACGCGCAGGTCGCCCGACCTGGGTCCCCCGTTCCTCCGGGCCGCTCGCTCGCTTCTCACCCGTGCTGGAGCGGGACTGGTCAAGGGTCGGCCGCAGGCCGATCGGCGCAGCCGACGCGGAACGCAGCGCAGCGGAGTGCAGCGCCCTTGACTCGGCCCGCGCAAGCACGACCCTGACAAAGAAGCGAGCGGCCCAACAGCCACGCCCCGACCACCGGACGACCCCAGGCGACCCCCGAGCAACCCCGGCCTCGGGCCTCCGGCCCCCGGCCCCCGGGCAGGCAGCCTTCCGTGCAGGTACCCGCCACCGCGGCAGCCACGGCCAGACCGCAACCGAGCGGCCGAGGCCGGTCAGATGCCGGCCGCCGCCGACAGGTCGCGCTTGATCGACGCCAGCAGGTCGGTGGCCCTGGCCCGGGCCGCCGGGAGGTCGGCGTGCGCCGCGACCGGGACCACGACCTCCAGGTAGCACTTGAGCTTGGGCTCGGTACCGCTGGGGCGGACGATCACGCGGGCGCCGTCGAGCGTGTAGCGCAGGCCGTCCGTGGGCGGGAGCGTGTCCGTGCCCTGGGTGAGGTCCTCGGACTTCGTGATGGGCAGACCCGCCAGTGCGGTCGGAGGCTGCTCGCGCAGGCGGCGCATCGCGGCGGCGATGAGCGAGAGGTCCTGGACGCGGACCGAGAGCTGGTCGGTGGCGTGCAGGCCGTGCTCGACGGCGAGGTCGTCGAGGAGGTCCAGCAGCGTGCGGCCCTCGGACTTCAGCTGCGAGGCGAGCTCCGTGATCAGGAGCGCCGCGGTGATGCCGTCCTTGTCGCGTACGCCGTCCGGGTCCACGCAGTAGCCGAGGGCCTCCTCGTAGCCGTAGCGCAGGCCCTCCACACGGGCGATCCACTTGAAGCCGGTGAGGGTCTCCTCGTACGGCAGGCCCGCCTTCTCGGCGATGCGGCCGAGGAGCGAGGAGGACACGATCGACTCCGCGAAGGTGCCGGTGGCTCCCCGCGAGACCAGATGGGCCGCCAGCAGGGCGCCGACCTCGTCGCCGCGGAGCATGCGCCAGTCGGTGCCGTCCTTGACGGCGGCGGCGCAGCGGTCCGCGTCCGGGTCGTTGGCGATGACCAGGTCGGGGTCCGTCTCGCGGGCCTTGGCGAAGGCGAGGTCCATCGCGCCGGGCTCTTCCGGGTTGGGGAAGGCGATGGTCGGGAAGTCCGGGTCGGGGTCGGCCTGCTCGGCGACGAGGACGGGCTCGGGGAAGCCGGCCCGGGCGAAGGCCGCGAGGAGGACGTCCTTGCCGACGCCGTGCATCGCCGTGTAGACGGTGCGGGCGATGCGCGGGGAGTCGGCGGCGAGGACGGCGTCCGTGCGGGCGAGGTAGGCCTCGAGGACGCTGTCGTCCAGGGTGTCCCAGCCGGCGTCCGGGCGGGGGACAGCGGTGAGGGTCGTGATCGCGTCGATCTCGGCCGCGATCTCGGCGTCCGCCGGGGGCACGATCTGGGAACCGTCGCCGAGGTAGACCTTGTAGCCGTTGTCGCGCGGCGGATTGTGGCTGGCGGTGACCTCCACGCCGGCGACCGCGCCGAGGTGCCGGATGGCGAAGGCGAGGACAGGGGTGGGCAGGGGGCGGGGGAGGAGGGCCGCGCGCAGACCCGCGCCCGTCATGACGGCCGCGGTGTCCCGGGCGAAGTCGGCGGACTTGTGGCGGGCGTCGTAGCCGATCACGACGAGGCCGTCGCCGCGACCCTTGGCCTTGAGATACGCGGCGAGGCCCGCGGCGGCGCGGATGACCACCGAGCGGTTCATGCGCATCGGGCCGGCGCCGAGTTCGCCGCGCAGGCCGGCGGTGCCGAACTGGAGGGTGCCGCTGAAGCGCGCGGCGAGCTCGGCGTGGTCCCCGGCGTCGATGAGCTCGGCGAGTTCGTCACGGGTTTCCGCGTCGGGGTCCTCGGCCAGCCACGCCTTGGCCCGTGCGATGAGTTCGTCGTGCACGTCGGGTCAACCTCTCGTTGTGTGGTGGATGGCGTTGTCCATGCGGGGGCGGGCGGGTGCGTCGCGTATCGCCGTCCCGTCCAGTGCAGCACGGCGGCCGGGTGGGTGCGGGAGCCGGGTGCGGCGGCACGTCGGTCGGTGCCTCCCGGCCCAGGCCGGCGACGACTGCCCGTCTGGAGGTCCCCTGCTCGAAGGGCTTGGGGGAGCTCGAGGACGAGGCCGCAGGCCGACCCGGGAGTCCGGGGCGGAGGCCCCGGAGGGAGGGCACCCCCGTGCGATGGTGCCCTACAGCCGTTCCAGCACCTTCGCCAGCAGCGCGCCCATCCGCGCGGCGGAGTCACGGCCCGCCTGCAGGACCTCCTCGTGGTTCAGCGGCTCGCCCGTCATGCCGGCGGCGAGGTTCGTGACCAGGGAGATGCCGAGGACCTCGGCGCCCGCCTCGCGTGCGGCGATCGCCTCGAGGACCGTCGACATCCCGACCAGGTCCGCACCGATGGTGCGGGCCATGCGGATCTCCGCCGGGGTCTCGTAGTGCGGGCCGGTGAACTGCGCGTAGACGCCCTCCTCGAGGGTGGGGTCGATCTCCTTGCACAGGGCGCGCAGGC
This sequence comes from Streptomyces sp. Ru72, assembly GCF_002920635.1. Classification (GTDB taxonomy): domain Bacteria; phylum Actinomycetota; class Actinomycetes; order Streptomycetales; family Streptomycetaceae; genus Streptomyces. Next base: position 4,020 of record NZ_PQSR01000002.1, on the reverse strand, counting down.
GCGGGGAGTACAGGTCGGTGAGGTCGACGAAGTTGGCGCCGACGATCGGGGAGGTCGCGGTCAGGTTGATGTGGTCGCTGATCAGGACCGGCTGGCCCGGGCGCATCGTCTCGCGCAGGCCGCCGCAGCCGTTGGTCAGCACGACGGTCTTGGCGCCGGCGGCGACGGCGGTGCGGACGCCGTGCGCGACGGCGGCGACGCCGCGGCCCTCGTAGTAGTGCGTACGGCCGAGGAAGACCAGGGCGCGCTTGTCGCCGATCCGGTACGAGCGGATCTTGCCGCCGTGGCCCTCGACGGCCGGCGGCGGGAAGCCGGGCAGCTCGGTGACGTGGTACTCGGCAGCGGGTGCCCCGAGGGCGTCGACGGCTGGAGCCCAGCCGGAGCCCATCACGAGGGCGACGTCGTGGGTCTCGGCACCCGTCAGCTCGCGCAGGCGCGCGGCGGCGGCGTCGGCGGCGGCGTAGGGGTCGCCCTGGAGGTCGTCCGGAAGAAGAGATGCGTTCACGCGCATGAGGGTAGCCGGTCTTTGCCTACGCGCGTAGATGACGGAGGTCACGGCAATGCGATCGTTGTCTTGTCGTTTTCCGGCGAAAGGGACGAAACCGCGATGAAAGGGGTTAGCAGGGCCGCTTGCGCAGCTCCATCACGTAGTCGTGCGGCGCCCCGGCGGACTCCGCCGCGTCCGCGATCTCGCCCAGGTAGCGGGCCGAGGGGAGGCCGCCCTCATAGGCGTTGAGGACGTACGTCCATGCCGTCTCCTCGCCGTCCAGCGTGTGGACGCGGACGCTGCGCAGCCGGCGGTAGACGTCGAGGCCCACGCCCTCCCAGCGGTCCATCGACTCCTCGTCCATCGGCGCGATGTCGTACAGCGCCACGAAGACCTGCGACAGCGGGTCCTCCACGATCGTCGCGAGGGCGCCCTCCCACCCCATGTGCTCGCCCCCGAAGGTCAGCCGCCAGCCGTTCAGCCAGCCCGTGGCGCGCAGCGGCGAATGGGGAGCGCGGCGGGTCATCAGCCGCGCGTCGAGGTTGCCGGCGTACGCGGCGTAGAGCGACATGGAGTCGAGGGTACGGCAGCGCTTCGGGCGTCCCTGCCGTAACAGAAGCATCACCGGCCGCCCCCAGGAGAAGCGCCGCCTGGAGGGTGCGGGACAATGGAGTACGTGACTCGGATCGTGATCATCGGTGGCGGACCCGGCGGATACGAAGCGGCGCTGGTGGCCGCACAACTCGGCGCGGAGGTGACCGTCGTCGACTGCGACGGCCTGGGCGGGGCGTCGGTGCTCACCGACTGCGTGCCGTCCAAGACACTCATCGCGACGGCCGAGGTGATGACCACCTTCGACTCGTCCTACGAAGAGCTCGGAATCATCGTCGCCGACGACACGCCGCCCGCGGAGCAGGCCGCTCGCGTGGTCGGGGTCGACCTCGGCAAGGTCAACCGACGGGTCAAGCGGCTCGCGCTCGCCCAGTCCCACGACATCACCGCCTCCGTCACGCGCGCCGGCGCCCGGGTCATGCGCGGTCGCGGCCGGCTGGAGGGCATGCAGGCCCTGGACGGCTCCCGCAAGGTCGTCGTGCGTGCCGCGGACGGCAGCGAGGAGACACTCACCGCCGACGCCGTGCTCATCGCCACCGGCGGTCACCCGCGCGAGCTGCCCGACGCCCAGCCCGACGGTGAGCGGATCCTGAACTGGACACAGGTCTACGACCTCGACGAGTTGCCCGAGGAGCTGATCGTCGTCGGGTCCGGTGTCACCGGTGCCGAGTTCGCCGGCGCCTACCAGGCGCTCGGGTCCAAGGTCACCCTCGTCTCCTCGCGCGACCGTGTGCTGCCGGGCGAGGACCCCGACGCCGCCGCAGTCCTCGAGGAGGTCTTCCGGCGCCGCGGCATGAACGTCATGGCCCGCTCCCGCGCGCAGTCCGCCAAGCGTGTCGGCGACCGGGTCGAGGTCACTCTCGCCGACGGCCGCGTGATCACCGGCTCGCACTGCCTGATGGCCGTCGGCGCCATACCCAACAGCAGCGGGATGGGCCTGGAGGAGGCCGGGGTCAAGCTGCGCGAGTCCGGGCACATCTGGACGGACAAGGTCTCCCGGACGACGGCACCGGGCGTGTACGCGGCCGGTGACGTGACCGGAGTCTTCGCGCTGGCGTCCGTGGCCGCGATGCAGGGACGCATCGCCATGTACCACTTCCTGGGCGACGCGGTGGCCCCGCTCAACCTGAAGACCGTCTCCTCGAACGTCTTCACTGACCCCGAGATCGCCACCGTCGGCTACACGCAGGCCGACGTGGACGCGGGCAAGATCGACGCCCGGGTCGTCAAGCTGCCGCTGCTGCGCAACCCGCGCGCGAAGATGCAGGGCATCAGGGACGGTTTCGTGAAGATCTTCTGCCGCCCGGGCACGGGGATCGTCGTCGGCGGCGTCGTGGTCGCGCCGCGTGCCTCGGAACTGATCCATCCCATCTCGATCGCGGTCGACAACAATCTGACGGTCGAACAGATCGCGAACGCCTTCACCGTGTACCCGTCCCTGTCCGGCTCGATCGCCGAGGTGGCACGGCAGCTGCACACCCGTAAGACATCGGGCGAAGGCTGACGGCCCGGACGCCCGCTCTCCGGCCGATCCCGCAGGTCAGGCGGCTGACCGTGGCGGGCGGCCGGTGATGGGCACGGCAGGGGCGGCCCGGATGGGCATGGATCGGGCGCCTATACCACTTTCCGCTCTGCCGTGCGAACAACTTCTGTTATTCGGCGCAAACTGCTGAAAGCAGACGGTCGTTGGGGTTACTGTCAGTTTCGTGTTCGCTGCAGAACGTCGCCAACTGATCCTCGAAATGGTGCGGGCCAACGGGGCAGTGTCGCTCCGTGAGCTCGCCCGCGTCGTCCAGACCTCCGAAGTGACCGTACGGCGGGACGTGCGCGCACTGGAGGCCGAAGGACTCCTCGACCGCCGGCACGGTGGTGCGGTCCTGCCGGGCGGGTTCACCCGGGAGTCCGGCTTCCCGCAGAAGTCCCACCTCGCGACCGCCGAGAAGACGGCCATCGCCGACCTCGCCGCGAGCTTCGTCGAAGAGGGCGAGGCCATCGTCGTCGGAGCGGGTACGACCACGCAGGAGCTGGCCCGCCGGCTCGCGCGGGTGCCGGGGCTGACCGTCGTCACCAACTCGCTCCTGGTCGCCCAGGCGCTGGCGCACGCCAACCGCGTGGAGGTGGTCATGACCGGCGGCACCCTGCGCGGCTCGAACTACGCCCTGGTCGGCAGCGGCGCGGAGCAGTCCCTCCAGGGCCTCAGGGTCTCCAAGGCGTTCCTGTCCGGGAGCGGACTCACCGCCGAGCGCGGTCTGTCCACGTCGAACATGCTGTCCGCGTCCGTGGACCGGGCGCTGGTCCAGGCGGCGGCCGAGGTGGTCGTGCTCGCCGACCACACCAAGCTGGGCACGGACACGATGTTCCAGACGGTGCCGACGGACGTCATCACCCGACTGGTGACGGACGAGCCCCCGGCGCACGACGACCGCGCGGCGACGGAACTGCAGGCGCTGGCCGACCAGGGCGTGCAGATCGCGGTCGCCGGGGCCTCGGCCGCGGACCCGGTCCCGGCGGGCGGCCGGCAACGGCGGGACGTGCCCCTCCCGGGGCCCCGCCGCAGCCAGGCCCCCGGCCCGCAGCTCCGCAGTGCCACGGCGCTCGGCGAGCATCCCCCGGGAGAGCGCGCTCGCGTGGCGGACCTGCGCCGCCGCTGACACGCGGGCGCAGGGGGTTCCGCGCGCCGGGGCTCCGGTCCGGGTGGCCGCGCCGAACGGCGCCCGTCCGGTCCCGCTCCTCGCCCGGAGGACGACTCGGCCCGCGGACAGCCGTCAGGAAAGCAGGCGCCCGGCGGGTCCGGTTTCCGGTCCGCCGGGCGTTGCGCCGTCCGTGTCGGTCAGTCGGGCCGTCAGTCCTTGATCTCGCAGATCGCGGCACCGGAGGTGATGGAGGCGCCGACCTCGGCGCTCAGGCCCTTGATGGTGCCG
>NZ_PQSR01000001.1 GCF_002920635.1 Streptomyces sp. Ru72 | reverse complement strand
CGCCGCGTGCGCAGCGGAGAGGCCGACGCGGGGGGCTGGGCCGCGGACACCGGGGGCTCGGCGGCGGCCTCGGCCGTCCGACCGGCTCCGGACGGTTCGCCGTCCGTGGGCTGTACGCCGGGCTGCGGTGGCCGTACCCTGCGCCGGCGCGCCGGAGCCGCCGACGTGCCGTATCCGACCAGCACGTTCCCGGACGACTCCGCCGCGGATTCCGCCGGCGCGCCCACGGCGACCGTCAACAGCGGCGCTCCGACCGGCAGTTCCGTGCCCTCCTCGCCATAGCGGGCCGTGACCACACCGCCGTAGGGGCAGGGCACCTCGACCATCGCCTTGGCCGTCTCCACCTCGACGACCGGCTGGTCCACCGCGACGACGTCCCCGACCTGCACCAGCCAGCGGACGATCTCGGCCTCGGTCAGTCCCTCCCCGAGGTCCGGCAGCCTGAACTCCAGCACCTGGGCCATCAGCTACCCGCCTGCCACTGCAGGCGCCCCACCGCGTCCAGGATCCGGTCGACCCCCGGCAGGTGGTGCCGCTCCAGCATCGGCGGCGGATACGGGATGTCGAACCCGGCCACCCGCAGCACCGGCGCCTCCAGATAGTGGAAGCAGCGCTCCGTCACGCGCGCGGCGATCTCCCCGCCGGGACCGCCGAACCCGTTCGACTCGTGCACCACCACAGCCCGGCCCGTGCGGCGCACGGACGCGGTCACCGTCTCGTCGTCGAACGGCACCAGGGACCTCAGGTCCACGACTTCGAGGTCCCAGCCCTCGGCGCGCGCCGCCTCGGCCGCCTCCAGGCACACCGGCAACGACGGACCGTACGTGATCAGCGTGGCACTCCGGCCCGGGCGCCGCACCACCGCGCGGCCTATCGGCTCGACGGCCTCCGGCTCCTCGGGGTTCCAGGTGTCCTTGGACCAGTACAGCCGCTTGGGCTCCAGAAAGACGACCGGGTCGTCCGAGGCGATCGCGGCCCGCAGCAGCCCGTAGGCGTCGGCGACGGTCGCGGGAGTGACGACGTGGAGGCCCGGAGTCGCCATGTAGTACGCCTCGGAGGAGTCGCTGTGGTGCTCCACACCACCGATGCCTCCCCCGTAGGGGACGCGGACGGTGATCGGCAGCGGCATCGCGCCACGGGTGCGGTTGCGCATACGCGCGACATGACTGACCAGTTGCTCGAACGCGGGGTACGCGAAGGCGTCGAACTGCATCTCGACGACCGGCCTGAGGCCGTACATCGCCATGCCGACGGCCGTGCCGAGGATGCCCGCCTCGGCGAGCGGCGTGTCCGTGCAGCGGTCGTCGCCGAACTCCTTGGCGAGCCCGTCGGTGACGCGGAAGACACCGCCGAGTGTGCCGACGTCCTCGCCCATGACGTGCACGGACGCATCCGCCGCCATGGCGTCGCGGAGCGCGCGCGTGAGGGCCTGGGCCATGGTGGCCGGCTTGAGGGCCACGGTCGTCATCGCCCGGCTCCTTCCGGTCCCGCGGCCTCCGCCTCCAGCTCCGCCCGCAACTGGGCCTGCTGCTCCGTCAGTTGGGTGGTCGGCTCGGCGTACACGTGGGCGAAGAGGTCCCTCGGGTCGAGCGCCGGGTCCTGGTTCATGCGCGTGCGCAGATCGGCGGCCATGGCCTCGGCGTCCTCGCGAGCGGCCCTCATCCCGTCCTCGTCGAGCAGTCCGCGGTCCGTCAACTCCCGCTCCAGCAGCACGATCGGGTCGTGGTCGCGCCAGGCCTCGACCTCCGCGTCGGCGCGGTAGCGGGTCGCGTCGTCGGCGTTCGTGTGCGCGTCCAGGCGGTACGTCACCGCCTCGACGAGCGTGGGGCCGCCGCCCGCGCGCGCGTGCGCCACGGCGTCGGCGAGCACCTCGTGCACCGCGGCGGCGTCGTTGCCGTCGACCAGGCGGCCCGGCATGCCGTAGCCGACGGCCTTGTGGGCGAGGGACGGCGCCGCGGTCTGTTTGGCGAGTGGCACGGAGATCGCGAAGCCGTTGTTCTGGACGAGGAAGACGACCGGCGCCTGCCAGACCGCCGCGAAGTTCAGTGCCTCGTGGAAGTCGCCCTCGCTGGTGCCGCCGTCGCCGACCAGGGCGAGCGCCACCACGTCGTCGCCCTTGAGGCGTGCGGCGTGGGCGAGGCCCACGGCGTGCGGCAACTGGGTGGCGAGCGGGGTGCACAGGGGGGCCACGCGGTGCTCGTACGGGTCGTAGCCGGTGTGCCAGTCGCCGCGCAGCAGGGTCAGTGCCTGGACGGGGTCGACGCCGCGGGCGACGGCCGCGAGCGTGTCGCGGTAGCTGGGGAAGAGCCAGTCGCGCTGCTCCAGGACGAGCGCGGCGGCGACCTGGCAGGCCTCCTGCCCGGTGCTGGAGGGGTAGACGGCCAGGCGGCCCTGCTTGGTCAGCGCCGTCGCCTGTGCGTTGTACCGACGTCCGCGCACCAGCTGGGCGTACAGCCGGCGCAGCAGCTCCGGGTCCGCCTTGGCGGCGGCCTCGGTGCCGAGAACGCGGTACGGCCGCGCGTCGGGCAGCAGCGGTGCGGGATCGGTACGGGGCTGCCAGGCGGGCGGCGGGGTCGGCCGGTAGGCGCCCCGCTGCTCCATGACCGTCATGACGGCACCTCCTCGTGGGAGCGGCTTCAGGCGCGCCACGGGAGTGATGCGCCTCACCTACCGATTGTTCGGTCGACAGCACATTTTGGCTACAGGCCCCTCCAGGCTGTGGACAAACGGTTCTCCACACCCTGAGATGGACGCAGTACGTCCATGGTAGAGAGGCGGGGGTACATGGCATCTGAACAAATGGCCGAGCCCGCGGAGCACAGCCCCGTTCCGCCGTCCCCGCGCCCCCTCGACGCCATCGACCGGGACATCCTGCAACTGCTCCAGGCGGACGGCCGTGCCTCCATACGGGCGGTCGCCGAGCGCGTCCACGTCTCACGCGCCAACGCCTACGCGCGGATCAACCGGCTCATCGAGGACGGGGTGATCCGCGGCTTCGGGGCCCGCGTGAACCATGAGCGCGCCGGTCAGGGCACGTCGGCCTACATCACCCTGAAAATCGTCCAGAACTCCTGGCGCACCGTCCACGAACAGCTGCGCAGGCTTCCCGGCGCCGCCCACATCGCCCTGGTGGGCGGCGATTTCGACGTCCTGCTGCTGGTGCACACGCCGGACAACCGGGCGCTGCGCGAGCTGGTCCTCACCCGGCTCCAGGCGATCCCCGAAGTGCTCAGCACGCGCACACTGCTGGTGTTCGAGGAGGAAGACGTGGAGCCGGAGGGCTAGGGTCTTTTCGTTCGGACCAGGTCGGCTCTCAAGCCCCAAGGCCCCTTCAGGACTCCTTGCGGAGCCCGCCGAAGGCCAGCCGCACGACCGCGTCGGCCACTTCCCGCTCGCCCACGCCGCGTCCGTCGGGCCGGTACCACTCCACGATCGAGTTGATCATCCCGAAGACGAGCCGCGTGGCCAGCCGCACCTCCACGTCGCCGCGCACGTCGCCGTCGGTGGCGGCTGCCTTGAGCAGCTCGGCGACCCGGTGGTCGAACTCGCGGCGCCGCTCCAGCGCCCACCGCTCCGTGCCGGTGTTGCCGCGCACCCGCAGCAGCAGCGTCACATACGGCAGTTCGGCGGTGAGCACCTCGACCATGCGTCTGACGACGTGCTCCAGCCGCTCCACGGGGCGCCCCTCGCGCGCGTGCTCCTCGTCGAGGATTCCGAACAGACCGTCCAGAGCGCGGCTGACGGCGCGGCGCAGCAGCTCCTCCTTGCCGGCGACATGGTGGTAGATCGACGACTTGGAGATGCCCGCCGCCTTGGACAGGTGCTCCATGGAGGTGCCGTCGTAGCCGCGCTCGTTGAAGACCTGCACCGCGACGGAGAGCAGGCTCTCCGGGGTGTACGTGTCGCGCTTGGCAGTGGTCATGAGGTGCCCTCCCGCTTCTCGGAGGCGTACGCGTGGCGGTAGAGCGCGAGGGACGGCGCGTACCGTCCGGAGGGGTCGCGCAGGTGCAGGTCGTCCAGGACGTCGTAGGCCCAGCCTCGGCCGAGCCTGCGGCTCCACTCGAAGGGGCCGAGGGGGTAGTTGACGCCGAGGCGCATCGCGGTGTCGACGTCCTCCTCGGTGGCCACGCCCTTGGCGACGGCGTCGTGCGCGAGGTCGATGATGCGGGCCACCGTGCGGGCGACGATCATGCCGGGCACGTCCCCGATGACGCTGACGTCCTTGCCGAGCGCCTGGAAGAGCCCGGTCGCCTCGGTCAGGGTCTGCGCGGAGGTGTCCCGGGAGGCGGACAGGGCGATACGGGTCGCCCTGCGGTAGTCGAGCGCCAGGTCGAAGTAGACGACGTCGCGGAACTCCACGGAGGTCTGCCCGTCGGCGAGAACGAGCTGGCCGCCGCTCGGCAGGACCAGGCGGGTGCCATGGTCCTCGTCCTCCTCACGGACCTCGATACCCGCTTCGCGGATCAGCGCGAGCAGCTCGGAGGCGGGGCCGAGATCGCCCTCGACGACCACGTACGAGGGTGCCTGCGCCTTCTCCGCCGTGTGCGGCTCGGGCCGCTCGGCGCCGTCCGCGTAGTCGTACCAGCCGCGTCCGCTCTTGCGGCCGAGCCGGCCCGACTCGACCAGACGCCGCTGCGCGAGCGAGGGCGTGAAGCGCACGTCCTGGAAGAAGGACTCCCACACGGAGCGGGTGACGGATTCGTTGACGTCCTGCCCGATCAGGTCGGTCAGCTCGAAGGCGCCCATCCGGAAACCGCCCGACTCGCGCAGCACGGCGTCGATGGTGGCCGGGTCGGCGGCCTGCGCCTCGTACACCGCGAACGCCTCGGCGTAGAAGGGCCGCGCGATACGGTTGACGATGAAGCCGGGGGTGTCCGCGCAGGCGACGGGGGTCTTGCCCCAGGCGCGGGCCGTCTCGTACGCGCGCGTGGCCGACGTCACGTCGGTGGCGAACCCGGAGACGACCTCGACCAGCGGCAGCAGCGGCGCCGGGTTGAAGAAGTGCAGTCCGACGAAACGGCCCGGTCCCCGCAGGGCACCGCCGATCGCGGTCACGGACAGGGAGGAGGTGTTGGTGGCGAGCAGGCAGTCCTCGCCGACGATGTCCTCCAGCTCCCGGAACAGCTGCTGTTTCACCTCGAGGCGTTCCAGGACCGCCTCCACCACGAGCGCGCAGTCCGCGAGCTCGGCCAGACTCCCGGCGGGCAGCAGGCGAGCGCGTGCCGCGTCGCGCTCCGCGCCGGTGAGCCGGTCCTTCTCGACGAGCCGGTCGAGGCGCGCGCCGATCGCCGCGGCCGCCTGACGGGCGCGGCCGGGGACGGCGTCGTACAGCCGCACCGGGTGGCCCGCGACCAGCGCGACCTGGGCTATGCCCTGGCCCATGGTGCCGGTGCCCACGACGGCCACGGGACTGCTGAGGTCGAGTGCTGTCATGTGCGCGATCCTCCCGCACGGGGTTGTCCACGCATGCGGCGGACCCCCTTGTCCACAGATACTCCGGACACCCTTGTCCCGACCGATCGTTCGGTTACTCTAACCCTGTCCGGCTGTTCCTGCCCAGGTCACGAGCTCAAGGGAGAGCTCTCAAGACGAGGAGTTGGTCCCGCATGGCCGCCGAACTCACCGCGCACCAGCTGATCGCCCAGCACCGGCCCACCCTCGACCAGGCGCTGGAAGCGATCCGCACACGCGCGTACTGGTCCCCCCACCCCGAGCACCCCAAGGCCTACGGGGAGAACGGCAGCCTGGACGCGGCGGCGGGCAAGGCCGCCTTCGAGGCGCTCCTCGGCTCCCGCCTCGACCTCGACCAGCCCGGCACGGACGACTTCACGGGCGGCGAGGTCTCCCCGTACGGCATCGAGCTGGGCATTACCTATCCGCACGCCGACATCGACGTACTGCTGCCCGCCATGCGCGCGGGTCAGAGGGCGTGGCGCGACGCGGGCGCGGAGATGCGCGCGATGGTGTGCCTGGAGATCCTCAAGCGCATCAGCGACCGGACGCACGAGTTCGCGCACGCGGTCATGCACACGAGCGGCCAGGCCTTCATGATGGCGTTCCAGGCGGGCGGCCCGCACGCACAGGACCGCGCCCTGGAAGCGGTGGCCTACGCGTACGTGGAGCAGGCCCGCACCCCCGGCACCGCCGAGTGGACCAAGCCCCAGGGCAAGCGCGACCCGCTGGCGCTGACCAAGACCTTCACGGCCGTGCCGCGCGGTATCGCGCTGGTCATCGGCTGCAACACCTTCCCGACGTGGAACGGCTACCCGGGCCTGTTCGCATCCCTCGCCACCGGCAACGCGGTGCTGGTCAAGCCGCACCCCCGCGCGGTGCTGCCGCTCGCGCTCACGGTGCAGGTGGCCCGCCAGGTGCTCGCCGAGGCCGGCTTCGACCCGAACCTGGTCGCGCTGGCCGCCGAGCGCCCCGGCGAAGGCATCGCCAAGACGCTGGCCGTCCGCCCGGAGATCCGGATCATCGACTACACGGGCTCCACGGCGTTCGGCGACTGGCTGGAGGCCAACGCCCGCCAGGCCCAGGTCTACACGGAGAAGGCCGGCGTCAACTCGGTGATCGTGGAGTCGACCGACAACTACAAGGGGATGCTGTCCAACCTGGCGTTCTCCTTGTCGCTCTACAGCGGCCAGATGTGCACCACGCCGCAGAACCTGCTGATTCCCCGCGACGGCATCACCACCGAAGACGGCCCGAAGTCGTACGACGAGGTGGTCGCCGACCTGGCGAAGGCGGTCGACGGCCTGCTGGGTGACGACGCGCGGGCGAACGCGCTGCTCGGCGCGATCGTGAACCCGGACGTCAAGGCACGCCTGGAGGCGGCGGCCGGGCTGGGCGAGGTCGCCCTGGCCTCACGGGAGATCTCCAACCCGGAGTTCCCGAAGGCCGTCGTCCGCACACCGGTCATCGTCAAACTCGACGGCGCCAAGCCGGACGCGGAGGCCGCGTACATGAGCGAGTGCTTCGGCCCGGTCGCCTTCGCCGTCGCGGTGGACTCGGCGACGGACGCTGTGGAGCTGCTGCGACGCACGATCAGGGACAAGGGCGCCATGACCGTAGGCGCGTACACCACCTCGCAGGAGGTCGAGCAGGCCGTCGAGGAGGTCTGCCTGGAGGAGTCCGCCCAGCTCTCGCTCAACCTGACCGGCGGGGTGTACGTCAACCAGACGGCTGCCTTCTCCGACTTCCACGGCTCGGGCGGCAACCCGGCGGCCAACGCGGCCCTGTGCGACGGGGCGTTCGTGGCGAACCGCTTCCGGGTGGTGGAGGTGCGCCGGGAGGCGTAGCACCGGCTCAGGCGGATGCGCCCCCGGCCGCACTCCAGTGGTACAGCGTCATGGCGACGCTGGTCGCGAGGTTGTAGCTGGAGACCTGGGGGCGCATCGGCAGGGACACCAGGTGGTCGGTACGGGCGCGCAGCTCCGCGGAGAGGCCGGTGCGCTCGGAGCCGAACGCGAGCACGGCGTCGTCGGGGAGTTTCAGCCCGCGGATGTCGTCGCCCTCCGGGTCCAGCGCGAAGACCGGGCCGGGCGGCAGCTCGGCCACGGTCAGCCGCTCCACGGCGGTCGCGAAGTGCAGCCCCGCACCGCCGCGGACCACCGTGGGGTGCCAGGGGTCGAGCGTGCCGGTCGTGACGACCCCGGTCGCGCCGAAACCGGCCGCGAGCCGGATCACGGCACCGGCGTTGCCCAGGTTGCGGGGGTTGTCGAGGACGACGACGGGCGCGGTGCGGGGCGTGCGCCGGAGCGTCTCCAGATTGGCCTCGCGCGAGGGGCGCTCGGCGAGGGCCGCGACCCCGGTGGGGTGCGGGCGCGGCACGAGGGTCTGGTACGCGGCCTCGGGGACCTCCGTCAAAAGCGCCTGCAGGGTGTCCCGTACGTCGGGGGCGAGTTCCTCGGCCAGGGTGAGTGCCGCACCCCGGTCGGTGGTGACGGCGACCGGCACCCGCGCGTGGAAGCGGACCGCGTGCTTGAGCGCGTGGAAACCGTCGAGCAGCACGCAGGAGCCGGAGAGCCTGCGCCAGGTGGTCAGCGGGTCGGTGGCGCCGCGGGACGGGTCGGTCATGCTGTGCAGCCTACGTGCGGCTCAGGCCGGGCGAGCCTGCCTGGGCGGGCTCGGTCGGCTCCTCAGCGGGCCGCCGGTGCGGGCGCGGACGGGGCAGCGCCCGGGCGACACGGCCCGCGGCCAGGCGGCCACGCGCGCGTGACGCCCAGCCGCCCAGTCGGCGCAGGAAGGACGTCGGCAGGAACACGGCGTCGGCGGCGATCATCGCCAGGGAGAAGAACGGCAGCCCGAGGACCACGGCGATCACCGCGTGCTCGGTCATCATGCACGCCAGCAGGACGTTCTTCACACGCCGGTTGAAGAGGGTGAAGGGGAACGCGACCTGCGCGGCGACCGTCCCGTACGTCACCAGCAGCACGATCGTGCCCTGCGCGGACAGCAGGTCGGACAGGGCGGGCCACGGCGAGAAGGAGTCCAGGTGCAGCGGATAGTAGACGGCGGTGCCGTCCTGCCAGCGCGAGCCCTGGATCTTGTACCAGCCGGCGGTCGAGTAGATCAGACACGCCTCAGCCATGATCACGAGCAGGGCGGCGTTGTGCACGAGGTTGGCGACGACGTCCAGCAGGATGCGGGGCTCGCCGTCCGGGGCGCGCCGGACGACGTACCACCACAGGACCTGTACGGCCCACAGCCCCCAGTACACGGCGAGCCAGCCGGCGCCGAGCCGGCCCGCGCCCGTCGCCAGGGCCAGCACGAGGCCGAGAACGCCCCACAGCACGGGCCCCGCCCGGTCGGGCCGGGGCCGCTCCCCACGCGCGCGTGCCGCACGGGCGCGCCGTTCGCGTCGCGCGTCCAGCGACCAGACCTGCCCGCAGCGCGTGAAGACCAGGTAGACGGCCATCAGATGGATGACGTTGTCACCGCCGTCGCCCATGAACACGCTGCGGTTCTGCAGCGACAGCACGCCCACCATGAAGAGCACGGACATCGTGCGGGTGCGCCATCCCACGAGGAAGAGGGCGCTCGACAGCACGGCGAGGGCGTACACGGCCTCGAACCAGACCTGGCTGCCGGACCACATCAGGATCGTGAAGGCGTGGTTGTCCGCGATGAGCTGCCGGGCCAGGTCCCAGCTCCACGGGCCGTCGGGTCCGTACATCTCCTGGCGGTGGGGGAACTCCCGCAGCAGGAACAGCAGCCAGGTGGCCGCGAAGCCGATGCGCACGACCGCGCTCTGGTACGGGCCGAGGGCGGCGTCGGCGACTCGGGCGATTCCGCGCGAGACGGACAGGGCGACACGGTTCATCGGGCGCTCGCCCCCGTCCGCTCGCCGTCCGGAAGCGACCACCACGGCAGCCGGCGGTACACGGGCGTACCTGAGACCTGTTCGTCGCTCCACTTGGGTGGCGGCACGTTGGTGGTGCGGGAGCGGACCTGGACGCTCTCGAGGGTCTCGCCGCGGCCTGCCGCGTGCTCCCGGCCGAGGCGGACCACGACCACGCGGCGCAGATAGTCCTCGGAGAGGGCGCCGCGCAGGCCCGCCGGGCGGTTGTCGCCGTCGTGCGAGGCGACGTAGAAGTCCCAGGCGCGACGCAGTTCGTTCTGCTGGGTGTGGCTCGGCAGCAGATTGCCGTGGATGGCGTCGCCGTCGAGCGCCGACAGGTCGTACCAGCCGGTTGTGCGCTCTGCGCCGCTACGGGTGCGCACCTCGGCGCGGACCTGGACGTCGATGTCCTGCTGCAGCGGGTTGGGGGCGAACAGCTTCCAGTTCTGTTCGAACTCCGGGTAGATCCAGTCGTCGATCGCCTTGCCGTGCTTCTTCGTGAGTGTGTTCGGGGGCGCTACGTGCAGGAACACCATGCCCAGATGCACACAGGCCGCGACCGCCACGACCGCGAGCGCCAGCGCGGCGGCGGCCTGGTAGCGGAGTGAAAGGGCGGCTATGCCGGTGCGGGGCGCGGAGGCCGGGGAGGGGGATTCCAGGGAGGGGGATGCCGACGAGGCGGCGGGTTCGGCGGGAGAGGCACCCACAGTGCCCCTCTGTTCCTCCTGCTCCTCGGTGACGTCCGTCACGGCGCCCTCGGGCAGGGCGGACACCGGATCGGCACAGTCGCCCGGCCGATCCCGCCGGGCGTCCGGTCCCTCGTCGTACGCGTCCATCAGGCCCCGTCTCCCGAGCTCTCCTGCCGTGGCGCCGTCCCTGTGCCGCCGACCGGGCCACCGCCTGCCTTTCGGCGGCGGACCGCCGCCTCGCCTCACCCGTTCGCAGCACGCCGGGCACACGCACCCGAACGGTACTCAGCCCCGCCGGTCCCGCACAGCCCAATCGGCACAGCGGCCGGACGGTCGCCACGGGTCGTCCACAGCGGTTGACACCCTACGGCGCCCCGCCCCACCATTGAATCGACCGGACCGAACGATCGGTCGGGAGCAGGCGAGTGGTCAGGGGGACCGCATGGCGACAGCAGCAGCGCACCGGCCGGCCCGCGCGGACGGCACAACGGCGGACGCGACGGAGTACGAGGCCGTGTTCGACGCCGCCGTGGCCGCCGACGAGCGCATCGAGCCTCGCGACTGGATGCCCGACGCCTACCGCGCCACCCTCGTCCGGCAGATCGCCCAGCACGCGCACTCCGAGATCATCGGCATGCAGCCGGAGGCCAACTGGATCACACGCGCCCCCTCGCTGCGCCGCAAGGCGATCCTGATGGCCAAGGTCCAGGACGAGGCGGGCCACGGACTGTATCTGTACGGCGCGGCGGAGACGCTCGGCACCAGCCGCGACGAACTGCTCGACAAGCTGCACACCGGCCGTCAGAAGTATTCATCGATCTTCAACTACCCGACGCTGACCTGGGCGGACGTCGGCGCCATCGGCTGGCTGGTGGACGGCGCCGCGATCACCAACCAGGTGCCCCTGTGCCGCTGCTCCTACGGGCCGTACGCGCGCGCGATGGTCCGCATCTGCAAGGAGGAGTCCTTCCACCAGCGCCAGGGCTACGAACTTCTGCTGGCCCTGAGCGGAGGAACACCGGAACAGCACGCGATGGCGCAGGACGCGGTGAACCGCTGGTGGTGGCCGTCCCTGATGATGTTCGGCCCACCCGACGACGAGTCCGCCCACTCCGCGCAGTCGATGGCCTGGAAGATCAAGCGGCACTCGAACGACGAGCTGCGCCAGCGGTTCGTGGACATCTGCGTCCCCCAGGCGGAGTCCCTGGGCCTGACCCTCCCCGACCCGGACCTGAAGTGGAACGAGGAGCGGGGGCACCACGACTTCGGCCCCATCGACTGGACGGAGTTCTGGGAGGTCCTCAAGGGCAACGGCCCCTGCAACGAGCAGCGGCTGACCCAGCGCAGGCAGGCCCACGAGGAAGGCGCCTGGGTACGAGAGGCAGCCGCGGCGTACGCGGCCAGGCACAACGGCGGGACGGGAGCGCAGCAGGCATGACGAACACCGACTGGCCCCTGTGGGAGGTCTTCGTGCGCTCACGCCGCGGGCTTTCGCACACCCACGCCGGCAGCCTGCACGCCCCGGACGCCGAACTGGCCCTGCGCAACGCCCGCGACCTGTACACCCGGCGCGGCGAGGGCGTCTCGATCTGGGTCGTGCCCTCCGCCGCGATCACCGCATCCTCACCGGACGAGAAGGACCCGTTCTTCGAACCGGCTGCCGACAAGCCGTACCGGCACCCGACGTTCTACGAGATCCCGGAAGGGGTGAAGCACCTGTGACCGTCACCGTGCACACGGCCGCCGCCCTGGCACTCGGCGACGACGCCCTGGTGCTCTCGCACCGCCTGGGGGAGTGGGCGGGCC
The DNA here is from genome assembly GCF_002920635.1 of Streptomyces sp. Ru72. Taxonomy (GTDB): domain Bacteria; phylum Actinomycetota; class Actinomycetes; order Streptomycetales; family Streptomycetaceae; genus Streptomyces. The sequence continues at coordinate 224,508 of NZ_PQSR01000001.1, read as the reverse complement.
ACGCGCCGGTACTGGAGGAGGAGGTCGCCCTGGCCAACATCGCCCTCGACCTGCTGGGCCAGGCCAGGGTGCTGCTGTCCATGGTGGGCGACGAGGACGAGCTGGCCTACCTGCGCGAGGAGCGCGCCTTCCGCAACCTGCAGCTGGTGGAACAGCCGAACGGCGACTTCGCGCACACCATCGCCCGCCAGCTGTACTTCTCGACCTACCAGCGGCTCCTGTACAGCGAACTCGCCACCGGGGACAGCGAGTTCGGGGGCCTCGCCGCCAAGGCGGTCAAGGAGGTCACCTACCACCAGGACCACGCCGAACAGTGGACGTTGCGGCTCGGCGACGGCACCGACATCAGCCATGAACGGATGCGTCGCGCGTGCGAGGCACTGTGGCGGTACACGGGAGAGATGTTCCAGCCGGTGGAGGGCGTGGACGCCGACTGGACCGGCATCGAGCAGGCCTGGCTGGACTCGGTCGGCGACATCCTGCGCCGGGCCACCCTCGAAGTCCCCCAGGGGCCGCGTACCGGGGCGTGGACCGCGGGCGCGGGACGGCAGGGCCTGCACACCGAACCGTTCGGACGGATGCTCGCCGAGATGCAGCATCTGCACCGCAGTCACCCGGGGGCGTCATGGTGACGGCCACAGCCCTCGAGGAGGAACTGCGCCGGCTCGCCGGCTCCGTCCCCGACCCGGAACTGCCCGTGCTCACCCTGGAGGAGCTGGGCGTTCTGCGGTCCGTCCGTGTGCGCGGCACGGACGCGGTGGAGGTCGAGCTGACCCCGACGTACACAGGATGCCCCGCGCTCGAAACGATGTCCGTGGACATAGAGCGGGTGCTGCGCGAGCACGGCGTACGGAAGGTCGTCGTACGCACGGTCCTCAGCCCCGCCTGGTCGACGGACGACATCTCCGATGAGGGCCGCCGCAAACTGCAGGAGTTCGGGATAGCGCCCCCTCGCGTCCGCGGACGGCACACATCGGGCCCGGTGCCCGTGGAGCTGGGCCCGACCCGTGCAGTGACCGACTCCGCCGAGGCGGACGCCCCCGTGCGCTGCCCGTCCTGCGGGTCCGCCGAGACCGAACTGCTCAGCCGTTTCTCATCCACCGCGTGCAAGGCGCTGCGCCGCTGCCTCGCCTGCCGTGAGCCGTTCGACCACTTCAAGGAGTTGTGATGGCCCGGTTCCACCTGCTCCCGGTGGCCTCGGTGGAGCCGCTCACAGACGACTCCGTGGCCCTGACCCTCGCCGTGCCACCCGCACTGCGCGAGGAATACCGGCACACGCCCGGTCAGCACCTCGCGCTGCGCCGCACCGCCGACGGCAGGGAGATACGGCGTACGTACTCGATCTGCTCTCCCGCTCCGGCACCGGACGAAGAAGGTCCGCACACGCTGCGGGTCGGGGTGCGGCTGGTCGAGGGCGGAGCCTTCTCCACCTACGCGCTCAAGGAGATCGCCGAGGGGGACGAGCTGGAGGTGATGACACCGGCGGGACGGTTCACACTCGAGCCGGCACCCGGGCTGTACGCGGCCGTGGTGGGCGGCAGCGGCATCACCCCCGTACTGTCGATCGTGACGACACTCCTGGAGCGGGAGCCCACCGCGCGGTTCTGCCTCATACGCAGCGACCGCACGACGGCCTCGACGATGTTCCTGGAGGAGGTCGCCGACCTCAAGGACCGCTACCCCGAGCGGTTCCAGCTGGTCACGGTGCTCTCCCGGGAGGAACAGCAGGCGGGACTGCCCTCCGGGCGGCTCGATCAGGACCGGCTGGCCCGGCTGGTGCCGGCGCTGCTGCCGGTGGAGGAGGTCGCCGGCTGGTTCCTGTGCGGACCGTTCGGCCTGGTGCAGTCGGCGGAGCGGGCGCTGCGCGGCCTGGGAGTGCCGCGGGCGCGGATCCACGAGGAGATCTTCCATGTGGACGACGGAGCCGTGGCAACGCCATCCGCTCCCGCCCCCGCGCACAGCAGGGTGACCGCGCGGCTCGACGGACGCGGCGGCACCTGGCCGGTCCACGACGGCGAGTCCCTGCTGGAGACGGTGCTGCGCAACCGTCCTGATGCGCCCTACGCCTGCAAGGGCGGGGTGTGCGGGACCTGCCGGGCGTTCCTGGTCTCGGGAGAGGTACGGATGGACCGCAACTTCGCGCTCGAGCCGGAGGAGACGGAGGCCGGATATGTGCTGGCGTGCCAGTCGCATCCGGTCACGGAGACGGTGGAGCTGGACTTCGACCGGTGAGCGCTCCCCCCGGAGCCGCTGCACGGTGTTTCCGGGAAGGACCTGTCCGCGGACCGTTCCCTTCGTCTGGAACCTGTTCTATCTTGACGGACCGTCAGTTCAGCGGACCGCCAGGAGGACAGGCCGTGGACTTCACCTTCAGCGAGGAGCAGCAGGCGGCAGTCGAGGCGGCGAGGGCCGTGTTCGCCGGGGTCGCGCCGGACGGAGTGCCCAGCCCCGCACTGACCGCCGGCGCTGTCGCCCACGACTTCGACCGGGCGCTGTGGGCGCGGCTCGCCGACGCGGACCGCTCAGCCTGCTGCTGGACGGGAAGTACGGCGGCGCGGGTCTCGACACGATCGCCCTCTGCCTGGTGCTGCGGGAATCGGCCAAGGTGCTCGCGCGAGTGCCGCTACTGGCGAACACGACGGCAGCGGTCGCCGTACAGACCTACGGCAGCGCCGAGTTGAAGGAGGAACTGCTCACGCGGACCGGCCGGGGCAAGACGGTCCTCACGGTCGCCGCACACGGCCGGACCGGGCACGACCCCGCCGAACTCGCAGTGGCGGCACAGCAGGAGGGCGACACCTGGGTGCTGGAAGGGACACACGACGACGCCGGCCGCGCCGTCCTCGCCCTGGTGCCGCGTACGCACGAGGGCGCCGTTCTCGCCGAGCAGCTCTCCACGACCGGGGAGCGGCTCGCCGAGCTGCGGCTGGAATCGGCACGGATCGCCGAGCGGTATGTACTCGACACCGAGGGAGCCTGGGAGTGGCTGCGCCTGCTGCTCACCACCGGGACGTGCGCGCTGGCACTCGGCCTCGCCGAGGCCACGCTCAGGATGACAAGCGAGTACGCCGGCAAGCGGGAACAGTTCGGCCACCCCATCGCCACCTTCCAGGCGGTCGCGATGCAGGCCGCCGACCGGTACATGGACCTGCGGGCCATGGAGGCCACACTCTGGCAGGCCGCATGGAGGATCACGTCCGGCACGGCGGGAGCGCTGCCGGCGGCCGGCGACGTGGCGGTGGCGAAGATCTGGGCTGCGGAGGGCGTACGGCGGGTGGTGCAGACGTCGCAGCATCTGCACGGCGGCTTCGGCGCCGACACCGACTACCCCCTGCACCGGTACCACGCCTGGGCCAAGCACCTGGAGCTGTCACTCGGCCCCGCGGCGGCACACGAGGAGACCCTGGGCGACCTGCTGGCGGCGCACCCCCTGGGCTGAGCGGGGCGACCCCGCTCGCAAAAATCCCCGGCCGGACTGCAGCCCGACGTGCCAGAGCCGCACGGCGGGCCTACGTCCCAGCCCCGGAGTCCGACCCGACGCCCCAGGCCCGGCCTGCGGCACGGCCTCCCAGGGCCGTACTACAGCACGATGCCGGGCTCGCCCTTGGCGTCCACGACCGGTCGGCCCTCGGCGGCCCACACCTGCATGCCGCCGTCGACGTTCACCGCGTCGATGCCCTGCTGGACCAGGTACATCGCCACCTGAGCCGAACGGCCCCCGGAACGGCAGATCACATGCACCCGGCCGTCCTGCGGCGCCGCCTCGGTGAACTCACCGTAGCGGGCGACGAACTCACTGAGGGGGATGTGCAGCGCCCCCTCGGCGTGACCCGCCCGCCACTCGTCGTCCTCACGGACGTCCAGCAGGAAGTCGTCGTCCTTGAGGTCCGCGACCTCGACCGTGGGCACACCAGCTCCGAAATGCATACCCCGACGCTACCCGACGCCGACGCGGACGTGCCCGCCATCGCCGACCGCAGCGGTGCGCTCAGCCGCGCAGCGCCTCCAGCTCGGCTTCCTTCTGCGCGACCTGGGCCAGCAGCTGCTCCGCGATCTCCTCGAGGAGACCGTCCGGGTCGTCGGGGGCCAGCCGCAGCATCGAGCCGATCGCACCCTCCTCCAGTTCCCGGGCCACCAGCGTGAGCAGTTCCTTGCGCCGGGAGAGCCACTCGAGACGGGCGTAGAGCTCTTCGCTGTGACTCGGCCGACGCTCCTCCGGGACAGGGCCGGCGGCCCACTCCTCGGACAGCTCCCGCAGCAGCACCTCGTCACCGCGGGCGTAGGCGGCGTTGACCCGGGCGATGAACTCGTCCCGCCGCTTGCGCTCGTCCTCGTCCTGGGCGAGGTCGGGGTGGGCCTTGCGGGCCAGCTCGCGGTAGAGCTTGCGGGCCTCCTCGCTGGGCCGCACGCGCTGCGGAGGCCGCACGGGCTGGTCCGTCAGCATGGCCTGCGCCTCCGGGAACAGCCCGCCGGAGTCCATCCAGCCGTGGAACAGCTCCTCCACGCCCGGCATCGGCAGGACCCGGGCACGTGCCTCATGGGCCCGGCGTATGTCCTCCGGGTCCTGGGTGCGGGCGGCCCGCGCCTCGGCGATCTCCGCGTCCAGCTCCTCCAGGCGCGCGTACACGGGGCCGAGCTTCTGGTGGTGCAACCGGGAGAAGTTCTCGACCTCCACACGGAAGGTCTCCACGGCGATCTCGTACTCGATCAACGCCTGCTCGGCGGCCCGCACAGCCCGCTCCAGCCGCTCCTCAGGCCGCGCCCCGGCACCCCCGGCCCCGCCCGAGCCGGTGCCCTCGGCCACCGGCTCATCGGTCCCGGACACGGTCTGGCTCTGCTCGGCATCGGGCGTCGTCACCGCACCAGCGTAAGACACGGTCGAGGGGGCTCTGCCGTGGTCCGGTGAGGTCGGGGATGCACAGCAGATCGACGCTCTTGGGGCCTCCCTCCCCTCCCCTCCCCCTCTCCCCCGGCCCCTCAGACCCCCATCTCCCCCGCGATCCGCCCACTCCGCACCGCCGCCACCAGTGCCGCGTGATCCGCCTCCGTGCGGTCCGCGTACGCCACGGCGAACGCCGCTGCCGCCTCGTCCAGTTCCTCGTTCTTGCCGCAGTAGCCCGAGATCAGGCGCGGGTCGGCGCTGTGGCTGTGGGCGCGGGCCAGCAGCGCCCCGGTCATGCGGGCGTAGTCGTCTATCTGGTCGGCGGCCAGGGCAGCCGGGTCGACGCTGCCCTTGCGGTTGCGGAACTGCCGTACCTGGTAGGGGCGTCCGTCGACCGTCGTCCAGCCCAGCAGGATGTCGCTGACGACCTGCATGCGCTTCTGCCCCTGGACGACCCGGCGGCCCTCGTGCTCCACCTCCGGCACCGGGTGCCCGGACGTGGCCAGATGGGGGAGCAGGGCCGACGGGCGGGCCTCCTTGACCTGGAGGACCAGCGGTTCGCCTCGGTGGTCGAGAAGCAGCACCACATAGGAGCGGGTGCCCACGCTTCCCGTGCCGACGACGCGGAACGCCACGTCGTGCACCGCGTACCGGGCGAGAAGCGGGAGCCGGTCCTCGGGCAGCGTCGTCAGATACTCCTCCAGCGCCGCCGCGACCGACTCGGCCTCCGCGTCCGGTATGCGGCGCAGCACCGGCGGCGCGTCCACGAAGCGTCGGCCGCCGCCTTCGACCGGCTCGGTCGCCTTCGCCGCGAACCGCCCGCTCGTGTTGGCCCGCGCCTTCTCCGAGACCCGCTCCAGCGTGCCGAGCAGGTCGTGGGCGTCCGTGTGGGAGACGAGCTCCTCGTCTGCGATCGCGTTCCAGGCGTCCAGGACCGGGAGCCTGGCCAGCAGGCGCATGGTGCGCCGGTAGGCGCCGACCGCGTCGTGCGCCGCCTGACGGCACCGGTCCTCGTCGGCCCCGGCCTCACGGCCGGCGAGCACCAGCGAGGCGGCGAGCCGCTTGAGGTCCCACTCCCAGGGGCCGTGCACCGTCTCGTCGAAGTCGTTCAGGTCGATGACCAGGCCGCCACGGGCGTCCCCGTACAGGCCGAAGTTCGCCGCGTGGGCGTCGCCGCAGATGTGGGCGCGGATGCCGGTCATCGGGGTGCGTGCGAGGTCGTGGGCCATGAGGCCCGCCGAGCCGCGCAGGAACGCGAACGGTGTGGCCGCCATTCTGCCGACGCGTATGGGCGTCAGCTCGGGGAGGCGGCCGCGGTTGGACTCCTCGACGGCGGTGACCGCGTCCGGGCGGTCGATGTCCAGCACCAGTTCGGCGTGGGCCCGGCGCGGGACCCGTGCGCGCAGTGCCTTGCCCTCCTCCTTCGGTGAGCCCTCGACCGGCCACCGCGCGAAGCCGCGTACCCCGGAGATCCGGGCCGCGTGCCGTGGCTTCGCCGTCCCCGTCCCAGTCTCGACCTCGGTCACACCGATCGCCTCCCCCGCTGTCCATGCAGCCGCGTGAACATCAACTGCGGACGACCGTACAGGTCGGCCGTTGAGGCGCGTCAGAGCTGTGGACAACTCCGCGGCTGTGGAAAACCTTCGCGTCGGCATCCGCGCGTTGCGCGATGGCACGCCGGCTGCGCGCGGATGGTCTGTCCGGTGGCCAGGCGGACGGCAGCGAAGGCGAACATCGCGAGGCCACCTCGCCGGGTCAGGACCCGCAGATCTGAGGGGCCGCCGTGTCCGCGTGTGGCGGCACGGCGGCTCCTTTTGCGCGGAGTGATGCCGGTCAGGCGATGATGCCGGTGCCGGTGGCCTTGCGGCGGCGTACGACGAAGACGGCACCCGCACCGACGGCCACGGCGGCGCCGCCCGCCAGGGCGATCACCGGCAGCGCGGAGCTGGAGCCGGTCTCGGCGAGGTGGCCCTGCGGATCGATCTCGGTGTTGCCGGCGGGCTTGTTCGGCAGCGGCTTGCGGCCGCCCTGCGGCTTGGCGTCACCCGGGTCGGTCGAGGCGGAGCCGGCCTTGAGGATGTCGAACTCGTAGTAGCCGTCGTCACCGGAGAAGACGCAGTTGCCCTCGTCGTCGGCGTACATGCCGATGCTGATGGCGAAGCCGAGGCCGGCCGGAGCCTTCTTGTCCACGGCGAGGCGCAGGTCGATGGAGAAGGACTCGTGGGTGTGTGCCGACGCCGCGGTGACGGCACTCCTTGCGAGGATCGGTGAAGCTTTTTCTCAGATTCGGCAAGTACGTTCTGCGACGATGCGTTGTGCTAGGCCCGCAGCGCGGGGGGAAGGGTTCCAGTGGCCTGTCACCTGTCCCCCTCTGGTCCGTCCGGGACAGGCCGCCCATGGTGCCGGAGGCCGACGTGTCCGCGACCAACCGCCAGTCGACCGTCCTGTCCCTGCTGCCCTTCGCCATGATGGCCACGGTCGCCCTCGTCGACATCGCCGCCGGCCCGTCCATGCACTTCCTGCCGCTGGTGTCGCTGGGACCGGCCTTCGCCCCTCTCGTGGGCGGCTGGAGACGCACCGCGTGCGTCGGCGGGACAGCGCTGCTGCTCTGCGTCGGCCTCGCCTGGTACGACGACCTGACCGACGTGCGGCGCGCCTCCATGACCCTCGCCTCCGTCGCGGGGGTCACCGTCGCGGGGCTCGTGGCCGTCTCCATGCGCCGCAAACGGGAGGCGGAGCTGGACAGCGTCCGGTCGATCGCCGAGGCGGCCCAGCGGGTGCTGCTCAAGCCGGTACCGCGTCTGGCCGGCCGTCTGCGGGCAGCCGTCTCCTACACCTCCGCCGTCGCCGAGGCCCGGATCGGCGGAGACCTGTACGAAGTCGTCGCCGCGCCCCAGGGTGTACGGGTCGTCGTGGGGGACGTCCAGGGCAAAGGGCTGGAGGCGGTGGAGACCGCGGCCGTGGTCCTCGGGGCCTTCCGGGAGGCCGCGCTGGACGAAGCGGACCTGGTGCAGGTGGGGCGCAGGCTCGAGCGGTCGGTCGCCCGGCAACTGGACGGCGAGAAGTTCGTCACCGCCGTCCTGGTCGAGGTGAGCGGGCACCAGGCCACCTTCCTCAACTTCGGCCACCCCGCACCCATGGTGATCCGCTCCGACGGCACCGTGCACCTTCCCGAACCGACCGCGTACGCGCTGCCGCTCGGCCTGAGCGAACACGGCCCGGCCGAACCGGAGCCGTTCGACACCGACTTCCTCCCCGGCGACCAACTCCTGCTGTACACCGACGGAATCATCGAGGCACGCGACACCGACGGCCGCTTCTATCCACTCACCGAACGCGCCCACCTGCTCAAGGAACCGGACCCCGAGACCGCGCTGGAAACCCTGCGCCAGGACCTGCTCCAGCACGTGAACGGCCCGCTCCAGGACGACGCCGCGATGCTGCTGCTGCGCTACCGGTGAGTTCGGGGAACAGCCGCTTTCAAGGACCGATCGCAATCGCACGGGGGCAGCGAGGCGCGCGTGTGCGAACTGACCGGACCGTTCGATGTCTCCCAGTCGACGATCTCCCACCGCCGGAAGGGTGGCCGAGGCGTTCGGCGCCTATGTGCTGGAACGGACGGCGGAGTCGGTGGTGCTCGCCGCCCGCCGCAGCCTCATCGGCCGGTTGCTGCGGCTGCGGCTGGCGGAGGTGGACCGGATGCAGCCGGGCGATCTGATGACCCGGGTGACCTCCGACACCACGCTGCTGCGGGCGGTCAGCACCCAGGCACTGGTCTCCGCTGCGACGGGGGCGGTGACGCTCGTCGCGGCGGTCGTGGTGACGGCTTTCCTCGATGCCGTCCTGTTCGGCGTCACGCTCGGCGTCGCCCTCGGCGTCGTCGCGGGCCTCGGCGTGGGTGTCGCCCTGGTGATGCCGAAGATCGCCCAAGCCACCGAGCGATCCCAGGCCGCGGTCGGGGAGATGTCCACGGGCCTGGAGCGGGTCTTCGGCGCGTTCCGTACGGTGAAGGCCTCCGGTGCCGAGGAGCGGGAGACCGCTCGCCTCGAGGCGGCGGCACGCCGGGCGTGCCGGGCGCGCCCGGCGTGCCGCGCGTGGCGCCAAGGCATGCGGAGCGCGAAGTGGGAGGCCGTGGCGGGGTCGGCGGATGCTCTCGCCGTGCATCTGGCGTTCCTTGCGGTGCTCGGGTCGGCGGGGCTCGCGTGGCCTCCGGGGCGATGCCCGTCGCCCCGGGGGCGGCCTTTTCGGGTCGGCCGACACACCTCCGAACGAAACCGGGCCCCCGGGCCGGCATCCAGCCGAAGCCGTTCACCACGGACCGAGCAGTACCGGGCCACCGCCCGGTCATCACCATCGGATCACATGGCCGGTGTTCACTCAGCCCATTGTCGAAGCGCTTCACATTCACGCCTCAAGTCAATGTGAATTCTCTGGCGAACCAGAGGAATAGGGGCGACGCGGCCTTGCTCTCGACGGGGGCATTGACATCACATCCAGCGCAATGGGAGCGTCGAAGCGCTTCACCACCCGGTGTCGCCTGCTCCTCCTTGACCACACCAACCACCGTGCCTGCCACTCCGGTTCGGTGGACGCGGCCGGGAGCATCACCCCGCTCGCGCCGGATTCCAGGAAAGGACAGCGTCATGTCCCGGAAGCCCAAGAAGAGAAGCGTCAGAGATTTACTGGCAGCTCTGCTGATGGCGATCTCGCCGCTGATCGCGGCGCTCGTACTGACCGGCACCTCGGCCACCACCGCGTCGGCCGCGTCACTGACCGAGGTGACCAACTTCGGCAGCAACCCCGGAAACCTGCGGATGTACGTCTACAAGCCCGACAGCGCTCCGGCACGCCCGGCGGTGCTGGTGGCAGTGCACTACTGCACCGGCACGGGGCCCACCTTCTACGCCAACACGGAGTTCGCCCGCCTGGCCGACCAGTACGGGTTCATCGTCGTCTACCCGGACGCGAACGTCAGCGGGCAGTGCTTCGACGTCTCCTCGCCCCAGGCGCTCAAGCATGACGGGGGCAGCGACCCCACGAGCATCGCCCAGATGGTCCGGTACACCGTGCAGAACATGAACGCCGACGCCGGCCGGGTCTATGTCACCGGCGCCTCGTCCGGCGCGATGACGACGAATGTCCTGCTCGGCGACTACCCCGACCTGTTCAAGGCCGGTGCGGCGTTCATGGGCGTGCCGTTCGGCTGCTTCGCCACTACCGACGGCTCCGGCTGGAACACCGACTGCGCCACCGGCAAGATCACCAAGACCCCGCAGGAGTGGGGCGACCTCGTCCGGGGCGCCTACCCGGGGTACACCGGCCCCCGGCCGCGGATGCAGCTGTGGCACGGCACCGAGGACGAAGCGCTGAACTACGTGAACTTCGGTGAAGAGATCAAGCAGTGGACCAATGTGCTCGGAGTGAGCCAGACCCCGGTCTTCACCGACTCCCCGCAGTCCGGCTGGACCCGCACCCGCTACGGCTCCGCCACCGCGCAGGCCCCGGTCGAGGCGATCAGCATCCAGGGTGTCGGGCACTCCCTGCCCGCCAGCGGTATGGCGGCCCGGGCCATCGCCTTCTTCGGACTCGACGGCTCCGGCGGGACCGGCGGGACCACCACCGGTCCGATCCACGCCACCGGTTCGGGCAAGTGTCTTGACGTGCCCGGCCTTTCGCAGACCAACGGAACCCAGACGCAGATCTGGGACTGCAACGGCGGCACCAACCAGACCTGGACCCGCACGTCGACCAAGCAGCTCACCGTCTACGGCGGCGCGAAGTGCCTCGACGCCACCGGCACCACGGCCGGCGCCAAGGTCGCGATATGGGACTGCAACGGCGGCACCAACCAGCAGTGGAACCTCAACTCCAACGGCACCCTCACCAGCGTCCAGTCAGGCCTGTGCCTGGACGTGACAGGCGCCTCCACCGCCAACGGCGCACTGGTCGAACTGTGGGACTGCAACGGCGGCACCAACCAGCAGTGGCGCCTCGGCTGACACCACCGCCCAGCAATGAGGGCTTCTCGAAACCGCCCTCGGTTTCGAGAAGCCCTCCAAGCTCACACCCCCCGTACTGCCCTCGCCGTACGGCTCACTCGGTGCGCAGGCCGTCCGGGCGCATCAGCCGCAGCAGCGGCGGCAGGCTGAGCACGGTCACCAGCAGGACGACGGCGGTGGCGGTGCCGGTCATGGACAGTACGCTCGTCCAGTCCACGCCCACCGGCTTGTCCGTCATCTTCAGCAGTGCCGCGCCCAGTGTCATCCCGATCGCTGTGGCCAGCGTCAGGCCGAGGCCGATCGGGATCGCCGTCTGCCACAGCACGGACAGGCACAGGGTGCGGCGCCGGGTGCCGAAGGCGATGAGCGACGACAGCAGTTTGCGGCGCTCGCGCAGCTGCTCCAGCTGCGCGACCAGCAGACTCGCGCCGATCAGCGCCAGTACGCAGGCGGCGCCGACGAACAGGAAGGTGCGCAGGGAGGCGTAGGTGTCGTCGCTCTTGCTGGACACCAGCATCGCCGGGTCGGTCGGCATGCCGAGACGGCGGGCCGTGTTCCGCGCGTACTCCGGCGCGGCCGCCAGCCTCTGGTCGAGCGCGAGGTAGATCTTCCCGTCCAGGCCATGTGCGCCGCCCGAGGGCAGGGCGCCCGGCGTCAGCAGCAGCCCGCCACGCTTCCAGCCGGTCGGGTCCGTCATCGCCCGTGCCTGCTTCACGCCCGCCGGCACGGTCCAGGGCATCGGCCTGTTGCCGACGAGGGGGCCTAGGGTCCCGTTGAACCACACCTTTGTGCCGGCCTTGGAAAGGTCGGCCGCCCCCAGCTCCTCGGCCTCCTCGGCGCCGCCCCGGACGGCGAAGGCGTCACCGTCCTCGCAGGAGGGCAGGGAAGCCACCTCGCGCAGGGACGCGCAGTCGGCGATGGTGACCGGGGCGGATTTGCCGGCTTCCGTGCGCTGGACAAGGCCCTCGTCGTAGGCGTAGACCTTCGCAACGCCTCTGGTCGCCTTGAAGTCGGCCGCCGCCCGGGCGAGCGGGACCCCGTCCGGCAGTTCCACGCGCATCTGGGCCCGGGTGGGGTCGTCGGTGGTGTGCTTGGTGTACTGGCCCTGCACCCCGGAGAACAGCATCTGCAGGGCGATGGCGCCCGCCACCGCGACCGCGATGCCGTTGACCATGCGGGCGGCCGTTCCGCTGCTCAACTGGAGTCGGCGGATGGCCAGTTGCCAGGAGACCCCGCCGGAGCCGAGCCGGGCGACGACCGCCTCCACGACCCACGGCAGCAGCGCGGTCACCCCGACGAGCAGCAGGAGGACACCACCGATGACCTGGTACTGGTTGAAGTCTTTACTGAACCGGTCCTTGCCGATCATCGGGTAGAGCAGTCCGAGCCCGCCCACGGGCAGCAGTATCCGCCACCACAGCCGGCGCCGCGGGGGCTTCGCGGTGCGCACCACGCCGAGCGGCTCGATCACCACGCCGCGCAGCGCGAACAGCGTGACCAGCACGGCGGCCGCCGGGACCGCGACCGCGACGAGCAGGACGAGCGAGGGCGAGGGGATCAGATAGCCGGGGAACACGCTTACGTCGAACAGGTCCACGGACCCGGAAAGCTGCCGGACGATCAGGAAGAAGACCGTGCCGAAGGCCAGGCCGGCCACGGCGCCGGCGAAGGCCTCGCCCGCGGCGATCCGCCGGGTCATCCCGCTGTCCGAACCCACCAGCCGCAGCGCCGCCAGTCGCCGGTCACGGCGCTCGCCGCCGAACCGCACGGCCGCGGCGATGAACACGCCGACCGGCATCAGCAGCGCCAGGAACACGACGAGGCCGAGCAGGACGAGGACGGGGTCCTTCTTCTCCGAGGGCATGAACCCAGCGCCGAATCGGTCGATGCGTTCGACCAAGCCCATCCCCGGCACGACCACGAGGTGATCGGCGCCGCGGTAGAAGGCCAGTTCCTGGGCCCCGATCAGTCCCGGTTCCGCGATGGTGCCGACGATCCGCTCCGGCAGCCGTTCGCGCAGCAGTTTCCCTTCGCCGGACTCCAGCAGCCGCTTCAGCGCGGGAGAGACGACCATCTCGCCCGCCCCGGGAAACTTCGAGACCCCTGGCGGCAGGGGCGCCCTGGGCCCCTCGGGCTGCACCTCCCGCCCGCGCACCTCCTTGTCATGGAAGGTCGTCCCGGCCTCGCCGACCACCAGGGTGTCGTCCGCCTTCTTCTTCGGCTCCAACCCGGTGTACGTGAGGTCGGAGCGCGCCTTCTCCCGGTCGTGCCGGACGGCCAGCGCGTTCGGGACCGCGGTGGCGAGCAGCAGCAGTGCCACGCCGAGCCCCACGCCGACGGCGGTGAGGAGTATCCGCACCCACCCCTCCCGCCCGCCGGTGAAGGCGAACCGGGCCCCCATGGCCAGGTCCCTGGACCACTGCCGTGCACTCATATGGCGTGCTCCATGTCCCGGGACCTGCCGTCGCGGACGACGACCTCGCGGTCGGAGTAGGCGGCGACCCGCGCCTCGTGCGTGACGAGCACGACGGCCGCATTGGTGGAGCGGGCCGCCTCGGTGAACAACCCCATCACGCGCTCGCCGTTGAGCGAGTCGAGCGCACCGGTCGGCTCGTCGGCGAACAGCACGCGCGGTCCCGTGACCAGCGCCCGGGCCACGGCCACCCGCTGGCCCTGACCGCCGGAGACCTCGCCGGGCCGCTTCGTGCGCAGGTCGTCGACCTCGAGCCGCTCCATCCACCGGAGCGCGGCCTGCTCGGCCTCCTTGCGGGAGGCGCCGTTCAGCCGCAGCGGCAGGGCCACGTTCTCCACACAGGTCAGCTCGGGCACCAGCTGACCGAACTGGAAGACGAAGCCGAACTCGGAGCGGCGCAGCGCACTGCGCTGGGCGTCGTTCATGGTGGCCAGCTCACGCCCGTTGTAGGTGATGGATCCGGAGTCGGGCCGCACGATCCCGGCGAGGCAGTGCAGCAGCGTCGACTTGCCGGACCCGGAGGGGCCCATCACGGCGACGACCTCACCGGGATGGATGGAGAAGTCGGCGCCGTCGAGCGCGGTGGTCGGCCCGTACGCCTTGCGCAGGTCCTGGGCGGCGAGCAGAGAACCGGGAGGAGGAACACGGGTCACGCGGTCACCGCCTCGGCGAGCTTGTCCAGACGCGCGGCCGTGAGCTCCAGCCAGCGCAGATCCGCTTCGAGGTGGAACAGGGCGTGGTCGCAGATCAACTGGTCGGCCAGGTCGCCCTGACGCTTGCGGTCGGTCAGGATCCGCATGCTGCGCAGGTGCTCCGAGCGCTGCGTGTCGAGAATGCCGGCCGCGTCCCGGTGCGTCAGCAGCGCGAGGACGACCTTGCTGTACAGCAGCGACTGCAGGTACGGCTCGGGCTTCTCCGGCGTCGCGAGCCAGCGCTCGACGTCGGTGATCCCGGCGTCGGTGATCGCGTACCGCTTGCGATCGGGCCCACCGCCCGCCTCGATGCCGTCGACTTCGACGAGGCCGTTCTTCAGCAGCCGGGACATCGTCGCGTAGACCTGGCCGTAGTGCAGCGGCCGGTCATGACCGAACTTCTCGTCGAAGGCCCGCTTCAGCTCGTAACCATGTCGCGGACCGGACTCCAGGAGCCCCAGAAGGGTATTGCCGATGGACATGCCCAGCACTCTACACACCGTGTATACATCGTGCGTATACGCGGAGTGTTTAGATCATGTCGGTGGGTGCGCCCGTGCAGGTGGGGGCCTCTGTCGCGCTTCCCCGAATTCACAGGGCAGCGGCTGCACGTCGGCCAAGCGACAGCCGCACTCCTGGAGGCCGAGTCCCCGGCACCCGAGCAGACCACAGTCGTCGAGGCAGCCACAGATCGTTTCCCGAGCTCAGGTCGATCGTTTCCCACCGCGCCGGTGAACGGCCTATCGCGGGCCAGGCCGGCAGCGCGGGGTCACGTGCGTCCAGGTGTCCCCGGACCGGACAGCCCTGGTCGGATCGGGAGCCGCAGAGGTGTGGTGCGACTCCGGCGGCGATGGCTTTCCTGGACGGAGCGCTGACGAAACCGCGAGCAGGTCGCCTTATAGGGCGACCTTATAAGGCACATCGGGATTGTGTCTTGGACGCGCTGCCCGGCCCGCTGGTGCAATCGGCCGTATGACGAACCAACCACCGCATCATCCTCACCAACGGTGACGGCATGGGGACCGAGGTCCTGCCGTCCGCACGGCGAGTCCCGAAGGTGATCGGCAACGACGTCACCGTCACCATGGCCGCCGAGGCCGGACAGCTCCAGCTCAACGCCTTCGAGCCGATCATCCGGCACTCCCTCTCCAAGAGCATCACGCACCTGGAGCGCGCCTGCCTGACCCTGGCCGAGCGGTGCGTCGCCGGGATCACGGCCGACACCGAGGCGCTGCGGGCGGCGGTGGAGAACTCCATCGGCCTGGTCACCGCCCTCAACCCGTACATCGGCTACGAGGCCGCACCCCGCATCGCCACGGAGGCCCTCGCCACCGGACGCGGAGTCGCCGAACTCGTCCTGGACAAGGGCCTCCTGCCCGCCGGCACCCTCGCCGAGCTGCTCCGTCCCGAGGCCGCCGCGGGACCGGGTCAAGCCCTGGTGTGACGTGATCAAACGCCACCTCGGCTGACGTTCCCTCTCACCTACTCGTAACAGACCAGGAATTCGCCATGTCTCTACCCCCTCATGACCAGACGCGGCCCGTCCCCGAGGCAGCGGTGCTGGAAGGGCTGCCTCCCGTGCGCGAGGTGAGCGCCGCGGAAGTGACCGCCCGTATAGCCGGCGGCCCCCGTCTCGTCGTCCTCGACGACGACCCCACCGGCACCCAGACCGTCGCCGACGTGCCCGTCCTGACGTCCTGGTCGGTGGACGACCTGCGCTGGGCGCTGCGCCAGGACAGCTCCGTCTTCTTCGTCCTCACCAACACCCGCAGCCTGTCCCCTGAGGACGCCGCCGCCCGCAACCGCGAGGTGGTCCGCGCCCTGCACGCGGCGTCGGCGGCCGAGGGCACCGGCTACGTCCTGGCCAGCCGTGGGGACTCGACCCTGCGCGGCCACTTCCCGCGGGAGACCGATGTCCTCGCCGAGGAGCTGACCGAGCTGGGCGCAGGTGCTCCGGACGGTGTGGTACTGGTCCCCGCCTACATCGAGGCGGGCCGGCTGACCGTCGGCTCGTGCCACTGGATGCGGACGGCCGACGGACTGCTGCCGGTCGGCGAGAGCGAGTTCGCCCGCGACGCGACCTTCGGCTACCGCAGCTCGTCGCTGCCCGAGTGGGTCGAGGAGAAGACGGGCGGACGCGTGCCCGCTGACGAGGTCCTGCGCGTCACCCTCGACGACCTGCGCGGCGGCGGCCCGGCGCACACGGCGCGGCTGCTGTCCTCGCTGCGCGGCGGACGTACGGCCGTGGTCGACGCGGTGTGCGACGACGATCTGCGGGTGCTGGCCCTGGCCCTCGCCGAGGCGGAGGAGAACGGCACGCGGCTGCTGTACCGGGTCGGGCCGTCCTTCGTCAGGGCCCGCGCCGGACAGGCCGGGCGGGCACCGCTCACCCCGGCCGAACTGCGCCCGCTGCGCGGGGACGCGCCGCACGGTCTCGTCGTCGTGGGGTCTCATGTGGCGCTGACGACACGGCAGTTGGACCGGCTGCGGGAGCGAGGCGGGATCGCCGAGTACGAGCTGGACGTGGCCCTGTTGCTCGACGATGAGCGGCGTGACGCCCATATCGCCGAGGTCGCGGCCGCGGCCGCCGGCGCGCTGGACTCGGCGGACGCGGTGATCCGCACCTCTCGCGTGCTGGTGACGGGTGCCGACGCGGACGACAGTCTGGCGATCTCCCGCCGGGTCTCGGCCGCGCTCGTTCAGGCCGTGCGCCAGGTCAACGGCTCCCGGCGGCCCGCGTTCGTCGTCGCCAAGGGCGGGATCACCTCCAGCGACACCGCCACCCACGGCCTTGGGATCCGCCGTGCCTGGGCCCGGGGCACGCTGCTGCCGGGCATCGTCTCGCTCTGGGAGCCGGTGGACGGCCCCGCCGCCGGCATCCCCTACATCGTCTTCGCCGGGAACGTCGGGGGCGCCGACGCCCTCGCCGACGCCCTCGACCTGCTCAGGAGTGCCTGATGCTGCTGCACGGAACCGATGCCCTGAAGGAAGCCGCGGCCGCCGGTCACGCCCTGCCCGGGTTCGTCGCCTACAACCTGGAGACCGTCCAGGGCATCACGGCCGCCGCCGAGGCCGCCGGACGTCCGGTGATCATCCAGGCGGGCTCCAGCCCCTTCAAGCACGCCGGCCGCGACGCCCTGATGCGGCTGGCGCTGCACGCGGCCGGACACTCCGCCGCCCGCCTCGGCGTGCACCTCGATCACAGCCGGGACCTGGACGAGATCACCGCCTGCCTGGAGGCGGGCTACACCTCCGTCATGGTCGACGGCTCCCATCTGCCGTTCGCCGAGAACATCGCCTTGACGAAAGAGGCGGTCCGCCGGGCCCGCGACCACGGTGCCTGGGTGGAGGCCGAGCTGGGTGCCCTGCCGGGCGACGAGGACGTCTCCACCGACGCCGTCGCGCAGGCCGCGGCGATGACCGACCCGCGGCAGGCAGCCGAATTCGTCGCCACGACGGGCGTGGACGCGCTCGCCGTCGCCGTCGGCAACGTCCACGGCTTCACCCAGCACCCGGTCCGCCTGGACCTGGAACGGCTGGCCGCGATCCACGAGGCCGTACCGGTCCCGCTCGTCCTGCACGGCGCCAGCGGTCTGCCCGTCGAGGAGCTGCACGGCGCCCTCGCCCGAGGCGTCGCCAAGGTCAACGTCAACGCCGAACTGCGCCGCGCCTATCTGGAGGCCACCCGCGCGACGCTTCCGTCCGCGTTGCCCGGCTCCGACGTGGTCTCCCTGTGGGCGGCGGGCCGCGACGCGGTCCGGGACGCCGCCCTGGACGTCATCGGCCGGCTGAGCCCCCGCGCCGAAGGGGGACACGCATGACCTGAACTTCAGCCCCGCTGACCTGGAACCGCACCACAGCGACGGACACCAGACCGTCGTACGTCCCCGGCCGTGCGCGTCGCGCGCGGTTCGCACCACTTCCTCTCGTGCTCTCGTGCCCTCATCGGCACGCGGGCCGATACCTCACCCTGCTGGAGACACCATGTCCACCACAGCCTCGATCGCCGTGCTGCACACCAGCCTGCTGTTCGTCACCCCCGATTCGGTCATCAACGAGTACCTCGCGGAACTCGCGCCGGACGCCAAGGTCCTGCACTTCGTCGACAGCGACGTGCTCGCTGCCGTGGTGCGCGACGGTGGGATCTCACCTGCCAGCACCCAGCGCATGGTGCACCTGGCCCAGGCCGCGGAGTCCGCGGGGGCCGACGTCATCTTCTCCGCCTGCTCCTCGGTCGGTCCGGCCATCGACGTGGCCCGTCGCCTGGTCTCCGTCCCGATCGTCAAGATCGACGACGCGATGACCGCGTCAGCGGTCGAGAAAGCGGACGTCATCGGCGTGCTGGCGACGGTCCCCACGACACTGCCGCCGACCCGTGCCCTCGTCGAGGAGAAGGCCCGGGCGGCCGGTCGCGACATCACCGTCCAGGAGCGGCTCTGCGAGGGCGCCTTCTCTGTGCTGATGTCCGGTGACCGCGACCGCCACGACGCGATGGTGCTGGACGGGGCACGGGCACTGGCCACCGAGGTCGACGTGATCGTGCTGGCCCAGGCGTCCATGGCACGGCTGGCTCCCGCGATCGCCGAAGCCGTCGGCAAGCCCGTGCTCTCCAGCCCGCGCAGCGGAGCGGAGGACGCGGTGCGTGTGCTGAACGAGCAGACGGCTGAACCTGTCCGTGCCACGGTCAGGGCCTTCGAGACCATGGAATGGCAGGGAGGCTGCGGAGCCAGATGAGTGGCCGCCCGGGTGGCCTCAGCCCGGCCCCTTTCCCTGCGGATGGCCGCCTGGTCGGCCTGCTCCGGGACCACCGCCCGCCTCTTCCGTCCACGCAGGTGAACACGGTCGGCCCGGACCAGGAGTATGGCCTGTCCCCTGCGACAGCCCTCAAGAAGCAGGTCGTCGACCACTGCCCTGGCCGTCCCCGGCCGGAACACAGGAGCCAGCATGCCGAGGTTCGCAGCGAACCTGACCATGATGTACACCGAGCACGATTTCCTCGACCGCTTCGCCGCGGCCTCGGCTGACGGTTTCGAGGCCGTGGAGTACCTCTTCCCCTATGCGTACGACGCCGCCGAACTGCGCCGCCGGCTCGACGACCACGGGCTGGGGCAGGTGCTGTTCAACGCACCTCCCGGAGCGTGGGAGTCCGGGGAGCGCGGGACGGCGGCACTGCCCGGACGCGAGGCGGAGGTGCGTTCCGGGGTCGACCGGGCGCTGGAGTACGCGGCGGCGCTGGGCTGCCCGCGGGTGCACCTGATGGCCGGGCTGGTCCGACCGGACGCGCCACCGGCCGAGCGGGCCAAGCACCGTGACACCTACCTGACCAACCTGGCCTGGGCCGCGGAGCGGGCCGCCGCGGCCGGCGTCGACATCCTGATCGAGCCGATCAACGGCCGCGACATGCCCGGATACTTCCTGAGCACCCAGGCCGAGGCCCACGCCGTGGTGCAGGAAGTGGGAGCCCTGAATCTCAAGGTGCAGCTCGACCTCTACCACTGCCAGATCGTCGAGGGGGACCTCACCACGACCCTGCGCCGCGACCTGCCGACCGGCCGGGTCGGTCATCTGCAGATCGCGGGCGTGCCCGACCGGGGTGAGCCCGACCGGGGTGAGACCAACGTCCGCCACCTGTTCGACGTGGTCGACGAGCTGGGCTTCGACGGATGGATCGGCTGCGAGTACCGGCCCCGCGCCGGCACGAGCGAAGGTCTCCGCTGGCTCCACGACTACCGCGGCCACCGAGGGTCCGGCACATGAGGTCGCCGCCGCACTGCTCTTTCAGCAACTCCGTGGACCGTCGAGGCCCCGAATGCCGCCTTCGGCCTCACGCCTGACACAACGTCCGAACACCGTGCACGCAACGGACAGATCACGCGTGGGCTCCGTGCGGGGCGTCGGAAATACTCGATGGGCCGGAGCAGTCGCACGCTCCACGCCGCCGGTGCAGGCGGCTCCAGCATCATGCCCGGGCACGTCGATCCGGTGCTTGCCGAGGCCGCCCATCAGGTCGCCTCCGGTGACCGGCACGCCGTCACCACCATCACGGCGGCGGAGGTCGACCGCCCACCCCGGACAGGTGCCGCTGGTATGTCCGCTCCCGTATTTCGTCGTTGTCACATCCACCAGAGGACAAGCATGTCGCTCCTGAAGACCATCGATCCCAACCCCTCCTTCGCGCCCCAGGAGTCCGGCCCGCTGCCGGAACGCCTGATTTCCGGCAACCCGACCTACAAGACCTGGGCCCAGGACGCCGCCCGCGGAGAAACGATCAAAACGGGCGTCTGGGAAGCCACGCCCGGCGAGACGCGCTCGATCAAGGGCGAGCTCTTCGAGTTCTGCCACATCCTTTCCGGCGTCATCGAACTCACGCCGGAAGGCGGCGAGCCGGTGGTCTACAAGGCAGGCGACAGCTTTGTCATGAAGCCGGGCTTCGTCGGGGTATGGAAGACCATCGAAACCGTGCGCAAGATCTACCTGACCGTTTCATAAACGCGGTTCAGCGATGCGGTACGAGCACGCGCCCCGGCCGGTAGGAGTTACCGGCCGGGGCGCGTGCTGCTCGCCTTCAGGCGGGGTGCGTGTCGTCGACCACGTATCCGCGCCGCTTGTCCACCACGTTGCGCAGCGGCCGGCCCTCGATGTGCCGGGTGAAGTTGTCGAGGAACAACTCGACGAGCGCCTCCCGCTCGCTGGTGGTCTCGCCCGCCGTGTGCGGGGAGATCATCACGCCGGGCATGTTCCACAGGGGTGATTCGGCAGGCAGCGGCTCCTGGGCGAACACGTCCAGGGCTGCGCCGGCGAGCCGTCCGGCGGCGAGATGGTCGACCAGCGCCTCCTCGTCGACGAGTCCGCCACGGCCCACGTTGATCAGCCGCGCCCCCGGCTTCATGGCGGCGAGCACGGAGGCGTCGACCATGCCCCGGGTGTTCTGGGTGAGGGGTGCGGCCAGGACGACGTAGTCCGCTTGCGTCAGCGCGGAGCGCAGGGTCCTCGCACCGTGGACCGTGCCGAAGTCGGGGTCGTCCGTGCGGGCCTTGCGGCCCGCGCCGCACACACGCATCCCGACGGCGCGCAGCAGCCGGGCGATGGCCCGGCCGATCGGCCCCGTCCCCCAGACCAGCGCGGTGCGTCCGGTGATGCCGTCACTGGGGCGCGGACGCCACTCGCGGCGCCGCTGGTGCTCCCAGGTGCCGGGGAAGTCCTTGGCGAGGGCGAGAATCATGCCGAGGACGTACTCGGCGGTCGGCTGCTCGTAGACCCCGCGGGCGTTGGTCAGGACAACCCGCGGATCGTCCACCAGGGCGGGGAACAGGAAGGAGTCCACGCCCGCTGAGGCCGCGTGGACCCAGCGGGGTGCCTTCTCCGGATGGTCGGGCCAGGCCTCGCGGATGGCCGGGGTGCTGGTCACCCAGGCCAGGAGGACGTCGGCGCCGGGCAGGAGGTAGGGCAGTTCCTCCTCGGTGGCGTAGACGGTGTCCGCGAGGCTTTCGATGCGTGCGGTGGCGGGGGGCCGGTTGCCGCGGTAGAGGACGACGAGTCGGTCGCGCATGTCAGGCTCCGACGGGGACGGCCATGTACTTGTACTCGAGGAACTCGTCGATGCCGACGCGTCCGCCTTCGCGGCCCAGGCCGGACTGCTTGACGCCGCCGAAGGGCGCGGCGGGGTTGGAGACCAGTCCGGTGTTGATGCCGATCATGCCGCTTTCGAGGCGTTCGGCGACACGCAGGGCACGGTCGAGGTTCTGGGTGAACAGGTAGGCGGCCAGACCGAATTCGGTGTCGTTGGCGGCGGCGACGGCCTCGTCCTCGGTCTCGAAGGTGTGGATCGCGGCGACGGGACCGAAGATCTCGGTGTCGATGATCGCGGAGTCGGGGGCGATGCCGGTGAGGACGGTAGGCGGGTAGAAGCAGCCCGGTCCTTCGGGGAGTTCACCGCCGGTCAGGACGGTGGCACCGCGTTTGACGGCGTCCCGCACCAGGTCGTGGGCCTTGCTGCGGCCGGCGAGGTCGATGAGGGGGCCGACATCGGTGCCGGGTTCGGTGCCGGGCCCGATGGTGAGGGCGGCCATGCGGGCGGCGAGGCGGGAGGCGAACTCCTCGGCGACGGAGGTGTGGACGAAGATGCGGTTGGCCGCGCAGCAGGACTCGCCCATGTTGCGCATCTTGGCGACCATGGCGCCCTCGATGGCCACGTCGAGGTCGGCGTCGTCGAAGACGATGAGGGGGGCGTTGCCGCCCAGTTCCATGGACGTGCGGATGACGGTGTCGGCGCACTGGGCCAGGAGGATCCGGCCGACCTGGGTGGAGCCGGTGAAGGAGAGCTTGCGGATCTGCCCGCCGCGAAGGAGGGGTTCGACGACGCCGGCGGCGTCCGAGGTGGTGACGATGTTCAGCACGCCGGCCGGCAGACCCGCCTCGGTGAGGATCTCCGCCAGAGCGAGGCTGGACAGGGGAGTCTGGGGGGCGGGTTTGAGGACGATGGTGCAGCCGGCGGCGATGGCGGGGCCGATCTTGCGGGTGCCCATCGCCAGGGGGAAGTTCCAGGGGGTGATGAGCAGGCAGGGGCCGACGGGCTGACGGGCGACCAGCAGACGGTTCCTTCCGTCGGGAGCGGTCATCATGCCGCCGTCGACACGGACGGCTTCCTCGGAGAACCAGCGGAAGAACTCCGCGCCGTAGGCGACCTCGGCACGCGCCTCGGCCAGGGGCTTGCCCATCTCCAAGGTCATCAGCAGCGCGAGGTCCTCGGTGCGCGCGATGATGATGTCGTAGGCGCGGCGCAGGATCTCGCTGCGCACGCGCGGCGGGGTGGCGGCCCAGGCGGCCTGCGCGGCGACCGCCGCCTCGACGGCACGGCGGCCGTCGGCGGGTGAGGCGTCGGCGACCTGGCACAGTTCCTCGCCGGTGGCCGGGTTGTCGACGGACAGGGTCCGGCCGGACTCGGCGTCCTGCCAATCGCCGCCGATGAAGAGCTGCTTGGGAACATCACGGACGACAGTCATCGTGGGTGTCTCCTTGTAGGTGTAGAGAGGCTGCCGACCGGTCAGCGGATGCGGTCGAGCGTCTTGTAGTAGGCGCCCGCGAAGGGCAGGAACCAGGCAGTGCCGTTGTAGAGGGGGATGCGGGGAGGGGCGATGTCGCGGACGGGGCTGACCTCGGGGTGGCCGTCCATCACCTCGGCCATGACCTGCCCCATGTGGGTGGCCATCTGCACGCCGTGGCCGGCGTATCCCAGGGAGTAGTAGACGCCGTCCTCGGTCTGCCCGGCGTGCACGATGCGGTCCATGGCGAAACCGACGGAGCCGCCCCACACGTACTCGATCTTGGTGCGGGAGAGCTGGGGGAAGAGCTCGCACATCTCACGGAACAGGACGGCCCCGCTCTTCTTGTCCGAGGTGGGGTCGGACGGCGCGAAACGGGCGCGGCCGCCGAACAGCAGCCGGTTGTCCGGGGTGAGCCGGAAGTAGTGGCAGACCTTGTTGGAGTCGACGATGAGGCGGCCCTTGGGGATGATCTCCCGGGCGAGCTCCTCGCCGAGCGGCTCGGTGACGATGATGAAGCTGCCCACGCAGACCTGCTGGCGGCGCAGCCAGGGGAAGTTCCTGTCGGTGTAGGCGTCGGTGGCCATCATGACCTGCCCGGCACGGATCACACCGCGCTCGGTGCTGACCTCGAACCGGCCGGCGGCGGTACGCCGCACGCCGATGGCAGCGTTGCGCTCGTGGATCTCGACACCGGTGCGCTCGCACGCCTCGGCCATACCGCGCACGAAGCGGCCGACGTGCAGGGCCGCGCTGAAGGGGTCCAGCAGGCCGCCGTGGTAGGCGTCGGAGCCGATCTCGGAACGCAGCTCGGCCTTGCCGATCAGAGTGGTCTCGTGTCCGAAGTACTTGGCCAGGTCGCGCTGTTGGGTCTTCTTGTTCTCGAAGTGGGCGGGGCGGGAGGCGACGCCCAGGCGTCCGACGCGGCGGAACTGGCAGTCGATGGACTCCTCGTTCACGAGCCGCTCGACGGTGTCCACCGCATCGCCGTAGGAGTTGTAGATCTCGCGGGCCCGTTCGAGTCCGTACCGGCGGATGGCCTGGCCCACGCCGATGGTGAAGCCCAGGTTGGCCATGCCGCCGTTGCGGGCGGAGGCACCGGAGCCGATCTGGCCCTTCTCGACGAGGGTGACGCGGGCGCCCTTGCGGGCGGAGTGCAGGGCGGTGGACAGACCCGTCAGGCCGGCGCCGACGACCACCAGGTCGGCGTCCTCGGTCAGCGGCTTGCCGGACCGGTCGGGAAACGCCCCAGCGGTTTCTATCCAGTAGGGAATCGTCTTCATGTCGGGTCCTTAGCGGGGAGTTTCGAAGTGGGGCGGCCGGGCACCACCAGGGGCCCGGCCGACGGCGCTGTCAGCGCTGTGACGGTCGGATCGACGTCGAGCTGGAGGGCGTTGAAGACCGGGACCGGCAGGGTGCGGGGGCCACGTCAGCCGCAGTCGACCAGGGTCTTCCCCGGACTCGCTGCCGGAGCCGCTACCGCGTGTCCGGGCCGCTTCTACAGAACCCTTTCGAGGAACGCCTGCGTTCGTTTCTCGCGCGGGTTGGCCAGCAGTTCGCGGGCGTCGCCGCGTTCGACCGCGATGCCGCCGTCCATGAACAGCACTTCGTCGGCGACCTCGCGGGCGAAGGCCATCTCGTGGGTGACGAGCAGCATGGTCATGCCGTTGCCGGCGAGGTCGCGCATGACGGCGAGGACTTCGCCCACGCGTTCGGGGTCCAGGGCGCTGGTGGGTTCGTCGAACAGCATGATGGTGGGTTCCATCGCGAGCGCGCGGGCGATGGCCACGCGTTGCTGCTGGCCTCCGGAGAGCTGGGCGGGGTACTTGTGGCCGCACCCCTCAAGGCCGACCTTGGCCAGCAGCTCTTGCGCCCGCTCCCGGCAGGTGGCGCGGTCCTTCTTCTGCACCAGCACCGGTCCGGCCATGACATTGCTTTCGGCGGTCATGTTGGGGAACAGGTTGAACTGCTGGAACACCATGCCGATGCGGGCGCGCTGCTCGGCCAGCCGCTTGGGGCGGACGGCGTGGTAGGCGTCGTCCTTCTCGACGTAGCCGAAGTCCTCACCGTTGACCCGCAGCACACCGCGGTCGACGGTCTCGAGCCCGTTGATACACCGCAGCAGGGTCGATTTGCCCGATCCGCTGGGCCCGATGATGCAGGAGATCTCCCCGGCCCTGACGGTCAGGTCGATGTCGTGCAGGACCTGGTGACGGCCGTAGCTCTTGCACAGCTTGCGTGCGACGATCGTTCCGTCCGGGTTCACAGCAGGGACTCCCTCGTGGTGGGAACGGGCTGGCCGGCCCCGGGCTCGGCCGAGGTGGCGGCCGGGGTCAGCCGCGTTCGGGTCGAGCGGGAGAAACGGCGCTCGATCATGGACTGCGGCACGCTCAGCACCAGCGTCATGATCAGGTACCAGAGGCTGGCCACGATCAGCAGCGGAATCGTCTGGTAGTTGCGGGCGTAGATCGACTGTGCGCTGTTCAGCAGGTCGGCGACGCCGAGCACGCTCACCAGGGAGGTCTCCTTGAGCATGCCGATCACCTGGTTGCCGGTGGCCGGGATGACCGCCGGCATGGTCTGCGGGATGATCACATGGCGGAGCTTGGTGAAGGCCGACATGCCCAGGGACTCCGCGGCCTCGTGCTGCCCGCGGGGAACCGATGCGAACCCGCCGCGGATGATCTCGGACATGTAGGCGGCCTGGTTCAGCGTCAGCCCCACCACGGCCGCGGTCATCGGCGTCATGATCGCGTTCACGTTGACCGGCGTGGAGATGTCGGTGAACGGGATGCCGATGGAGATGTTCGGGTACAGCGCGGCGATGTTGAACCAGAAGATCAACTGCACCAGCACCGGGGTGCCACGGAAGAAGGCGATGTAGAGCTGGGCCAGCCCGGAGATGGGCCGCTGGTGCGACATCCGCATCACCGCCAGCACCAGCCCCAGCAGCGTGCCCAGGGCCATGCTCGCCACGGTGAGAAGCAGCGTGATCAGCAGGCCGTTGAGGATGGTTTCCGTGGTGAAGTAGCTGAACACCACCGGCCAGCGATAGTTCTCGTTCGTCACCGCGGTCCACACCAGACCGGCCACGATCGCGATCGCGACCACCCAGGCGACATAGTCGCGCGGACGTTTCGGCGTGATCCGCTTCTTTTCCTCGGCCAGCAGTTGGGACACCGGTCGGCTCCTGGTCTTCGTACCGATCAGATCCGTGGACATGTCAGTCCTGCGGGACGGCAATGGCCGCGGTCTTGATCCCGAGGTCCTGGAAACCCCAGCGGCCCAGCGCCTCGGCGTACTTGGGGTCGTCGATGATCGACTGGATGGCGGCCTTGACCGCGGGGGTCAGCGGCGAGTCCTTCTTCAGCGCGACGGTCGCGGGCTTGGTGGCCACCAGGGGCTTGAGGACGTCGAACGTCTTGGGCTGCTGCGTGGCCGCCCACTCGAGCGCGATGAAGTCGTTCATCACCGCGTCGATCCGCTTGGACACCAGCTGGGTGAGGGCGTCGTTCACGCTGGGCAGGGTCACCGCCTTGATGGCCGGCTTGCCCTTGCTCGTACAGTCCTGCTTGGACAGCTGGGGCAGCCACTGCAGCTCCGCGGTGGTGCCGGAGGCGACAGCCACGCGGTGCCCGCACAGCGTGTGCGTGGTCAGCTTCTGCGGGTTCCCGTAGGGGACGGACACCCCGGTCCCGGAGTTGACGTAGTCGACCATGTCGAGCACCTTCAGCCGGTCCTTCGTGGCGCCCATGGTGGAGGCGGTGAAGTCGTACCGGTCGGCCTGCAGTCCGGTGATGATGGTGTCGAACTTGACGTTGTTGATCTGCAGCTTCAGGCCGAGCTTGGCGGCGATCAGCCGGGCCATGTCCGGGTTGAAACCGATCGGGGTCTTGTTGTCCGACGCCATGAACGAGGTGGGCGGGTAGGCCAGGTCCATGGCCACCGAGAGCGTGCCCCTGGCCTTCACCGCCGCGGGCAGCAGCTTCACCGCCTTCGCATCCGGCTTCACACCCACCGAGATGTCGTCGGTGTGCTCGGCCGACGAGCCGGAACCCCCGCCCTGCGCCGTGCTCTTCGCCCCCACGCTCTGCGCGGTGCCGCTCGCCCCGCACGCGGCGAGCGCGAGGGCCAGGGCCGTCGTGACGATCGGGATGCTCAACTGCCTGTTCACCTGCATGGCGGCGGCCACAGCGCCTGCGGTGCGGAGTACGGTTCTGCGGCCTGTCCGGTTGCTTTCCATGGCGGTGCCTCCTGGGGAACGCTGGGGATACGGGGATGCCGGGGATACGGGGAATCCGTGATGCGGGGACGACGTGCGGATCGGACGGGGGGTGGGACGTCGTCAGTCGGCGCCCGGAAACGCGCAGGGCTCATGGGCGGCCACGCGAGACCGGGCGCCTGTCGGGAAGAAGGTGCTGGGTGAGCGGGTGTGCGTCGCGCGTCAGATGCCCAGCATCTGGTTGAGCTCGTTCAGAGACTTGACGGTCACGTAGTCGTAGCCGTGGGTGACCGGGTCGCAGCCGCGGTCCAGGAGGACGAGGTTGCGGAAGCCCATGTCGTGCATCGGCATCAGGTCGTAGCGGGTGTGTGAGGAGACGTGCACGAAGTCCTCGGGGGACGCGTCGAGCTGGTCGAGCATGTACTCGAACGCGGCGTACCGGGGCTTGTAGTAGCCGGCCTGCTCGGCGGTGAAGACCGCGTGGAAGTCCGCACCGAGCCGGGGCACGCTCTCCTCGAGGAAGGCGTCCTCGGCGTTGGAGAGGATCACCAGCTTGTAGTTCTCGCCCATCTTCTTCAGCGGTTCCGGCACATCCGCGTGCGGGCCCCAGCTGCGCACGCCGTCGGCGAACCGCTTGCCGGCATCCGGGGCGGCCTTCACGCCCCACTTGCGGCAGACCCCCTCGAAGGCGTCCTGCAGCGTCTGCTCGTAGGGGTAGTACTCGCCACAGACCGAGTCGTAGCGGTAGCCGCGGAACTCCTTGACGAACTGGTCCCAGTGCTCGGCCGGGATCTGGTCGCCGACGAGTTCACGTGTGATGGGGGTCATCGGCCACTCGATCAACGTGCCGTAGCAGTCGAACGAGACGTACTTCGGGCGGAACTGGAACGAGGGGATGGGCATGGAAGTGCTCCACTTTCTTGCTTCGGGGAACCGGTCAGGGCCAGACCGGCCCGTTTTTAGGCATGCTCATGACAGAGGCGTCGGGAGTGGGGGGTGATGACGTCGACAATCGCCGGGATCAGGCGGCGCCGACTCCTGCCGGAGCGAGGAAGTCGACGGGATGCTGCGTGGTGCCGTCGAGCGCCAGGTCGGCGGCGATCTCTCCCATCGCGGGCGAGAGTTTGAAGCCGCTGCCGGAGAACCCGGCCATGACGATGATGTCGTCCTCGCCGGGGAGATGGCCGACGAGCGGGTTTCCGGACTTGGTGTAGCCCTCCATGTAGGCCGACATCCTGATGGGGTCGGGGTTCAGGTCGGGCATGAGTTCACCGATGAGCTCGCGGAAGACGCCGAGTTCCTCGGGGCGGACCGTACGGTCGAGCCGTTCGGGCTCGGGCACCGGCGCATGGTATTTGAAGGAGAGACCGAGCTTGACGGAGATGCCGTCGGGCGACGGGATTCCGAAGCAGTCGTGGGGTGTGGCGCGCACGAACGAAGGGGCACCGCCCGCGAACCAGTCGTGGCGGGTGGGCAGGTGCCAGGAGCAGACCACCCGGCGGACGTCGATGGTCCGGGGGAGGTCCGGGAGCAGGGTGTTGATCCAGGGGCCCACGGTCACCACGGCGGCGTCCACGTGGTCCGTGCCCTGGTCGGTGACGACCCGCACCCCGCCGCCCGCCGCGGGGACGACCTCGCGCACCGTGGTGTAGCGGTGCAGCCGGGCGCCGAGCTGCTCGGCACGGGCGGCGGCGGCCTGGATCGACGCCTCCGGCCTGATGACGGCGCCCAACCGGTCGAGGACGGCGGTGTGTCCGTCCGGGAGCCGGTGCTGCGGGTAGCGGCGGGCGAGTTCCTCCCGGTCCAGTACCTCGTGATCCAGCTTTTGGGCGGCGCTGGTGGAGAGGAGGAGGCGCATGGACGGTGAGGCGGCCTCTCCCATCACCAGGCTGCCGCTGCGGCGTCGCAGCGGCAGGCCCGTCTCCGCCTGGAGCTGCTCCCACATCCGGTCCGCGAGCCGCAGCAGCGGAATGTACCCGGGCTCGCCGAGGTGGGCGGCTCGGTAGATACGGCTCTCGCCCCCGGCCGCGCCGCGGTCGTGACCCGGTGCGTACCGGTCGTAGCCGATGACCTCGGCTCCGCGGGCGGCCAGTCGCCACATGGCCTGGCTGCCCATGCTGCCGGCACCGATCACGGCGACGCGCTTCGGGATGCGCATGAGGTCGCTCCTCTCGATGGTGAGGTGGGTGGCAGTCGGGCCCCAGCACCGTGCGGACACCGTGCGGACCTTTCCGGTCCAGGTTCTGCTGGGGATGGCGTTCACTTTCCGCCCGGGGGAACCCGCAGGGCAACCCACACGGTGTTCCGCCTTGGCGCCTTCTCGAGACGGTCTGTCACTGCGGACGGCCATGGTGTACAAATGCCGGTCCCGCTCTTGTCACGATGGGTGGCCGATGCGAGGGTGAGCCCGATCCCCTCGGACGAAAGCACCGCCTATGCCGCCCAGACCTCCCGCACCCGGGCACTTCCCCACGCTCAGGGAGGTACTGCGCCTGCCCGTGCTCGCCGAAGGGATGCCGCGCGTGCTGGCCGGCGAGTCACAGCTGGACGGCCCGGTGCGCTGGGTGCATGTCACCGAGCTGCTCAACCCCGCCGATTTCCTGGAGGGCGGCGAGCTGGTGCTGACGACCGGCGTGCCGCATCCCGAGGACGCCTCCGAGCTGCGCGGCTACGTCGACCAACTAGCGGACGTCGGCGCGGCCGGCCTGATCGTGGAGCTCGGTTACCGGTACCAGAAGGTGCCCCACGAGCTGGTGGCGGCGTGCCGCGCCCGTGACGTGCCGCTGGTCGAGCTGGCCCGTGGGGTCCGGTTCATCGACGTCACGCAGACGGTGCACGCGCTCATCCTCGACGCCCAGGGGGCCCTGCTGCGCCGCGGGCGGGACATCCAGGACATCTTCACCGCCCTGACGCTGCGGGGCGCGGACCCCGAGGAACTGGTGCACACCACCGCGGAGCTCACCGGAGCCCCCGTCGTGCTGGAGGATCTCACCCACCGGGTCCTGATCTGCGAGCTGCTCGGCCGGCCGTACGAGCCGGTGGTGTCGGCCTGGTCGCGGCGTTCGCGGGCCGCACCGACGCCGGAGAGGATCACGCCGAGCGGCCCGGAGGGGTGGCTGATCGCTCCGGTGCAGGACCACCACGGGCCGTGGGGGCGGCTCGTCCTGCTGGAGGACCGGCTGAACGCCGAGCCCGACCCGGAACACGTCCTGGTGCTGGAACGTGCCGCGGTGGCGCTGACCATGGCGCGCCTGGCCGGGCAGGCCTGGTGGGAGCGCCGGGCCCACCGCTCCGTACTGCGAGACCTGTACGAACGGCGTTTCCGCTCCCCCGCGGACGCCCGCGCCCGCGCCGAGGCACTGGGACTGCCCACCCTCGGACACCGCCTCTTCGCCGTGGTCATCCGCCACCCGTACACCGGCACCGAGGGTGAGCACCTCGACGAACGGATCGCGAAGGCGCTGACGCACACGGGTGTGCGCGCCCTGGTCGGCGAGACGGCCCCGGGCCGGATCGGCGTACTCATGGCTCTGGCACAGGCGAGCGCCTGGCAGCCGGTCGCCGAGCGGATCGGCCGTCTGACCCGGGAGGAGCTCGGACCGCGGGCCGTCGTCGCCGTCGGCCCCGGGGTGACCGACCTCGGCGGGATCGCCCGGTCGTGGCGGGAGGCGGAGCAGACGGCCGAGGCCATCACACCGGCCTCCCCCGAGCGGTGGTTCTACGTCCCCGCCGACGTCCGGCTGCCGGAGTTGCTGGGCGTCCTGTGGGAGGACACCCGTCTTCAGCGGTACGCGGAACGGCAACTGACCCGCCTCATCGAGCACGACGACCGCAACGGCGGCGATCTGCTCCCGGCACTGCGCGCCTATCTGTCGGCGGCCGGGAACAAGTCGGTCGCGGCGAAACACGCCGGCATGTCCCGGCAGGCGTACTACCAGCGCCTGCACACCATCGAGCGGCTCCTCGGCTGCGACCTGGAATCAGGTCTGCAGCGCACGTCCCTGCATGTCGCGGTGCTGGTCCTGGACGCGGGTGGAGCAGCTGTTCCCGGAGTATGACGGGGCGCGTCGGCCGTCACGCGCGTCGCCTTGCGGCCACCGGTGCCAGAGCTGAACGCCTTGTGTACGTGCGTCGTGTTCGACCCTGAGTTCACGTTATGGCAGGGGGCTCTCGAGCAGGACTGGGCGGCACCGGGGGAGCTTCGTGAGATGCGTGCAGATCGGTGTGCCGCGCGGCTGCGCGAGGGCCTCTTTGGTCGCTGAGGAGTTCACGCCGTCGGCGAGGGGCCGCCAGGACGGGCGAGCGGTGGGCGGCGCCGGCCCCGCCGCCCACCGCGGAAGGAGATGGCTCAGAGGAGCTCGATCAGCTTGTCGGTGAACTCGGCGGTCGTCGCGGTTCCGCCCAGGTCAGGGGTGCGGGTATCGGTCTTGGCCAGGACCGAGGCGATCGCGTCCGTGATGTCCCTGGCCGCGGCGGGATGGCCGAGGTGGTCGAGCATCATGGCCGCGGACCAGATGGCACCCAGCGGGTTGGCGATGCCCTCGCCCGCGATGTCGGGCGCGGAACCGTGCACCGGCTCGAACATGGAGGGGAAGTCCCGCTCGGGGTTGAGGTTGGCCGCCGGGGCGATGCCGATGGATCCGGCGACCGCGGCCGCGAGGTCGCTGAGGATGTCTCCGAAGAGGTTGGAGGCGACGACGACGTCGAAGCGGGCGGGGTCGAGGACGAACTTGGCCGCCAGCGCGTCGATGTGCTCCTGGTCCCAGGCGACGCCGGGGTGCTCGGCGGCCCGCTCGGCGATCAGCTCGTCCCAGAACGGCATGGTGTGGATGATGCCGTTGGACTTGGTGGCGGAGGTGAGCCTCCCTCGGCGGCGGGCGGCGAGCGAGAACGCGTAGTCGGCGATCCGGGTGACCCCGGCCCGGGTGAACACCGCTTCCTGGACGGCCAGTTCCTCGGACGTGCCCTGGTTCAGCCGTCCGCCGATCTCGCTGTACTCGCCCTCGGCGTTCTCCCGTACGACGACGATATCGACCTCGCCCGGCCGTGCGCCGCGCACCGGACTGTCGATGCCCTCGAAGACACGGATGGGCCGGAGGTTGACGTACTGGCGGAAGCTGCGCCGGATCGGGATCAGCAGCCCCCACAGCGAGACGTGGTCGGGCACTCCCGGGTATCCCACCGCGCCCAGCAGGATCGCGTCCTTGTCGCGCAGCTGGTCGATCCCGTCGGCGGGCATCATGGCGCCCTCCCGCAGGTACCGCTCGCACGACCAGTCGTACGACGTGTAGGACAGGCTGAAGCCGTGCCGGCGGCCGAGAACATCGAGCACCTGCTGTGCTGGGGGCAGTACCTCGGCGCCGATGCCGTCGCCGGGGATCAGGGCAATGCGGTGGTTCGTCGTCATGCCGTCGATTGCAGCAAGGGGGTCCGCAGGGCGTCCAAGACGCAAAGCGGATCTCTCTTATAAGCAGTCCCTATCAGCTGTCGGCGGCCGCGGTGGCAGCCGTGACGAACGCGGCGGCTGCCGGCGACAGGCTGCCGCGGCGGCTGACGAGGGCGATGTCCAAGGTGGTCTCCGGCTCGATGTCCAGGACGCGGGCGCCGAGCCGCCGGGCGAGATCCCGCCAGGAATCCGTGACCACCGCGAGCCCGACCCCGGCCAGCACCAGGGGCATGAGCGACACCCGGTGCTCGGTCTCGGCGGCGACGGTGAACTCGATGCCCTGTTCACGCAGCGCGTCGACGTAGGCGCGCATCCCGGTACCCGGCTGTCCGACGATCAGCCGCTGTCCCGCAAGTTCCCGGCACTCCACCGCCGTCCGGTCACCGAACGGGCCGTCGGCCGGCACCATCAGCACAAAACGCTGCCGCCCCAGCGCATGGGAGGCGACCTCCTTGTCGGAGAGGGGACCGGCGGACGCCAAAAGCCCCAGTTCCACGGCACCCGTGCGCACCATGTCGATCACATCACGCGAGGTGAACGCCGCTTTGATGGCCACGGAGACGCCGGGGTACCGGTGGCTGAAGGCACTCACCAAGGTCGTCAGCGGCTCCACCGCCTGCGACGGCATGGATGCCACATCCAGGCGCCCCTCCCGCAGCTCGTGCACCGCCGCGACACTCGCCCGCGCCGTCTGCAGACTCCGTACGGCCTCCCGGGCAGGCTCGATCAGGGCCCTTCCGGCCTCCGTCAGCACTGCCCTACGCCCGATGCGATGGAACAACTCCGAGCCCAGATCACGCTCCAGCGCCCGCACGGCCTGCGACAGCGACGGCTGCGACACGTACAGAGCCGACGCCGCACGGTTGAACCCCCCACGATCAACAATCGCAAGGAAGTACTCCAGCTGCCGAATGTCCATACGCGCCCTCTGCCCCTGGAAGAAACAACCGACGACTCGATCGGTCCCGACCATGGTGGCGTGAAAGATCGCCTCGACGAACCCTGAGGTTTCGAAGACCGCCAGTCGGCGGCTTCGTCTCTCCTGTCGGCGTCGCCAAAACCCCCTGGGCGACGAGCGGCCGCACCGACGGCACACCCGCCGCCGCAAGACCAAGCCCTGGGCACCTGGACCAAGGGCCACGTCATCCAGCTCTGCCTTCCTCACACAGGAAACGCTCGAGGACCACTGACCGCAACGTCGACGGCCCTTCGCGCTCCCCTCGCCGAGGCGACAGGGCAGCAAGGACCGACCGGAGCCGGACACCGAAGACGCTCTGGCGGCGAAGGTGCTCAGGCGGTACCCGTCGTCAGTCCAGCAGAATGCTGCGCAGGTTGGGGATGAGGTGCCGGACGAGCTGTTCGTCCGACATCTCGGCCAGCGGCCCGCTCCTGAAGACGTACCGGGAGAACGTCACCCCGATGAGATAGGCGCCCACAGACGCCACACGCTCCTCCAGGTCTGGGCCGGGAATCACCTGCCGGTACATCTCCAGACTGTCCTGCTGCATCGCGGTGAACAACCGTTTGGCGGTCTCCTCCTCAGAGGCCACCGCACGCAACATGGCCACGAACGGGTCGCTGCCTCCGCTCTCGGCCATGCGCCGGACGTAGGACCGGGCGATACGCGTCGGCAAGGTCTTGGTGTCGCCGGCCACTTCAGCCATGAGGGTGCGGGGGCTGGGGACCGCGGCGAGGAACAACTGTTCCTTGGATGTGAAGTGCCGCAGGACCAGGCCGTGAGTCACTCCGGCCCGGCGCGCGACGTCGCGGACGGTCGTCTTGGCGTAGCCGCGCTCGGCGAAGGCGGCCTGGGCGGCTTCGAGGATCGCGGCCCGGCTTGCTTCCGGGTCCCGCCTGCGCTTCTTGACCGGAGCAGCGTCCTGGTCGACGGGGGGCGTGGATGGCGTGTCCATCCGGTAAGTGTACACAAGGTTACCAATTTGCTGACCCATTGGTCATCAGACACGCGACCCTAGCTTGCCTTGTTGCGTAGATTCGCCCTAATTGCTCCGAACTGGCAAAACTTTTTAAGTGACCACCTGGACATTAGGGGCCGGAGGAACTACCTTCACTAATGACCAAGCGGTCACCAATGAGCCAACTAGCTCGGTCTGCTCGGCAGCCGAACCGTCGCTGCCGTTCACCACAAGAGAAAGAAGGCCAGTCATGGCACCTGAGTCCCTCACCCCGGCCAACACCACCGTCGTCCTCGTCGACTACGCCGTCGGTTTCGCGAACCTCCTGCGCTCCCATTACCTCGCGGAGCACATCAACAACGTCGTGGGCCTGGCGAAGACCGCGAAGTGGTACGGAAGCGGCCTGGTGGTGACCAACGGCCAGTCCAGCAAGCCGTCCGGCCCGCTGTACCCGGAACTGCTGGAGGCCCTCGGCGACCAGCCGGTCATCGAGCGCGCGGTCGACTTCAACTCCTTCCTCGACGAGTCGTTCGCCGAGGCGGTCCGGGCGGAGGGCCGCCAGAACCTGGTGATCGGCGGCATCGCCACCGACGGGTGCGTGCTGCAGACCGTGCTCGGCGGCCTGCGTGAGGGCTACCGCGTGCACGTGGCGGTCGACGCCTCCGCCAGCCCCTCGCTCGAGGCCCACAACGCGGCGATCCAGCGCATGGTCCAGGCCGGTGCCGTCCCGGTGACCTGGTTCTCCCTGGCCGCCGAATTCCAGCTCGACCCCCAGTTCCACGACGCTCCGCACCGCATGCGCCTGATGCAGGAGAACGTGCCGGCCATGGCCATGAGCGCTCGCTCCTTCTTCAACGCCGTCGAACTGGGCAAGCGCGCCGCCACGGCCGCCTGAGGCTGTCGACGCGAGCACCGCGAGTACCGGCCAGTCACCACACCCATCCCACAGCGGGTCCCGGCCCGCCACGCAGAGAGGAGATCGTCCCATGAGCGACATACAGGAGGACCGGCTGCTGTCCGGGCGGACCGTTCTGGTGGCGGGCGCGACCGGTGGCATCGGCGAGGGAATGACCCTCGCGCTGCTTCGCCAGGGAGCCACCGTCGTGGCCACCGGCCGCAGCGAGGAACGACTGGCCGGCCTCGCCGACCACGTGAAGGAAGCCGGGCCCGGCACCCTGATCACCCGGACGGTCGACGTCGGCGACGCCGACAGCGAGAAGGTGCGCGCACAGTTGTCGCCCGACGGCGCGCTGGACGGCGCCGTCGTCTCGATCGGCGACTGGGGGAGCCCAGAACGCACCGGCATCCTCGATATCTCCGACCGTGAGTGGGAGGAAATGATCGCGTCGAACCTGACGAGCCATTTCCACGCGCTGCGCGCGCTCACCCCCCTGCTGTCCCGAGACGGGGCGCTGGTGCATCTGAGCGGTTTCAGCGCGGACATCCCTTATCCCTTCGCCGCCCTCGTGGGAGCCACGAACGCGGCGAAGAAGTCGCTGGTGCGCTCACTGGACGCGGAACTGGGCGGTAGGGGCCCGCGCGTGTACGAGCTCATCATCGGCCCCATCCGTACCCGCCCGCGGGCCGCGATCGGCGCGGACAACCCCGGTTGGTTCAGCGCCGAGGACCTCGGCAGGCACGCGGGCCGGCTCGTCGCCCACAGCGGCCCGTACGCCGACGCCCCGCTGCAGTACCTGATCACCCGCGCCCACGGCGTGCGGACCACCCCGCCCCAGTAAAGGACACGTGCGGATCCCCGTCCCCATACGGAGACCGCGGAGGCATCCATGCGCACCATCGACAGCTCACCGCCGGCCTCTCGGCTCTCCCTGCCCGACAGTCTCGCCGCGGTCGCGATCCGGCCGGGCGACAGCGACTACGACAACGTGCGGCACACCTACACCCGCACCGGATCACCGGCCGCCGTGATACGCGTCCGCGATCACGAGGACATCGCAGCCGCCTTGGCCCACGCCCGCACCGCACAGCTTCCCCTCACCGTGCGCAGCGGCGGCCACGGCATCAGCGGCCGCTCCACCAACGACGGCGGCATCGTCGTCGACCTCTCCGCACTCAATGCCGTGAAGGTGCTCGACGCCCGATCCGGGCTGGTACGCGTGGAGGCGGGAGCACGCTGGGGAGACGTCGCCGCCCAGATCGCGCCCCACGGTCTGGCCCTGTCCTCTGGAGACACCGGAGACGTCGGAGTCGGCGGGCTGGCCACCACCGGCGGTATCGGCCTCATGTCCCGCCTGCACGGCCTCACCATCGATCGCATGCGCGCCGCCGAGCTGGTCCTGGCGGACGGCTCCCGGGTGCGGACGGACGCCGATCACGACCCGGATCTGTTCTGGGCGGTGCGCGGCGCGGGAGCCAACTTCGGGGTCGCGACGGCGTTCGAGTTCCAGGCCGAGCCGGTGGGCGACGTGATCGCCGCGGTCACCACTTTCGACGCCGGGGACACAGCCGCGTTCCTGACCCGGTGGGGGACCGCCGTGGAGGCGGCACCCCGAACGGTCACCAGCTTCCTGACGCTCATGGCGGGCCCCGGTGGACAGCCCGTCGCCCAGGCGATGACCGTGCACGCGGGGGCGGGCACCGAGACGGCGCGCAAGGCGCTCGCACCCGTGCTGTCCGCCGGACCCGTGCTGCGGAACCAGGCCTTCGTCACTCCGTACCACCAACTGCTGCCGGCCACGCACGCGGCGCAGCACGCGCAGCAGCCGCTCACGGTGTCGCGGTCCGGGCTGCTGGAACACATCACCGAGCCCGCCGCCGCGGCCATCGCGTCACTGCTGGTGGCCGGAAGGGCGCCCATGGTGCAGCTGCGGTCAGTCGGCGGAGCGGTCAACGACACGCCCTCGACAGCGATGGCCTACTCACACCGCACGCAGAACTTCTCGCTGATGGCCGCCACCCTGCCGGCGGGGCGCAAGAACCTCGACCGGCACTGGGAACAGCTTCACCCGCACCTCAAGGGGCTCTACCTGAGCTTCGAAACGGGCACGGGACGACGACAGCTGCAGGACGCCTTCCCCGGAGCGGTGCTCGACCGGCTCATGGTCCTCAAGTCGCGCTACGACCCCGACCACGTCTTCGACAACAACTTCGCCCTGCCGTCGGCGGACCTTCCCGGGTGACCCGGCCCAACGGCAGCCGCCGGGGCGACACGTCGACACGGACCGCGCCCGGTCAACGCACCCACCACCCGTACTTCCTGCGGAGAGGCCCGACAACCATGCCCAGCACACACCTCACCGAGTTCCAGTCCATCCCCACCTCGGGCGCCCGGGGCGTGGAGCCGTTCGACCTGGACGGCCTGCGGCTGCTCGCCATTCCCCAGCTCGCCTATGACGTGCCGGGCACCCCGGTGGACATGAACGGGGGAGACAGCGACACCGACCTGCTGCTGCTCAAGCGAGGCGACCAGGGGTACGAGCCGTTCCAACGCGTGTCGTTGCCGGGCGGCGAGGACGCGGAGTTCTTCCGTATCGGCGACCGCTCCTTCCTCGCCGTGGCAAGCATCCGTACCGGTAAAGGCCCTTATCAGTTCGCCGCCACCTCACGTGTGCTCGAATGGGACGGCAGCTCCTTCGTCGAGTTCCAGTCCTTCGACAGCTTCGCCGCCAAGCAGTGGAAGCACTTCATGATCGAGGACCGTCACTTCCTGGCCCTGGCCCAGGGAGTGGTCA
Source organism: Streptomyces sp. Ru72 (assembly GCF_002920635.1). Lineage (GTDB taxonomy): Bacteria > Actinomycetota > Actinomycetes > Streptomycetales > Streptomycetaceae > Streptomyces. The sequence goes on along the minus strand of NZ_PQSR01000001.1, from coordinate 186,145 downwards.
TCCCCGGGCAGGAGGACGACAACCTGCCCTCCCCGATATTCGTCTGGGACGGTGAACGCTTCGTCCACTTCCAGGACATCGACTCCCAGTGGGCCTACAACTGGCATGCCTTCGCAGTCGACGGCCAGCACTTCCTGGCGCACGCGGAGCATGTCGGTCCGTCGGTGCTCTACCGCTTCGACGGAGAGAAGTTCCAGTGGCACCAGGAGCTGGCCGACCGGCACGGCCGCGCGTTCGTGCACTTCGCCATCGACGGCGAATTCTTCCTGCTGGTGGCCCGGCTGCAGAGCGAGTCGCAGCTGCTGCGCTGGGACGGCTCCCGCTTCGTCGTCCATCAGACGCTGCCCGGGCTGGGAGCGCGCGAGTTCGCCGTCGTGCCGGCCCCGGACGGGACCTTGTACGTCGTGCGCGTGAACTTCGTCCTAGGCACTCCGGCCGACCCGACCACCGACCTCGACTCCGAGATCTACCAGTGGCGCGACGGGCAGCTGGTACGCACGGAGACCTTCCCCACCACGGGCGCCACCGACGTCGCCGTCATCCACGACGACGAGGAGGGGCTGCTGATCGCGGTCTCCCACAGTCTCACCGCCGACGTGCGCTTCGCCGCCCGCACCGTCCTCTACCGCTTCACCCCCTGAATCCCGCCGCTCCGCACCGCACCGCTCCACGACAAGGAACCGCCATGGCCGCCAACGAAAGCCCCGAGCTCGTCGACCTGTTCACCACCTACACGGCCGGGCCCACCAGCATCGGCTCCCACCTGACCCGTACCGCCGCCGCCGACACGGCCGACGCACCCCTGATCGTCGCCACCGGCACCGACTTCGCGCTCTACCCCGGCGGTGGCAAGCCCCCCACGGTCGAGGGCTTCCGCTTCTCCACCAAGGGCTTCAAGGAACTCGCCGGCGTCTCCCACCTCGGCCCCGCCGTCGCCACCCTCGTACAGCTGCGGGAGAAGTACGCGGATCCCGGCTGGCGCAACGAAACAGAGCGGCTGCTGACCGAGGTGCGGCGCAGCCGCGAGGCCAACAGTGCCGAACTGTGGCGCGACACCATCGCCGTCGAGACCTACCGCGGCCGCGAGCAGGCCATCGCCGACATGGCCGACTACACCTTCGCCGTCACCGACCGCTTCCTCAGCGCCGCCCTGGAGGACGAAACCCGCCTCAACGCCACCGCCCTGCGCACCGACTACCTGAAAAAGGGCACGGCCGAGGGGCACGGAACCGTCAACCACATGATGATCGCCACGTTCTTCCTCACCGGACTGGACATCTCCCGCCGCATCATCCACTGGTTCCGCGAGCAGCAGATCGACTGGAGCCGGGCCATGGTGGTCATCGCTGGCAAGCAGGGTCGCCCCACCGCCGGTGTCACCTGGAACACCTCCAGCGTCGCCACCATGCTCCTGGGCGCCTCCGGCTACCAGCTCCCCCTCGAACGCCTCTACATGGCGCCCCACGCCCCCACCTTCACCACCCCGCTGGACGGAGACCTGTCGAAGGTGGCGGCCCTGGAGCAGCCCCTGCGCCAGATCTGGTCCAACACCCGCGCCACCGTCGAACTGGGCGACCTGATGTTCCCCGGGCTTCCCCGCTACGCCCCCGGCCGTCTCGCCGTCCCCGACATCTCCGACCCGTCCGTCACCGAGATCAGTGAGATGCCCGTCATCCACGGCCCCGACGACTGGCGCGCCATGACCACCCGCCTCCGGATGGTCATGGAGGACCCCCGCCAGCTCCTGTCCGGCTCCGTCACGGACTACGCCGTCAGCCAGCTCGTCGCCGCCGACAACAACCCCGCCAAGGTGACCGTCCCCGGCCTGGACAACGTCACCTACCCGACCGGGCTGTGACCACCCGCAGCGGGAGGTGCCGCCCGGCACCTCCCGCCCGACGCCAGGAGCACGCCACCATGCCTCCGCTCAGCTTCGACCAGGCCCGCCACCTCGACGTAGAGGGAGGCAGGATCGCCTTCTACGAGACCGGTACGGGCAGCCGCCCCATCGTCTGGGTGCACGGCCTGCCTTTGGACTCCCGCTCCTGGGCCGCCCAGCAGGAGTTCTTCGACCACCACGCTCGCAACGTCTTCCTCGACCTGCGCGGCTACGGAGCCTCCGACAAACTACCCCCCGACGTGGAGAGCGTCACCGCCCTGTACACCGCCGACCTCGCGGCCCTCATCGCCCACCTCCGCCTGGAGAAGCCCACCGTGGTCGGCTTCGCATCGGCAGGGCACGTCGCACTGCGATTCGCCGCCCAGCACCCCGACCTGCTCGGCAAGCTCGCCGTCCTCAACGGCTCCCCCAAGTTCCGCCGCGGCGACGACTGGCCCCACGGCTTCGACGACGCCGCCATCGCCCACTTCACCGACGCCGCCCGCGACGGCGGCATCGAGGGCATCACCGACGCCGTCCTCGACCCCGGCCTGGTCTTCGCCGACGTCGACACCGCTCGCGCCACGGAACTCGGCTCCTGGTTCCGCGAGATGAGCTACAACGCGGGAGTCGAGACCCTGCTCGGCTTCTTCGACAACATCTCACGGGACGACGACCGCCACCTGCTCCCCGCCATCACCGCTCCCACCCTGCTGATGAGCAGCACCAGAGGCCAGGAAGTCCCCTCCGGAGTCTCCCTCCACCTGCGCCAGACCATCCCCCACGCCCGTCTGGCCGAACTCCCCGGCGCCGACCACTTCGCCTTCGCCACCCGCCCCGACCTCGTCAACGCTCTGCTGTACTCCTTCATCAACGACCGGCCCACCTCCGGTGACTGATCCTGCCGCCGGACATGGCCAGGTATGCAGGAGGGCGCGGCAGGAAAACGCCGGCCGATTCGGTTCGTGGCGGCACTGGGATCGGATCTGCCGTGTCGCCGTCCGCCGCAGGCACAGTGGCACGACAATCGCTGCGGTCCACTGTCCACCTTTCAGGGGTGGCCGGTATCCCTCACAGCCGGTCGGCGGTTGAACGGTGGGCCACAGTCGGAAGCGGCGGTCGTCGTGGACCGAATGTCCGCGGTCTTCGCCTCGCCGCTTCCACGCCCGGCGCGAGCAGTTGGGACCAGGCGGTGCGGCACCCCACCTTGTGCACCAATGATCCGCACCGCGTCGCCCGGCAGCACCCGGATCTACATCGTGGACGACCTCTGCGCCCACGCCAGCGCGGACATCCGCCGCTGGACCAAGGTGGCCTATCTGACCGACGTCGCCGACCGCGCCCGGCTCAACGCCGCGTACGCACGGTTCTTCACCTCGCCGCGGCCCCGCCCGGAGTTGCGTCGGAGTGGCGGCACTGCCGTACGGCGGCTGTTCTACCAGCGGATGATGTGCCCTGCCGCAGCAGGCAAGGCCCAGTGCCCCATCAAGCCCTACAGCATGGGTCGCGGCATCCACCTGCCCCTCATCGACCCGGAACCCAGCCCCACCAGTCCGCTCAAGGTCTGCCGCCAGCGCACGATCACCGTCAGCCCCGAAGCCGGCGCCAAGCAGTGGCAAGCCCTGGACTACGGCGGCCCGGAATGGCAGAAGATCTACTTCCGGCTCCGCAACAGCGTCGAGGGCTACAACGGCTACGCCAAGAACCCCTCGCCGAGGGCATCGAATCCGCGGGCTCCCGCCGTATCCGCGGCATCGCAGCACAAACGATCCTGCTCGCCTTCCAACTGGCCCACGCCAACCGCCGCAAGATCAGAAAGTGGCTGCACACCCTGTCGCTCGGCGGCGAACGCCCCCGCCGACGCACCCACCACCGGCGACCGAAAAAAGAGCCGAGGAGCTGGACCCGACCGGCCACCTGGCGCCAGCGGCCTAGATCGATCCGACTCCGGCACCACAGCACCACGAAGACAGGCCCCCACCCGTGAGATAGCTCACGCGCCGGGGCCTGCCGTATGCCCTGATCGGGCTGTGTGATGCCTCACAACGATCATGGAACGAGAAACGGGCCCCTGCGGTGACTTCCGTCACCTGCAGAGACCCGTTTCGTCGGTTTCTCTCTGTGCGCGAGGGGGGAGTTGAACCCCCACGCCCTTGCGGGCACTGGAACCTGAATCCAGCGCGTCTGCCTATTCCGCCACCCGCGCATTGGGTGTGTCCTCCGGCTCCGGCCCTTTCGGCCCGGCGCCTTCCGACACGCAGAACATTAGCACGCTGCGCAGGGTGGGTTCACATCCCTTTCCCCTGGGGCCCGCGGCCCCGCCCCCGGAAACCCCGCGCGACCAGCGACATCCCGAGCGCCCCGGCTCCCCGGCCCATCCCGGGCGCCTGTCCCCGCCGAACACCAGGCATGGCACCAGGCACGGAACACCAGACACCGACTCCAGACATCGAACATCCGGCCCTCGGCAGGCACGACCCGACATCCCCAGCTCAGCTCGGTCCACCCACCGACGCCTCAGCCCGACGCCCACCCTCAGCTCCCAGGCCTCCAGCTCCCTGCCCCCGCACCCCGGCCTCCCTCCGCCCCCGAGCCGCCGCCACGTCTCAAGGCGTGTCTGTTCACGTATCAACCTCGTACCGGTCCCGCGCATCTCTCCAGGAGGCGGGCCGGGTCCACAGCCGGGTGCGGGACACTGGTCTGCGGCCGCCTCTACGATCCATGGCGGGAGTACCACCGCGGAGTGCTCCGAGGAGTACGACAAGGAGTACGCCCGGAAGGTGTTCGAAGCGGCCGTCCGGAGGGAAACCCGGAGGCGTCGACACCCGTCGACAGGGCCGATGGGGGGAACCACCCGATTTTCCGGCGCGTGGATACGATCAGTAAGCAGTACCAGGTAAGCAGTACACAGGACGGCAACGACGGAGGAGGTGCCCCATGGGAGTCCTGAAGAAGTTCGAGCAACGTCTCGAAGGTCTGGTCAACGGCACCTTCGCCAAGGTCTTCAAGTCCGAGGTCCAGCCCGTGGAGATCGCCGGCGCGCTCCAGCGCGAGTGCGACAACAACGCGACCATCTGGAACCGCGACCGTACCGTCGTCCCGAACGACTTCATCGTGGAGCTGAGCGCGCCGGACTACGAGCGCCTGAGCCCCTACTCCGGGCAGCTCGGCGACGAGCTCGCCGGCATGGTGCGCGACTACGCCAAGCAGCAGCGCTACACCTTCATGGGCCCCATCAAGGTCCATCTGGAGAAGGCCGACGACCTCGACACCGGCCTGTACCGGGTACGCAGCCGTACGCTCGCCTCCTCCACCAACCAGCAGGCTCCCGCGCAGGGCGGCGCCACCGGGCGCCCAGGCGGCTACGGCTACCCGCCCGCCGCCCCGCCGGCGGGTGCTCCGCCCATGCCGTCCGCGCCACCGCCCGGCGGGCGTCCCGGCGGATACGGCTACCCGCAACCTGCCGGGCAGCGCCCCGGCGGTGCCCCGGCGTCCGGCGGGCGCACCCGCTACTGGATCGAGATCAACGGCACCCGCCATCAGATCTCCCGCCCGACGCTGGTGCTGGGGCGCAGCACCGACGCCGACGTGCGGATCGACGACCCCGGCGTCTCCCGCCGGCACTGCGAGATCCGGACCGGAACGCCCTCGACGATCCAGGATCTCGGCTCCACCAACGGCATCGTGGTGGACGGGCAGCACACCACCCGCGCTACGCTCCGCGACGGCTCGCGGATCGTCGTGGGCAGCACCACCGTTATCTATAGGCAAGCCGAAGGGTGAAGCGGGGGCAATGTCAGAGCTGACCCTCACGGTCATGCGGCTGGGTTTCCTGGCCGTACTGTGGCTGTTCGTGATCGTGGCCGTGCAGGTCATCAGGAGCGACCTGTTCGGTACGCGGGTCACCCAGCGCGGCGCGCGTCGCGAGGCCGCACGGCCGCAGCAGACCGCCCGCCAGGCGGCGCCCCCGCCGCAGCGCCAACAGCCGGGCGGCGGCCGGCAGCGCCGCGGGGCCCCCACCAAGCTGGTCGTCTCCGAGGGCTCGCTGACCGGGACGACGGTCGCGCTGCAGGGCCAGACCATCACGCTCGGCCGCGCCCATGACAGCACCATCGTGCTGGACGACGACTACGCCTCCAGCCGGCACGCCAGGATCTACCCCGACCGCGACGGCCAGTGGATCGTCGAGGACCTCGGGTCCACCAACGGCACGTACCTCGACCGGACCCGGCTGACGTCCCCCACACCGATTCCGCTGGGCGCGCCGATCCGCATCGGCAAGACCGTCATCGAGCTGCGGAAGTAGTACGACAATGAGCGAGCGGAGCGAGCACGCAGCGGCGGCCCCCACCCAGGGCCCCGGCGCGCTCCCGACCGGAGGGTGGGCACCGTGCGGATGTACCCGGAGCCGACGGGCGAGGTGCGCATGAGTCTGTCACTGCGCTTCGCCGCCGGATCGCACAAAGGCATGATCCGCGAGGGCAACGAGGACTCCGGTTACGCCGGTCCGCGCCTGCTCGCGATCGCCGACGGGATGGGCGGCCAGGCCGCCGGCGAGGTCGCCTCGTCCGAGGTGATCTCCACCATCGTCGCGCTCGACGACGACATCCCCGGCTCCGACATCCTCACCTCGCTCGGCACCGCGGTGCAGCGCGCCAACGACCAGCTGCGCGCCATGGTCGAGGAGGACCCCCAGCTCGAGGGCATGGGGACCACGCTCACCGCGCTGCTGTGGACCGGTCAGCGGCTCGGCCTCGTCCACGTCGGCGACTCCCGCGCGTACCTGCTGCGGGACGGCGTCCTCACACAGATCACCCAGGACCACACCTGGGTGCAGCGGCTCGTCGACGAGGGCCGCATCACCGAGGAGGAGGCCACCACCCACCCGCAGCGATCCCTGCTGATGCGTGCGCTGGGCAGCGGCGACCACGTCGAACCGGACCTGTCCATCCGCGAGGTGCGCGCCGGCGACCGGTACCTGATCTGCTCGGACGGGCTGTCGGGGGTGGTCTCCCACCAGACGCTGGAGGAGACCCTCGCCAGCTACCACGGCCCCGAGGAGACCGTGCAGGCTCTGATCGAGCTGGCGCTGCGCGGCGGCGGCCCCGACAACATCACGGTGATCGTGGCCGACGTGCTGGACCTGGACACCGGGGACACCCTCGCCGGGCACCTGTCCGACACCCCGGTCGTGGTGGGCGCGGTCGCCGAGAACCAGAACCACCTGCACGACAACGGCATCATGCAGACGCCCGCGGGCCGCGCCGCCGGCCTGGGCCGCCACGCGGCCGGGCACGGCGGCGGCGGCGAGTTCGGGCCGCCCGGCAGCGGCGACACCACCGGGTACATCCCCGCGGGCAGCTTCGGCGACTACACCGACGAGGACTTCGTCAAGCCGAGGAAGAGCCGCAGGTGGCTGAAGAGATCCTTCTACACGGTCCTCGCGCTCGCCGTCATCGGCGGCGGCTGCTACGGCGCCTACCGGTGGACGCAGACGCAGTACTACGTCGGCGCCAACGCAGAGCACGTCGCGCTGTACCGCGGCATCAGCCAGGACCTGGCCTGGGTGTCGCTGTCCAAGGTGGAGAAGGACCACCCGGAGATCGAACTCAAGTACCTGCCGCCGTACCAGCAGAAGCAGGTCAAGGCGACCATCGCCGAGGGCGGTCTCCAGGCGGCCCAGTCGAAGATCTCCGAGCTGGCCGTGCAGGCGTCCGCGTGCAGGAAGGACGTCGAACGCCGCACCGCGGAGTCCAAGAACACCCCCAAGCCCGGCAGCACCACGGGAACCGCGAGCAACTCCCCGACGTCCAAGGCCACACCGACTCCGAACCCCTCGGCGTCGGCGTCCAAGACCCAGACCGCACCCACTCCCACACCCGGCCCCAGCCTCTCGGAGCAAGAGCAGAAGGTCGTCTCACTGTGCGGTAAGCAGTAAGCAAGCCGTGAGGGGCCCTGTCACACCATGAGCAGCAGTACGAACACGTCGACGCACCACACGTCCACGATCGGCGCGATCGGCACACCGAGCCGCCGCAACACCGAGCTGGCGCTGCTGGTGTTCGCCGTCGTCATCCCGGTGTTCGCCTACGCCAACGTGGGCCTCGCCATCAACAACAAGGTGCCGCCCGGCCTGCTGAGCTACGGTGTCGGCCTCGGTCTGCTGGCGGGCGTCGGCCACCTCGTCGTACGGAAGTTCGCCCCGTATGCCGACCCGCTGCTACTGCCGCTGGCGACCCTGCTCAACGGCCTCGGTCTGGTGGTGATCTGGCGGCTCGACCAGTCCAAGCTGCTGCAGGCGATCGGCCAGGCGGGCAGCGCGGCGCCGAAGCAGCTGCTGTACACCGGGCTGGGCATCGCGCTGTTCGTCGCCGTGCTGGTCTTCCTCAAGGACCACCGGGTCCTGCAGCGCTACACCTACATCTCCATGGTCACGGCGCTGGTCCTGCTGATCCTGCCGCTCATCCCGGGTCTCGGCGCCAACATCTACGGCGCGAAGATCTGGATCCACGTCGGCAGCTTCTCCATCCAGCCCGGTGAGTTCGCGAAGATCGTGCTGGCGATCTTCTTCGCCGGCTACCTGATGGTGAAGCGCGACGCGCTCGCCCTGGCCAGCCGCCGCTTCATGGGTCTGTACCTGCCGCGCGGACGTGACCTCGGACCGATCCTCGTCGTCTGGGCGATCTCGATCCTCATCCTGGTCTTCGAGACGGACCTCGGTACGTCGCTGCTGTTCTTCGGAATGTTCGTCATCATGCTGTACGTCGCCACCGAGCGGACCAGCTGGATCGTCTTCGGTCTGCTGATGTCCGCGGCCGGCGCCGTCGGCGTGGCCAGCATCGAGCCGCACGTGAAGATGCGCGTCCAGGCCTGGCTCGACCCGATGAAGGAGTACACCCTCAGCCGCCAGGGCGTCGGCGGCCACTCCGAGCAGCTGCAGCAGGCCCTGTGGGCGTTCGGGTCCGGCGGCACCCTCGGCACCGGCCTCGGCCAGGGCCACTCCGACCTGATCCGCTTCGCCGCCAACTCCGACTTCATCCTCGCCACCTTCGGCGAGGAGCTGGGCCTGGCCGGCATCATGGCGCTCCTGCTGATCTACGGCCTGATCGTGGAGCGCGGCGTCCGCACCGCCCTCGCCGCCCGCGACCCGTTCGGCAAGCTGCTGGCCGTCGGCCTGTCCGGCGCGTTCGCGCTGCAGGTCTTCGTGGTCGCCGGCGGTGTGATGGGGCTCATCCCGCTGACCGGTATGACGATGCCCTTCCTGGCGTACGGAGGTTCCTCCGTGATCGCCAACTGGGCCCTGATCGGCATCCTGCTGCGCATCAGCGACACCGCGCGCCGCCCGGCCCCCGCCCCCGCCCCGAACCCCGACGCCGAAATGACCCAGGTGGTCCGACCGTGAACAAGCCCCTGCGCCGGATCGCGCTCTTCTGCGGGCTCCTCGTCCTCGCGCTGCTCGTCCGCGACAACTGGCTCCAGTACCTCCAGGCCGACAGCCTGCGTACCGACCCGAACAACCGCCGTGTCCTCATCGCGCGGTACTCCACCCCGCGCGGCGACATCATCGTGGACGGCAACCCCATCACCGGGTCCAAGGAGACGCCCACCAACAGTCTCAACGACTTCAAGTACAAGCGAACCTACAAGGACGGCGCGATGTGGGCGCCGGTCACCGGCTACGCCTCGCAGGCCTTCGGCGCCACGCAGCTGGAGTCCATCGAGGACGGCATCCTCACCGGCACCGACGACCGGCTGTTCTTCCGCAACACCCTCAACATGCTGACGGGCAAGCAGCAGCAGGGCGGCAACGTCGTCACCACCCTCAACGCGGCCGCGCAGAAGGCCGCCTACGACGGTCTGAAGAAGGTCGGCGGCAAGGGCGCGGCCGTGGCGCTCGACCCGCAGACCGGGGCGATCCTGGCGCTGGCCTCCTACCCGTCGTACGACCCGTCCACGTTCGCGGGCAACTCCCTGTCGACGGACTCCAAGGCCTGGCAGAAGCTGCAGAAGAAGAACGACCCGAGCGACCCGATGCTGAACCGGGCGCTGCGCGAGACCTACCCGCCCGGCTCCACCTTCAAGGTGGTCACCGCGGCGGCGGCCCTGGAGAACGGGCTGTACACCAGCGCGGACGACCCGACCAGGTCCCCGCTGCCCTACACCCTCCCCAACACCAGGACGGAACTGAAGAACGAGGGGAACATCCCCTGCGAGAACGCGACCATGCGCGAGGCGCTGCGGTACTCCTGCAACACCGTCTTCGGCAAGATCGGCGCCGACCTCGGCAAGGACAAGATGCTCGAGGAGGCGAAGAAGTTCGGCTTCGACTCCGAGCAGTACACGCCGGTGCGCTCGGTCGCCTCCACCTTCCCCGAGAAGATGGACCGGCCGCAGACCGCGCTCAGCTCCATCGGCCAGTTCGAGACCGCCGCGACGCCGCTGCAGATGGCCATGGTCGCCTCCGCCGTCGCCAACGACGGCAAGCTGATGAAGCCGTACATGGTGGACAAGCTGCAGGCGCCCAGCCTCGACGTGATCACGCAGACCCAGCCGGAGGAACTGAGCCGGCCGCTGTCGGAGAAGAACGCCCAGATCCTGCAGTCGATGATGCAGACCGTCGTCGAGAAGGGCACCGGCACCAACGCGCAGATCCCCGGCGTCACCGTGGGCGGCAAGACCGGTACCGCCCAGCACGGTCTGAACAACAGCGAGAAGCCGTACGCCTGGTTCATCTCGTTCGCCAAGCTCAAGGACGGCAGCTCGCCCGTCGCCGTGGCCGTGGTGGTCGAGGACGACAAGGCCAACCGTGACGACATCTCCGGTGGCGGCCTCGCCGCCCCCATCGCGAAGAACGTGATGGAGGCGGTCATCAACAGCAAGAAGTGACCCCTGTCACGTCCCCTTCACATCGGTGCACGTTGCGATACCGGTCCTGTATCGGGTGGCGGATGTGGCCAGGTCACACACAGCGAGCCGGGTACCGTATGCCCGGACAGCACACCGCCGGACCACACGAGGGTGTGGTCGGGACCGACGGAGAGGGCTGGTAGGAAGCTATGGAAGAGCCGCGTCGCCTCGGCGGCCGGTACGAGCTGGGCCAGGTGCTCGGCCGTGGTGGCATGGCCGAGGTCTACCTCGCGCACGACACCCGCCTCGGCCGCACCGTGGCGGTGAAGACGCTGCGCGCCGACCTGGCGCGCGACCCTTCCTTCCAGGCCCGGTTCCGCCGGGAGGCCCAGTCGGCCGCCTCGCTGAACCATCCCGCGATCGTCGCGGTGTACGACACGGGCGAGGACTACATCGACGGGGTCTCGATCCCGTACATCGTGATGGAGTACGTCGACGGCTCCACCCTGCGTGAGCTTCTTCACAGCGGCCGCAAGCTGCTGCCGGAGCGCGCCATGGAGATGACCATCGGCATCCTCCAGGGCCTGGAGTACGCCCACCGCAACGGCATCGTCCACCGTGACATCAAGCCCGCGAACGTCATGCTGACGCGCAACGGCCAGGTCAAGGTGATGGACTTCGGTATCGCCCGCGCCATGGGCGACGCCGGCATGACCATGACGCAGACCGCGGCGGTCATCGGCACCGCCCAGTACCTCTCGCCCGAGCAGGCGAAGGGCGAGCAGGTCGACTCGCGTTCGGACCTGTACTCGACGGGCTGCCTGCTCTACGAGCTGCTCACGGTCCGCCCGCCCTTCGTCGGCGACTCCCCGGTCGCGGTGGCCTACCAGCACGTCCGCGAGGAGCCCCAGCCGCCGAGCGTCTTCGACCCCGAGATCACGCCTGAGATGGACGCGATCGTGCTGAGGGCGCTGGTCAAGGACCCCGACTACCGCTACCAGAGCGCCGACGAGATGCGCGCCGACATCGAGGCGTGCCTCGACGGCCAGCCGGTCGCGGCGACCGCGGCGATGGGCTCGGTCGGCTACGGCGGCTACCCCGACGACCAGCCGACGACGGCCCTGCGCTCCGACCCGGGCGCCGGCGCGACGACGATGATGCCGCCGATGAACCCGGACGACGGGGGCTACGGCTACGACGACCGCCCGGACCGCCGCCGCCAGCCCAAGAAGTCGAACACCTCCACGATCCTCCTGGTCGTCGCGGGCATCCTGGTCCTGGTGGGCGCGATCCTCATCGGCAAGTGGATCTTCAGCGGCCACGGCGGGATCGGCAACGACACCGTGCCGGCTCCCAACTTCGTCGGCCAGTCCCAGAAGGACGCGCAGACGCTCGCGGACAACTCGGACCTGAAGCTCTCCATCTCGAGGAAACCCTGCGAAGACCAGCAGAAGGGCAACGTCTGCTCCCAGGACCCGACGCCGAGCACCGAGGTCAAGAAGGGCAGCACCGTCAATCTGGTGGTGTCCACCGGGGCGCCCAAGGTGGCGGTGCCGGACGTGCGGGGACTGCAGTTCGACAAGGCGAAGTCCCAGCTCGAGGGCAAGGGTTTCGTGGTCGAGAAGAAGACGGCGGAGTCCGACCAGACTCCGGGCGTCGTCACCGACCAGAACCCCGCGGGCGGCACGGATCGGGAGAAGGGCTCGACGATAACCCTCACGGTGGCCGCGGCCCCGCAGACGGTGACGGTGCCGGATGTGAGGAACCAGTCCTGTGACGACGCCAAGAAGCAGCTGCAGGCCAGCAACCTCACGCCGGGCAACTGCGTCGACACCGACACCACCGACCCGAACCAGGTCGGCAAGGTCATACAGACCAACCCCGGGGTGCTCACCCAGGTGAAGGCGGGCACGACGGTCACCATCCAGATAGGCAAGCTGGCCAACCAGCAGACGCAGGTCCCGAACGTCTTCGGCCAGAAGCTGAGCGACGCGGTGAAGACCCTGCAGCAGAAGGGCTTCACCCGCATTCAGGTCAACGGCCCGACGGACGGCAACTCCCGGGTCACCGCCCAGGACCCGCAGCCCAACGCCCAGGCCGACCCGAACAGCCAGACGATCACCCTGACCACGGTGCCGGCCGGAGGAAACAACGGCGGCGGCAACGACGGCGGCGGCTTCTTCAGCGGACTGACCGGCGGCTGAGGCCGACCGGCCCGCACCGGGCCACGCCCGACGATCGAGCCCCGGCACCTGCAGGTGCCGGGGCTCTCGCGTGGAACCAAGCCCGCACGTCCAGCTCTTTGTACGACGTCCGACCACATCTCGATCACCGCTCAGAACTTGAACGTCACGTCGCCGACCTGCTCCGGCGCGACGGCTGTACAGATGTGGTCGTGCGGAGGGCCAACAGCGACCGAGGAATCGACGTCACCGCCCGCACGGCCGACGGGCGCACGGCGGCCGTCCAGTGCAAGCGGTACAACCATCGGCAGTACGTGTCGAGCGCGGGCATGCAGAAGTTCGCCGGTGCCGCGCGGACCGTCGAGCCTGTGGTAGTTGCGGCTTCCTCACAGGGGCTGTGTCGCTCAGCCCAGCTCCTTCGGCGGCGTCCGTTCGCTGTCCACCTTCTGCACCCGCACCAGTTCGCCCCACACGATGTACCGGTACTCCGAGGTGTAGACGGGGGTGCACGTCGTCAGGGTGATGTAGTGGCCCGGCTTCTTCACGCCCGCCTCCTTCGGGATCGCCGAGAGCACCTTCACGTTGTACTTCGAGGTCTCGGGGAGGATCGCGAAGACCTTGTAGACGTACCAGTCGTCCTTCGTCTCGAAGACGATCGGGTCGCCCTTCTTCAGCTTGTCGATGTTGTGGAACTTCGCCCCGTGCCCGTCCCGGTGCGCGGCCAGCGTGAAGTTGCCCGCCCTGCCCGTCATCGGCAGCGTCGCCTTGACCGGGTCCGTGTAGTAGCCGGCCACGCCGTCGTTGAGGACGCTCGTCGACGTGCCCTTCTCGACCAGCACCTCGCCGTTCCTCATCGCCGGCACGTGCAGGAAGCCGATGCCGTCCTTCGTGTCCAGGGCGCCCGGGCCGCTGTCCTTCTCGGCCGCCCAGTGGTCGCGCACCTTGTCGCCCTGATGGTCGGCCCTGCGGTCCGCTATGACGTTCGTCCACCACAGGGAGTAGACGACGAACAGGCCCAGCACCAGGCCAGCCGTGATCAGCAGCTCGCCGAAGACGCTGACGGCCAGCGCGATCCGGCCGCGCCCGCGGCCCCGAGCCGACGGGGAAGCGGCGGTCCGCTCGTCCTGGTCGGTGGTCACTCCCACTGCATCTGCCCTGTCTGTTCCACGTGCCCGTGCGTCCACGTGCCCTGCGCCTACGAGATGAGCGCGTCCGGCTTGCCCTTGCTGCGCGGCCGTTCCTCGACCATCTTGCCCCACACGATCAGCCGGTACTTGCTGGTGAACTCCGGCGTGCACGTGGTCAATGTGATGTAGCGGCCCGGTGCGGTGAAACCCGATCCCTTCGGGATCGGGTCCAGGACACTGGTGTTCGCCGGGGACGTCACCGGCAGCATCGACGTCATCTTGTAGACGTAGTACTCGTCCTGCGTCTCCACCACGATCGCGTCACCCGGCTGGAGACGGTTGATGTACCGGAACGGCTCGCCGTGCGTGTTCCGGTGCCCCGCGAGCCCGAAGTTGCCCGTCTTGTCGCTCGGCATCGCCGTCTTCAGGCTGCCCTCGCCGTAGTGCCCGACCATGCCCTTGTCCAGCACCTCGGTCTTGCTGGTGCCCTCCGCGATCGGCGCCACCACGTCCAGCTTCGGGATGTGCAGGATGGCGAAGCCCTGCCCCGGCGCGAACACCCCCGGCTCCCGCTTGCCGCTCGCCCAGTCCTGCTGGAGGTGCTGCGCGGCGCTGCCCGCCTCCTGATGCGCCCGCACGTTCGACCACCACAGCTGATACGTCACGAACAGCAGCATCACCACACCGGTGGTGATGAACAGCTCGCCCACCACGCGGCTCGCCACGACCGCCGCACCGGGCTTCTGCGCCCTCGCCGCCCGCCGGGCCTCCACCCGGGAACGCGGCGCCTGAGCGGGCGTCCCCGCGGCCTTCTCGGGCGTCTGCGGCCCGCTCCCGCGCCGCCCGTGCCTCCGGGCCGCCTTGCGGCGCGCGGCGCGGCCACCGGGCGCGGGAGCGGCCTCGGCGGGGCGGTTCGCCGCCCGCCGCGCCTCCTCGATGTCCAAGGCGCGCAACGCGACGGTCTCGTTGTCCACCGGCAGCGGCTCGTCGTACGACGGGAGCACCGCCGTCGCGTCGTACCCCTGCTGGGGCTCGTAGGTCTGCTGCGGCGTCTGCTGCCCGTACTCCCCGGCACCCTGCCACTGAGGGCCCGGATCCTGCCCCTGCCACACGCCGAAGTCCCCGTACGGCTGCTGCCCGTACGAGGACCCTTGCTCCGCGGCGTCCCCGTAGGTGGCGCCGGTCTCGCGCTCGGGGCGCAGCGCGGTCACGCCGTGGCCCTGCCCACCACCGGGGCGAGCCCCACCGACCTCGCCACGGCCCCCTCGTCACCGCACTCCACCAGCCAGTTGGCCAGCATGCGGTGACCGTGCTCGGTCAGCACCGACTCGGGGTGGAACTGCACACCCTCCACCCGCAGCTCCCGGTGCCTGAGACCCATGATGATCCCGTCGTGCGTGCGCGCCGTGACCTCCAGCTCGGCCGGGACGGTGGCCGGTTCGGCGGCCAGGGAGTGGTAGCGGGTCGCCGTGAAGGGGGACGGCAGGCCCGCGAAGACGCCCTTGCCCTCGTGCTCCACCAAGGACGTCTTGCCGTGCAGCAGCTCCGGCGCCCGGTCGACGACACCGCCGTACGCCACCTGCATCGACTGCATGCCCAGACAGACCCCGAACACCGGGACGCCCGTCGCGGCACAGTGGCGGACCATGTCGACGCAGACGCCCGCCTCCTCGGGGGTGCCAGGTCCGGGCGACAGCAGGACGCCGTCGAAGCCGTCCTGGGCATGCGCCGTCGACACCTCGTCGTTGCGCAGCACCTCGCACTCGGCGCCCAGCTGGTACAGGTACTGCACCAGGTTGAAGACGAAGCTGTCGTAGTTGTCGACGACGAGAATGCGCGCACTCACTGGTTGTCCACCGTCACATCGTTGAAGGGCAGCAGCGGTTCGGCCCACGGGAAGACGTACTGGAACAGGACGTACACCACGGCCAGGACCAGCACGACGGAAATCAGTGCCTTCAGCCACGCGTTCCCCGGCAGATGCCGCCAGATCCAGCCGTACATGCCGTCCCTTCCGTCTCACCACGGCACCAGACTCACGCCGTACGCCACCAGACTACTGGCGCAGAGCCGCCGGTTTCCCTGCCTCCGCAGGCTGTGTGGAATCCAGGTGCGCCCAGACGATCAGCCGGTGACTGTGCCCCCACTCGGGGTCGCACGTGGTCAACGTCAGATAGCGTCCAGGACGCGTGTACCCGGACGTACGTGGCACAGGGTCGATCACTTCAACGTCGGAGGGCACCGTTTTGTAAGGGCCTTTGTCGATCCGATACGTGAACCAGGTGGTGCCGTCGGTGAGGACCACCGCGTCGCCGGGCCGCAGCCTGGGGAAGTCCTTGAAGGGATCGCCGTATGTACGCCGGTGGCCGGCGACCGCGAAGTTGCCCACCTGCCCGAGCCGAGCAGCGCCCCTGTAGTGGCCCAGCCCCTTCTTGTCCACGGCGGTGTCCTCCAGCACGGGCTTGTTCCACGTGAAACCGAACCGCGGGACGGACATGACCGCGAACGGCCGGCCCGCGGCGTACGGGCCCGGACCGCCGGGGCTCGCGGCGCCCGTCGGCGCGGCGGACGTGCGCACCGCCTCCTTCGCCCACTGCTTCTGCAGCCGATCGATCTGGTCGTTCATCGCGCCGTCCGCCTTCACCCCGGTCCAGAACACCACGTAGACCACGAACAGCACGATGAGGGCACCCACGGTGACGCACAGTTCGCTGACGGTCCTGACGATCACGCGCACCGGCACGGATCCCCCCAGCGGCAGCGGCCTCTACTCCACGGGCTTGGCGTAGTGCAGGTCCACTGTGCCGGAGTAGCCGGGAAGAGTCACCGTCCCGTCCTCGGTGACTTTCCAGCCGAGGCCGTAGACGTTGACGTACACCATGTAGTTCTGGATCGCGGGCGAGTCCGCGAGCGCCTTCTGCAGCTTCTCCGGATCCCCGACGGCAGTGATCTTGTAAGGGGGCGAGTAGACGCGGCCCTGGAGGATCAGGGTGTTGCCGACGCAGCGCACCGCGCTGGTGGAGATCAGCCGCTGGTCCATGACCTTGATGCCGCGGGCGCCGCCCTGCCACAGCGCGTTCACCACGGCCTGGAGATCCTGCTGGTGGATCACCAGGTAGTCGGGCTGCGGCTCCGGGTATCCGGGCAGCTTGGCGGTGGCGTTCGGCGGGGCGTCGTTGAGGGTGACCGTGACGGCCCTGCCGGTGAGCTTCTGGGTGCCGGCGTCCTTCTCCAGCGCCGCGAGCCGGTTCTGCTCGGCCTTGCTCATGGTGCCGCCGGTCCGCTTGGCCAGGGCATCCACGGCGGAACGCAGGGCGGCGTCGGACTCGTCGAGCCGGGCGTTCTTGTGGCTGCGCTCCTGGATGAGGTCGGACAGCTTCAGCAGCGAGGTGTCGGTGCGGAGGTTGGTCCCCTTGGCCGTGTTGAAGCTTGTCATGAACAGGAGACCCGCGAGAGCGAAGACGCCCACGGTGAGCACCCGCACGGGCCGGAATCGGCGCGTGCGGACGGACGGGGTCCCCGCATCCGGGGAACCGGAACCCGTCCCGGGGGAGTCGGCCGTATCGCTCACGTACCCTTATCTCCTTCGGCGCCGCGGAAGCACTACGCTAACGGACGCCCGGGGGAGCGCTCATGTCCCCTTGTACGCTGCCCCCGGAGCCAGCCCCAGTTCCCTGCGCGGCGACGCAGCGCATCGACAGGAGAGACCCTCGTGCCGAAGTCACGTATCCGCAAGAAGGCCGACTACACGCCACCGCCGTCCAAGCAGGCCCAGGCCATCAAGCTGGAGAACCGCGGCTGGGTCGCGCCGGTCATGCTGGCCATGTTCCTCATCGGGCTGGCCTGGATCGTCGTCTTCTACGTGACCGACGGATCGCTGCCGATCCACGCGCTGCGCAACTGGAACATCGTGGTGGGCTTCGGGTTCATCGCCGCCGGGTTCGGCGTCTCCACCCAGTGGAAGTAGGGGCCTCACGCCCTTCCGCGGCCGGCTCTGCCCACAGTTGCACGCCGAGTTATCCACAGCCCTGTCCACAACTGCACAGCCAGTGGAAAAAGAACGACGATCTGTGGATAACCCGTCGGGCGTTGACGCCGGTATGACGGAATCACCGGCCCCCGCAAACCTGTTCGCCCCCTGTCCCACCTGGGAAAACTCCGGTCGGTGACAGGGGGCGCGTGCGTTCCCCGCAGCATGCACAAGATCCCGCGCTGGGCTGTGGACAACTCTGGGTACAACCCCGGGCTACGGCCTGTGCACATCCGCCACTCAGGTGAGCTGAGCTGTTCTCACCAGTGTGACGACCACCACAGCGGCCAGCACCAGCGCGCACACCCCGTACTGCACGAGGGCCCTCCGCCGGCGCGGGGCGTGGACCATGGCGTAGCCGCTGATCACGCCGGCGACCAGGCCTCCGATGTGAGCCTGCCAGGAGATGTTCATGCCCGGGCTGAAGGTGAAGATCAGGTTGATCACCAGCAGGGCGACGATCGGCCGCAGGTCGTAGTTCAGGCGGCGCATCAGGACGGCGGTGGCGCCGAAGAGGCCGAAGATGGCGCCGGAGGCACCGAGCGTTTCCGTGGTCGGGGAGGCCAGCAGATAGGCAAGCGCGCTGCCCGACAGCCCGGAGACGAAGTAGACCGCGAGGTAGCGGAGACGGCCGAGGGCTGCTTCCAGAGGTCCGCCGAGCCACCAGAGGCTGAGCATGTTGAAGGCGATGTGCCAGATCTCGTGGTGGGTGAACATCGAGGTCACCATGCGGTACCACTCGCCGCCCGCGACGCCCGCAGTGGGTGTGAAGGGCTTGGGCGGCCAGGCGCCGAGGAGGACCAGGTCGTTCAGCAGTGACGGGCGTACGTACCCCGCGATGAACACCGCGACGTTGATCCCGATGAGGATCTTCGTAAGCAGCCGGGGGTCGGCGGTGACCGTCCCGCCCGCGAGCGTGCGCGGCCGGGAGGCGGCCGGGGCGTGGCCCGTGCCGGATCCGGTGCGGACGCACTCGGGGCACTGGAAGCCCACCGAGGCGTCGACCATGCACTCCGGGCAGATGGGGCGCTCGCAGCGGGTGCATCGGATGCCGGTCTCGCGGTCCGGGTGCCGGTAGCAGACCGGCAGTTCCCGGGCCTCGGACGGTCCCTGGTTCTGCGGGCCCTGCGGGCTGCCTGGCGCCTGGTCCATGAGGTCCCTCACTTCTCCGTACGACGGGGTGCCCCGCCCCTCCTTCTACGGATGGGCGGGGCGCTTTTGTTCCCTCGTGCGGGGTGCCCTGTGGGGGTCAGCCCTCGCGGGTCTCGACGACGACCGACTCGATGACGACGTCGTTGACCGGGCGGTCGGTGCGCGGGTTGGTCTGGGTGGTGGCGATGGAGTCCACGACCTTCTGGCTGCCCGCGTCGGTGACCTCGCCGAAGATCGTGTGCTTGCGGTTCAGCCAGGCCGTCGGGGCGACCGTGATGAAGAACTGCGAGCCGTTGGTGCCCGGGCCGGCGTTGGCCATGGCCAGCAGGTAGGGCTTGTCGAAGCGCAGGTCCGGGTGGAACTCGTCCTCGAACTGGTAGCCGGGACCGCCGGTGCCGTTGCCCAGCGGGTCACCGCCCTGGATCATGAAGCCGCTGATCACCCGGTGGAAGACCGTGCCGTCGTAGAGCTTCTTGGTGGACTTCTCGCCGGTGGCGGGGTGGGTCCACTCACGCTCGCCCTTGGCGAGTTCGACGAAGTTCCTGACCGTCTTGGGGGCGTGGTCCGGGAAGAGCCGGACCAGGATGTCGCCGTGGTTGGTCTTCAGGGTGGCGTAGAGCTGCTCAGCCACGATCTGCCTTCCGTTGTCCTTTGTGACCCCCTGATCCTCGCACGCTACGCCCTCCGCGTCGTCCGGCGACCACGTCCGGTGGGAACTTCGGTCGGTGGTTCCTGTGGTGCTGGTGGGGTGGCAGCCCGGACGGCGGCGTTTTGTTCGGCCGGTGGCGGCTGCGGGCGTGTGGAAAACCGGTCGAGTCGTCCTGTCTCGAGGGCGCGGCGGGACGATCCGTGGCATTGTCGGGGACAAGCTCCTGTTACTCCGTATTCATCCGCTCTTGCACGTGATCGGCTGATGCGCGTGATCGTCTCTCGTCGTCCGCCCGGGCACGGACCGCAATCGTCCGCTTGGGCCGCATGACCCGGATGCCGTTCCTCGCATGCCCGGGTGCTGTTCGACAGGCATGATCCGTAAAAGGCTGGAAAGTCGAATTACCGTACGCCACCGAGGAGGAGGAACCCCGTGACCCGCATCGACAGCGTGCGCGCCGCGACCGGTTCGGCGAAGGACAGCGTGCTGCATGCCGCGGAAGTGGTGGCGCCCTACGCCGACACGGCCAAGGACAAGGCAGCGCACTACGCACATGAGGCGCGTGTCCGTCTCGCGCCCAAGGTGTCGCAGGCCGCCGAGCAGGCCCGCGTCCAGTACGACGCCCATCTCGCCCCGCGCCTGGAACAGGCCCGCGCGCATGTGCCGCCGGCGGTGGACCAGGCCGCGACCCGCACCCGCAAGGCGGCCCGCCAGGCGGCCGACTACTCCCGCCCGAAGATCGAGCAGGCCGTCGCCGCGGCCGGTCCGGTGCGGGAGGAGGCGGCGGCCCGCGGGGCGGCGGCGCTGGCCGCGCTGCGCGGTCAGATCTCGCCGCGGCAGATCGAGAAGCTGGTCCGCCGGCAGCGGCGGCGGGCCAGGGCCGGTCGTGTGGCGAAGGGTCTGGCCCTGCTGGGCCTTGCGGCGGGCGGCGCCTTCGCCGCCTGGAAGTGGTGGGACAAGCAGGCGAACCCCGACTGGCTGGTCGAGCCGCCTGCCGCGACCGAGGTCCCGCAGGGCGAGCGGCTGTCGTCGGTGGACGGCAGCGGTCCCAGCGTGCTGGACCCCGAAGTGGAGGCGAAGCAGGCCGAGGAGGACTCGACGGACGGCGACGACCGCCGCTGAGTCCGCCTGGTCGGCTGCGGGCTGCCATCACGCCGTGGGGCAGGGGAAGGTGAGGGTTCCCCTGCCCCACGGCGCTGTTGTTTCACGTGGAACGGTGGCGGGCGTTCGCCTCTGCCCTTCGTGATGACGTTTGCAACGCTTCTGGTGTGCACGTTCCGTGGAGACTTTGCTCACCGTGAGCAGGCGCATGGTTACGCACGACTGTTCCTACCAGGCGGTACAAGGACCGCTCGCGCGCCTCGGCGGAGGGTCAGGGACTGCCGGATCCCCGGAGGGTGATCCGGAGGAGCCCTGCCTTCGCCGGGTGTTCGCGCTAAGGATCGCAACGGCTGCAAATTCTGTGTGTGACGGGAGTCACGGCGCATGCAAAAACCGGTCGATCGCCGCGACGCGGCGTCCGACCGGTTTCGAGTGTGGAGCCTAGGGGAGTCGAACCCCTGACATCTGCCATGCAAAGACAGCGCTCTACCAACTGAGCTAAGGCCCCGAGGAGAGACGTCCGGCTGGTGGAACACGGGCTGCCGGGCGCTGCGGACCAGCGTACCGGGTCCTGGCCGGTATCTCACAAAAAGATGGGGGGTCCCCGTGGACAACCACTCTCCGTAAGATGCTCGTCGTGGTTCGCTACAGCGAACCGCGGTTTTTGGGGAAGCGATGGGGAGACGCAATGGACGCCGCACAGCAGGAAGCCACCGCAAGAGCGCGGGAGCTGCAGCGGAACTGGTACGGGGAGCCGTTGGGGGCGCTCTTCCGTAGGCTCATCGAGGATCTCGGGCTCAACCAGGCCCGTCTCGCGGGGGTTCTCGGACTGTCCGCCCCGATGCTGTCGCAGCTGATGAGCGGTCAGCGGGCCAAGATCGGCAACCCGGCGGTGGTCCAGCGGGTGCAGCTGCTGCAGGAGCTGGCGGCGCAGGTGTCGGACGGCAGTGTCAGCGCGGCCGAGGCGACCGAGCGCATGGAGGAGATCAAGAAGTCCCAGGGGGGCTCGGTGCTGAGCAACACCACGCAGACGACGAACAGTTCGGGCGCGCCCACGGTGAAGCGGGTGGTCCGTGAGATCCAGTCGCTGCTGCGCTCGGTGGCGGCGGCCGGGGACATCATCGAGGCGGCGGACACCCTCGCCCCGAGCCACCCGGAACTGGCAGAGTTCCTCCGGGTGTACGGCGCCGGCCGCACCTCCGACGCGGTCGCCCACTACCAGTCCCACCAGAACTGAGCCGACGCCTTTGCCGCCGGGGACTCTCGCGCCGGGGGGTGCGCGGGGGTCCTCGTCGCCGTCCGGGAGGGGGAGCGACGTACGACCATGGGTGAGGTCTTCGCCGGGCGGTACGAACTGGTCGATCCCATCGGGCGCGGGGGAGTCGGTGCGGTGTGGCGCGCCTGGGACCACCGACGACGCCGTTACGTGGCCGCGAAGGTGCTGCAGCAGCGCGACGCCCACTCCCTGCTGAGGTTCGTGCGCGAACAGGCGCTGCGCATCGACCACCCCCATGTGCTGGCGCCCGCGAGCTGGGCCGCGGACGACGACAAGGTGCTGTTCACCATGGACCTGGTCGCCGGTGGCTCGCTGGTCCACCTCGTCGGGGACTACGGGCCGCTGCCCCCCGCCTTCGTCTGCACCCTGCTCGACCAGCTGCTGTCCGGGCTCGCGGCCGTGCACGCGGAGGGGGTGGTGCACCGGGACATCAAGCCCGCCAACATCCTTATGGAGGCCACCGGCACGGCCCGGCCCCGGCTGCGGCTGTCGGACTTCGGCATCGCCATGCGGCTGGGTGAGCCGCGGCTGACGGAGACCGACTACGTGGTGGGCACGCCCGGTTATCTCGCGCCGGAGCAACTGCTGGGCGTGGAGCCGGACTTCCCGGCCGACCTGTTCGCCGTGGGCCTGGTCGCCCTGTATCTGCTGCAGGGTGCCAAACCTGACGCCAAGGCGCTGGTCGAGTACTTCACGGCCAACGGGACGCCGGGGGCGCCACAGGGCGTGCCCGGGCCGCTCTGGGAGGTGGTCGCGACCCTGGTGCAGCCGGATCCGGCCGCGCGGTTCCGTACGGCGATCGGGGCCCGCAAGGCGCTTGCCGCCGCCGTGGAGCTGCTGCCGGAGCCGGGGCCCGACGTGGAGCAGGTGGAGATCTTCGACCAACTCGGTCCGCTTCCGGCGGGGTTCGGGCCCGACGGGCCGGTGCGCTCGGGGGCGGGTGGTTCGGCCGGTGGGGTGTCGGGGGACAGGGTGTCTGCGCACCGGGTGTCGGCGGACAGGGTGTCGACATCGTGGCCGGCGACCGGTTCGATACCGCCGCGGCCGACCATGGCACCCCCGACGAGCGGTGCCGGTTCGGTCGGTGCCGGTTCGGTCGGTGCCGGTTCGGTCGGTGCCGGGCCCGGGGTTCCGGGCACCGCGACACCCGGGCCGCCTCCCCCTGCCGTGAGGCCGGTGGCCGCTCCCCTCGTCGTACCGCCCAGACCCACGGTCGATCCGACTCCGTCACCCGGTCCTGCGCCTTCGGCCGCATCGGAGCCGAAGTCCGACACCGCATGGACGGCCGGCCCCACGCCGACGGCCGGCTACACGCCCACGGCCCGTTCCACGCCCGCATCCGGCTCCACGCCGACGGCCCGTTCCACGCCCGCATCCGGCTCCACGCCGACGGCCAGTTCCACGCCCGCATCCGGCTCCACGCCGACGGCCGGCTCCCCGCCGTCATCCGGCCCCATGCCCGCTCCCGGCCCCACGCCCACGGTGATCTCCACACCGACGCCCGGTCCCACGCCGACGTCCGAGCCGGGGCCGCCTCCGCGGCCGTCCGCCATGTCGGACACCGGGAGCTTCCATCTGCCGCCGCCGCTGCCCTCGCCGCGCGAGGCGGTCCCGGTGCCGCCACAGCCGCCCGCCCGGCCGCCGTCACCGCCCGCGGCGGCCGTGGCCCCGGCCCATGCCCCGCACCACACCCCCACCCGCGTGCCCTCCGCCACGGCGCCCGCGACAACCCCGGCGGTCGCCGCCCGGCACCCACTCCAGGCCCACGCCGTCCCGTCCCCGCACACGCCCACGGAGCCGCAGCGGGCGGCCCGGCACGGCAGGCGAGCGGCCACCCGGCGCCCCGGCCCGCCCGCGAAGGTCGCCGTGCCGGTCCTGCTTCTCGCGCTGCTGTGCTACGCGGTCGGGTTCTGGGCGTTGCTGCGCATCTGAGCGGCGCTCACCCGGCCCATCGGCTTCGCGCCCGCCGCCGGGCGGCCGCCGTCCACACCCCGAGCACCAGGACGAGTGCGGTCCCGGTGCCGATCCCGCCCACCGCGACCACCTCCATCGTGCGGGACCGCCGGTCCCCGCCGCTCGCGGCCGTTCCCGCTCCCCCGCCGCCACCGATCGTCCCCATCGCGGTTTCCTCCCGGTCGGCCGCGGTCACCCGGAACACATCGCGCGGCGCGGACCACCCCGCGTACGCGGGAGGGGACGTCGCCGTCCCGCTCACCCGCACGCGCAGCGTCAGTCCGAACGGGCCGTTCCCGAACCGCTGCGCGACGGGTGCGGCGAGGTGCACGGCGAGGTAGTACCAGCCCGCGAAACGCATTGCGCTCGTGCGGTCGCCGGCGGCATGGCGGTTGGCGTAGGCGACGGGCGGCAGCGGGGTGAGGGCCGCCGAGGTCTGGGCACCGCTGTACCCGGTGGTGGCGTCGTCGACGTGGCCGCGGACGGGGTTGTACAGCGTCATGGCAAGGGCGGTGCCGACGTAGCCGTCGCCGGGAGAGCCGCCGGGGGAGCTGCCCAGCTCGGCGGTGGCGGCGAGTTGCCGGCCCCAGTCGACGGGCACCTTGTAGAAGAGGGTCTGCCCCGGCCGGATCGCGTCCTGCCAGACGCCCTGGCCGAGTGGGCTTGCCGTGGCGAAGCCGGCCCCTCCCGCGCGCCGGACGGGGTCGCCCAGCAGGGCGTCGGGGGTCGCCGAGTTCCAGGCGCCGGGCGGTGTGGTGGTCGTGGCGCCCGGCCGCCGCAGGGAGGGTTCGGTGACGTAGTCCAGCTCCAGGTCCCAGGCGCCGGTCGCGGATCCTGACAGGTCGCGCCGTTCGACGACGGCGTAGTACACCCCGGCGTCCCTGCACCCGTAGCTGCCGGGCCCGGTCTCGCGGGCGGCCCACGCGGCGACGGGGTGCGGGCTCTGGGTGGGGCCGAAGTGTGTCGTGCCGGAGGAGCAGGTGGCGCCGTCGGCATCCTGGACGGTGACCCGCACACCGTCGGAGGCGGAGACCCGGGCGCCGGCCCGGGGGACGGCGGTCGCGGAGACGTAGGCGTTGGTGGTGGCGTCGAGGTCCAGGCGGTAGTAGAGCTTGCCGGCCGCGGGGAGGGTGCTCCGGTACGTGTGTCCGGGATCAAGGCGCGCGGCGTCCGTGGTGCCGGTGGCGCCCGGGACGGTTCCGGCGTCGGGCGCGAAGGCGTAGGGAGCGGGCGTACCGTCGGCCGCCGGGACGGCGGGGGCAGCTCGCGCGGGAAGCGCCAGGGTGACACCGAGCGCGGCCGTCGCGCACAGGGCCACCACCGCGTGTGCCTGCGTGAGCCCACGCCCCCGCGCTCCGTGCCGCGCTTCCGTGCGCCACCACATCCCGCGCCCCCTCTGGCCGTGGGCCGTCCCGACCCGTTTGCCGCCGCTCCCTCCGGACTGCCGCCCATCCTGCCCCGCCGGTCACAGGGACATCAGCGCATCAGCGAGGAGCGGCCGAAATGCTCACCCCGGGGAACGGCGTCTGCGGCAGCGATCGATCCCTTGACGGGCAGGGAGGCATGGGGGAGTCGCTGGAGAAAGCAACACAAAACCCCGACCGCGCGGCGGCCGGGGTCTGCTCTGAACTGCTGTCTGTCGTGACTCACGAACCCGTGGGCACGGAGTCAGTCGCCTCCGTCCACAGATCCTGCTCGGCGCGATCCGCCTGGATCTGGCGGTACACGAGGAGCCCGCCGATGGCGGCCAGTGCGACCAGGAGAAGCTTCTTCACCGCGCGACCTCGTCTTTCCTTGACGTAGGGGACCTCTGGCGCCCGACTATACACACCGATCGATATCGATCGGTGACCTGAGCCGACGCTCAACTCCGGCCCGGTACGGCGCAGTACGACCGGGCCTCGCCGCTGACGATCCTCGGGTGAGCGGACCTCGCGGTGTGTGATGTTCACCGCCCTCCACCACAGATTTCCGGCTTTTTTCGGCCCTGTGCGACCCCGTGCGCCCATCCGGGTGGTGTTCATCCGAAGATCGACGCGGCACGGGCGTCGGTCCACCACTTCGCAGCCCCCATACACATCATGAGGAAAGTACGCAAATCGCCCAACCCGAAAGTGAGGGGTCATGGCCCGGAACAAGGTCATGAAGCTGTGGACCGCCGTCGTCACCGCCTTCCTGGCGCTGTGCGCCGCGCTTGGATTCGCCACCACGACCGCCACGACGGCCGCGGCCGCGTCGGTACCACAGCCGCAGTCGGCGCGCACCTCCGGCCCGCAGGTGATGCTGCCGTGGCCGGCGCACGGACACCGGGCTCTCGTCCAGTCCCTGCCCCCCACGATGAAGCAACGCATCAGGGCCGAGGCCCACGGCTCCTCCCCCTCCTGCCGCCACCTCCCCTCCACGGCCGCCGCCGCGATCGCTCCCCTCACCCACCACGCCCTGCGCTCCCACGACGTACCACGGCCCTTCGAGGAGCCGACCGTGCTGCTGCGCAGCTGACGGATCCGCGGACGACGTCCAGGACGGACAGACCCTCTCCAGGACCCACCAAGGCGACTTGCGTACACGCCGACGGCAGACTGCCCGGCACCTGCTCCCAGGTGCCGGGCCGCCTGCCGTGCGCTCGTCGTGCCGCACCGACGCATTCCGCTGCGCGGCCCGTGCCCCTTCCGTGCCGTTCCCGAGTCGTCAGGACCTCTTGAGCAGTCCTAGGCTGACCTGGAGGGTCCCCGACGGATCGGTGAGAGCACCAGTGCCCAAGGCGTACGAGCCGATAGCCGACGACCGGCTGATGGACAGGCGGTACGGCCGCGGTACCTGCGTACGGCGTCTGCGGACGCCGGTGGTGCGCCACAACGGACGGCACCAGTGGGAGAAGGACCGCGCCCGGCAGCCGCTGGCCACGCGGGCGCGGACGGGGGCGACGGAGCACGACACCGGGCTCGCGTCGCACCACCTCCTGTTCGACGCGACGTACCGCGAGACGAAGGCGCCCAAGAAGCTCGCGGACGCGTTCGGCGTCCCGGACGGCACGGTCCTGCTGGAGCGCACCTACCGGACACGCTGCGCGGCCGAGACCGCCCCGTTCAGTCTCGTGACCTCCTACCTCGTCCGTGACGTGGTCGCGGGGAATCCGGATCTGCTGGACGACTCCAACGAGCCCTGGCCCGGTGGCACACAGAACCAGCTCCACACGGTCGGCATCGAGGTCGACCGCATCGAGGAGCGCTTCACCGCCCGTCCGCCGACCCCCGAAGAGGCGCAGGAACTGGAGCTTCCGCCCGGGACGTCGGTGATCCTGCTCCGCAAGACCTCGTACGACACCGGCGGCCGCGTCGTGGACATCACCGACGTCACGCTGCCCGGCGACCGCACGGAGCTGGTCTTCGTCACTCCCCTGGAAAGGTGGTGAGCGCTGCCGTGAGCGGGCGCCTCATCGTCGTCACCGCTGTCCACGCCCCGTCGGCCCGGTTCCTGCCGGAGGCGTACAAGTCCCTGTGCGAACAGTGGCTTCCGGAGGGCTGGGAGTGGCACTGGGTGATCCAGGAGGACGGGGAGACGGACGATGTCCGCCCGTACGTCCCGGACGACGAGCGCGTGACCTTCCGTCAGGGCCGGCCCGGCGGACCCGGCGTCGCCCGCACGATGGCCCTGGCGCACACCGACGGCGCGTACGTGAAGGTGCTGGACGCCGACGACCAGCTCCCGCCGGGCACCCTGGCCCGCGACCTGGCCGTCCTCGAAGCGGACCCCGCCCTGGGCTGGACCACGTCCCGCGCGCTGGACCTCCTGCCGGACGGCTCGACGGCCGGCTTCCCCGGAGATCCGGCGGACGGGCCGGTCGAACGCGGCGCGGTCCTCGACTTCTGGAGGGCGAACGACTTCCGCGCCCAGGTCCACCCGGCGACGCTCTGCGTCCGGCGCGATCTCCTGATGGCGCTGGGGGGCTGGATGGCGCTGCCGGCATCCGAGGACACGGGCCTGCTGCTCGCGCTGAACGCCGTGAGCCGGGGCTGGTTCTGCCGGGAGGTGGGGCTGCTGTACCGGAAGTGGCAGGGGCAGGCCACGGGTCAGGCATCGCATGTCGATCCCGCCGAGCGGGAGCGGCGTATGGCGGTCGTGGAGGCGAGGGCCAAGGCGTTGGCGTCCTGCGGCTGGCGGTACCCGAGCGCCGGAAGCACCATGTGACCGCAGGCCCCTGACGCCAGGAAGCACCGCCTCGGTGCGGGCCCCTGACGCCCGGAAGCACCGCCTGGGCCCGGGCCCGGGCGTATCCGCAAAGCACCATCGGACCTCAGGCCCGCGCGTGCGCAGGCGCCCGCCATCCGCACCGGGCCCGCGCGTGCCCGCAGGCACCAACCGCACCGGACCCGCGCGTGCCCGCAGGCACCAACCGCCCTCACGCCCGTTGCCCGGGGCACCGCCTGGCCCCACTCCCGCTGCCGAGGCGCGTCGCGTCAGGGCAGGGTCTCGGCGTCCACCCGGGAGAAGACCACATCGGTCTCCTCGACGACCGGGCCCCGCAGGCGGACCGCCACCCCGGGCGTCCCGCTCAGCGCTCGCGGGTAGCTCCCGGCCGCGTAGTCGTTGGCCAGCCGGTAGGCGTGGAAGCCGGCATCGGCCATGGTGTTCATCAAGTCCTCGGCACGGTCGCCGAGCCGCGCCATGCGCTCGGGGGTCACCTCCACGGTGATCTCCGCGTCCGGCCGGAGCTTGCCCAGCACGGGCACCAGTCCGCGGACGACGCCGCCCTCAGCCCCCTCGACATCTATCTTGATCACGCGGGCGTTCGCGATCTCCTGCGGGTCGAGCAGCTCCGGCAGCGGCAGGGCGTCGATCTCGAAGGTGGACTCGGCCGGCCCGTCGTAGGGGACGATGCTGTTCGCGCCCATGTTGCGCGAACTGGCGAGCACGAAGGTCAGTGTGCTCGGCCCGTCGGAGACGGCGGCGTTCACGGCCCGGATGTTCCGGCACCCGTTCAGCCGGGCCTGCTGCACCAGGCGGTGGTGGAACGCCGGGGAGGCCTCGATCGCCACGACCTGTCCCCGCTCGCCGACGAGGTGTGAGGCCAGCACGCTGAAGACGCCGATGTTGGCCCCGACGTCGATGAAGCCGTCTCCCGGCTTCAGCCGACGCTGGATCCAGCGGGTCATGTGCGGCTCCCACACCCCGAAGAGATACAGGTACCGCTGGATCAGGTCCTGGGTGTCGACCGCGAACCGCGCACCGAAGCGGGTCTCGACGACCCGTCGGCGGGGGTGGTCCCGCAGATGCGGGTTCAGGAACCGCGCGGCCAGGAACGCCTTGCCGAGCGAGCCCGGAGCGTCCCGTACGTACCGGCGGCCCAGGGTGACCAGGGCCTCCGCGACGGTGCTGCTCATCCGGTCCGCCTCTCTCTCCGTCCGCACAGAGGCAACCGTAGCGTTCCGCGCGCGGGGTGGTGACGGACCGAAGTGCCTGGGCCAGGGGTCTGGGGCCTGCGGCTGTGGGCCCGGGACCGCTGCGTGACGGGCTTCCCGCCGGGCGTCACGCGCCCGACGGAAATCGTCAGACGGACACCCCCTGGCCGCCGGCGGCGGCGAGCCAGTGGGCGACGCGACGCACCGTGGGCTCGTCGAGCCGCGCCACCAGCTCCCGGAGCGCCGCCGTGTCCTCCTGCGTGAGGTCGTACAGCCCTGCCGTGCCCAGGCCGGCCATCAGGACCTGGTGGCGGCGGTCGGCCATGCGTTCGGCGAGCTTGCCCGGCTCCTCGCTGCTCCGGGCGGGACGCGGAGGCGGTGCCGCGGCGGTCCTGCCCTCCGGCGCGTCGAACAGATGCCAGGCGCCGTCCTTCGGACCCCACAGCGCGACCCTCACGTCGCCTCCGCGTGCCCGGACGGTCTGGGTCATCTCACCGACCGCGTACAGCACGGCGGAGCGGTGGGGCGACTGCGCCGCCACCCGCCAGGAGTCCGTGGACGGCTGGTGGTACATCGCGACCCACCGTGGGGTGCCCGGCGGCCGGGGACTCTGCGGACGTGTCTGCACTGCACCCCCCCTTTCGGAAACGGTACGGCAGGGCAGACCGTAACTGACTGACCGTCAGTTAGCCAGGGGCGTGCGGCGATGGAAGGCGGCGTACGGTGGCGATGGCGGCGGCCCGGGACACTCGGGTGGAAGCGGGGGCGTCTTCTCCGTGCCCCACCGTCCGGCACCGGTCCCTCCCCTCGCGGAGACCGGTGCCGAACCGGGTGGTGGCGTCGAGCCGTGCCGTACCGGCGCGGTCGAGGAAAGGCAGGGCGCGTCGCGGACCTGCGATGTCGCACGTCGTCTCGCCGAGCGCCGGTCGGTGGCCTGTCCGGGCACCGCGCGGTCGGTTCGCTCCCGCGCCGTGGATCCTGCCAGTTGATGCCGTCAGCGAGGAGGTTCCGGTACGGTCCGGGCGACTTAACCGCAGGTCAGCCGTATAAGGTGAGTTTTCCGGTCCGGACGTCAGGTGCGGTGGAAGTAAGAGGTGGGGACCTTGAGTTCCGACTCGGGAGCACGCACGGCCTTCGCGGAACGTCTCGCCCTGCTGTACAAGGAGGCCGGCAACCCTCCCCTCAAACGCGTGTCCGAGGCGGTCGTCCGGCTGCAGCGGGTCGACGAACGAGGGCGCCCGGTGCGGGTGTCCGCGCAACGGATCAGCGACTGGCGGCGGGCCAGGAACGTGCCCGCCCAGTTCACCGCCCTCGCGGCGGTGCTGCACGTACTGATCCCCGAAGCACGGCGCTCACGGCCCGCGCCGGTGTCCACCGGCCTGTACGACCTGGCCCAGTGGCAGCGTCTGTGGGAGCGAGCGGTGGCCGACCCGGTCGGCGACCGCCCCCCGGCGTCCGAGGACGAGACGGAGGACGAGGAGCGTTCGTCCGCCGACGCCCCGACCGTCCCCGGTGGCGTGTGCCCGTACCGGGGGCTGGCTCCCTACCGCCAGGAGGATGCCCGGTGGTTCTTCGGCCGGGAGCGGTGCACGGCCGCCCTCGTCGGCCAGCTGGAGGCGGCGGAGCGGACCGGCGGCCTGGTCATGCTCGTGGGCGCCTCCGGAGCGGGAAAGTCCTCCCTGCTCAACGCCGGTCTGGTGCCCGCCCTGCGCGGCGGCCGCGACAGGGACGTACTGCAGCTCGTACCGGGCGGCGACCCCCTCGCGGAGCTGACCCGCCGGATCCCCGAGCTCGTCCCCGTCCTGTCCGCGGAGCAGGAAGCGGAGGCGCACGCGCCAGGCACCGGACGCTTCGAGCACGCGGTGCGGGAGGCCGTCGCGGCCTGGGCGCGGCGCGAGACGTCCCGCGCCGCTCGCCCGGTCGTCATCGTGGACCAGTTCGAGGAGGCGTTCACCCTCTGCCCGGACGAGGCCGACCGGCGCATGTTAGTCCGGCTCCTGCACGCGGCGTGCTCGCCCGCCGCCCCCGGTGACCTCGCCCCCGTGCTGGTGGTCCTCGGCATACGCGCCGACTTCTACGAGCAGTGCCTCGGGCATCCCGAACTCGCCGACGCGCTGCAGCACCGTCACATGGTGCTCGGGCCGCTGACCACGGCGGAGCTGCGCGAAGCGGTGTCGGGCCCGGCCAAGGCCGTGGGACTCGAACTCGAACCGGGGCTGGCCGAGCTGATCGTGCGGGAGGTGAGCGTCGACGGCCCGCGCGGGGCGCACGACGCGGGCGTACTGCCCCTGCTCTCGCACGCCCTGCTCGCCACCTGGCAGCGCCGCAAGGCGGGTCGGCTGACGCTGGCCGGCTACCGCGCGGCCGGCGGGATCCAGGGAGCGGTGGCGGCGACGGCCGAGCGGGCCTGGTCCGGTCTCGACCCGGCGGCCCGCACGGCCGCGCGCCTGCTCCTGCTCAGGCTGGTCCGGCTGGGCGAGGACACCCACGCCACCCGCAGGCGGGGGACCCGGCGGCAACTGGCTGAGGAGTCGACGGACCCCGGCAAGACGGAGGAGTCACTCGAAGCGCTGGTCCGCGCACGACTGGTGACGCTCGACGCGGAGACCGTGGAGATCACCCATGAGGCGCTGCTCCACGCCTGGCCACGCCTGCGCGACTGGATCGACGAGGACCGGAACGGGAACCTGCTGCGCCAGCGGCTGGAGGAGGACGGCAGGGCCTGGGAGGAGTCCCACCGCGACAGCGCGCTGCTGTACCGGGGGTCCCGGCTGGAGCAGGCTCACACCTGGGCGACGTCCTCGGGCGACACCTTTCTCACCCGCAGCGCGGTGGAGTTCCTGGCCGCTTCGGTCCGGCTGCGCAAGCGCACCGTCCGGCTCCGGCGGGGAGCGGTGGCGGCGCTGGTCGTCCTGGCGGTGCTGGCGGTCGGTTCGTCGGTGATCGCGTGGCAGCAGCGGGACGACGCGGTGTTCGAGCAGGTGGTCGCCGAAGCGGAACGGGTGCAGTACACCGATCCGTCGCTGTCCGCCCAGATCGACGTCGTGGCCCACCGCTTGCGACCGGACGACGAGGGCACCAACAGCCGGTTGATCTCCATCGTGAACGCGCCTCTGGCCACACCGCTGCTCGGCCACACCGGCGCCGTCTACCTGACCTCCTTCAGCCCGGACAGGCGGACCCTGGCCACCGCCAGCTACGACAGGACCGTCCGGCTGTGGGACGTCACGGACCCGACGCGCCCCCGCCCCCTGGGCAAGCCCCTCAGGGGCCACACGAGCTGGGTGAGCAGCGCTGTCTTCAGCCCGGACGGCCGCACCCTGGCCAGCGCCGGGGACGACGGCACGATACGGCTGTGGGACGTCACCGATCCCCGCCACCCGCGCCCCCTGGGCGGGCCCGTGACCGGCCACGACGGCACGATCTTCCTGGCCGCCTTCAGCCCGGACGGGCACACGCTCGCCACCGCCGACGAGAATCACACCGTACGGCTGTGGAACGTCACCGACCCCCGGCATCCTGTCCCGCTCACCAGGCTGACCGGCCACACCAACGCCGTACGGTCCATCGCGTTCAGCCCCGACGGGAAGACACTGGCGTCCGGCGGCGACGACACCACGGTCCGGCTGTGGGACGTCACCGACCCACGGCACCCGCACTCCCTCGGCGAGCCCGTGACCGGCCACACCCACACCGTGCACTCCGTGGCCTTCAGTCCGGACGGCCACACCCTCGCCAGTGGCAGCGCCGACGACACCGTCCGGCTGTGGGACGTCACCGACCCACGGCACCCGCACTCCCTGGGCGAGCCGCTGACCGGCCACACCGGCCCGGTGTGGTCCGTGGCCTTCAGCCCGGACGGATCCCTGATCGCCGTGGGCAGCGCGGACAGCACGGCGAGCCTGTGGAACGTCAGCAACCCGGCCTACCCCTCGCAGGTGGGCGAGCCGCTCTCGGGCAGCAGCGGCGAGATGTACGCCCTCGGCTTCAGCCCCGACGGGCACACCCTCGCCACCGGCAGCGGCGACAGCAAGGTCCGGCTGTGGTCGATACGCAGGTCGGACATGATCGGCCGGATCGGGGCGTTCAGCCCGGACGGGAAGGTCCTCGCGACGGCCGCGGTCGACAGCAGGGTCCGGCTGTGGAACGTGACGGACCCCGAGCGGCCCGTGGCACTGGGCGAGCCCTTCACGACCGGGGAGCGCGACCTGCGGTCGCTGGTGTTCTCGTCCGACGGCCGCACCCTCGCCGTCCTTACGGGGACGAGCAACACGGTCCAGCTGTGGAACGTCGCCGATCCCGCCCATCCGGTCTCCTACGGCCGGTCCGTCCCGCTGCGGACCCGGTACGCGGGCGCCGACGCGCTGGCGCTCAGCCCCGACGGACGCACACTGGCCGTCGACTACGACGACCGCACCATCCAGCTGCTGGACATCACCGACCCGGCCCACCCGCGCCGCCTGGGCAATCCCCTGACGGGTCACACCGGCTACGTCAACGCCCTCGCCTACAGCCCCGACGGCCACACCCTCGCCAGCGGCAGCGCCGACGGCACCGTGCGGCTGTGGAACGTCGCCGACCCCCGGCGCCCGCGACCGCTCGGCTCGCCGCTCACCGGGCATCTGGGCCCGATCAACACGCTCGCCTACAGCCCGGACGGCCACACGCTGGCCAGCGGCAGCGACGACGACACGGTCCGGCTGTGGGACGTCACCGACCCGCTCCACACCACCCGGCTGGGCACCGCCCTCACCGGCCACACGGAGGCGGTCGTGTCGCTGACGTTCAGCCCGGACGGGCACCGGCTGGCCAGCGGTGGCAACGACAACACCGTACGGCTGTGGAACGTCAGCGACCCGGACAAGGCCTCTCCCATCGGCCAGTCGATGAGTCCCAACGCCAAGACGGGCAACTTCCTCTCCTTCAGCCCCGCCAGTCACCTGCTGGGTGTCTCGAGCGGCGCGGACACCGTCCGGCTGTGGAACCTGGACGTCGACCAGGCCGTCCGCCGCATCTGCTCGACCACGCGGGGCGTTCTGACGCCGGAGAAATGGCAGGAGTACCTGCCCCGCCTCTCGTACGATCCCCCGTGCGGCCGACAGTGATCCGGATCACAACCCCGGGTCGCCGTCGAGCAGTAGCCCCCCGCCGCGCAAGTCACCTTGTTACCCTTGGCCATAGCCCGATCGCCGGTGCATCCCCCGTCGCCGGCGGTCGGGCCTTTCCATGCCCTGACACCGCCGACGGCCCGAGGCGATCAGCGATCCCGGCCGCAGGAGCGCCGTCCGCGGCGGTACCTCCCCTTGTCACTCGTCTGCCCCGTCGGGGGCGACGGGGAGCAGCCGTGCGCCGAAGCTGGGCCTGAACAGGGCCGGCGTGCACGCGCCGCACGGGCAAGGCGAAGGCATCTCGGATGTCACACCACACCGCGCCGGTGCCGGGATCCGCCTGGGTGGCCAGGTGGGTGGGAGCGCTGCTGTCCCTCGCCGTGGCCGCCATCCATGTCGTGGACCAAGGCGGCGTCACGGTGACGAGGGACCCCTTCTACCTCGGCGTCGCGTACCACGTCCTGGAGATCGCGGCCGTGATCACCGCCGCGCTGCTCCTCGTCGGCTTCGTCCGACCAGGATGGCTGCTGGCAGCCGGTGGCCGTCGGCCCCCTCCTCGGCTACATCCTCTCCAGGGGCCCGGGACTGCCCGACTACGGCGACGACATCGGCAACTGGACCGAACCGCTCGGGCTGCTCAGCCTGGCCGTCGAAGGAGCCCTGCTCCTGCTGTCGGTACCGCTCTTCGCCCGAAGCCTGCGCCCCGGACCGTCGGCACCAGAAGACCCCCGGCCCTAGTGGACCCGGGGTGTTTGTGCTGGTGGGGCTAACAAGATGTGAACCTGTGGCCTCATCCTTATCAGGTCGATCATGGGGACTCGGCGACGTCGGCGAACCGGCTGGCGCCCTTGGCTGATCGTCCGTTGTCGTTCGGCGTTGGTCGGCGCTGGCCGCACCTGTTGGTGTCACCTGTCGGTGTCAGCTGTTGGTGTCAGCCGACTGATTCCCTCTTGACAGATCTACTGCCAGTCCCTCCGGAAGAGGGGTCGGACACTCCCCCGTATCGTGCACGCAAGCCCTGGATGCACGACCGACAAAAAAAGGGGAGAAGGATGGACGAGTGGGGCCCTGTCGACTTGATACATCTGTCTGACGGACGAGGGGTCTCCCTCGTCCTGCGTGCAGTTGAGCCCCACAAAGCACGACACGCCCGGGTTCAGGCCGAGTGCCTTATAACTACGGATTTCGTAGATGCCCGCTTGAAGACCAACATCTGGCTTGATCACCTCGAAGAATGGGAGGAAGCACTAAGACGCCTCAGTGCTGGTGAAGACGCCAGCTGGCCCCAAGGAAGCCGAGGGCTGGAGCTGTACTTCCACCCACACGAAGACGGCTGGCTCTCCATCTCGGTCCACGATCCCGACAGGTTGACAGTGGCCCTGGGACTCGAACCAACGTCTGAGTGGCTTGATGAGCATGAGGCAAACCTTCAACGTCTACGTGACGCCTGCGGCGAGTCCTGAAGACAGACAAGACACGGGTGGGCGATGGCGAGACCCTGTCCGGTCCAGTCCGGGCGCCGGCCTGTTGCCCCGTGCCTCAACCACCACTCTCCCCAGCTCCCATCCCGTCCGCCGTCGACCCACACCGTGGAGCGGGCGTGGTCCATGGCATCCAGGTGGAGCGCGCCACTGTACGAACGACCTGGACGCCGTAGACCGCGTCTGCTCGGCTCTGCCTGGGTCGGCGGTGGACGGGATGGGAGCTCCCCGCGCATGCCACCTACGGACCCGCAGTCGGCGGCGGCGCCCCCTCCATCCCGGTGCCGGCCGATCCCCCGCCGGAGGCATTGTCTTGACCGGGGGCCGCTCTATGCGGTGATCGACCCATGGCCACCGGCCCTATCAACGTTCTTCTGGCGGCCGACGAGCGGTGCCCCTGCACGCTTCCTGACGTGGCCCGACCGTTGGTGTCAGCTAGCGGTGTCAAAAGACCCCCGGCCCTAGTGGACCGGGGGTCTTTGTGCTGGTGGGGCTAACAGGATTTGAACCTGTGGCCTCATCCTTAT
Source organism: Streptomyces sp. Ru72 (assembly GCF_002920635.1). Taxonomy (GTDB): domain Bacteria; phylum Actinomycetota; class Actinomycetes; order Streptomycetales; family Streptomycetaceae; genus Streptomyces. The sequence goes on along the minus strand of NZ_PQSR01000001.1, from coordinate 149,433 downwards.
CAGGGATGCGCTCTAACCAACTGAGCTATAGCCCCGCCGCGCTCTGCGGTGTGTCTCCCGCGCGCTGACCCCTGAAGATTAGCGCACCAGGTGGGAAGTCCCAAAATCGATACCCGGCGGGCGGGCTCCCGGGCCTCCGCGAGAACGCGAGGGCGGTGTCTACTCGTCCTCCGCCAGCGTCAGTTCGATGCCGCCCACGAAACCGGCCGACAGGTTGTAGATGAAGGCGCCGAGCGTCGCCAGGGCCGTCGCCAGGACGACGTCGATGACCGCGATGATCGTGGTGAACATCAGGACGTGCGGCAGGGACAGGAACGCCTGCAGGTCGAAGCCGTTCGACTCGTTCGAGCCGGTGGCCTCCGAGATCGTGCCGCCGACCGTGGAGAAGACGCCCATCGCGTCCATGACCATCCACAGCACCGCGGAGGCCACGATCGTGCAGATGCCGAGCGCGATGGAGAGCAGGAAGCTGACCTTCATCACCGACCACGGGTCGGCCTTGGCCACACGCAGGCGTGCCTTGCGGGTGCGGGGCATCGTGCCCGCCCCGGTGCGGGGGCGGCGTACGGCACCGGCCGGGGCCTGCGGCTGGTAGGCCTGCGGCGGGTGGTAGGGGCCCGCGGGCTGCTGCCGGCGCTCACCGGGCAGCGGGGACTCGGTCGGCTGTGCGCCGGGGGCGGGCTGCGCGGCGCCGGCGGCGGCCGGGCCGGAGCCGGGCTTCTGCTGCGGGTCGAGGGAGGGCGAGTCGGTCGCGGGCGGCTTGATCGCCTTCAGATTCGTCGTGTGCGGATCTGTCGCTTCCGCGGCGGAGCCACGGCCGCCGCCGTCCGTGTCCATACCGGTCGATCCGGCGCCCGTGGCTCCGCTCACGCTGACTCACTCCTCGTGCTACTCGGCCGAGGGCGCCTCACCCTCGTCCGTGCCGGTGGTCGCGGCACCTTCCGCGGTCTCGTCCACGGCCACGTCGCCGTCGACTTCCTCCGCCTCGCGTCCCGCCTCGGCGTTACGTGCGATACCGACCACGGCATCGCGCTTGCCCAGGTTGATCAGTTGGACGCCCATGGTGTCACGGCCCGTCTCCCTGATCTCATTGACCCGCGTACGGATCACACCGCCGGACAGTGTGATGGCGAGGATCTCGTCGGTCTCCTCGACCACCAGCGCGCCGACGAGCGAGCCGCGGTCCTCCACGATCTTGGCGGCCTTGATACCGAGGCCGCCGCGACCCTGGACGCGGTACTCGTCGACGGCGGTCCGCTTCGCGTACCCACCGTCGGTGGCAGTGAACACGAACGTACCGGGTCGAACAACATTCATCGAGAGCAGTTCGTCGCCCTCACGGAAACTCATGCCCTTGACACCCGAGGTGGCGCGGCCCATCGGGCGCAGGGACTCGTCGGTCGCCGTGAACCGGATCGACTGTGCCTTCTTGCTGATCAGAAGCAGATCGTCTTCCGGCGAGACCAGTTCGGCCCCGATCAGTTCGTCGTCGGAACCGTCCGCCGTCTCACGGAGATTGATCGCGATGACACCGCCGGAACGGGGCGAATCGTAATCCTTCAGAGGCGTCTTCTTGACCAGGCCGCCCTTGGTGGCCAGCACCAGGTACGGCGCGGCCTCGTAGTCGCGGATGGCGAGGATCTCGGCGATCGCCTCGTCCGGCTGGAAGGCCAGCAGGTTCGCCACGTGCTGGCCGCGCGCGTCCCGGCCGGCGTCGGGCAGCTCGTAGGCCTTGGCGCGGTAGACACGGCCCTTGTTGGTGAAGAACAGCAGCCAGTGGTGCGTCGTCGACACGAAGAAGTGGTCGACGATGTCGTCTTCCTTGAGCTTCGTGCCGCGCACGCCCTTGCCGCCGCGCTTCTGGGCGCGGTAGTCGTCGGTCTTGGTGCGCTTGATGTAGCCGCCGCGGGTGACCGTGACGACGATGTCCTCCTCGGCGATCAGGTCCTCGATGGACATGTCGCCCTCGTACGGGATCAGCTTCGTCTTCCGGTCGTCGCCGTACTTCTCGACGATCGCGGCCAGCTCCTCGCTGACGATGCCGCGCTGGCGGACGGGGGAGGCGAGGATCTCGTTGTACTCGTTGATCTTCGCCTGGAGTTCGTCGTGCTCCTGGACGATCTTCTGGCGCTCCAGGGCGGCCAGGCGCCGCAGCTGCATCTCGAGGATGGCGTTGGCCTGGATGTCGTCGATCTCCAGCAGGCTCATCAGGCCCTCACGCGCGATCTCGACGGTCTGGCTGCCCCGGATCAGGGCGATGACCTCGTCGATGGCGTCCAGGGCCTTCAGCAGGCCGCGCAGGATGTGGGCCCGCTCCTCGGCCTTGCGCAGGCGGAAGCGCGTACGGCGGACGATGACCTCGATCTGGTGCGTCACCCAGTGGCGGATGAACGCGTCCAGGGACAGGGTGCGCGGCACGCCGTCGACGAGCGCCAGCATGTTGGCGCCGAAGTTCGTCTGCAGGTCGGTGTGCTTGTAGAGGTTGTTCAGCACGACCTTGGCGACCGCGTCCCGCTTGAGCACGATGACCAGGCGCTGGCCGGTGCGCGACGACGTCTCGTCGCGGACGTCCGCGATGCCGCCGATCTTGCCGTCCTTCACCAGGTCGGCGATCTTCTGCGCCAGGTTGTCCGGGTTGACCTGGTAGGGCAGCTCGGTGACCACCAGGCACTGGCGGTTCTGGATCTCCTCGACCTCGACGACCGCGCGCATGGTGATCGAGCCGCGGCCGGTGCGGTAGGCCTCCTCGATGCCCTTGCGGCCGACCACCAGGGCGCCGGTGGGGAAGTCCGGGCCCTTGATGCGCTCGATGAGGGCGTCGAGCAGCTCCTCGTGCGAGGCCTCCGGGTTCTCCAGGTACCACTGGGCGCCGGCCGCGACCTCGCGCAGGTTGTGCGGCGGGATGTTGGTCGCCATGCCGACCGCGATACCGGCCGAGCCGTTGATCAGCAGGTTCGGGAAGCGGGCCGGAAGGACCGTCGGCTCCTGGGAGCGGCCGTCGTAGTTGTCCGTGAAGTCGACGGTCTCCTCGTCGATGTCACGGACCATCTCCATGGACAGCGGCGCCATCTTGCACTCGGTGTAGCGCATCGCCGCCGCCGGGTCGTTGCCCGGGGAGCCGAAGTTGCCGTTCGAGTCCACCAGCGGCATCCGCATCGACCACGGCTGCGCGAGGCGGACCAGCGCGTCGTAGATCGAGGAGTCGCCGTGCGGGTGGTAGTTGCCCATGACGTCGCCGACGACACGGGCGCACTTGTAGAAGCCGCGGTCGGGGCGGTAGCCGCCGTCGTACATCGCGTACAGCACGCGGCGGTGGACGGGCTTGAGGCCGTCCCGGACGTCGGGCAGCGCTCGGGACACGATGACGGACATCGCGTAGTCCAGGTACGAGCGCTGCATCTCCGTCTCGAGCCCGACGGGCTCGACGCGCAGGCCGCTCTCGCCGCCCTCTTCAGGCGTCACAGGCATGTTCTCGTCGGTCATTGCTGGTGAGGATCCTTCCTGGTGCGGTCAGCTGAGACCGACTCAGATGTCGAGGAAGCGGACGTCCTTGGCGTTGCGCTGGATGAACGCGCGCCGCGCCTCGACGTCCTCGCCCATCAGGACCGAGAACAGGTCGTCGGCCTGGGCGGCGTCGTCGAGGGTGACCTGGCCGAGGACCCGGTGCTCCTGGTCCATCGTGGTCACGCGCAGCTCCTCGGCGTTCATCTCGCCGAGGCCCTTGAAGCGCTGGATCGAGTCCTCGCGGACCCGCTTCCCGCGCTGGCGTCCCATCTCGATCAGCGCGTCGCGCTCGCGGTCCGAGTAGGCGTACTCCACGTCGTCCCGACCCCACTTGATCTTGTACAGCGGGGGGCGGGAGAGATACACGTGCCCGGCCTCGACCAGCGGCCGCATGAAGCGGAAGAGGAAGGTCAGCAGCAGCGTGCTGATGTGCTGGCCGTCGACGTCGGCGTCCGCCATCAAGATGATCTTGTGATAGCGGAGCTTCTCGATGTCGAAGTCCTCGTGCACGCCCGTACCGAAGGCCGAGATCAGCGCCTGGATCTCCTGGTTCTGCAGGATCTTGTCGATCCTGGCCTTCTCCACGTTGAGGATCTTGCCGCGGATCGGGAGGATCGCCTGGTACTGCGGGTTGCGGCCGGACTTGGCGGAGCCACCGGCGGAGTCACCCTCGACGATGAAGATCTCGCACTTGGCGGGGTCGTTGGACTGGCAGTCGGCGAGCTTGCCCGGCAGGGACGCCGTCTCCAGCAGGCCCTTGCGGCGGGTCAGGTCACGCGCCTTGCGGGCCGCCACGCGCGCGGTGGCCGCCTGGATGGCCTTGCGGACGATGTCCGCGGCCTCGTTCGGGTTGCGGTCCAGCCAGTCGTTGAGGTGCTCGTAGACCGCCTTCTGCACGAAGGTCTTGGCCTCCGTGTTGCCCAGCTTCGTCTTGGTCTGGCCCTCGAACTGCGGTTCACTCAGCTTGACCGAGATGATCGCGGTCAGACCCTCGCGGATGTCGTCACCCGTGAGGTTGTCGTCCTTCTCACGCAGCAGCTTCTTGTCCCGCGCGTACTTGTTGACCAGCGAGGTCAGCGCGGCACGGAAGCCCTCCTCGTGCGTACCGCCCTCGTGGGTGTGGATGATGTTCGCGAAGGAGTACACGCCCTCGCTGTAGCCGCTGTTCCACTGCATCGCGACCTCGAGGGACAGGCTCTTGTCCTTGTCCTCGGCCTCGAGATCGATCACGGAGGGGTGCACCACGTCTCCCTTGCGGGAGTTGAGGTACTTCACGAAGTCGACGATGCCGCCCTCGTAGTGGTACGTGACGGTCTTGACCTCGTCCTTCTCGTCGGCACCCGCCTCGTCCGCGCCGCTCGTGGCCTTCGCGGACTCACGCTCGTCGGTGAGCCGGATCGTCAGGCCCTTGTTGAGGAACGCCATCTCCTGGAAGCGCCGCGAAAGCGTCTCGAAGGAGTACTCGGTGGTCTCGAAGATGTCCGGGTCGGCCCAGAAGGTGACCGAGGTGCCGGTCTCGTCCGTGGCCTCGTGCTTGGCGAGCGGGGCCGTCGGGACGCCCATCTTGTAGTCCTGCGTCCACCGGTGGCCGTCGGTCCTGACCTCGACGGAGACCTTGGACGACAGGGCGTTGACGACGGAGACACCGACGCCGTGCAGACCGCCGGAGACGGCGTAGCCGCCGCCGCCGAACTTGCCGCCCGCGTGCAGCACCGTCAGCACGACCTCGACGGCCGGCTTCCCCTCGGAGGGGACGATGCCCACCGGGATACCGCGGCCGTTGTCGACGACGCGCACACCGCCGTCGGCCAGGATCGTCACGTCGATGGTGTCCGCGTACCCGGCCAGCGCCTCGTCGACGGAGTTGTCGACCACCTCGTACACGAGGTGGTGCAGTCCTCGCTCACCGGTCGAACCGATGTACATGCCGGGTCGCTTGCGGACCGCGTCCAGACCCTCGAGGACGGTGATGGCGCTGGCGTCGTACGACGCGGTGACCTCGCCGTTGGAGGCGGCCTCCGCGCCGTTCAGGCCGGCGTCGGTGGACGGGATGTTCTCGTTGGGGTTGCCGGAATCGGCCACGAAGCGCCCTTTCTGGCACAGCACGAGCCGGGCTCGTCGGCGGGTTGCCGGAGCGGCTGCGGCATGTTGCGTTGGTAAGCCTTGATCAGCGTTGCTCAGCTTTTCCCGGACGGTCCCCACGTTCGGGGCGGGATTGTCCTCCAGTCTACCGGTAGCGCCGACAGTGATGGGGGTTTGCCGGTACCTGAGTCCGCATGTGGCGCCCTCAACCGGTCTCGCCCGACTCCCCATATGCGGAGCGGGGCTCCAAGAGGCTCTGAGCGGCACTCAGCGCTTCCGGCTGTCAACCCTTGGCTACGTGGGAGTAAGACCGGTGTCCGCGACCGTGCGCGGGCACGCCGGAAGAGCCGTCGCCCCCTGCCGTCGACGGATTTGTGTGATGTCTGTCACCCGTAGGTGTCCCCGGGTCCCGAGCTCCCCGGAGCGCGCAACGGGCCGAAGCGGCGGGCGGGGCCGCCAGGGCCCTGGACCTTGATCAGCCGGACCGTGCCGTGCCCCAGGTCCTCGTTGAGCCGCGCCACCAGCTGCGGCGCCAGCAGCCTCAGCTGCGTCGCCCACGCCGTGGAGTCGCACCGTACGACCAGCACCCGCTCGTCCTCGTCGTACGTCTGCGGAACGCAGTGCCGGGCGAGGTCCTCTCCGACGATCTGCGGCCAGCGGCCCATCACACCGCCCACCGCGGCCGGGGTCTCCCAGCCGCGCTCCGTGATCAGCCGGTTGATCGCCGCACCGAGCGGCATGGGGTCGCGCCGGTCGCCGCGCGCGCCGGAGCGCAGACCGCCGCTCCGCGCCTGCCTCTTCTGCTGTGCCGCCTCCCCCCGCGCGCGTGCCTGTTCCTTCGCGGCCCGCAGCGCCACGCGCGCGAGGTCCACGCCGGACGGCTCCGGCGTCTTCTTCGGGGTGGGCTCGTCGGTGCTCATGCGCGCTCCACGGTGCCGTCGGACACGGAGTACCGCGTCCCCGTCAGTACGTCCGGTACGTCGTCGTCGACCGCGGCCGTCACCAGGACCTGCTCCCCGGGCGCCACCAGCTCCGCCAGCCGCTCGCGCCGGCGGCTGTCCAGCTCGGCGAAGACGTCGTCGAGGACGAGCACCGGCTCGTTGCCCTCCGCGCGCAGCAGGTCGTACGACGCCAGGCGCAGCGCCAGCGCGTACGACCAGGACTCGCCGTGGGAGGCGTACCCCTTCGCGGGCAACTGACCGAGCTTGAGCAGCAGGTCGTCCCGGTGCGGTCCGACCAGGGTGACGCCGCGTTCGATCTCCTGTCTGCGGGCGTCGGCGAGCGCCGCCGTCAGCTGCTCGTACAGGGCCTCACGCGTGTGCGCCTCGCCGGGCGCGGACGGCTTGTACTCCAGGGCGACCGGACCGCCACCGGGCGCCAGCTGCTCGTACGCCTTGTCCGCGAGCGGCTGGATCGCCGCGATCAGGTCGAGGCGCTGGGCGAGCAGCTCGGCGCCCGCGCGCGCGAGGTGCTGGTCCCAGACGTCGAGGGTGGACAGGTCCATGGAGCGGCCGCCGTGACGGCGGGCCAGCGCGGCCGACTTCAGCAGCGTGTTGCGCTGCTTGAGAACCCGCTCGTAGTCGGAGCGGACGCCGGCCATCCGCGGGGAGCGCGCGGTGATCAACTCGTCCAGGAAGCGGCGGCGCTCGCCCGGGTCGCCCTTGACCAGCGCGAGGTCCTCGGGCGCGAACAGCACCGTCCGTACGATGCCGAGCACGTCCCGGGGCCTGACCTGCGAGGACCGGTTGATGCGGGCGCGGTTGGCCTTGCCCGGGTTCAGTTCCAGCTCGATCAGCTGCTGTCTCTCGCCCTGACGCACCGCGGCCCGGATGATCGCGCGCTCGGCGCCCACGCGGACGAGGGGGGCGTCGGAGGAGACACGGTGGCTGCCGAGGGTGGCGAGATAGCCGACGGCCTCCACGAGGTTCGTCTTGCCCTGGCCGTTGGGGCCGACGAAGGCGGTGACGCCCGGGTCGAGCGGGACTTCGACCCGGGCGTACGAGCGGAAGTCGGCCAGCGACAGATGCGTGACGTGCATGGTCGTTCGCCGACCTCCCCCAGGGTTGTGGACCGCCAGGCGGCCCTTAAGGATTACTTCTTCTCTACGGCGTGGCCGCCGAACTGGTTGCGCAGCGCGGCGATCATCTTCATCTGCGGGGAGTCGTCCTGCCGCGAGGCGAACCGGGCGAACAGGGACGCCGTGATCGCCGGGAGCGGGACGGCGTTGTCGATGGCCGCCTCGACGGTCCAGCGGCCCTCGCCGGAGTCCTCGGCGTAGCCGCGCAGCTTGTCCAGGTGCTCGTCGTCGTCCAGGGCGTTGACCGCGAGGTCGAGCAGCCAGGAGCGGATGACGGTGCCCTCCTGCCAGGAGCGGAAGACCTCGCGGACGTTCTCCACGGACTCGACCTTCTCCAGCAGTTCCCAGCCCTCGGCGTAGGCCTGCATCATGGCGTACTCGATGCCGTTGTGGACCATCTTCGAGAAGTGGCCCGCACCGACCCTGCCCGCGTGGACCGAGCCGTACGGCCCCTCCGGCTTGAGCGCGTCGAAGATCGGCTGCACCTTGGCGATGTTCTCGGGGTCGCCGCCGTACATCAGCGCATAGCCGTTCTGCAGGCCCCACACACCGCCGGAGACTCCGCAGTCGACGAAGCCGATGCCCTTGACGCCGAGTTCGGCGGCGTGCCTCTCGTCGTCCGTCCAGCGGGAGTTGCCGCCGTCCACCACGACGTCACCAGGCTCCAGCAGCTCGGCCAGTTCGTCGATCGTCGACTGGGTCGGGGCACCGGCCGGGACCATCACCCAGACCACGCGCGGACCCTTCAGCTTGCCCACAAGCTCTTCCAGGCTGTGGACATCGGCGAGGTCCGGGTTGCGGTCGTATCCGATGACGGTGTGACCCGCGCGGCGTATCCGCTCGCGCATGTTGCCGCCCATCTTGCCGAGGCCGACGAGACCGAGCTCCATCAGTTGTTCCTTAGGTCGCTGTGTGGCGTGTGAGGCACGTTCGTACCCGTGTCCGAGCCTAAACCCGGGCGGTCACGCACAGCTGTGGGCATACGCGCTCATACGTGGTCCCACCTGCGGCTTCCCCCTGGGCCCCGTCATCCACCGGACCCCAGGGGACTGTGGACGAGCGTCAGCCGCTGAGGCGCACCGGCATGATCAGGTACTTGTACGCCTCGTCCGCCTCGGCGTCCATGGCCGGCTTGCCGCCCAGCAGGGCGGGCTTCGTGGACGTCGTGAAGGACAGCTGGGCCACCGGGGAGTCGATCGCGCTCAGGCCGTCCAGCAGGAAGGTCGGGTTGAAGGCGATCGAGATGTCGTCGCCCTCCAGCTGGGCGTCGACCCTTTCCACAGCCTGTGCGTCGTCGCTGGAACCGGCCTCCAGGATCAGCACGCCCTGCTCGAAGCTCAGCCGCACCGGGGTGTTGCGCTCGGCGACCAGCGCCACACGCTTGACGGCCTCCACGAAGGGTGCGGTCTCCAGGGTGGCGATCGAGTTGAACTCCGTCGGGAACAGAGTGCGGTACTTCGGCAGGTCGCCCTCCAGGAGGCGGGTCGTCGTCCGCCGCCCGGCCCCCTCGAAACCGATCAGACCCTCGCCCGCGCCCGAGCCGGACAGGGCCAGGATCACGCTGTCGCCGCTGGTCAGCGCCTTGGCGGTATCCAGGAGCGTCTTGGCGGGCACCAGGGCGACCGCGGACGCCTCCGGGTTTTCCGGCTTCCACAGGAACTCGCGGACCGCGAAGCGGTAGCGGTCGGTGGAGGCCAGCGTGACCGTGTCGCCCTCGATCTCGATGCGCACACCGGTCAGCACGGGCAGCGTGTCGTCACGGCCGGCGGCGATCGCCACCTGCTGCACGGCGGAGGCGAAGACCTCGCCGGGGACCGTGCCCGTCGCGTTCGGCATCTGCGGCAGCGCCGGGTACTCCTCCACAGGCAGTGTGTGCAGGGTGAACCGGGAGGAGCCGCAGACCACCGTCGCCCGTACACCGTCTGTGGAAATCTCCACCGGACGGTTGGGGAGGGCGCGGGAGATGTCGGCGAGGAGGCGGCCGGAGACGAGGACCGTGCCCTCCTCCTCGACCTCGGCCTCCACGGACACACGCGCGGAGACCTCGTAGTCGAAGCTGGACAGGCTCAGCTGACCGTCCTCGGCCCTCAGCAGCAGGCCGGCGAGGACAGGCGCCGGCGGACGGGCCGGGAGGCTGCGCGCCGCCCAGGCCACTGCCTCCGCGAGTACGTCGCGTTCCACCCGGATCTTCACCGTAAGCCGCCTCCTGCTGTTGCCGGCGCTCTCGCCCTGCTTGGCCTTCGTCGTCTGACTCGGTGTCGTGGGTCCCGGCGAGGGGAAGGACACCGGGGACCAGTCTGACGCACCCGACTGACAGTAGGTGCCTCTCGGGGTCAAGTCGTGACGAGGGGCAGTCGGGAGCCGGAGGGCGAGTTGTGCACAGACCCCGCTTCCAAGCGAATTCCCCGGTCTCTCTAGTCGGGAGTAGTAGTAGGGCCTGTGGAAACCGTGGATAACCGCGTTGTCCCAGGTCGGAGGCGGAATTTTGTCCACGGGGCCTGTGGGCGCAGCCCGTGGACAACCAGGGGTCTTTGTGGAGAACGGAAAGTTCTGCACACCCCGTGCACAGCCTCGGGGCACTTCTCCCCAGTGCCGTCCCCAGTTTTACCCGGCTTTCCCACAGGGCAACCCAGCACCATGGTGTGACGCCTTTCACTCCCGTCGGTGAGGAGGCGCGCCGCGTTGCCGAACAGTGGACAGGACTGTGGAGAAGCTGGGGATCACTGGGGACAACTCGCCTCGGCCTGTGGGTTGCCAGTGGACAACTCCGTGCACAGCCTGTGGATCTTCTCCTCGTCCACAGACTGTGGAGATTCTTCGTCCACGAATCCACAAGCCGGTGAGCTGGCCTGATGGTTCTTCCCCAGCACTCCCTGTGGACGCGATCTGGACAACTCCGCGGTCCCCAGGATGTGGACGGAAGAAAGTCACCGGATCTGTGGAGAGTGGCCGTAACGCGGCAGGTAATCGAACAGCGGGTGTCGCGAGGCGTCCGGTGGGCCGGGGACGAGGGCAGGAGCAGACCCGGAACGCAGAAGGCGCCCCGGGGCCTTGCCCCGGGGCGCCTGCGGAGGCGTAGGACCGTCCGCGCCGGCCGTGACGGCCGCGTCAGCCGTTCTTGATGCGGTTCGTCAGTTCCGTCACCTGGTTGTAGATGGAGCGCCGCTCGGCCATCAGCGCGCGGATCTTGCGGTCGGCGTGCATCACCGTCGTGTGGTCGCGGCCCCCGAACTGCGCGCCGATCTTCGGCAGCGACAGATCGGTCAGCTCACGGCACAGGTACATCGCGATCTGCCGCGCGGTCACCAGGGCGCGGCCGCGCGAGGTGCCGCACAGGTCCTCCACCGTCAGCCCGAAGTAGTCGGCGGTGGCCGCCATGATGGCCGTCGCGGTGATCTCGGGGGCCGTGTCCTCGCCGCCCGGGATCAGGTCCTTGAGCACGATCTCCGTCAGCCCCAGGTCCACGGGCTGCCGGTTGAGCGACGCGAACGCCGTCACCCGGATCAGCGCGCCCTCCAGCTCGCGGATGTTGCGCGAGATCCGGGAGGCGATGAACTCCAGCACCTCCGGCGGCGCGTTCAGCTGCTCCTGTACCGCCTTCTTCCGCAGGATCGCGATGCGCGTCTCCAGCTCCGGCGGCTGGACGTCGGTGATCAGCCCCCACTCGAAGCGGTTGCGCAGCCGGTCCTCCAGGGTGACCAGCTGCTTGGGCGGCCGGTCCGAGGACAGCACGATCTGCTTGTTGGCGTTGTGGAGCGTGTTGAAGGTGTGGAAGAACTCCTCCTGCGTCGACTCCTTCTGCGCCAGGAACTGGATGTCGTCGACGAGCAGGATGTCCATGTCGCGGTAGCGCTTGCGGAAGGCATCCGCCTTGCCGTCGCGGATGGAGTTGATGAACTCGTTGGTGAACTCCTCGGAGCTCACGTACCGCACACGCGTGCCGGGGTACAGGCTGCGCGCGTAGTGCCCGATCGCGTGCAGCAGGTGGGTCTTGCCGAGCCCCGACTCCCCATAGATGAACAGGGGGTTGTAGGCCTTGGCAGGGGCCTCGGCGACGGCGACGGCTGCGGCGTGCGCGAAGCGGTTCGAGGCACCGATCACGAACGTGTCGAAGAGGTACTTGGGGTTCAGGCGCGCGGTGGGCTCGCCCGGTCCGGTCGCCGGCGCGGGCTGCGCGGCCAGCGGGCCGGGGGCGCCGGTCGTGGGCAGGTTCGGGCCGACCGGGCCGCCTCTGTGCACGTGGCCGTTGCCGGGGGGTGGCTCCGGGAGCTCCCGGCGATCGGGCCGCTGCTGGTCGTAGTCGGGGCGACCGCTGTCGTAATCCGGGCGCCCACCTTCGTAGTCGGGGCGCCCGGCGTCGTAGTCCGTGCGTCCGCCGTCGTAATCCGAGCGCTGCTGCTCGTAGGGCGAGCGGTCCAGCGATTGCGTGCGGTAGTCCGGTGTCGCGTACGGGTCACGCTCGGGGAAGCCGAGCCGCTGCTGCTGCCAGCCGTAGTCGTCCTGGGTGGGGCGCGGCCAGGCGCCGGGTTCGGGGCGCTGGTACTCGCCCGGGTACGCGGGCCGGGCGGCCGGGAGCTGGTCGGCGCGGGTGGGCGGGAGCTGGTCGCCGGGACGCTGGTCGGGGCGACCGGCGCGGTGGTCGCGGTGGTCGCGGTGGTCGTCGGCGCGGTGGCGCCCGTACCCCTCGTAGCCGCCACCGTCATATGCGTCGCGGCCCTGCTGAGAGGGCGGCTCGGGCTCCTCGTAGCGCGACTGGGCGGGCGGGGCCGGCGGCTCACCCGCGGAGTCGTCGACGGTGATCGCGATACGGATCGGGCGGCCGCACTCACGGCTCAGCGTCTCGCTGACGACCGGCGCCAGGCGTCCCTCCAGCACACCCTTCGCGAACTCGTTCGGAACGGCGAGCAGGGCGGTGTCGGCCACCAGAGCCAGCGGCTGGCAGCGCCTGATCCAGTGCTCGTCCTTCGCCTCGACGCCCGGCCCGTGGCCCTCACCGAGGAGCTGCTCGAGTACTCGCGGCCACACTGCGGCAAGATCGGCGGGTACGTCAGCCACAGGGCACGCTCTCTCACAGGTCCCACGAACGTGTGGTTGCGGGACGGGTCGGGATGTGAATCGGTTCGGTCAGGTCAGGAGCAAAACTGCTCGGGCAGGGACAAGGGAACGAATCGGAGTCCAGTCACGGTAGTCAGGGCGGCCCGTACGGTTCAAGTTGTTGTCCCCAGCCTGTGGACAAGTGTCCCCGACCGGCCACCGGTTTGACCGGACGGCGCGGCCCCGCGTACCGTAACCAGGTCGAGTTGTCGATGGCTGCTGCCGCCTGCCTCCGATGGGCACAGATCACGTACCAGTGTGCCGACCAGGGCACATGTCGGTGATCGGGAAGCGGTGCACTCGGGCGTAATGCGAGCTACTCGTGGGCGCACGGTGACAGCCAGGCGACACCCCGCCACCCACCGAATCATTACTGGAGCCCCCGAGTGAGCAAGCGCACCTTCCAGCCGAACAACCGTCGTCGCGCGAAGACCCACGGCTTCCGGCTGCGTATGCGCACCCGTGCCGGCCGCGCCATCCTGGCGTCCCGCCGCAGCAAGGGTCGCGCCCGCCTGTCCGCCTGACCGCGTACAGGTCATGACGTGCTGCCTACCGAGCATCGGCTGAGGCGGCGCGAGGACTTCGCGACCGCGGTACGCCGAGGACGCCGGGCCGGACGCCCGCTTCTCGTCGTCCACCTTCGTAGCGGTGCCACGGACCCGCACGCGCCTGGGGAGAGCGCTCCCCCGACGCGTGCGGGTTTCGTCGTGAGCAAGGCCGTGGGCGGAGCGGTCGTCCGCAACAAGGTGAAGCGCAGGCTTCGCCATCTGATACGTGACCGAGTGGCCCTGTTGCCCCCCGGTAGCCTGGTAGTCGTACGAGCGCTGCCCGGTGCGGGTGACGCCGACCATGCACAGCTGGCCCGAGACCTGGATGCCGCTCTCCAGCGGCTGCTGGGAGGAGGGGGCGCGCGATGAAGTACCCGCTGCTGGCTCTGATCAAGCTGTACCAGTGGACGATCAGTCCGCTGCTCGGGCCCGTGTGCAAGTACTACCCGTCGTGTTCCCACTACGGCTACACGGCCATCGACCGGCACGGTGCGATCAAGGGGACGGCACTGACCGCCTGGCGCATCCTGCGGTGCAATCCGTGGTCGCTCGGCGGTGTGGACCATGTCCCGCCGCGCAAGCGTCCGCGGTGGCACGAAATGCTGCGTGACGCCTGGCGTGCACGCAAGGGCGGGCCCTCCGCCGCCGAACCGGCCACCGAAGGGGACCTCCCTTCGAGCCCGGCCGCAGAGACCTCGTCCCATGCCCAAGGAGCATGATTAGTGGACACGATTGCCAGCCTCTTCAGCTTCATCACCACACCCGTTTCCTGGGTCATCGTCCAGTTCCACAAGGTGTACGGCGCGATCTTCGGCGCCGACACCGGCTGGGCGTGGGGCCTGTCCATCGTGTCCCTGGTGATCCTGATCCGTATCTGCCTGATCCCGCTCTTCGTGAAGCAGATCAAGGCGACCCGGGCCATGCAGACGCTCCAGCCCGAGATGAAGAAGATCCAGGAGCGCTACAAGAACGACAAGCAGCGTCAGTCCGAAGAGATGATGAAGCTGTACAAGGAGTCGGGCACCAACCCGCTCTCCTCGTGCCTTCCCATCCTGGCGCAGTCTCCGTTCTTCTTCGCCCTCTACCACGTCCTCAACGGCATCGCGACGGGCAAGACGATCGGTGTCATCAACGACACGCTGCTTGCCAGCGCCCGTAAGGCGCACATCGTCGGCGCCCCGCTGGCCGCGAAGTTCACGGACGGCTCGGGCAAGGTCGCCCAGCTCGGCGCCTCGCTGACCGACGTCCGGGTGGTCACCGCGGTCATGATCGTCCTGATGTCCGCGTCGCAGTTCTACACGCAGCGCCAGCTGATGACGAAGAACGTCGACACGACGGTGAAGACGCCGTTCATGCAGCAGCAGAAGATGCTGATGTACGTCTTCCCGGTCATGTTCGCCGTCTTCGGCATCAACTTCCCGGTCGGTGTCCTCGTCTACTGGCTGACCACCAACGTGTGGACCATGGGCCAGCAGATGTACGTCATCCACAACAACCCGACCCCGGGTTCCAAGGCCCAGGCCGCGTACCTGGAGCGTCTGCACAAGCACGTCACGCACCACGGCAAGATCCGCCGGCGGAGCGAGAAGGCCATCGTCAAGGCGATCGTCGCCAAGGGGCGCGACCGCAACGAGTTCGAGCGCAAGTTCATCAACGGTCTGACCAAGGCGGGCCTCGCTGCCCAGCCCGACGGCACCGTGGTGAAGAGCGAGGTCACGGCCGTCGCCGCCGCTGAGGACGGTACGACGGTCACCGGTGCTTCCGTCCCGAAGCGTCAGCAGCCCAAGCGGCAGAGCAAGGCGCAGCGCCAGTCCGGTGGTACCAGGCCGGCCGGGGGCTCCGAGCCGACGACCTCCTCGCCGTCGCTGGAGAAGGCCGATGAGCCGCAGGACGCCAAGCCGGCCGGTGCCGCCAAGAAGGCGACGCAGCAGCCCGGTAGTGGCACCCGTAGCCGGGCCCAGTCCGGCCAGCGCAAGGGTCCGCAGCGGCCCAAGTCCCCGTCCAAGAAGTAAGAAGGAGTCCATCCCGTGACGGAAGGCACCACCTCCGCCGCTGCCGAGGGTGCAGACACCCTGACCCGCCTGGAGCAGGAGGGTGAGATCGCGGCGGACTACCTCGAGGGTCTGCTGGACATCGCCGATCTCGACGGCGACATCGACATGGACGTCGAGGGCGACCGCGCGTCCGTGTCGATCATCAGCGACACGGGCAGCCGTGACCTGCAGAAGCTGGTCGGCCGTGACGGTGAGGTGCTGGAGGCGCTCCAGGAGCTCACGCGCCTGGCCGTGCACCGGGAGACCGGCGACCGCAGCCGCCTGATGCTCGACATCGCGGGCTTCCGTGCCAAGAAGCGCGCCGAGCTCTCGGAGCTCGGCGCCAAGGCGGCGGCCGAGGTCAAGAGCACCGGGGAGCCCGTGAAGCTCAAGCCGATGACGCCGTTCGAGCGCAAGGTGGTGCACGACGCGGTCAAGTCCGTGGGCCTGCGCAGCGAGTCCGAGGGCGAGGAGCCGCAGCGCTTCGTCGTCGTGCTGCCCGCCTGAATCGGTCCGTACGTCTCTCCGGCCCCGTCTGTAGCGCAGGCGGGGCCGAACTTTGTCAGCCTGGTAGTTCTGGTGATCGGCGCTGGTCGCGCTGATGCGGTACGGAAGGACGGTCCCCGTGACGGAGGCAGCGGAGCTCCCCCCTGCGCCCGAAAAGGCACGTGACGTATTCGGTGATCGCTTCGCGGATGCGGTCCGGTACGCCGAGCTGCTGGCAGAGGCGGGCGTGCAACGAGGGCTCATCGGCCCGCGCGAGGTGCCCCGCCTGTGGGAGAGGCACCTGCTGAACTGCGCGGTGCTCTCGGAGGTCGTCCCCGAAGGGGTGACGGTGTGCGACGTCGGCTCGGGTGCCGGGCTGCCCGGTATTCCCCTGGCGCTCGTCCGGGACGACCTGAAGATCACGCTGCTCGAGCCGCTGCTGCGGCGCACCAATTTCCTCACCGAGGTCGTCGAGCTGCTCGGCCTTGATCATGTGACCGTCGTTCGCGGTCGCGCCGAGGAGGTCATGGGCAAGATTCCGCCGGTCCATGTCGTGACCGCGCGGGCGGTGGCTCCGCTGGATCGTCTGGCCACCTGGGGCATTCCGCTGCTGCGCCCCTACGGGGAGATGCTGGCCCTCAAGGGCGACACCGCGGAAGAGGAACTGAAGAGTGCGGCCACGGCTCTGGCCAAGCTCGGTGCGGTCGAGACGTCCATCCTCCATGTAGGGGAGGGCATCGTGGACCCGCTGTCGACCGTGGTACGGGTCGAGGTCGGAGAGAGCCCCGGTGGGGTGCGGTTCGCGGCCAAGCGGGCTAAGGCAGCCCGGACGGGGCGGGCGCGCCGGCGTCGTTGATCCGGCGGTTGTCTGATCTGGTCTGAGCGTGGGCCGTACGCCACACAAACTGCCAAACCTACGCATCTCGGAGTGTCGCGGAGGCCCGACCGCAGCTGCTGTGCATCGTGTTTCACGTGAAACGTCGCTCACTGCTGCACGGCATCATCAATCGCGGCCGGGCTGCGGCCGAACCCCGCGAACGTAAGCCTCTCGGATCTCTCGGGAGACCGTCCACTCATAGCGCGGTATCCCCCGTGGAGGGTACGGAGTTGTCCACAGAGGTGGATTTCTCCACAGAAGACCAGACCTCACTGGTTCACAACCCCGAAGGCATGGGAGGCTCTGTTCATTGCGAGCCTGATGTCGAGGAGAGTGAATCGTTGCGGTCCGACGCCAACATCGCGGGACCGATGACCGATCCGGTCCCCGGTCCCCGTACCGAGTCGATGGGGGAGGATGTTTCACGTGAAACACCGCCCCCGATGGACGACACTCCCATCGGTCGTGCTGCCCAACTTGCGGTGGAGGCACTGGGTCGCGCCGGTGAGGGACTGCCGCGGCCCGAGCAGACCCGGGTCATTGTGGTCGCCAATCAGAAGGGTGGCGTGGGCAAGACGACGACGACCGTCAATCTCGCCGCCTCCCTCGCCCTGCATGGAGCCCGCGTCCTGGTGATCGACCTGGACCCGCAGGGCAATGCTTCGACCGCGCTGGGTATCGACCACCACGCCGAAGTCCCGTCCATCTACGACGTGTTGGTCGAGAGCAAGCCGCTCGCGGAGGTCGTCCAGCCCGTCCTCGATGTGGAAGGTCTCTTCTGCGCTCCCGCCACGATCGACCTCGCGGGTGCGGAGATCGAGCTGGTGTCCCTGGTGGCCCGGGAGAGCCGACTGCAGCGGGCGATCCAAGCCTATGAGCAGCCGTTGGACTACATCCTCATCGACTGCCCGCCTTCTCTTGGCCTGTTGACAGTCAACGCCCTGGTTGCCGGGCAAGAGGTGCTCATTCCGATCCAGTGTGAGTACTACGCATTGGAGGGTCTGGGCCAGCTGCTTCGCAATGTCGACCTGGTGCGGGGACACCTCAATCCGACCCTGCATGTGTCGACCATCCTGCTCACCATGTACGACGGGCGGACGCGACTGGCATCCCAGGTCGCGGAAGAGGTACGCAACCACTTCGGCGACGAGGTGCTGAGGACCAGCATTCCTCGCTCGGTCCGTATTTCGGAGGCGCCGAGCTATGGACAGACGGTGCTGACCTACGATCCAGGATCGAGCGGTGCACTCTCGTATCTTGAGGCGGCACGTGAAATCGCGCTGAAGGGTGTCGGCGTCCACTACGACGCACCGCACGCCCATGTCGGCGCCAGGACGGAACAGAGCATGGTGGAGGGGATTCAGTGAGCGAGCGACGGAGGGGGTTGGGCCGTGGTCTCGGCGCACTGATCCCTGCTGCTCCGACAGGGGACAAGGCGACGGCTCAGGGGGCGGGGGGCGGTGGTGCACCCGCCTCACCGGCGGTGGTACCCGTTCTGACTACGGACCGTGGAGTGGCGGCCGCGAAGGTGGCCACGCTGTCGAGCGTTTCACGTGAAACCGAGGACACGTCCGCCCAGAGTGCGGTGGAGACGACCGCGCCGCCGATCGGCGCCCACTTCGCCGAACTGCCCCTCGACGCCATCACCCCGAATCCACGGCAGCCCCGGGAGGTGTTCGACGAGGATGCGCTCGCCGAACTCGTCACCTCTATCAAGGAGGTCGGCCTTCTCCAGCCGATCGTGGTGCGTCAGGTGGGCTCGGCGCGCTACGAGCTCATCATGGGCGAGCGGCGCTGGCGGGCCTGCCGTGAGGCCGGCCTGGAGGCCATCCCGGCGATCGTGCGAGCCACGGACGACGAGAAGCTGCTCTTGGACGCCCTCCTGGAGAACCTGCACCGAGCGCAGCTGAACCCGCTGGAAGAGGCAGCCGCCTACGACCAGCTCCTCAAGGACTTCAACTGCACCCACGACCAGCTGGCCGACCGCATCGGCCGGTCACGTCCTCAGGTGTCCAACACTCTGCGGCTGCTGAAGCTGTCGCCGGCGGTGCAGCGCCGGGTGGCCGCCGGGGTGTTGTCGGCGGGGCACGCTCGGGCGCTGCTGTCCGTGGAGGACTCGGAGGAGCAGGACCGGCTGGCGCACCGGATCGTGGCCGAGGGGCTGTCCGTGCGCGCCGTTGAGGAGATCGTCACGCTCATGGGGTCCCGGCCGCGCAGCGCCCCGCGTTCCAAGGGGCCACGCGCCGGTGCCCGGGTTTCCCCGGCACTCAGCGACCTGGCGACTCGGCTCTCGGATCGCTTCGAGACTCGGGTGAAGGTCGACCTCGGACAGAAGAAGGGAAAGATCACCGTCGAGTTCGCGTCGATGGAGGATCTGGAGCGGATCCTCAGCACGCTCGCCCCGGGCGAGGGGCCGGTACTGCACAAGAGCGTGCAGGACGGCGACGCCGACGAGCCGGAGGACTGAGCCTTCCGGGTGAAGCCGGTCGCGATCGTCGACCCTCCAGGTGGGCCGTGTCCGGTGTGTACCGGAACACGGCCCGCTCTTTGCTTTCAGGCAGTATCGATCGAATCACCAACGTGGATACGATGCGTTCGGGTATGGCGCATCCACCTGACGGCACCTTGATCGGGGAGGCGGGGGCCATGCGAACCATGAGCCGTACCGGACTGGTGACCGCGGGCCTGAGTGTGGGAGCGGTCGGCGGGTTCGTCGGCAGCCTGCTCAGGGAGCGGAGCGCTCTGACAGCCGCCCGCAGTGCTGCGGGCGAAGGAAGCGAGGAACTGCCTTCATGGGGCGTCGGCTCGTACCGCTCACGCTGGACAACCTTCCGGACCTTCCCAAGCGCTGTCGCGCGTGTGTCTTCTGGGAACTGGACCCCGTCAGCGGAGAGGCGGCGGTAAAGGCCGGCACGTCCGCGCTCGAGAAGGAGGCCTGGATCTCCGCTGTCCTGCTGGACTGGGGGTCCTGCGGCCGGGTGGTCTACGTGGATGACGTACCGGTGGGCTTTGTGCTGTACGCGCCGCCTGCCTATGTCCCGCGGTCCACGGCCTTTCCCACGAGCCCGGTGTCACCGGATGCGGTCCAGCTGATGACCGCCTTCATCATGCCCGGTTACCAGGGTCAGGGGCTTGGCCGGGTGATGGTCCAGACAGTCGCCAAAGATCTGTTGCGTCGGGGTTTCAAGGCGATCGAGGCCTTCGGCGACGCACGCTGGAAGGAGCCGGCGTGTCTCCTGCCCGCCGACCACCTGCTGGCCGTGGGATTCAAGACAGTACGGCAGCACCCGACGTACCCCCGGCTCAGGCTGGAACTGCGCTCGACACTCTCCTGGAAGGAAGACGTCGAGCTGGCGTTGGATCGTCTGCTGGGAGCCGTACAGAAGGAGCCGGCGCTGCGGCCTCTTTAGTCGCGCTCATGCCTAGGGGCCGACCCCGAAAGGTCGGCCCCTAGCCGTTTCACGTGAAACATGGCCACCTCGCTCGGTGACCGCGCTCGGTGACCGCGCTCGGCGGCCCGGCTCAGTGGCCCGCCGTCTACTCGGCGATGAAGTCCTCGAGGTCGCGGACGATCGCGGCCTTCGGCTTGGCACCGACGATGGTCTTGGCGACCTCGCCACCCTGGTAGACGTTCAGGGTCGGGATCGACATGACGCCGTACTTCGCGGCCGTCGCCGGGTTCTCGTCGATGTTGAGCTTGACGACCTCGATCTTTTCGCCGTACTCGGCGGCGATCGCCTCGAGCGATGGGGCGATCTGGCGGCAGGGGCCGCACCAGGCGGCCCAGAAGTCCACCAGGACGGGCTTGTCGCTCTTGAGGACGTCCTCCTCGAAGGAGGCGTCGGTCACGTTCTTCAGGGTGCCTGCCACGGCGGGCTCCTTACCTCGGTGATGCGATGGGCGAAACGGGGGGTCAGACGGTGGTCTTCTCGGGCTCGGCCTGCTGCTCGCTGTCCGCGAGGGCGGCGAGGTAGCGCTCGGCGTCCAGGGCGGCGGAGCAGCCCGTGCCGGCGGCGGTGATCGCCTGGCGGTAGGTGTGATCGACGACGTCGCCCGCGCCGAAGACACCAGTCAGGTTGGTGCGGGTCGAGGGGGCGTCCACCTTGAGGTAGCCCTCCTCGTCGAGGTCGAGCTGGCCCTTGAAGAGCTCGGTGCGCGGGTCGTGCCCGATCGCGATGAACAGGCCGGTCACCGGCAGCTCGGTGAGTTCACCGGTCTTCACGTTGCGCAGGGTCAGGCTCTCGAGCTTGGGGTTGCCCTTGATCTCGGCGACCTCGCTGTCCCACACGAACTTGATCTTCGGATCGGCGAAGGCGCGGTCCTGCATCGCCTTCGAGGCCCGCAGGGTGTCACGACGGTGCACGATGGTGACGGACTTGGCGAAGCGCGAAAGGAAGGTGGCCTCCTCCATCGCGGTGTCGCCGCCGCCGATCACGGCGATGTCCTGGTCCTTGAAGAAGAAGCCGTCACAGGTGGCGCACCAGGAGACTCCGCGGCCGGAGAGGGCGTCCTCGTTCGGAAGTCCCAGCTTGCGGTGCTGGGAGCCGGTGGCGACGATGACGGCCTTCGCCTTGTGCACCGTGCCCGCGGTGTCCGTGACGGTCTTGATCTCACCGGTGAGGTCGACGGAGACAATGTCGTCCGGAACCAGCTCGGCACCGAAGCGCTCGGCCTGCGCGCGCATGTTGTCCATGAGCTCGGGGCCCATGATGCCGTCCTGGAAACCGGGGAAGTTCTCGACCTCGGTCGTGTTCATGAGCGCACCACCCGCGGTGACGGCGCCCTCGAACACCAGTGGCTTCAGCGACGCGCGCGCGGTGTAGAGCGCCGCCGTGTAACCGGCGGGCCCGGAGCCGATGATGATCACGTTACGGACGTCGCTCACGGCTTGTTTCCTCGTCTCTGGAGACTGCTGCTGCCTACTGCCGGTGGGAGCCTCGCTCGGCGCTCTCACCCCACCCAACGGATCCTAAGGGGCCCGCATTCCCGGTGTGCCCGGGCACACGGGCACACGGCACCGCACACAGTTCCCAATGACACCCGGATAGGAACCGGTCCGGGCCCCGAAAGCTCAGGAGCGGGCGTATGAATGCGTCAGCAGCACCTTGCCTGGGGACCCCGAGGCACGCTTCACGCAGGACGCGTCGACGATGTAGGCCGTGACCTTCGTGCTGTCGGAGGCGTCGGGGGTGACGAGGAGATAGACGAGGGTCCCCTGGTACACGCCCTTGTCGGCGGCGAGGACGCTCTGGTTGGTGGTCACGGCTTGCTGTACGCAGGTCGGCACGTTGACGGTGGTGTCCTGCAGGGTCTTGTTCGGCCGCATGCCTGAGGAACCGGTCGTGCCGGCGTCGGACTGGACGCCCCAGGGCTTTTCACTCGCGGAACTACCCTTGTCCGTCTTCCCGGCGAGCAGGTTGGTGACCTGACTCTGCAGCGTGCCTTCGGAGTAGGTGTGCGCGGAGTCGGTGTGCTCGGGCGTGGCCGCTGTGTTCTTTCCGGTGTCGCTGCCCAGTGTCTGCACCAGCAGGACGCCCAGACCGACGGCCGCAGCTGTGCAGACGGCGGCCACGGCGATAGTCCTGCGACGGCCGCGACGGGTGCGTGAGACGCGGCCCGGTCCGGTGGCCGCGTGGGCATGGCCCGAAGGTCGGTCAGCGGCGGCCGGGGTCGCTGTTTCACGTGAAACATGCGCGGCGATGAGTTGGGGTGAATCGGCATCCGTGCTGTCGGGTGCCGACCCTGGTGCCGCGAGTTCCGGCAGCGCCTCCGCTGCGAGCGCGGTATCGATACGGCTGGCCACATCATCCGGCATGCGCGGCGGGGCCGGAAGCGTGCCGAGGAGTCCGCGGATCTCCTCCAGGGAGTCGTACACGTCCGCGCACAACGGGCACTCGTCCAGATGCCGCCGCAGATCTGCGACACGGGAGGGCGGCAGAAGACCTTCGCCGAGGTCGGAGAGCTCCTCGACGTCCGGGTGCCCGGCCATATCGGTCGTGGATGTCACGCTCGCCCACCTCCGCCCTTCACAGCAGCTGAATCGCTTGGCCCTGCGTCATGTGGTCCTGCTGCGGGTGGGACGGATGCCCCTTGAACGCGGTTCCGTCCACCGCCCGACTTCTTTACGTCCCCGCCGCCCTCCGCACGCAGATGAGTGAGCAGCGGCAGCAGTCTGGCTCTGCCGCGGGCACAGCGACTCTTCACCGTTCCGGTCGGCACATCGAGGATGCGGGCGGCCTCCGCGACCGGGTAGCCCTGCATGTCCACGAGGACGAGCGCGGCACGCTGGTCCGGGGGCAGGGTGCCCAGAGCCTCCAGCAGCTGGCGGTGCAGATCGTTCCGTTCGGCCGGCGCCGAGGCCGACTCATGCGGCTCCAGGAGCTGCTCCAGCCGTTCGGTGTCGTCCACGGGCGAGGTCTTCCTGGAGGCCGCCTTACGGGCGCGGTCCAGGCACGCGTTCACCGTGATCCGGTGCAGCCAGGTGGTGACGGCGGACTGGCCTCGAAACGTGTGGGCGGCCCGGTAGGCGGAGACGAGAGCGTCCTGAACGGCGTCGGCGGCTTCTTCGCGGTCCCCCAGGGTCCGCAGTGCCACGGCCCACAGCCGATCACGGTGCCGCCGCACGATCTCACCGAAGGCATCGGGGTCGCCGTCGACATGACGGGCGAGCAAGTCCCCATCGCTCGCTTCCCCGTACCCGGCACCCTCTGCCATCGGCCCCTCCCCTCGGGGCAACCTTACGGGACTGCTCTCCCCCGACGCGACGGGTCGCGCTGCGAGGGAGCGCCGCCGTGCGCGGTTGCTCAGGGACCTCATTCCAACGGTCCGGATACGACAGGGGGCCTGCCGACGACTCGGTCGGCAGGCCCCCGTGGCACGGTGCTAGCCGCGTCCCCGGGTGTCCTGGGAGACCACCCAGTACACGCCGCACTCGCCCCCGAATCGCCAGGTCCCACGCCCCACCCAGGTGCCGTAGAGCGTCTTGCCGTTGCTGCACTCCGTGATGGATCGAGCTTGTCCGCTCCTCACGGTGCAGGTGGCGCTCCAGGAGTGCGGGGTCTGCTTCCAGTTGCTGCAGCTGTAGTTGCCGGCGGCAGAAGCGGGAGCGGCGGCCGCCACCCCTGCGATGAGGAAGCCGGTGGCCATCGTTGCCATGGCGGCATGGCGCAATGCAGTGAGCTTCAAAGAAACTCTCCCCTGTGTGCCTTGTCGGGCATATGCGTATGGTCGCGAACGCATCACAGATGCATTCATGATCATTTAAGCATCCGCGGCAGAGCCCCGGCCAACCGGCCTCTCGGCGTGACGTCAGCTCGTGAACCTGACCTCGGTGATGGCCTGTTTGTAGCCGGCGTCGCTGTACGAGCTCGGGTCGGCCTCCGAGTACGGCACAGCGGTGAGCCAGACGAGGACATACTGCGTCTTCACCGACTTGTCGATCTTCACCGCGGCAGTGGTTCCGCTTGTCGTGACGGAGCCGATCTTCTTCATCGAGTCCAACGAGGGCGGTGTCAGCGAGTCGGCCGCGTAGAGCTCGACCGTCGTGTGGTCGCCGGAATAACGCAGTCCTACGGACGCTTCGGCCACCTTCTGGGCCGAGCCGAGGTCGTAGACGATGCCCACGCCCGGCTTGAGTGGCGCGATGGGCGGACCTTCTATGAAGGTGCTGGTCTTCCAGTACGTCGAGGTCCTGCCGTCGTACGTCTTGCCGACGTCCTCGGGATGCTGGGCGCTCCCCTTGGCGACGAACTCCTGAGCGCCCTCGATCTTGATCTGCGTGGGCCGCTTTGGCGTGATGCCGCCGTTCTTGTCGTTCCCGTCCGTCGTATGCGTCTGGTTCGTGTTGTCGGACTTCTTGCCCTGGTCCATCAGGACTTCCGCGAGTTGCCAGCTGCCCAGGCCCAGTGCCGCGATCAGCAGCGCCGAGACGGCCCACTTGAGGGCCTTGCCGGTGCGGCTCTGCAGCGGGGGCGGCGGCGCGGGTACGGGCTGCGCGATGCCCGGGTGGGCCGGCGGACGGCCGTACGTGCCCTGCTGGTACGTCGTGCGCTGGTAGTCGGGCGGTGCCGTGAACGACGGCTCCGGCGGGCGGATGCGGGGCATCTCACCGATCGCCTTGACCAGTTCCTCGGGAGTGGTGCACGGAGCCTCGTGGCGGGAGGCGGTGGCACCGTCGTTGGCCAGCGCCCGCATGGCGAGTTCGGACAGACCGCGGTGCACGCCGGCGCGGACCTGGTCCGGGGCGATCAGACCGACGCCCTTGGGCAGCCCGGACAGACCGTAGGCGTCGTCCTCGTAGGGCCAGCGCTGGGTGAGGGCGGCGTACAGGAGCGCGCCGATGGCCTCCGTGTCGGTGCGCTGCGGGGTGTCGGAGCCGATGCCGCGCAGGGCGGCGTTCACCGCGAGGCCGCGGATGCGCCACTGACCTGAGGAGGTGCGCAGGATCGTGCTGGGGTTCAGGCGGAGATGGGAGAGGCCCTCGCGGTGAGCGGCGGCCATCGCTTGGGCCACCTGGGTGACCATCTGGTAGGCGTCGTGGGCTTCCAGCGGCCCGGCGGCGAGCAGCGTGGTCAGCTCGACGGCGTCGGGCAGCCATTCGTGCACGACATAGACGAGGTCGTTCTCCTCGACCGCGTCCAGGACCTGCACGAATCGCGGGTCGCCCAGCAGCGCGGACGAGCGGGCCGCGGCCAGCACGGAACGGGCCCTGGTGTGGTCCGAGGGAAGGACGTGAATACCGACGGCGCGGCGGAGTTTCTCGTCCACCGCACGCCAGCTGCTGAATCCGTCCAGACGGGTGACGCACTCCTCGAGACGGTAGCGTCTGGCGAGCTTGTGGCCGCTGTGCAGTTCGGGTGGTGAGGCCTTCCCGGGACGCTCGGTCCCGCCGCTCCCCTGCGGCTCTTCGCTGTCCGTGTCCCGCTCCCGATCCTGGGCCACCCCGTCGGACGTGGACTGGTCCGCCTTGGCGGTCAGCGGCTCGTCACCGCTGTTGTCTGCCACGTCGACGGCAGCCGTGCTCCGTTCCGCCACCGTCGTACCTGCCTCCCCATCCGTTGCGCGCTGTCCGACGCAGAAACCAATTGTGCCCACAGTCCGCCGCTATGCACGACACGCGGTGGCGGACAATGGTTGTGCGCGTACCCCCGCCTCAGCGCCCCAGGCGCCCGCGGACCATGCCGACCATTGAGTTGAGTTCCTCGATGCGCATCTTGCGTGCGGCGACGTAGAAGACACCGAGAAGCAGGGCGCCACCGCCGACAAGGGCGGCCAGCGAGCCGGCCACCCCCTGCCCCAGCGTGTGGCCGATCTCGTAGCAGGCCGCTCCGCTCAGCAGAGCGGCCGGCACCGAGGCGATGCCGAGCCGTGCGTACGTCCGCAGCACCCGGGCGCCGTCCAGGTCGCCGCCCAGCCGCTTGCGCAGCCGGGCCCAGGCGACGCCGACGCCGATCGCGTACGCGAGGCCGTAGGAGCCCGCCATGCCGATCACGGCCCAGCGGGCCGGGAGGACGAAGTAGCAGACGGCGGAGGCCCCCGCGTTCACGGCGGCCACGATGACCGTGTTGTAGAAGGGGGTGCGGGTGTCCTCGTACGCGTAGAAGGCGCGGAGCACGACGTACTGCACGGAGTACGGGATGAGGCCGAGTCCGAAGGCCATCAGCATGTAGCCCATGTTGGTGGCCGCGCTGGTGCCCGAGGAGCCGAAGATCAGGGTGCACATCGGGATGCCGAGCGAGACGAACCCGAAGGCGATCGGCACGATGGCCACGGCCGTGGTGCGCAGACCCTGGGAGATGTCGTCGCGGACGGCTCCGCCGTCGCCCTCGGCGGCCGAGCGCGAGATGCGCGGCAGCAGGGCGGCCATCAGGGAGACGGTGATGATCGCCTGCGGGAGCCCCCAGATCAGCTGTGCGTTGGCGTAGGCGGCGAAGCCGGTGCCGACGACCGGGGAGTGCTTGCCCGCCGAGGTGGACAGCTGGGAGACGACGAGCGCGCCCGCCTGGTTGGCGAGGACGAACAGGACGGTCCACTTGGCGAGCATCGCGGCCTTGCCGAGGCCATGGCCCTTCCAGTCGAAGCGCGGCCGCAGCCGGAAACCGGTCTCACGCAGGTACGGGATCATCGCCAGGGCCTGTACGACCATGCCGAGCAGCACACCGATTCCGAGCAGTCGCTGCCCCTCCGGCGGGATGTTCGTCACCTCCATCCCGGAGTTGGCCGCGCTGCCGTACACCCAGATGAACGCGCCGAGCGTCACGATGATGACGATGTTGTTCAGGACCGGGGTCCACATCATCGCGCCGAACCTCCCCCGCGCGTTGAGGACCTGCCCCATGACCACGTGGATGCCCATGAAGAAGATCGAGGGCAGGAAATAACGGACGAAGGTGACGCCGACCTCGTTGGCCGCCGGGTCGCTGGCGACCGAGTCGGACAGCAGGCGGATCAGGAAGGGCGCTCCCAGGATCGCGACCACGGTGAGCCCGCCGAGCGTCACCATGACCAGGGTCAGCAGTCGGTTGGCGTACGCCTCGCCGCCGTCCTCGTCCTCCTTCATCGCGCGTACCAGTTGCGGCACGAAGACGGAGTTGAGGCCGCCGCCCACGGTGAGGATGTAGATCATCGTCGGCAGCTGGTAGGCGACCTGGAAGGTGTCGCCGAGGACATGCACGCCGAGTGCCGAGACGATCAGCGCCGAGCGGATGAACCCGGTGAGCCGGGAGACCATCGTGCCCGCCGCCATCACGGCGCTGGACTTCAGCAGGTTAGAAGCCCGCCCGCCCTTCTTCCCTTCGGGCGCGGGTGGCGCGGCGGGCTCGGCGGTCGCCTCGGGCGCGGCCGCCGGTGCCGCATCGGCGGCCGGCGCAGGGGCGGCGTACGTCCGCTCCTGCGGGGACGCCTGGTAGGCCCCGGCCGGGTACGGCCCGGCCGGGCCCTGGCCCTGAGCCGGTGCGGGGCCCGGTACGGACGGCTGCCGCACGTACGGCTGTCCGCCGCCCTGCTGCTGGTCCCTGAACAGGTGCGCGAAGGCGTCCGGCTCGTGGCGCCCATCGCCGGCTTCGGTGACGAGATCGTCGACACCCACGAACTGGGTGGTGCGGGGGTCGTCGCCGTGCGGCAGGTACTGCGAGGGTCCCTCCGGCTCGGGCGCCGGTGGCTGGGCCCACACGTGAGGGTCGGGGGTGTACTGCGGCGTCGGCGGCCGGCCGTACAAGGGTCGCTGCGGCTGGTACGGGCCGGGCGGCGGCGGGGGGTGCGCGGCCCGGTCGTAGAGCGCCTCGGTCACCGGGTCCTGAGCGGAGAGGTCGTGCGCCTGGTACGGGTCCTGGTGGTAGGCGTCCTGCAGGTACATGTCGGCTGGGGGTTGCGGCGGTACCTGACCGGGCTGGGGCGGTGGCGGGCCCTCGGGGTAGCCCGAGCTGCCCACGGCGCCCTGCTCGCGGTCACCGTCGTACGGCGCGTTCATGGTTACCCCACCTCGTTGTCCCCGGGCCCTTGGCCACGACATCGCTCAACGGTCCACTCTCTCACCCGTCCCCGACGGGTCGGTGCTTTCCGGTGCGGTGTCCGGCCCCGGGTCACTCGGGTGCTCCGGGTCGTCTGCCCCGGTCTCCGCGTCCGACTCCTGTGCGGGTGCCGTCGCGGATCCTGCAGTGTCCCCAGTGTCTACGGTGGCGTCGGCGGCCTTGTTCAGACCCCCGTCGTCCGCGTGCTGCGGATCGTCCTGCCGCTCCTCCTCGGCCTGCCGTGCGGCCCGGCGCTTGCGCTGGGTGTACATGCGGAACCCGGCGAGCACCAGCAGCAGGACACCACCGGCGATGACGAGCATCACCGTGGGAGTGATCTCGGTGACGTTCACGTCGAAGGTGATCGGAGGGCCGTATGCCTGCCCGTCCTCGGTGAAGAGCTGGGCGACCACCGCGGCCCGGCCGTTGGCGTTGGCCGTGGTGGTGAACTTCACGGACTGGCTGTGCCCGCCCGAGACGGAGATGGGCTGCTCGTAGTAGGGGCCGTTGCCGATCTTCAAACGCGTCGGTTGCTGGGAGGTGAGCCGCAGGACCAGGTGGTCGACCCCCTGCATGAGATTGTTCTGCACCGTCACGGGGATGGTCGCGCTGCGGCCGGAGAGCTTGGTCTCGGACTTGTCGATCAGCCGGACCTGGTCGGTGAGCCCGTCGAGGTACGACTCCACGCCCTGGCGGAAGGCCGAGGCGTCGGAGGCGTGCCCGCGCCAGGAGGTGGACATCGCGCGGTCTATGGCCCGCCCGAAGGGGGTGACCACTCGTGCGGGGTCGGTCAGGATCACCTTGAAGCTGTCGAGCTTGTCCTGCGTGTTCTCGACCTGCGCGAACGCGGACCGCGGAAGTTCCTGCCTGCGCAGCGAGGAGGGGTAGCGCGACGCGGCCGGCACCTTCGTCGTCGCATCCGGGTCCGGCTTGGCCTTGGCGGCCGCCGACAGATCGGCCGACTCCGACCAGTGGCTGCCCTGCAGGGCCGTCAGCGCCTCCGCCATCGACTGGGCCTGGCCCGCGGACGGCATCCGCGGGGGAGCGACCACGATGCTGCGCTGCCTGTCCGGCTCCTCGAGATTGATCATCAGACTCTGCGCCAGGAAATCCTGCACGGCGAGGGTGGAGTTCGCGGCCGAGGTCATGTCGCCCTCGAACGCGGTCGACAGGCCGTCGTCCGCGACCACCGCCGTGGTGCCGCCCCCGATCGGGCGCGCGGCGGTGGGCGTGTAGGACAGGCCGCCGGTCTCCTGGAGGCTGTCGCTGCGGGCGATCACCTTGTCGGCGCCGGCAGAGGTGGCCACCTTGACGATGGAGGGGTCGATCGCACCGTCCACCGGCCAGGCGAAGTCCGTGTCGGGTTTCACGTGGAGGATGGTCTCCACGGTGCTCGCTGCGACGTCCGTGGCGTCCTTGAGGTGGCTGAGGGAGCCGGTGACGTTCTTGCCGTTGTGGGCGAGCGAGGCCAGGTCGGGGTCGCCGTAGGGCAGAGCGACGACCTCCTTGTTCTGGACCGCCTTCTGAAGGTCGGCGAGCCACTGCTTGGCGACCGCCTGGCTCCTGCCCGCCGTGATCTTGTCGCCGTCGCCTTTGATGCTGTAGCTCCCCGCCATCGCGTCCACGGAGGCGAGCAGGTCGGGATCGACCACCCAGGTGACGTCGAGGTTCCTGCCCTGTGAAAGCAGCTGCGAGAGACGGCCGCCCGGGGAGATCTCCTTGGCGAGGTCGTCGTTCTGGAAGACGGGTGTCTGCTGCTGGTTGGGGAGGGTCTCCGCGGTCATGTGGACATCGGAGACCAGCGGCCACAGGAACGTCGTCTGCGTCTTGGCGGTGGCGTCGTCGGGCTGCCAGGGCAGGAACGTCCGCTGGATGCCGAGCACCTGGTCGTAGGGCTGTGCGGCGGTCCGGCCGGAGAGCGAGACGCCGAGCGGGTAGACCCCGCCGGAGCCGAGGTCCAGCTCCTTGACGGGCACGGAGATGCTGAATTCCTGGGTGGCACCGGGCGCGAGCTGGGCGAACTTCTCGACGTACTTGCCGCCGACCTCCGTGCCGTCGACGCCCGGCAGGTAGCCGGTGCGCCGGGCGACGCTGTCGATGGACGCGCGGTTGGTCAGCTCCTGGCCGACGCGCAGGCCCACGTGGGCGTCGGTGACGGTCTGCTTGCCCTTGTTGGTGACCGTGCCGGAGACGGTGAGGGTGTCGCCGTCGGTCGGCACGCTGGGGCTGAGCGAGTCGAGGGAGACGCTGACCGCTCGGGAGCTGCCGGCCTCCACCGCGGCGCTTCTGACGGCGGCGTGCGCGGCCGGGCCGGCCGACAGCTGCAGCAGGCCGGCCAGCAGGGGTGCGCCCGCGAGCAGCGCTCCGGTACGCCGGAGCCACCGGCGGGCAGGTGAGGGACTCATCCCCTGGAAGTCTGCCGCCTCGGCCACGCGCTCGCCCGTCCCTCGTCGTCAGTGGTCGTCGGAATGTGCGTCCCCGCATGGTAACGATGCGCGCGGAAGGGAAGTGCCGCGGTCCGCACGACAAGATCGAAACGGGAGCCGGGTCGTCCCGTCATGGCGGGACGAAGAAGGCCGACCGCGACTGACTGTCCACGGTCGTTCACGGAACGCTCGTGCCGGTTTAATGCGGGCGCCCGCCATCGCCCGGGACACGTACCCTTTTCTGTTGTGCCGAACGCCAACGAAGACAATCCCCGTGCCCTGAGTCAGGTACAGCAGCGCGCTGTGAGCGAACTGCTGCGGGTCTCCCCTGTCGCCGACGACCTCGCCCGCCGCTTCAAGGAAGCGGGCTTCTCGCTCGCTCTGGTCGGTGGCTCGGTGCGGGACGCCCTCCTCGGCCGGCTCGGCAACGACCTGGACTTCACCACGGACGCTCGCCCCGAGGACGTCCTGAAGATCGTACGCCCGTGGGCGGACGCCACATGGGAGGTCGGGATCGCCTTCGGCACGGTGGGAGCCCAGAAGGACGCCCGCGTCGGAGACGCTGTCCAACGCTTCCAGATCGAGGTGACGACCTACCGGTCGGAGGCCTACGACCGGAACTCACGCAAGCCCGAGGTGTCCTACGGCGACTCCATCGAGGAGGATCTGGTACGGCGCGACTTCACGGTCAACGCGATGGCCGTCGCGCTGCCCGAGAAGGAGTTCATCGACCCGCACCGGGGGCTCGACGATCTCGCCGCCCGAGTGCTGCGCACCCCGGGGACCCCCGAGGAGTCGTTCTCGGACGATCCGCTGCGGATGATGCGGGCCGCCCGCTTCGCGGCCCAGCTGGACTTCGAGGTGGCTCCCGAGGTCGTCACGGCCATGAAGGAGATGGCCGGGCGGATCGAGATCGTCTCCGCCGAGCGCGTACGGGACGAGCTGAACAAGTTGGTCCTGTCCGCCTACCCGCGCAAGGGGCTGACGCTGCTGGTCGAGACGGGGCTCGCCGATCATGTGCTGCCGGAGCTGCCCGCCCTGCGGCTGGAGCGCGACGAGCACCACCGGCACAAGGACGTCTATGACCACACGCTGATCGTCCTGGAGCAGGCGATGGCGCTTGAGCAGGACGGCCCCGATCTGGCGCTGCGGCTCGCCGCGCTGCTGCATGACATCGGAAAGCCGAAGACGCGCCGTTTCGAGAAGGACGGTCGTGTCTCCTTCCACCACCACGAGGTGGTCGGCGCGAAGATGACCAAGAAGCGGATGACGGCGCTGAAGTACCCCAACGAACTGATCAAGGACGTCTCCCGTCTGGTCGAACTGCACCTGCGCTTCCATGGCTACGGCACGGGAGAGTGGACGGACTCGGCGGTGCGCCGGTACGTCCGTGACGCGGGCCCGCTCCTCGACCGTCTCCACAAGCTGACCCGCTCGGACTGCACGACCCGCAACAAGCGCAAAGCGGCCGCGCTCTCACGGGCGTACGACGGCCTGGAGGAGCGCATCGCCCAGCTCCAGGAGCAGGAGGAGCTGGACGCGATCCGCCCCGATCTGGACGGCAACCAGATCATGGAGGTTCTGGGCGTCGGCCCGGGGCCCGTGGTCGGTCGTGCGTACAAGCACATGCTGGAGCTGCGCCTGGAGAACGGCCCGATGGGGCATGACGCTGCGATGTCCGCGCTCAAGGAGTGGTGGGCCGAGCAGAGCGAGGGATAAGGGAACGGGGTCATGTTTCACGTGAAACATGACCCCCGAACGCCACGGCACGCACGAAGGGGCGATGTTTCACGTGAAACATCGCCCCTTCGTGCGTGCCGTGGGCCGCTCTACTTCTTGAGCTCGTTCAGGCACAGCACCACGTCGTGGCCGCCGCCGTACTGGATGTAGGAGATCGTCGCGTCCTTGACGTCCTGACACTTGTTCTCGTCGCTGCTGCCGTCAAACTTCTGGACGACCTTGTACTGGGCGTTGCTCGCGGAGCAGTCGACGTCCTTGAGGTCGGGCTTGGAGTCCGTTCCGTCGTTGTGCATGCACGAGCCCACCGACGTCGTCTCTGCGTCGTCGCGGGTCATGAACCAGCCCGCACCGAACTTGATGACGGCGATGATGACGGCGATGACGATGGCGCCGACGATCCGTATCGCCTTCTTGCCGGCGCGCTTGCCCGGACCCGCCTGCGGAGGCAGCGGCGCCGGAGCACCCTGCTGCTGGGGGAAGGGGGGATACGGCTGCTGCTGCGGGTATCCCTGCTGCTGGGGGTACTCCTGCTGCTGGGGGTACTCCTGCTGTGGCGGATAGGGCTGCTGCGGAGCGTACTGCTGCTGCGCGACTCCCGGCTGGCCGGGCTGCTGCCCCATGGGCGCGGTGGGCTGCTGGGCGTACGGATTCGTGCCCTGGGGCGGCGGAGTGGTCACTTTCGGGGTCCCCCTCGAACGCGGGTGCGCATGGCGCGAAATAAGACGCCCGTAAGCTACAGGTCCGCACTGACAACCTTTAAGTCGCCTGGGGCTCCGTAGCCTTGATGTGACACTTACTGGCGCTCAAAGCGGGACATAGACACAGCAACTGCCGCGTAGACCACGGCGACCATGACGACCAAAGCGGCTGATCGGCCGTCAGGAGGCAACATCACGGCGGCGACCGCGGCCGCGCCGACGAAGGCGATGTTGAAGAGAACGTCGTAGACGGAGAAGATCCGGCCGCGGAAGCCGTCGTCGACCGAGGACTGGACGATCGTGTCGGTGGAGATCTTCGCTCCCTGTGTGGTCAGCCCCAGGACGAACGCGGCCACCAGCATGGGTCCCGCGGCGAACGGCAGGCCGAGCGAGGGCTCCAGCACGGCGGCGGACCCCGCGCACACCGCGATCCAGCGGCCGGGACCGAGACGCCCCGCCGCCCACGGCGTCACCAAGGCCGCGGCGAAGAACCCGGCCCCGGAGATGCCCAGCGCCAGCCCCAGCAGGGTCAGCCCCTGGCGCGGGTTCGAGGACAGGGCATAGCGGCAGAGCATGAGCAGGAGGACGAGCAGCGCGCCGTAGCAGAACCGCATCAGGGTCATCGCGGTGAGCGCCCAGGCGGCCTCCCGGCGCGGAGGCTCCGCGAGATGCCGTACACCGGCCACCAGGTCCCGCATGGTGCCGACCAGCACGGCGCCGAGGCGCGGCTGCACCGCATCCCTGTCCGGGCCCAGCGATTGCGGAGCCAGGCTCAGCGATGCGAGGGCCGATCCCAGATACAGGAGCGCACCCAGCAGCACCACCGCGGCATCGGAGTCCGCGGTCACCAGCCGTACGGCGAAGGCGAGTCCGCCGCCCGCGGTCGCTGCGAGCGTGCCCGCTGTCGGGGAGAGCGAGTTGGCCATCACCAGGCGTTCGGCGTCGACCACCCGTGGCAGCGCCGCGGACAGGCCGGCCAGGACGAAACGGTTGACCGCGGTGACGCACAGCGCGGAGACGTAGAAGAGCCAGTCCGGTACATGGCTCACCATGAGGACGGCGGTCGCGCAGGCCAGCAGGGCGCGCAGCAGGTTGCCGTGGAGAAAGACCTGGCGGCGCCGCCAGCGGTCCAGCAGGACCCCCGCGAAGGGGCCGACGAGGGAGTAGGGCAGCAGCAGCACCGCCATGGCGGAGGCGATGGCGGTGGCCGAGGTCTGCTTCTCGGGGGAGAAGACCACGTACGCGGCGAGCGCGATCTGGTAGACGCCGTCGGCCCCCTGGGACAGCAGCCTTACGGCGAGCAGGCGCCTGAAACCGCTGAATCGCAGAAGGACCCGCAGATCGCGCACGACGGACATGGGGCACAGCCTCACATACGTGCGGGGCCCCCGGGCACACGGCCCGGGGACCCCGGCAACGGGCACGGGAGCGACGTCAGCGCTCGACCTCGCCCCTGATGAACTTCTCGACGTTCTCGCGGGCCTCGTCGTCGAAGTACTGGACCGGCGGGGACTTCATGAAGTACGACGACGCGGACAGCACGGGGCCGCCGATGCCGCGGTCCTTGGCGATCTTGGCCGCGCGCAGGGCGTCGATGATGACACCTGCGGAGTTCGGGGAGTCCCAGACCTCGAGCTTGTACTCCAGGTTCAGCGGGACGTCGCCGAAGGCACGGCCCTCGAGGCGGACGTAGGCCCACTTGCGGTCGTCGAGCCAGGCCACGTAGTCGGACGGGCCGATGTGGACGTTCTTCTCGCCGAGGTCCCGGTCGGGGATCTGGGAGGTGACCGCCTGCGTCTTGGAGATCTTCTTGGACTCCAGGCGGTCGCGCTCGAGCATGTTCTTGAAGTCCATGTTGCCGCCGACGTTCAGCTGCATCGTGCGGTCCAGGATCACGCCCCGGTCCTCGAACAGCTTCGCCATGACGCGGTGCGTGATGGTGGCGCCGACCTGCGACTTGATGTCGTCACCGACGATCGGGACGCCGGCCTCGGTGAACTTGTCGGCCCACTCCTTGGTGCCGGCGATGAAGACCGGAAGGGCGTTGACGAAGGCGACCTTGGCGTCGATGGCGCACTGGGCGTAGAACTTCGCCGCGTCCTCGGAGCCGACGGGCAGGTAGCAGACGAGGACGTCGACCTGCTTGTCCTTGAGGATCTGGACGACGTCGACCGGCTCCTCGGCGGACTCCTCGATGGTGGCGCGGTAGTACTTGCCGAGACCGTCGAGGGTGTGGCCGCGCTGGACCGTCACGCCGGTGGACGGAACGTCGCAGATCTTGATGGTGTTGTTCTCCGAGGCGCCGATGGCGTCCGCGAGGTCGAGGCCGACCTTCTTGGCGTCCACGTCGAACGCGGCGACGAACTCGATGTCGCGCACGTGGTAGTCGCCGAACTGGACGTGCATCAGACCCGGGACCTTGGACGCCGGGTCGGCGTCCTTGTAGTACTCGACTCCCTGCACCAGCGATGCGGCGCAGTTGCCCACGCCGACGATGGCTACGCGAACCGAACCCATTCCGGTTGCTCCCTGTGTGTACGTGTGAGACCCCGACCGGGCCTCACGTGGTGGTGTCGTCGGACGGATCCGGCCGGGTGCTGTCCCGGTGCCGGGGCAGGCCGCCCGTCGCTCCAGATGTGCTGTCAGGAGCGGAGCCGTCGGCAGTGGGACCCCTGAGGTCCCGTCCGGCCCGCTCGCTCTCGATGAGCTCGTTCAGCCAGCGCACTTCGCGCTCCACGGACTCCATCCCGTGGCGCTGGAGCTCGAGGGTGTAGTCGTCGAGGCGCTCCCGGGTGCGCGCCAGGGAGGCACGCATCTTCTCGAGGCGTTCCTCCAGTCGGCTGCGGCGGCCCTCCAGGACGCGCATGCGCACGTCACGGGACGTCTGTCCGAAGAAGGCGAAACGAGCGGCGAAGTGCTCGTCCTCGTACACGTCGGGGCCCGTCTGGGAGAGCAGCTCCTCGAAGTGCTCCTTGCCTTCGGGCGTCAGCCGATAGACGATCTTGGCGCGCCGCCCGGCGAGCGGAGCGGCGCCGGCGTCGTCGGAGGCGCTCCCAGGCTCCTCGGTCAACCAGCCGTTGGCGACCAGCGCCTTGAGACACGGGTAGAGCGTCCCGTAGCTGAACGCGCGGAATACACCCAGTGACGTATTGAGTCGTTTGCGCAGCTCGTAGCCGTGCATCGGAGACTCGCGGAGCAGGCCGAGGACGGCGAACTCAAGGATCCCGGAACGCCGGCTCATGTGCGCCTCCCTCCCCTCGCTGACTCGTCCGCACGACCTTTATGCCGCGCTGATGTATCGACTCGATACATCACGACGATAGAACGCGTCTCCGAGTGGGACAAGAGGAACCACGGTGAACGGGGTCACATCACCGATTCGTAGGACGCAAGTTGCCTGGTTTGGGGTGAAGTTCGGAGCTCGGTCGGTTTTGGCGGTGCGTAGTCTGTGCGGCATGCAAACCACCGGGAACCTAGTGACCTATGGGGGACGTCCTGGTCCTCGGTGCGGTACGGGTGAATGCCGAAACGGCCGCATCCGTACTTCGGGGGGACCGGAAACCAGCCGCCGTTCCAGGCGCGCCAGGATGCGCCTGCCCGAGGAGTAATCGTTCGATGAGCGAGCACCGTCGCAAACCGCCGCAGCCGCAGGGAGGCGGACGTGCCGCGGCCCGACGCGGCCAGTCGGCGTCCCCCGGCCGCCGCGCGGCACCGCGAGGCGCCACCGGGTCTCCGTCCGCCCCCTACGGAGCGGGAGGTGAGGAGCGCCCGTACGGTGGCCGAGCCGAGGCCCGGCGGGCGGCCCGGAGAAACGCGGGCGGCCGACGCAGAGCGGCCGACGGCGCGGGCCGCGGCAGGGGCGCGGCTCCGGCCAAGAAACGCTTCATCGACTACCCGCGCGCGGGCAAGTACGGCGCCGCACGCTGGCTGCCCTCGTGGAAACTGGTCGCGGGGCTGTTCATCGGTTTCATCGGGGGCCTGGTGGCCGTGGCGGGCGTCGGGTACGCGATGGTGAGCGTGCCGGACGTCGCCAAAACCGCGCAGTCCCAGAACAACGTCTACTACTGGGCCGACGGCAGCCAGATGGTCGCCACCGGTGGCGAGACCAACCGCCAGATCATCAACCTCTCGCAGATCCCTCCTGCGATGCGGTGGGCCGTCATCTCCCAGGAGAACAAGACCTTCTACACCGACAGTGGCATCGACCCGAAGGGCATCGCCCGGGCCGTCTTCAACATGGCCACGGGCGGTCAGACCCAGGGTGGCTCCACCATCACCCAGCAGTACGTGAAGAACGCGAGGCTGGACGACCAGTCACAGACGGTCTCCAGGAAGTTCAAGGAGATCTTCATCGCCATCAAGGTGGGGGCCACCGTCAAGAAGGACGACATCCTGGCCGGCTACCTGAATTCCGCGTACTACGGTCGCAACGCCTACGGGATCGAGGCCGCCGCGCACGCGTACTTCAACAAGCCCGCCCTCAAGCTGGACCCCGGCGAGTGCGCCTTCCTGGCGGCGATGCTGAAGGGCGCCACGTACTACGACCCCGCGGGCGCCACATCCATCGACCCGAAGAACGCCACTCCCCAGGCCAACACCAGGCGCGCCACCCTGCAGATGCAGGACACCCTGAACAAGATGGTGCAGTACGGGCATCTGGGCGCCGCGGAACGGGCCAAGTACACGACACTGCCCCAGGTCCAGAACCCGCGGTCGAACACCCGGCTGAGCGGCCAGATCGGTTATCTCGTCGACCTGGCCAACAGCTACCTGGTCACTCACAGCGACACGACGCACATCACCCAGGAAAAGCTGCAGCAGGGCGGATATCAGATCTACACGACCTTCGAGAAGAAGAAGGTCGACGAGCTCGAGGCCGCGGTCAAGAACGTCCAGAAGGCCAACATCAAGCCCGACCTGCACCCGAAAACGGATAAATTCGTCCAGTTCGGCGGGGCTTCGGTGGACCCGGGCACCGGGGCCATCAAGGCGATCTACGGCGGTGAGGACGCGACCAAGCACTTCACCAACAACGCCGACTCGACCGGTGCCCAGGTGGGGTCGACGTTCAAGCCGTTCGTGCTGGCGGCTGCGATGAAGTGGGGCGTCCGCAACCCGGACCTCGGGCCGGAGCAGGCGCAGGACGAGCGGACCGTCGTCTCACCGAAGAGCCTCTACAGCGGCAGGAACAAGCTGAAGATCAAGGAGTACAACGGGGCCGTCTGGAAGAACGAGAAGGGCCAGGAATGGCTGCAGACGAACGACGGCAACGAGTCGGTGGGCGACCCGCCGGACTACAAGATCGACCTGCGTGAGGCGATGCAGTTCTCGGTGAACTCCGCCTATGTGCAGCTGGGCATGGACGTGGGCCTCGACAAGGTGAAGCAGACGGCCCTGGATGCGGGCATCCTGGAGGGCAGCCTGGCCAGCTCGAACTACCCCTCGTTCTCCATCGGTACCTCCTCCCCGAGCGCGATCCGCATGGCCGGTGCCTACGCCACCTTCGCGGCCAGCGGCAAGCAGAACGATCCGTACTCGGTCGACAAGGTCAGCAGCAAGGACGGGGTGGTCTTCCAGCACACCAAGCAGGCCAAGGACGCATTCACCCCAAAGGTCGCCGACAACGTCACGGACGTCCTGAAGACCGTGGTCGACAAGGGCACCGGTACCGCGGCGAAGCTGCCGGGACGTGATGTGGCGGGCAAGACCGGTACGACGGACGGCAACAAGTCCGCGTGGTTCGTCGGGTACACCCCGCAGCTGTCCACCGCGATCAGCATGTTCCGGATGGACGACAACGAGTCCAACAAGAACCGCACGTTCCTGGAGATGTATGGAACGGGCGGGCAGAAGAAGATCCACGGTGCCTCGTTCCCGGCCGAGATCTGGCACGACTACATGGAACAGGCGCTCAAGGGCCAGCCCGCGAAGTCGTTCCCGACGCCGGAGCCCATCGGTACGGTCGTCAACGACACCCCGAGCCCGAGCGTGACGCCCACGCCCTCGCAGAGCGTCACCCAGAGCCCGACACCGAGCGCGAAACCGAGTCCGTCGCTGACCGCACCCTCTCCCTCGCCGAGCGACACCTGCGGCTTCTGGGGCAACAGCCCCTGCAACGGCAACGGAGGGGGCAACGG
The DNA here is from genome assembly GCF_002920635.1 of Streptomyces sp. Ru72. GTDB lineage: Bacteria > Actinomycetota > Actinomycetes > Streptomycetales > Streptomycetaceae > Streptomyces. Next base: position 110,224 of record NZ_PQSR01000001.1, on the reverse strand, counting down.
GAACGGCGGAACGGGCCCGGGCGGCACCGACGCGGGCGGCACGGGCGGAGTGACCACATCGCCGACGGAGTCGACCGGCAACGGGAACACCCGGGGCAACGGCAACGGAGGGATCTTCGCGGGGCCGAACGGATAGTCGTCACCGAATGTGTTTCACGTGAAACACTCTGTTCCACGTGAAACGTCGACCCAGAGGGGCCGTCACACCCACGAGGTGTGGCGGCCCTCGGCGATTTCCTGGCCGGATACGGCAGGATGAGCCTCATGCCCAGTGCAGAGACGACGCGCGTGAGCGTGCCCCAGCCGGATGTGGTGCGGCCGACCAGGGAAGACGAGGTCGCCGCGGCCGGCAGCGAGCTGATCGGCGGGCCCGTCGGACGGCGCTCCCTGCTCGGGACGTCCTGGTGGACGCCCGTGCGGATCGTGGCGCTCGTCGCGATCGGCATGTTCGCCCTCGGCATGGTCCAGAAGCTGCCCTGCTACGACAGCGGCTGGTTCTTCGGCGCCAGCTCGCAGTACACGCACGCCTGCTACTCGGACATTCCGCACCTCTACCAGGGGCGCGGCTTCGCCGACGGGCTCGTGCCCTACTTCGACAAGCTCCCGGGTGACATGGACTACCTCGAGTACCCGGTGCTCACCGGTGTGTTCATGGAGGTCGCCTCCTGGATGACTCCGAGTGGCGGCGGCATCCAGGCCCGCGAGCAGACCTACTGGATGGTCAACGCCGGAATGCTCATGGTGTGCGCAGCGGTCATCGCCGTGTGCACCGCCCGCATCCACCGCAGGCGCCCTTGGGACGGCCTTCTCGTCGCCCTCGCGCCCGCCTTCGCACTGACCGCGACGATCAACTGGGACCTGCTCGCCGTGGCCCTGCTGGCCGCCGCGATGCTGATGTGGTCACGTGGCCGGGCCCTTGCCTTCGGCGTCCTCGTGGGGCTCGCCACGGCCGCCAAGTTCTACCCGTTCCTGGTGCTCGGACCGCTCCTCGTGCTCTGCTGGCGGGCGGGCAGGTGGCGGGCGTACGGGACCGCCGTCCTGGGCGCCGTCGGCGCGTGGCTCGTGGTCAACCTGCCGGTGATGTGGCTCGCCCCCGAGGGCTGGTCCAAGTTCTACCGCTTCAGCCAGGAGCGCGGGGTGGACTTCGGGTCCGTCTTCCTGTTCGTCTCGCGCTGGTTCAACATCGACATCACCGCGGACACCGCCAACACCTACGCGATGATCATGATGGTGCTTGCCTGTGTCGGCATCACCGCGATGACGCTGACCGCTCCGCGCCGCCCGCGCTTCGCCCAGCTCGTCTTCCTGATCGTCGCCGCGTTCATCCTCACCAACAAGGTCTACTCGCCGCAGTACGTGCTGTGGCTGGTCCCCCTCGCCGCACTCGCCCGGCCGCGCTGGCGTGACTTCCTGATCTGGCAGGCCTGCGAGGTCGCGTACTTCCTGGGGATCTGGATGTACCTCGCGTACACAACCAGCGGAGACGCCCACAAGGGCCTGCCGACGGACGGGTACCAGCTCGCCATCGCCGTCCACCTGCTGGGGACGCTCTACCTGTGCGCCGTCGTCGTACGCGACATCTTCCTGCCGGAACGGGACGTGGTGCGCCGGGCCGGCGACGACGACCCGTCCGGAGGTGTACTGGACGGTGCGCCGGACGTCTTCGCGCTCGGAGCCGCCGCCCATCCGCCGCGGCACGCCGCGCATTTCGAGGGGCCGCAGGTGGAGTGGGGCAGCCGCGGCGGGCAGCCGGCTGACGACGGTCCGCGCTGAGCGGACGAGGCGCCAGGCCGTCGCGGACAAGGCCGTACACGAGCTACGTGTACGGCCTTCGTCGTGCTTCCGGCTCTGTGCTCAGCGGTCGACGAGCCGGTCGAACTGCGTGGTCGTGTGCCGCAGATGGGCCACCAGTTCATCACCCACCTTCGGCTCCGTGGCGTCCGCCGGGATGAAAAGGATGGAGACCTGCATGTGCGGCGGCTCGGCGAACCAGCGCTGCTTGCCCGCCCAGACGAACGGCGACAGGTTCCGGTTCACCGTTGCGAGGCCGGCCCGGGCCACTCCCTTGGCGCGCGGCATCACGCCGTGCATGGCCTTGGGGGCCTCCAGGCCCACCCCGTGCGACGTCCCGCCCGCCACGACGACCAGGAAGCCGTCGGAGGCCGCCTTCTGCTGCCGGTAGCCGAAGCGGTCGCCCTTGGACACGCGCGTCACGTCCAGGACCGCCCCGCGGTACTCGGTGGCCTCGTGGTCCCCGAGCCACAGCCGGGTACCGATGCGGGCGCGGAAACGTGTTTGCGGGAACTGCTGCTGCAACCGGGCCAGCTCGTCGGCCTTGAGGTGGCTCACGAACATCGTGTGCAGCGGCAGCCGGGCCGCGCGCAGTCGGTCCATCCAGCCGATGACCTCCTCCACGGCGTCGGAGCCGTCGGTACGGTCCAGCGGCAGGTGGATGGCGAAGCCTTCCAGACGCACGTTCTCTATGGCCGCGTGCAGCTGCGGCAGGTCCTGCTCGCTGACCCCGTGGCGCTTCATCGAGGACATCACCTCGATGACCACCCGGGCGCCCACGAGCCCGTACACGCCGTCCACGGACGACACCGAGCGGATGACGCGGTCCGGCAGCGGCACGGGCTCCTCGCCCCGCCGGAACGGCGTCAGGACCAGCAGGTCGCCGCCGAACCAGTCCTTGATCCGGGCCGCCTCGTACGTCGTGCCCACGGCGAGCATGTCCGCGCCCAGGCGGGTGGCCTCCTCCGCCAGCCGCTCGTGGCCGAACCCGTAGCCGTTGCCCTTGCAGACGGGGACGAGGCCCGGGAACTGCTCCTGCACGTGCTTGTGGTGTGCCCGCCAGCGCGCGGTGTCGACGTAGAGCGTGAGCGCCATGGCCGGTCCCGGAACCTTTCTCGTGGCTGCCGTGTGTCAGAGGTCTGAGAGGGAATTGTGACGGATCCGCCGAACCGGCGGGCCGGTCGGGCCGCTCGTGCGGCCCGGTGCGGGGCTCCGGCGTCAGCGGCGCGACATGTAGATGTCGAGCGCCTTGTGGAGCAGCTTGTTGAGAGGGAAGTCCCACTCGCCGAGGTACTCGGCGGCCTGCCCGCCCGTGCCCACCTTGAACTGGATCAGGCCGAAGAGGTGGTCGGTCTCGTCCAGCGAGTCGGAGATGCCGCGCAGGTCGTAGACGGTGGCACCGAGCGCGTAGGCGTCGCGCAGCATCCGCCACTGCATCGCGTTCGAAGGCCGCACCTCACGACCGATGTTGTCGGAGGCTCCGTAGGAGTACCAGACGTGCCCGCCGACGATCAGCATCGTCGCCGCCGACAGGTTCACACCGTTGTGCCGCGCGAAGTACAGCCGCATACGGTTGGGGTCCTCGCTGTTGAGGGCCGTCCACATGCGCTGGAAGTACGACAGCGGGCGGGGCCGGAAGTGGTCGCGCACCGCGGTGATCTCGTACAGGCGCTGCCACTCCTCGAGGTCGTGGTAGCCGCCCTGGACCACCTCGACGCCCGCCTTCTCGGCCTTCTTGATGTTGCGGCGCCACAACTGGTTGAAGTTCTTGTGGACCTCTTCCAGGGACCGGTTGGCGAGCGGCACCTGGAAGACGTACCGCGGCTGCACGTCGCCGAAGCCGGCGCCGCCGTCCTCGCCCTGCTGCCAGCCCATCCGCCGCAGCTTGTCGGAGACTTCGAACGCGCGCGGCTCGATGAAGTCGGCCTCCAGGTCACGCAGTCGCTTGACGTCCGGGTCCTGGATGCCCTTCTTGATGGTCTCCGCGTTCCACCGCCGGATGATCACCGGCGGTCCCATCTTCACGGAGAAGGCGCCCTGTTGCTTCAGGTGCGCGAGCATCGGCTGGATCCAGTCCTCCAGGTTCGGCGCGAACCAGTTGATCACCGGGCCCTCGGGCAGATACGCCAGGTAGCGCTTGATCTTGGGCAGCTGTCGGTACAACACCAGGCCGACGCCCACCAGTTCGCCGCTCTTGTCGAACCAGCCGAGGTTCTCGGAGCGCCACTCCGCCTTGACGTCTGCCCAGGCCGGGACCTGCATGTGGCTCGCCGCCGGCAGGCTCTGGATGTACGCCAGATGCTGCTCGCGACTGATCGTCCTCAGGGTCAGGCTCATTCGGGGCGCTCCTCGGGCTGGTGTGTCCCCATGGGTACAGGGGCTCCGGCTCTCGCGCCGAAGCCTACTGCGCCCCGCGAGCGCCCCGACTGGCCCTACGCGACCTGTGTGTCCGGCGGGTCGCCTCACGGCCCCGCAGGCCGCGCAGCGGCCCGACGGTCAGTGGCCGACGACCCCGCCGAAGAGACCGCCGTGGGCCATGCCCAGGAAGAAGCCGACGGCCGAGGCACCGAGCCCCAGGATCAGGCCGAAGCGCTCTCGGGTCGTCACGGAGATGTACTGCCCGTAGGCGCCGGTGAAGATCCCCACCAGGCCGGTCCAGGAGCTGATCAGATGCAGGTCCTTGGACACCAGTGCCGTCACGAAGGCCGTGACACCGAGCACCAGGGTCACCGCGAGCAGGGTGTCCTGGACGGGATGGGCCTTGCCGTCCGTGGCGAAGAGGGAACCGGTGGTGTTGGGTCGCAATGCCTGTGCCATGGGGCACCTCCTGCGGAAGGCGGCGCATCGTAGCGCCATACACACCCGATGTGTACAGATTGACGGCCTCCGGGGCCGGATTTCAACCGGAAGCACGTGTGCGGGTACTCTGTACCGTCTGCACCGGTGTCTGCCCAGGCACAGCCTGGTCAACCGTCGACTGGCCTCCGATTGTCAGTGGCGGCTGATTTACTGACAGGCACGGTTGCGTACGCATCACAACCCTCCTGCCACGGAACGACCGTGGCCGCTGAGTCCAAAGGAGGTGGGTTCCACATGCGTCACTACGAGGTGATGGTCATCCTCGACCCCGATCTCGAGGAGCGCTCTGTCTCCCCGCTGATCGAGAACTTCCTTTCCGTCGTCCGTGACGGTGGCGGAAAGGTCGAGAAGGTCGACACCTGGGGTCGTCGCCGTCTCGCCTACGAGATCAAGAAGAAGCCCGAGGGCATCTACTCGGTCATCGACCTGCAGGCCGAGCCTGCGGTCGTCAAGGAGCTCGACCGCCAGATGAACCTGAACGAGTCGGTCCTCCGGACCAAGGTCCTCCGTCCCGAGACCCACTGAGCCTCCCGCTCAGCTGATCCCGGGATTCGAGTAGCAGCACCAGCAGCCAGCAGCAAACCCGCCGAGAGGTTCCCCCATGGCAGGCGAGACCGTCATCACGGTCGTCGGCAACCTTGTCGATGACCCCGAGCTGCGCTTCACCCCGTCCGGTGCGGCGGTCGCGAAGTTCCGTATCGCGTCCACTCCCCGCACCTTCGACCGTCAGACCAACGAGTGGAAGGACGGCGAAAGCCTCTTCCTGACCTGCTCGGTCTGGCGCCAGGCGGCGGAGAACGTCGCCGAGTCGCTTCAGCGAGGCATGCGCGTCATCGTGCAGGGCCGGCTGAAGCAGCGGTCCTACGAGGACCGTGAGGGCGTCAAGCGCACGGTCTACGAGCTCGACGTCGACGAGGTCGGCGCCAGCCTGCGCAACGCCACGGCCAAGGTCACCAAGACCGCCGGCCGCGGTGGCCAGGGCGGGTACGGCGGCGGTGGCGGCCAGGGCGGCGGCTGGGGCGGCGGCCCCGGCGGCGGTCAGGGCGGTGCTCCGGCCGACGACCCGTGGGCGACCGGCGCTCCCGCCGGCGGCCAGGGCGGAGGCGGCCAGGGCGGCGGCTGGGGCGGTGGCTCCGGCGGCGGTGGCGGCTACTCGGACGAGCCCCCCTTCTAGGCGGGCCGTACCCCACACTTCTTGATCACACAGGAGAAACACCATGGCGAAGCCGCCTGTGCGCAAGCCGAAGAAGAAGGTCTGCGCTTTCTGCAAGGACAAGGTCACGTACGTGGACTACAAGGACACGAACATGCTGCGGAAGTTCATTTCCGACCGCGGCAAGATCCGTGCCCGTCGCGTGACCGGCAACTGCACGCAGCACCAGCGTGACGTCGCCACGGCCGTCAAGAACAGCCGTGAGATGGCGCTGCTGCCCTACACGTCCACCGCGCGCTAAAGGAAGGGTGACCGACTCATGAAGATCATCCTTACCCACGAGGTCTCCGGCCTCGGCGCCGCGGGCGACGTCGTCGACGTCAAGGACGGGTACGCCCGCAACTACCTGATCCCGCGGAAGTTCGCGATCCGCTGGACCAAGGGTGGCGAGAAGGACGTCGAGCAGATCCGTCGTGCTCGCAAGATCCACGAGATCCAGACCATCGAGCAGGCCAACCAGGTCAAGGCCCAGCTCGAGGGCGTGAAGGTCCGCCTGGCCGTCCGCTCCGGCGACTCCGGCCGTCTCTTCGGTTCCGTCACCCCGGCCGACATCGCCTCGGCGATCAAGGCCTCCGGTGGCCCCGAGGTCGACAAGCGCCGCATCGAGCTCGGTGCGCCGATCAAGACGCTGGGCGCCCACGAGACGTCCGTGCGTCTGCACCCCGAGGTGGCCGCCAAGGTCAACATCGAGGTCGTCGCGGCCTGATCGCTGCGCTCGGTCTGAGCAGCTCTGAAAGGGGCCGCACCCTGACGGGTGCGGCCCCTTTCTCATGGCCGAAGTCGTCACCGGACATGTTTGACGGAGCATGTTTCACGTGAAACGGTCAGCGCGTCGCGCCCGTGACGATCCACCGACCGGAGCGGGCGCGCAGCCACAGTGTCAGCATGCGGATCGTCATCATCAGCGTCATCGCCGCCCAGAGTGCGGTGAGTCCGCCGCCGAGCGTCGGGACGAGCAGGGCCACCGGTGCGAAGACGGCCAGGGTGACGACCATCGCCCAGGCGAGGTACGGGCCGTCGCCCGCACCCATCAGCACTCCGTCCAGAACGAAGACGATCCCGCAAACGGGCTGGGACAGTGCCACCATCAGCAGGGCGGGCAGTGCTGTGTCCTTCACCGCGGAGTCGCCGGTGAACAGTGGGAGGAACAGCGGCCGGGCCACGAGCACGAGCAGTCCGAGCACCAGGCCCGCGACGATCCCCCACTGCACCATACGGCGGCATGCTGCGCGGGCGCCCCACGCGTCGTCCGCGCCGAGATAGCGCCCGATGATGGCCTGCCCTGCGATGGCGATCGCGTCCAGCGCGAACGCGAGCAGGCTCCACAGGGACAAGATGATCTGATGCGCGGCGATGTCGGCGTCCCCGAGCCGCGCGGCGACGGCCGTTGCGATCATGAGGATCGCTCGCAGCGAGAGCGTACGGACCAACAGCGGTGCCCCCGCCTGCGCGCAGGCACGTATCCCGGCCGCGTCCGGTCGTAGTGAGGCGCTGTGCCGTCGGGCGCCGCGGACGACGACGTACAGGTACGCGGCCGCCATCCCGCACTGCGCGGCGACGGTGCCCCACGCGGATCCGGCGATACCCAGGCCCGCCCCGTAGACGAGCCCCACGTTGAGGGCGGCGTTCGCCATGAAGCCCGCGACCGCCACGTACAGCGGTGTCCTCGTGTCCTGCAGTCCGCGCAGGACGCCGGTGGCGGCCAGCACCACCAGCATCGCGGGGATGCCGAGTGCCGAGATCCGCAGATACGTCGTCGCATACGGGGCCGCGGTCGGCGAGGCGCCGAAGAGGGTCACGATGCCGGGCGCCGTGGGCAGGACGACGGCGATGACGGCCGCTCCCAGCAGCAGCGCCAGCCAGATGCCGTCCATGCCTTGGCGGATGGCGGATCGTAGATCGCCCGCCCCGACGCGGCGCGCGACCGCGGCCGTGGTGGCATAGGCGAGGAAGACGAAGACGCTGACGGCGGTGGTGAGAAGCGCCGAGGCGACGCCGAGGCCGGCCAGCTGCGCGGTGCCGAGATGGCCGACGATCGCGCTGTCGGCCATCACGAAGAGGGGCTCCGCGATGAGTGCGCCGAAGGCAGGAACGGCCAGTGCGACGATCTCCCGGTCGTGCCGGCGTCCAAGGGCGCGGGGTATCGCGGGAGCCTGTGTCATGACCACCAATCTAATCGTCCACAGGTAAGAGATGCAACGGGGCTACGTCCCTTACCTTAGACGCTGTGTCCCGCCGCGCTGTCCACGGTCGGTGCCGATCTTGATCCGACTGGGGAAGTTTTTCTTCTGCACAAGCGGTGGACGGGAAACCCGCAGGTCACATGGGTTCTTGCGAATCGGCTGAGGGCTTGTTCACAGAGCTGTCCACCGTGTCGTGCACAGGTTTCGCGGAGTTGTCCACAGCGTTGGGCGTCTCGTCCACATGGCCTGTGGATAACCAGATTGGCTGACGGTGCCCAGGGGCCTAACGTGGTCCGGCGCCCACTCCCTCTCCGTCCTCGGACAACGCGCCCGGCCGACGCGTCTGAACCGGAGCTGGGCTTCTCGCTTTGTCAGTGTCGTGTCCTAGAACTGGGGTGCACGGCGAGGTCCGCGCGGCGGACGGGAGGAGGCGGCCCGGTGAGCATTTCCGAGCCCTTGGACGATCAGTGGGCCGACAGCGGCCCCGGCGATCGTGTCCCCGCCTCCCGCCGACGCGGCGAGGGCGGCCGGGGCCGCGACGAGCAGCACGACAGGGGCCCGGACAGCGGCGCGTGGGACGGGGGCGGCCCTGCTTTTGAGCGGGTACCGCCGCAGGACCTGGATGCCGAGCAGTCCGTCCTCGGAGGCATGCTCCTCTCCAAGGACGCGATCGCGGACGTCGTGGAGATCCTGAAGGGCCATGACTTCTACCGGCCTGCGCACGAAACGATCTACCAGGCGATCCTCGACCTGTACGCGAAGGGTGAGCCGGCCGACCCCATCACGGTCGCGGCGGAGCTGACCAAGCGCGGTGAGATCACCAAGGTCGGCGGTGCCTCGTACCTCCACACGCTGGTGCAGACGGTGCCGACCGCGGCGAACGCCGAGTACTACGCGCAGATCGTGCACGAGCGAGCGGTACTGCGGCGCCTCGTGGAGGCCGGTACGCGCATCACGCAGATGGGGTACGCGGCGGACGGCGACATCGACGAGATCGTCAACAGCGCTCAGGCCGAGATCTTCGCGGTGACCGAGCAGCGCACGGCGGAGGACTATCTGCCGCTGAGCGAGATCATGGAGGGGGCCCTCGACGAGATCGAGGCGATCGGGTCACGGTCGGGGGAGATGACCGGTGTGCCGACCGGCTTCACCGATCTGGACCAGCTCACCAACGGTCTGCACCCGGGCCAGATGATCATCATCGCCGCGCGTCCCGCGATGGGTAAGTCGACGCTGGCTCTGGACTTCGCCCGAGCGGCTGCCATCAAGCACAACCTGCCCAGCGTGATCTTCTCGCTCGAGATGGGCCGCAACGAGATCGCGATGCGTCTGCTGTCCGCCGAGGCTCGGGTGGCACTGCATCACATGCGGTCGGGCACGATGACGGACGAGGACTGGACCAGGCTGGCGCGCCGTATGCCGGACGTCTCGGCCGCCCCGCTCTACATCGACGACTCGCCGAACCTGTCGATGATGGAGATCCGGGCGAAGTGTCGTCGTCTGAAGCAGCGCAATGATCTGAAACTGGTCGTCATCGACTACCTGCAGCTGATGCAGTCCGGTTCCAAGCGGTCCGAGAGCCGGCAGCAGGAGGTCTCCGAGATGTCGCGAAACCTGAAGCTGCTGGCCAAGGAGCTGGAGCTGCCGGTGATCGCGCTGTCGCAGCTGAACCGTGGTCCGGAGCAGCGGACGGACAAGAAGCCCATGGTGTCCGATCTGCGTGAGTCGGGTTCGATCGAGCAGGACGCCGACATGGTGATCCTGCTGCACCGTGAGGATGCCTACGAGAAGGAGTCGCCGCGCGCCGGCGAGGCGGACATCATCGTCGGCAAGCACCGTAACGGCCCCACCGCGACGATCACGGTCGCCTTCCAGGGCCACTACTCCCGGTTCGTGGACATGGCGCAGACCTGATCCTTAGCCTCCTGATGAGGGGGCGCCAGGGAAATGGGCTCGACGCGGGGATGCCGTGCCGGGTGGACTGGGGCCATGACGACATCTCAGGAAGAGCTGCTTCCCACCACGCGCCGGGCTCTGCTGCACCGGGTCGCCGTCGCGCAGGCCGAGGGGCGGGCACCGTCATTGGTGGCGGCCGTTGTCCGGGGTGGGCGGACGGTGTGGCACGGGGCGCGATCCTGCGTGGACGGCCATGCTCCGGACGAGAACGTGCAGTACCGGATCGGGTCCATCACCAAGACGTTCACGGCGGTTCTCGTACTGCGGCTGCGTGACGAGGGGGTTCTGGATCTGGGTGATCCGCTGGAGAAGCATCTGCCCGGCACAGGGGTGGGGGAGGCGACCATCGCCGATCTGCTCGCGCATACCGGTGGCCTCGCGGCGGAGTCGCCCGGTCCGTGGTGGGAACGGACGCCCGGTACGCTGCGGCCCGAGCTGGCGGACGTGCTGGGCGAGCATCCCTTGCGGCATCCGGTCGGGCGCAGATTCCACTACTCCAACCCCGGCTACACGCTCCTGGGCGCGCTGGTCGAGGAGGTGCGCCGGGCTCCGTGGGAGGACGTTCTGAGGCGTGAGGTGCTGGAGCCGCTGGGGCTGCATCGGACCGGCGGCCGTCCGCAGGCACCGCATGCGGGCGGGTGGGCAGTGCATCCGTGGGCGGATGTGATGCTGCCGGAGCCTGCCGAGGATCTTGGACGGATGGCCCCGGCCGGTCAACTGTGGTCGACCACCGGCGACTTGGCCCGTTTCGCTGTTTTCCTGGCGCAGGGTGACGAGCGGGTGCTGAGCGCGGAGTCCGTACGGGAGATGCGGACGCCTGCCGCGCCGCCCGAGGCGTCGGATGTGGTCGCGGGTTCCGCGTACGGTCTCGGATTGCGGCTTCAGCGCCTGGATGGCCGTTTCCTGATCGGGCATTCCGGTTCCCTGCCCGGGTTCCTGGCCGATCTCACGCTGAGCGTGGAGGATGACGTGGCTGCCGTCGTGCTGGCCAACTGCACGTCGGGGCCGGCTGTCTCCTCTGTTGCCGCCGACCTCGTGGCGATCGTGGCGGAGGCGGAGCCGCGCATCCCCGAACCGTGGCGGCCGCTGGCCGACGTGGACCGGTCGGCGCTGGAACTGGTGGGGCAGTGGTACTGGGGCACGCAGGGATTCGTCCTGCGGCTGACAGCCGATGGGGGTATCTCGCTCGAGCCGTTGTCCGGTACGGGTCGGCGAGCGCGTCTGCGGCCCAACGGGGACGGCACCTGGACGGGGCTGGACGGCTACTACGCGGGCGAGGTTCTGAAGACGGTGCGACGGCCGGACGGATCGGTGAGCCATCTGGACCTCGGGTCGTTCGTGTTCACGCGCCAGCCGTACGAGGAGGGGGCTTCGGTACCCGGTGGCGTGGACGAGGACGGGTGGAGGGGGATCCGCTAGGTTCCACTGGAGGTCGGGAGGGCCTGTTTCACGTGAAACAGGCCCTTTCACCGGTGAGTGGTGTCAGAGCGGCCGTTTGAAGCCCACGTGCGACGCCTGGAAGCCGAGGCGTGCGTAGAAACGGTGGGCGTCGGTGCGGGTGGCGTCGGAGGTCAGCTGTACCAACTGGCAGTCTTGGCGCCGGGATTCGTCGATCGCCCATTCAATGAGTTGTGTTCCCAGGCCACCGCCGCGTTCGTCGGCATGGATGCGGACGGCCTCGATGATTGAGCGGGTGGCGCCCCTGCGCGACAGTCCGGGAATGATGGTGAGCTGGAGGGTGCCCACCACCCGGCCGTCGCGTACGGCGACCACGAGGTGCTGGTTCGGGTCGCTGCTCACCCGCTTCAGGGCGTTCAGGTAGGGCGTCAGGTCGTCCGGTGACTCACGCTGGGCGCCGAGTGGATCGTCGGCGAGCATGGCGACGATCGCGGGGATATCGCCCGCGACGGCGGGCCGTATGTCGAGTTCTCCCATGCCCGCACCCTAGGGGCCGCTTCGAACGTGCTGGGTGGCCGGGACGGGAGGGCGCTAGGCCGGCACGCCCAAGGACTCGACGACGCGGACCAGTGGTGCCAGTTCCGGCTTGTTCGCCGCCTCGGCGAGGGCTTCGCGGAGAGCGGCGTTGTTGGTGGGACGGGCCTCTTCCAGGAGCTTGAGGCCGGCCTCGGTGACATTGGTGTAGATGCCGCGACGGTCGGTGGGGCAGAGATACCGCGAGAGCAGGCCGCGGTCCTCGAGTCTGGTCACCAGTCGGGTCGTGGCGCTCTGGCTGAGGACCACCGCGTCGGCGACCTGCTTCATCTGGAGATGTCCGCCCTCGCCGTCGTGCTGACGGCTGAGTACATCCAGCAAGGAGTACTCCCGCACGCTCAGCCCGTGTTTGGCCTGGAGCGCGCGTTCGAGGTGGGCCTCGATCCTCCCGTGCAGCAGGGACAGGGCGCACCAGCCCTGGGCGAGGGCGGTGAGCGGGGGGTCCGTCGCTGACATGGCGTTGTCCTCCATCCCGGAGCAGCTCATCCCCAGGATAGAGCACGCGGCGCGATAGACCGCGTTTGCAGACATAGAGCGTCTGCAATTATTGTCGAAGCGTGCAAGATGCTCACACAATCATTGGGAAGGTGTCCCCATGCCCCTCGCTCTTCTGGCCCTCGCCATCGGAGCCTTCGGGATCGGAACCACGGAGTTCGTGATCATGGGTGTGCTGCCCGAGGTCGCGAGCGATTTCGGCGTCTCCATCCCCACCGCCGGGCTGCTCGTGACCGGCTATGCCCTGGGAGTGATGTTCGGGGCTCCGATCATGACGGCGCTCGGTACCAAGGTCCCCCGCAAGCGGATGCTGATGCTTCTGATGGCTCTCTTCGTCGTGGGCAATCTGCTCTCCGCCGTCGCCCCGGTCTTCGGGCTGATGCTGGTGGGCCGGGTGGTGGCCTCCCTGGCTCACGGGGCGTTCTTCGGCATCGGCTCGGTGGTCGCCGCCGATCTGGTCGCACCAGAGAAGAAGGCCGGCGCCATCTCCATGATGTTCAGCGGTCTGACGATCGCCAACGTCGTCGGTGTCCCGCTCGGCACACTCGTCGGACAGTCCGCAGGCTGGCGGGTCACCTTCACACTGGTCGCCGCGCTCGGCGTGGTCGGGCTGCTGGGGGTTGCGAAGCTCGTGCCCGAGATGCCGAGGCCGGAGGGCGTGCATCTGCGCCATGAGCTGGCCGCCTTCAAGAATGCGCAGGTGCTGCTTGCGATGGCGATGACCGTACTCGGCTTCGGCGGTGTGTTCGCGGCCATCACCTATATCGCGCCGATGATGACGCATGTCACCGGCTTCGCGGACAGCTCGGTCACCTGGCTGCTCGTTCTCTTCGGCCTCGGCATGGTCGGCGGGAACCTCCTGGGCGGCAAGTACGCCGACCGTGCGCTGATGCCGATGCTGTACGTGTCACTGGGCGGTCTCGCCCTCGTGCTCGCGCTGTTCACCGTCACCGCGCACACGAAGACGCTCGCCGCCGTCACGATCGTGCTGATCGGCGCCCTCGGGTTCGCGACCGTGCCGCCCCTGCAGAAGCGGGTGCTGGACCACGCGCACGGAGCTCCTACCCTCGCCTCGGCCGCGAACATCGGTGCGTTCAACCTCGGCAACGCCCTGTCGGCCTGGCTCGGTGGCCTGGTCATCGCCGCCGGACTCGGCTACACCGCCCCCAACTGGGTCGGCGCCGTGCTCGCCGTGTCCGCCCTGCTGCTGGCGTTCCTCTCGGCCGCGCTGGAGCGCCGGGAGACGGCCTCGAGCACGGTCGTGGCGGGCGCCGCCCCCAGCGAACGGCGCACCGCCGTGCGCCACTGAGTGGCTCTGCGAACGCGACGCGGGCCCCGGCCCCTGGGGACACGCGTCGCGCTGTGCCTCCGTTCAGCCCGCCGCCACCGTCAGCGGGGCGAAACGCCGGGCCCAGTCGCCGGGCAGGTCCGGGATGCCGTAGGTCATGACCGCGTTGATGCCCGCCGAGATGAGACCCCGCTCCTTCAGCCAGGTCAGCAGGCCCTCGTGCCGTACATCGACATCCGTGCGCAGTGGGCGGTCGGTGTGCGCGGCGAGGGAGGCGACGAGTGCCTTCGCCGTCTCCGTGTCGCGGGCGATGAGGGGACCCACGACATGGGTGTCCATGTTGGGCCAGGCAGCCGCGTATCCGATGATCCGTCCCTTGTCCTCGGCCACCCGCAACTGGTCGGCGAAGGCGGGCAATCGCGTGATCATGTGCGTACGGTCTGCACCGAACACCTCCTCGTCGAGCCGGACGAGGGTGGCAAGGTCCTCCCCGGTGGCCGGACGGGTGGGGACGGCGGGGGACGGTCCGCCGGCCGTGAAGTGCCCACGCACCATCTCGGACCCGCCGATGGCCTTGAAGCCCAGCTCCTCGTACAAGGGACGGCCGTACGGGGTCGCGTACAGCGTGAGCGGGGCAGTGCCCGATTCCGCGACCACATGCCGCATCAACCGGCGGCCGACGCCCTGGCGGGCGTGCCGCTCGGCGACGAGCACCATGCCGATGGCGCAGAGATCGGGACGGTAGCTGGACCCGTACTCGGTGATGACGCACGCGGTGACGAGACCGCCCTCAGGATCGTCGATGCCGTAACCCTTCCCGGCGGCCAGGAGCAGACCCCACTTGTGTTCCTCACGGGGCCAGCCCCGGTCCTCGGACAGGTCGGCGCACGCATGGAGGTCGCGAGGGGTCAGGCGGCGGATGGGCAGAGCGGCGAGGGCAGGTGTCGACACGCTGGTCAGGCTGTCCGACATGAGCCGCCGGCGTCCACCGGTTTGAGGTGTAGCCCACATGCTTTTGGCCATGTCTCACCCGACTGCATGGCACAGGACCCCGACCGCACAGCACGGGACCGGACGTTTCACGTGAAACGCCGGCCGGCTCTCAGCCCAGGTCTGGTGCGTGCATGGCCCGTACGCCCTCGATGTTCCCGTCCAGGTAGTGCCGCAGCGACAGCGGAACAAGATGGACCGAGGCGATGCCCACCCGTGTGAACGGCACCCGCACAACCTCGTACTCCCCGGTGGGCTCCTCGACCTCTGGACCGTGCCGAAGGCGCTCGTCCATCGACTCCAGACGGCAGACGAAGAAGTGCTGGACCTTCACGCCGGTCGCGCCGCCGCCTTCGCCGATGTGCTCCACCGTGTCCACGAAGCAGGGCACGACATCGGTGATCTTGGCACCGAGTTCCTCGTCGACTTCCCTGTGCAGCGCATCGATGACGGTCGTGTCGGACGGCTCGACTCCGCCCCCTGGGGTGACCCAGTAGGGATCCACGCCGGGCTTTGTCCGCTTGATCAGGATCAGATCGTCACCATCCAGCAGGATGGCGCGGGCGGTGCGCTTGACCACGGGACGAACGGTCATGGGAGAAATGTGGCCCAGCATGTTCCACGTGAAACATCGCCCGCCCCACCGCGCACCCCGTCCCAGGGGAACACCGGGCGGTGCGGACGGCGGGCGTCGCATTCGCCGCCGGACCGGACGTCGCGCCGTCACCGGCGCCCACATCCTCGTCACGTATCGTAGCCGCTCAACCCCATTCGCCCGCAGCCCGCAGCAGCCACTCGTGAGCCCGGGCTATGGGCGGCATGGCAAGGGTCCCGGTCCGAACGACGAGGAAGTAGGTCCGCAGCGGGGGAACCGCGGGTTCGTGCAGGGCTACGACCTCACCCCGCTCCAATGCGGAGGCGCACAGATAGCGCGGCAGCACGGCGAGCCCGGCACCGGTGACGGCGCAGCCGAGCACGGCGCGCAGATCGGGGACGATGACCGTGCCGGAGGCAGCCGGGCGGGAGTCGAAGACGGAGGCCCAGTACCGGGAGACGAACGGCAGTGACTCGTGCACCTCGACCACCGGAAGGCTCTCCAGCGCGTAGGCGCCCTTGCGGCGCAGCCTGCCGGGGCCGATGCGGGACGCCCAGCGCGGGGCGGCGACCAGGACGTGTTCCTCGTCGCACAACGGAGTCGCCGTGAGCAGCGCGCCACGCGGTCTGGCCGTGGTGATGGCCAGATCGTGGTGCCCGGCGGCGAGCCCCTCCAGCGTCTCGTCCACGGTTCCGAAGGAGACGCGCAGGGCGAACCCCTGGCCGTTGTCACCGGTCAGTTCCGCGAGCGCGGGCAGCGCGCGCTCCGCGGTGAACTCCGGCGGCCCGGCGAGATGCAGGGTGCGCAGCGACACCTGCTCGTCGAGCCCGGTCTCGGCGATCTCCACCAGGGCGTCGAGATGGGGCGCGGCCTTGTGCGCGAGTTCGTCGCCGATGGTCGTGGGCGTCACCCCGCGGGCCTGGCGCAGGAACAGGGGGCGGCCCAGCTGCCGTTCCAGCGTGCGGATCTGGGAGGTGACCGCCGGCTGGGAGAGGCCGAGCAGCGCCGCGGCACGGGTGAACGAGCCGGCCCGGTGCACCGTGACGAAGGTGCGCAGCAGGGCCAGATCCATGGTGATCCCTCCGCTCCCCGCACCCCCGGACGCGCCCAACTATAAATAAGTCGATAGGTCTCTGTCGCTACCGTGATTGGACACTGACGCACAGTCAACTAGCCTTGTTCGCGCGGTTCTTTGCGCGCGGAACCGGGACGGTCCGAGCCATGAGGGGGGAGGCTCGGACCGTCCGTCGTACGTAGAAGGGCAGCCTTGGCCGACGGACCGGCTCCCCCGAGGTACGTAGCCCAGAGGGTGACCGGTGGCCGGCGCGCGGTCAGTGCGCCGACTCCTCCAGCGCACGGAGCACGTCGGCCACCAGGTCCTCTGGATCCTCGGCGCCGACCGACAGCCGGATGAAGCCTTCCGGTACCGCGTCACCGCCCCAGCGTCCTCGCCGCTCGGCGGTCGACCGCACCCCTCCGAAGCTCGTCGCGTCGTCGACGAGCCGCAGCGCGTCCAGAAAACGCTCGGCACGTGCGCGTGTGGGCAACGTGAACGACACCACACACCCGAAACGCCGCATCTGCTGCGCGGCGACCTTGTGGGACGGGTCGTCCGGCAGGCCGGGATACCGCAGCCCGGTCACCTCGGGTCGGCCGCGCAGCGCCTCGGCGACGGCGAGCGCGTTGGCAGTCTGCCGGTCGGCGCGCAGGTGGAGTGTGGCGAGCGACCGGTGCGCCAGCCAGGCCTCCATGGGACCCGGGATCGCGCCGACGATCTTGCGCCAGCGCCGTACGGAGGTCATCAGCCTGGCGTTCCGGGACGACACATATCCGAGCAGCAGGTCGCCGTGCCCGGTGAGCATCTTGGTGCCGCTGGCCACGGAGAAGTCGGCGCCCAGCTCCAGGGGCCGCTGGCCGAGCGGTGTCGCCAGGGTGTTGTCCACGGCGACGAGGGTGTCCTGCGCGTGGGCCGCCTCGACGAGCCGTCGCACGTCGCAGACGTCCAGTCCCGGGTTGGAGGGGCTCTCGATCCACAGCAGCCTCGCGCCGTCGAGGACACCGAGCTGGGCGTCGCCGGCGGTCGGCGCGGTGCGCACCTCGATGCCGTACGCCGTGAGCTGCTCGCGCACCAGCGGCAGCACCTGGTAGCCGTCCGCGGGCAGCACCACCGTGTCGCCCGCGCGCAGCTGGGAGAACAGGACGGCCGAGATCGCGGCCATGCCGGAGGCGAAGGTGAGTGTCTCCACGCCGTCCTCACCGGGCGCCTCCAGCTCGCCGATGGCACACTCCAGACGGCTCCAGGTGGGGTTCTCGTCGCGCCCGTAGGCGTACGGACCGGTCGGCTCCCCGGGCAGGTGGTAGTGCGCGGCGAAGACGGGACCCGGCAGGGTCGGCTCGTGCTTGACCGGCTCGGGCAGTCCCGCGCGGACCGCGCGTGTGCCGTCGCCGTATCCCGCGCCGGCCGTGCCGGCGTCCCCTGAACTCATGCTGCCCGTCCCTCCACCGTGTCGCGTACCGCGGCGAGCAGGCCGAGGCTCGCCGCCTCCACCATCTCAAGGCACTCCTCGAAGCCGTCCATCCCCCCGTAGTACGGGTCCGGCACGTCGAGATCGCCGTCGGCGGCCGGGTCGTAGGAGCGCAGGAGCCGAACCTTGGCCGCGTCCTCTGGAGTGGACGCGAGGCGGCGCAGGGCCTTCAGGTGTCCGGAGTCCAGGGCGATCACCAGGTCCAGGCGGGAGAACCAGGAGGGCTGGAACTGCCGTGCGACATGATCGCTGTCGTAGCCGTTCTCCTCCAGGACGGCCACGGTGCGCGGATCGGCGCCGTCTCCCTCGTGCCAGCCGCCTGTGCCGGCGCTGTCGACCTCGATCCGGTCGTCGAGACCGGCCTCCTCGATGCGGGCGCGGAAGACGGACTCGGCCATCGGGGAACGGCAGATGTTGCCGGTGCAGACGAAACAGACGCGGTAGGTCATGCGGCTCTCTCAGTCCTTGTCGTCGGGCAGCACGACGTGCAGGGCCCAGGAGACGATCGAGATGATCAGGCCGCCCAGGACGGCGGTCCAGAAGCCCTCGACATGGAAGCTCAGGTCCAGCTTGCCCGCCAGCCACGAGGTGAGCAGCAGCATCAGCGCGTTGACGACCAGGGTGATCAGCCCGAGCGTCAGGATGAACAGCGGGAAGGTCAGCACCTTCACGATCGG
This sequence comes from Streptomyces sp. Ru72, assembly GCF_002920635.1. Classification (GTDB taxonomy): domain Bacteria; phylum Actinomycetota; class Actinomycetes; order Streptomycetales; family Streptomycetaceae; genus Streptomyces. The sequence goes on along the minus strand of NZ_PQSR01000001.1, from coordinate 91,660 downwards.
CTTGACCAGGAAGTTCACCAGGCCGAACAGCAGTGCCACGACAATGAGCGTGCCTATCTTCCGGCCGGTGCTCGACCCGGTCAGGGTGATCTTGTCGAGGAGCCAGACGGCGACGGCGAGGGCCCCCGCGTTGGCGATCGTCTTGACTACGAAATTCTTCATGTGTCTGATCGTGGCAGACCGGATCACAGGCGAGTACCGAGCAAGGGCGGACAAGGGCGATGAAGGCATTCCGGCTGGACGAACTGGAGGCGGAGCGCGCCGCCAACGAGGGTGCGTACCTGCAGTTCCTGCGGGAGCGGAACATGTCGGTCGGCCTGTACGCGCTCGACGCGGGCGACCTGGACCCGCAGAAGCCGCACCGGCAGGACGAGGTGTACTTCGTCGTCAGCGGACGCGCCTCGATCACCGTCGGCATGGAGACGACCCAGGTCGGGCGGGGCAGCGTCGTCTATGTGCCTGCCGGAGTCCCGCACAAGTTCCACCACATCACGGAGGACCTGAGGGTGCTGGTGGTGTTCTCTCCACCCGAGAGCTGAGGCGCGTCTAGGGGTTCCGTCAGGGGAGGAATCAGGGGAGGACAAGGGATGCGAGACGCCCGCCTCTTCCCTCGGCGGACCTAGCATCGAGGGCAGGACATCGAAGGACCCGCGAGCGCCGTCGCCGGACAGGACGCGGGCCCGAAGACGCACACAGACGTCGAGAGAGAAGGACAAGGGCGATGCGAGAGATCTTCGCGGGTTTGCCGTGGTGGGTGAAGTGGATCGCGGTGCCGGTCATCGCCCTGGTCGTCTTCGGCGGCGTGATCGCGTCCGTCATCGGCTTCGTGATCGGGCTGCTCTTCAAGGTGCTGCTCTTCGTCGCGCTGGTCGGCGGACTCATCTACGTCGTACGGAAGTTCATGTCGAGCTCCACATCCCGCGGCGACTGGTGAGTCGTCCGGCGCGCGCCAGGACGAAGGGCGCTCGACGGCGAGGTGCTCCCTGAGGGCGGGGGCTCAGCGGTAACACGGAACAGGACGTTCCCTCGGGGGAGGGAAGTTTTCCCGGCGACACCGCCGGAGCGCGGTGACGGACCGTTAAAGTCCGGAACTCGCGCGCGGCAGTCCCCGCGCGCGGCGCATCCCCTCTCGTGTCCCCGCACGGGAGGCCGCCCTCGCGCTCCGGGAGTGATCTTTGGCCACGGTTGGTACCGCATCCGCAGAGTCAACCGCTCCGCCCGCACAGCGACGGACCTCACCGGCGGAGGCACACCCCCGACTCCCGCCCGCGCAGCCGTCCTCCACCACCCTCATCGGATCCGTACAGCGCGCGATGCGCCTGCTCGAGGCCGTCGCCGGACGCCCGTACGGAGCCACCGCCAAACAACTGGCCCGCGAGGTCGGCCTGGCGCTTCCCACGGCCTACCACCTGCTGCGCACCCTGACTCACGAGGGCTATCTGCGCCGCGAGAAGGGCCTGTTCTTCCTCGGCGAGGCGGCCGAGCGGCTGAGCGCCGGCGCAGCCCAGCAGAAACGTCGCAGCATGGTGGACGACGCGCTCGCACAATGGCGTGATTCCATCGGCGTCCCCGTCTACTACGCGGTCTATCGCGACGGAGAGATCGACGTCCTGGGCGTCGCCGACACCCCCGGCAACCCGGCGGTGGAGGAGTGGGCCGACTTCCGGGAGACCGGCCACGCCCATGCGATCGGCCAGTGCCTGCTGTCCCAGCTCGACGACGAGGCCCGCCGAGACCACCTCGACCGCTACCCCGTTCGGGCGATCACGCCGTACACCGTTCATGACGAGCGCGTGTTCCTCAGGCGACTGAAGGGCTTGCAGCGCACAGAACCCGTCATCGAGCGCCAGGAGTACGCGATCGGGACGGTCTGTGCCGCGATTCCCCTGACCGTGGGGTCGACGGCCGCGACGATGGCGATCTCCCTGCCGTCCTGTGAGGCTGATCGGCTGCTGCCGGTGGCAGGCCGACTCCAGGAGGAGATCGGACGGATGCTCGGGACACTCGCCCTCTCTATCAGCATCTGAAAACTCACTCCTTGTGATCTGCCATGTACGTTCAGCAAACTTCCAGCAGGTGTCAGGGGATGCTTCCTGGCCAGTCCACGGCTACTGACGGGGTAGACGATGCGCGAGTCGGTACAGGCAGAGGTGATGATGAGCTTTCTCGTCTCGGAGGAGCTCTCGTTCCGCATTCCGGTGGAGCTGTGTTATGAGACCTGTGATCCCTATGCCGTCCGGCTGACCTTCCACTTGCCCGGGGACGCGCCCGTGACCTGGGCGTTCGGGCGCGAGCTGCTGGTCGACGGAGTGGGCCGGCCGTGCGGCGACGGAGATGTGCACATCGCACCCGCCGAGCCGGACACCTTCGGCGATGTGCTGATCCGGCTCCAGGTGGGTGCCGACCGGGCGCTGTTCCGGTCCGGGGCGGTGCCGCTGGTCGCGTTCCTTGACCGTACGGACAAGCTGGTGCCGCTCGGTCAGGAGGGCTCCCTCGCCGACTTCGACGCACATCTGGACGAGGCGCTGGACCGGATCCTGGCCGAGGAGCAGAGCGCGGGCTGAGGCCGCGGTTCGGTGCCGTAACGGTTCCTCGCGGAGCCGTGTGGGGCGCGGTGGGTGCTGTAACGCTTCTGCGGTGCGTCCCTGCGGCGCGGGCGCCTCAGTGCCTGCGGCGCCGCCCGCGCCCGCCGCGGGCCGGGACGGCGGCCGGAGCGGCGGACCGGTCGGAGCGGTCCGAGCGGTCGGCGGAGACCACCAGGGCGGCCAGTGCCGTGGTCACCGGCACCGAGGCGACCAGGCCGATCGAACCGACGAGCGTGCGCACGATCTCCTCCGCGACCAGCTCGCTGTCGGCAACGGTGACCACGCTGCTCTGCGCGATCGAGAACAGCAGCAACAGCGGCAGAGCGGCACCCGCGTAGGCCAGGACGAGCGTGTTGACGACCGACGCGATGTGGTCGCGCCCGATGCGGATGCCCGCACGGTACAGACCACGCCAGCCCATCGACGGGTTCGCCTCGTGGAGCTCCCAGACCGCCGAGGTCTGCGTCACCGTCACATCGTCGAGGACGCCGAGCGAGCCGATGATGACGCCGGCCAGCAGCAGGCCGCTCATGTCGATACCCGGGTAAAGGCCGTGAATCAGGCCGGTGTTGTCGTCGGTGTTGCCGGTCAGCGCGGCCCAGCCGATGAACAGGGAGCCCAGCACGCCGATCAGGGACAGGGAGATGAGCGTGCCGAGCACCGCCACCGACGTGCGTGCCGAGAGTCCGTGGCACATGTAGAGGGCGATCAGCATGATGGCGCTGGACCCGACCACGGCCACGAGCAGCGGATTCGAGCCCTGCAGGATCGCCGGCAGGATGAACAGGCTCAGCACCAGGAAGCTGACGGCCAGTGCGATGAGGGCCATCACACCGCGCATCCGGCCGACGACCACCACGGCGATGGCGAAGATGCCGGCCAGCAACGCCATGGGGACCTTGCGGTTCACATCCGCCACCGAGTACTGCAGGTCCCTCGGGGCGGACGGCTCGTAAGCGACCACGACCTTCTCGCCCTGATGCAACTGACGTGACTGGTCCGGCTGGACGATCTCCGTGAACGTCCGGCCCTGGTCCTTGCCCGTGTCGACGCGCACCGTCGCCTTCTTGCAGGTGCCGGTCGACTGCTGCTGGGCCGAGGAGCCCTCGGCCGTGGAGGTGTCGCCGGTGGGGGTGTCACCCGAGGCGTTCACGGACTTGCAGTCCACCTCCACCACCCTGGTGACCGTGGCCTGCTGGGTCTGCCGGTCGAACCCCACGCCGGTGCGCTTGTGCGACGGCACTCCACCGGGCCACAGCACGACGAGACCGACCACCACGGCTGCCGTGAAGGGGATGAGGATCGCGGCGATGACCCTGCGCAGGTGCCGCGACACGGGAGCCGCCGGGCCATGGCTGTGGCTGTGCGAGTGCCCGTGCCCGCTCTTCCCGTGCCCGTGCCCGCCGTGCGCTCCCTGCCCGTGCTCGCCGCTCGGCCCATGGCCACGTGCGTCGCCCTGGCCGTGGCCGTGGGGTGGGTCGGGCGGTGGGTACGGTGGTGGATGCTGTGTCGTGGTCACCGAGGCATCATCGCAAGAAGGTGTGAGGCCCACTGTTCAGCTCGCGCAAAGAGACGCTAGCGTGGGAGGACCTTTGCACACGCGGGAGCTCGGAGCACCGGGCTGAGAGGGCGCTGACCTCCGCTGACGCGATGTTTCACGTGGAACATCGGCGGGCGGAAACCGCTGCGTCGACCGCTGAACCTGTTACCGGGTAATGCCGGCGTAGGGAGTAGGTCTCATGACCAACAAGGACGTACGCACCCCTGCCTCCGTTCAGGGCGAACAGTCCCAGGAGGCCGGACAGTCCATCGGCTGGCACAAGGCGTACATCGAGGGCTCACGCCCCGATGTGCGAGTGCCGGTCCGGCGGGTGCACCTCACCAACGGGCAGTCGGTCACGCTGTACGACACCTCCGGCCCGTACACCGACCCACTTGTCCAGACGGACGTCCGCAGGGGCCTGGCCCCCTTGCGGGAGAACTGGATCACCGCCCGCGGCGACACCGAGGAGTACGCGGGCCGTCCCGTCCGCCCGGAGGACGACGGCATCAAGCACACCTCGCCTCGGGGCGGACTGCGCAACCTCGACGCGGTGTTCCCGGGGCGGCCGCGTCAGCCGCGCCGCGGCCGCGACGGCAAGGCGGTGACGCAACTGGCGTATGCACGCCGTGGGGAGATCACGCCCGAGATGGAGTTCGTCGCCCTCCGGGAGAACGTGTCCCCGGAGGTGGTGCGCGAAGAGATCGCGGCAGGCCGTGCGGTCCTCCCGACCAACGTCAACCACCCCGAGATCGAGCCGATGATCATCGGCAAGCGGTTCCTGGTGAAGGTCAACGCCAACATCGGCAACTCCGCGGTGACCTCCTCAATCGAGGAGGAGGTCGAGAAGATGACCTGGGCGACCCGCTGGGGCGCCGACACGGTCATGGACCTGTCCACCGGCCGCAACATCCACACCACGCGCGAGTGGGTGCTGCGCAACTCCCCCGTGCCGATCGGCACGGTGCCGCTCTACCAGGCCCTCGAGAAGGTCGACGGGAAGGCCGAGGAACTGACCTGGGAGATCTACAAGGACACGGTCATCGAACAGGCCGAGCAGGGCGTGGACTACATGACGGTGCACGCGGGGGTGCGTCTGCCGTACGTGCCGCTGACCGCGAACCGCAAGACCGGCATCGTCTCGCGTGGCGGCTCGATCATGGCGGCGTGGTGCCTCGCCCACCACAAGGAGTCGTTCCTGTACGAGCACTTCGAAGAACTGTGTGAAATCCTCGCCGCCTACGACGTCACGTACTCGCTGGGCGACGGCCTCAGGCCCGGCTCCATCGCGGACGCCAACGACGAGGCACAGTTCGCCGAACTGCGCACGCTCGGGGAACTCGGCCGGATCGCCAGGCGCTTCAACGTACAGACCATGATCGAGGGCCCGGGACACGTCCCGATGCACAAGATCAAGGAGAACATCGACCTTCAGCAGGAGATCTGCGATGAAGCGCCGTTCTATACGCTCGGCCCGCTGACGACGGACATCGCGCCGGCGTACGACCACATCACCTCCGGTATCGGCGCCGCGATGATCGCCTGGTGGGGCACGGCCATGCTCTGCTACGTCACCCCCAAGGAGCACCTGGGCCTGCCCAACCGCGACGACGTCAAGACCGGCGTGATCACCTACAAGATCGCCGCGCATGCGGCCGACCTCGCCAAGGGGCATCCGGGTGCGCAGGCGTGGGACGACGCGCTGTCCGACGCGCGCTTCGAGTTCCGCTGGGAGGACCAGTTCAACCTGGCCCTCGACCCGGACACGGCCCGCGACTTCCACGACGAGACCCTCCCGGCGGAGCCGGCCAAGACCGCCCACTTCTGCTCGATGTGCGGTCCGAAGTTCTGCTCGATGAAGATCTCCCAGGACATCCGCCGCGAACACGGCGGCAGCCGGGAGCAGATCGCGGAGGGCATGGCACAGAAGTCGAGGGAGTTCGCCGAGGCGGGAAACCGGGTGTACCTGCCGATCGCCGACTGACCTGGCAGTGCCGCCGGCGTTCCGTCAAGCGGTGCCCTCCGGCCTGTGCCGTCGCTGCGCAGGCCGGAGGGGCCGACTCGCTCTCGCCCGAGCGCGGAACGGAAAGACCACGACGAGCCCGCGTCTTCAATGAGCGGGCCGGACGCCGGTTGCCGGCCGGGGGCGGTGCCACTCCGGGGATGGTCCGGAGATGGGCGCCCCGGCCTTGCGCACTTCGCGGGTGACCGGACGTCGGCCGGGTCCGTCACTCCGGCGTGTGCTCCGGCCCCCCGAAATCCGGGCTGGTGAAGTCGGGGCTGGTGAAGCTGGGGCGGGTACCGGTGGCCGGGCCGCTGTCGGGGCTGGTGAACCCCGGACGGTCGTAGCCGAGGTGCGGGATACGGCCGGCGGCCGCCTCCGGCGCCTTCCGGGTCATCGCGGCCGTGCCCGGATCGCTGAGCGCCTCACGGAGGAACGGCAGGATGCCGCGCTCCAGCAGCGCCTCGTGCCAGGCGTCCCTGGCCCGGGACACCTCCGCCGTCAAGGCGCCCGACGCGTCCGCCTCTTGTGCCGATGAGCTGTTGCGCAGGGCGGTGAGCAGCAGGCCGATCGCGGCGACCAGGATCGACGCCGCGGTCACCGCGCCGAAGACCCACCCGGTGGTCAGGAGCGTCCGGGCGAACGCCTGATCGGGATTGACCATCTTCAGGATGTACCCCACGAGCAGGAAGATCGCCGCGGCGGCGCCCGCGAGGAAGGGGGCGAGGACCGCGATGACGGCACCGGTCCCGGCGCTCGCGGCGGCCTCTCCCACGGTGGCCGCGAGCCCCAGGGCGTCCAGGTCCGCCTCCGGGGCACCGGGGGCGCTGTCCTGGACGATCGGGGTGGACGGCGCCGGCCGGCGCAGTTCCTCGCGGACCATCACGTAGTGCTGGTACTCGGTGGCCGCCGCCGCGGTGATGAGGGCGGTGGCGTTCAGCGCCATGGTGCGCAACTGTTCGGGGTTCAGCCGCTGACCCACAGCGGCCAGATCCGGACGGTGTGGTGCGGAGCGCAGCGCCTCATCGAGGACCCGCTCGTAGTCCTGGCGGTCCTCGCTCAGCAGGTGCTGCGGAACGCTGTTCATGTGCATCCCCCGATGCTCCGTAGGGCTTGGGACTCGGCATGCTGACGAGCCGTCGGGCAGAAACGGAGGGGAGCCTGCTACGGATAAGCCGATGGTAGAGCGGTGACGGCGCGCGGTGACAGGGGCTTTCCGGAAAATGGCCCCGGCCTGCGCTCCTCTGCGCGGTCCTCCGTCGGGGGATGTCTGTCCGGGGAAAGGTCAGATATCCAGGGGCAGTTGCTGGACCAGCAGCTTTCCGGCCATGGTCACGCCGCCGTCCATCGCGATCGCCAGTCCGTCCGCGTAGATGTGCGGTCCCTCGACCATCGGACCCGTGCTGTCCTCGCCGTCCTCCGAGCCGACCTCTCCGAGGAGGTAGGGAATGGGGCTGTGGCCGTGGACGATGCGCCTGCCGCCGTACGTGTCCAGCAGGGACCGTACGGCGTCGGCGCCGCCTTCGTCGCGGAAGGAGAAGCGCTTGGTGAACTTGCGGAAGAGGTCCCACACCTCGTCCGCGTCGTTGCGGGTGAGCGTCTCGCGGATGGTGTCGTTGACCGCCTCGATGGAGTCGCCGTAGTCGAGGTAGGCGGTGGTGTCCGAGTGGACCAGCAGGTGCCCGTCGACCTCCTCCACCGCGTCGAGGCGGGCCATCCACTGCAGGTGGTGGTCCTGCAGGCGGTCCATGTCGGTCTTCTGGCCGCCGTTGAGCAGCCAGGCCGCCTGGAAGGTGGCGGTGCCCGCGCCGGAGTTGACCGGCGTGTCGCCGAACCGCTTGGCGCCGAGCAGCAGCAGCTCGTGGTTGCCCATGAGCGCCTTGCAGTAGCCGCCGGCCGCCGCCGCCTCCGCCGACAGCCGCATCACCAGGTCGATGACGCCGATGCCGTCGGGCCCGCGGTCGGTGAAGTCGCCGAGGAACCACAGCCGCGCCGTGCCCGCGCACCAGCTCCCCTGGGCGTCGATGAGGCCCTTCTCCTGGAGCGCCGCCACGAGCTGGTCGAGATAGCCGTGCACGTCACCGACGACGAACAGCGGACCGGGACCCTCCGAGGACTGCGGAGCGGGCGCGGACGTGGGAGCGACGTTCACCTGGAGCGTGTCACCGCGGTTGACGACCGGGAGATCCCGTTCGGTGGGCGTGTAGGCGTCGGAGTAGCCGCGGGGGTAGGCCTCCGGGGCGGCGGGTCCGGTGACCTGGTCCTGGGGCGTGCTCTGCGCGTACGGACCGGCGTCGTGGACGTACGCGGGCACCCGGAAGTCGCGCAACGTCGCCGTCCGCTCCACCTCGGGTCCCTGACCGGCCCCCTGAGTCATCGACCCCTCCACCTCGCGCCGCATCTGCACCGCATCGGACTGCCTGGTCGCAGCGGCCCGCGGTGTCGTGGGCCCATCATAGGAATGCGGATCGCGCCATGTGATGACCCAGGGGTGGTGAATCGGGGAAGCCCTCCAGTTCACCGCGGCATTCGCCCTAAATGGGCGGGGCTTTCCCGCCGGTGCTCCGGTCGTCGGGCGCCCGTGGGCGACTGGTGCGTCACCCGCGGGCCCCGTGCGGGCTACCTCTGGTCGGGCGACCGGGGCGGGCTGACCGTGGTGCGGTGCGGGCGTCGCTCGGACGACGTACGCACGATCAGTTCGGTCGGTATCACCTGCTCGACCGGCTGCTCCGGCTGGACACCCTCGATGGCGTCGATGAGGAGCTGGACCACCGCGGTGCCGATCCGGCGCGGTTTGAGGGAGAGCGTGGTGACGGGAGGCTCGGTGTTGGCGTACACGGCGGACTCGCTGCAGCACACGAGCAGCAGGTCGTCCGGGACGCGCAGGCCGTAGCGGCGGGCTGCGGCGAGCAGGTCGGTGCCGTTCGGGTCGAAGAGCCCGTAGACCGCGTCGGGGCGGTCCGGACGGGCCAGCAGCCGGTCGGCGGCGACGGCGCCCGCGCACGGGTCGTGTGCCGGGTAGGCCTCGTAGACCGGGTCCTGTCCTACGCGCTCGCACCAGTTGAGGTACGCGGTCGTGGACAGGTGCGTATACGTGTCCGTCGTCGTGCCGGTCAGCAGCCCGATGCGGCGGGCGCCCGCTTCCGCGAGGTGGTCGAGGATGCCGAGGACGGCGGCCTCGTGGTCGTTGTCGACCCAGGCGGTGACGGGGAGGGAGCCGGCCGGGCGGCCGTCGGAGACGACCGGTAACCCCTGCCGGACCAGCTCGGTGACCACCGGGTCGTGGTCGGAGGGGTCGATGACCACCGTGCCGTCCAGGGCGACGTTCGACCACACGTCGTGCCGCGAGGTGGCGGGCAGGATGACCAGGGCGTATCCCCGGGCGAGCGCGGCGGAGGTGGCGGCCCTGGCCATCTCCGCGAAGTACGCGAATTCGGTGAAGGTGAAAGGTTCATCCCCGTACGTCGTCACGGTCAGGCCGATGAGGCCCGACTTGCCGGTACGGAGGGTGCGGGCCGCGGCCGAGGGGCGGTAGCCCAGCCGGTCGGCGACCTCGCGGACGTGGCGCCGGGTGGCGTCCGGCAGCCGGCCCTTGCCGTTGAGGGCGTCGGAGACGGTCGTGATGGAGACCCCGGCGGCGGCGGCCACGTCTCTGATGCCCGCCCGGCCCGGCCGGCTGCCTCGGCGGGAGGTCTCGGCCCGGCTCACCTGGTGCTTCCCTGCTGCTGTCATGGCGAGCCGATAGTAGGGCTCATGTGGTGGGGTAGTGCGGACGCATATGCACCCGTTGACAGATACGTTTCTGCATGATCGAAAAAAGCCAAGTGCCTGCGAATGCAAGGGGCTTGAACGATCCAAGGTCAATAGATGGCGTGACGGCCCGCGTGGGCCTGTCGAGGTGGCCATATTGCGAAGAGGTCTCAACTCACCTTCACGAGGGATGCGCGCCACGGCGTGAGCCACCGGCGCGTGCCACATGGGGCGACGCGCCCCTGGCTTCACGCGCCTTCCCGCGGTGATGTACGCGGGCTCCTGTGGCGATCTGTCCGGGTGGGTACGGCGATCCGTCCGAGTTGGTACGGCCGCCCGCCTGCCTCTGTACGGCCGCCCGCCTCACCTCTGTACAGCTACCCGCCTGCCTCCGCGCGGCCACCCGCCGTCTCCGTACGGCCACCCGCCCGGCCGCCGCCCTTCCATGCCGTGATCCACAGGGCGGAGCGGTTGTCCACAGCCCATTCGCAGCGGCCTCGAATCCTCATAAGGTGAGAAGCATTGGACGCCGGTGGCGGTCACGAGCCGGTGGTGTGCGCGAGGAGGACTGCGGTGAGCGAGACGAGCCCGAGGCTGCGTGCCGAGCTGGACGATATCCCCACCTACAAGCCCGGCAAGCCTGCCGCGGCCGGCGGCCCGGTGGCCTACAAGCTGTCCTCGAACGAGAATCCGTACCCTCCGCTGCCGGGTGTGCTGGAGACGGTGACCACGATGGCCGCGTCCTTCAACCGCTACCCGGACATGGCGTGCACGGGGCTGATGAGCGAGCTGTCGGAGCGCTTCGGGGTCCCCCAGTCGCACCTCGCGACCGGGACGGGCTCGGTCGGTGTGGCGCAGCAGCTGCTGCAGGCCACGAGCGGCCCGGGCGACGAGGTGATCTACGCCTGGCGGTCCTTCGAGGCATACCCGATCATCACCCGAATCAGTGGTGCGACAGCGGTGCAGGTGCCGCTGACCGAGGGCGACGTGCACGACCTGGACGCGATGGCCGACGCGATCACCGGCCGGACCCGGCTGATCTTCGTCTGCAACCCGAACAACCCGACGGGCACCGTAGTGCGCCGGGAGGAGCTGGAGCGCTTCCTGGACCGTGTGCCGGGCGATGTTCTGGTCGTCCTCGACGAGGCGTACCGCGAATTCGTCCGTGACGTCGAGGTGCCGGACGGCATCCAGCTGTACCGCAAGCGGCCGAACGTGTGCGTGCTGCGCACCTTCTCCAAGGCGTACGGCCTCGCCGGGCTGCGTGTCGGCTTCGCGGTCGCGCATGAGCCGGTGGCCGCGGCGCTGCGCAAGACGGCGGTGCCGTTCGGCGTCAGCCAGCTGGCGCAGGAGGCGGCGATCGCCTCGCTGCGCGCGGAGGACGAGCTGCTCGGCCGGGTCGGCTCGCTGGTGTGCGAACGGACGCGCGTGGTGGACGCGCTGCGCGCCCAGGGCTGGACGGTGCCCGAGACGCAGGCGAACTTCGTGTGGCTGCGGCTGGGGGAGCGCACGATGGACTTCGCGGCCACTTGTGAGCAGGCCGGTGTGGTCGTGCGGCCCTTCCCGGGCGAGGGGGTGCGCGTGACGATCGGCGAGGCCGAGGCGAACGACATCTTCATGAAGGTCGCGGAGGGCTTCCACAAGGAGCTCTAGGCCCGGCCTTCGGACCAGCCCAGTGGAGTCCTCCCGGGTCCCGCGCGAGTGGCGTGGGGCCCGGGCCGGGGCGGGATTGTGCCAGATGCCGAACAGGCCCGCCTTAGGACCCCCCACCCCTCCGGCTTGCGACTGCCATGCGCCATAATTGCTTGTGAATGTGAACGCGTTCACAAGCGGGCCCGATTGTTCCCGCGATGAGTGGGGCACACCGGGCAAACTGCCGCGTGACCGTGGCGACGTAAGGAGAAGGACGACGTGGACATAGCTTTGGCGCCGGAGACCCTGGCGCGATGGCAGTTCGGCATCACCACCGTCTACCACTTCCTGTTCGTCCCGCTCACCATCTCTCTCGCCGCGCTGACGGCCGGCCTGCAGACCGCGTGGGTACGGACGGAGAAGGAGAGGCACCTCAGGGCGACGAAGTTCTGGGGCAAGCTCTTCCTGATCAACATCGCGATGGGTGTCGTGACCGGCATCGTCCAGGAGTTCCAGTTCGGCATGAACTGGTCCGCCTACTCCCGCTTCGTGGGCGACGTCTTCGGTGCCCCGCTCGCGTTCGAGGCCCTCATCGCCTTCTTCTTCGAGTCCACCTTCATCGGGCTGTGGATCTTCGGTTGGGACAAACTGCCGAAGAAGCTCCACCTGGCCTGCATATGGATGGTCTCCATCGGCACGATCCTGTCGGCGTACTTCATCCTCGCGGCCAACTCCTGGATGCAACACCCCGTCGGCTACCGGATCAACAAGGCGAAGGGCCGGGCCGAACTCACCGACTTCTGGCACGTCCTGACCCAGAACACCGCGCTCGCCCAGGTCTTCCACACCCTGTCCGCGTCCTTCCTCACCGGCGGCGCGTTCATGGTCGGCATCGCGGCCTACCACCTGCTCCGCAAGAAGCACATCCCCGTGATGAAGAGCTCGCTGCGGCTCGGACTGGTCACCGTCGTCATCGCCGGCCTGCTCACCGCGGTCAGCGGCGACGTCCTCGGCAAGGTCATGTTCAAGCAGCAGCCGATGAAGATGGCCGCCGCCGAGGCCCTGTGGGACGGTCAGAACTCGGCACCTTTCTCGATCTTCGCCTACGGCGACGTCAGCAAGGGACACAACTCGGTCGAACTGTCCGTTCCCGGCCTGCTGTCCTTCCTGGCCGACGACGACTTCACCTCGTACGTCCCCGGCATCAACGACACCAACAAGGCCGAAGAGCAGAAGTACGGCCCCGGCGACTACCGCCCGATCATTCCCGTCACCTTCTGGGGCTTCCGCTGGATGATCGGCTTCGGCATGGCGTCCTTCGCCATCGGCCTGGCCGGGCTCTGGCTGACCCGCAAGAAGTTCCTGCTGCCGCAGCATCTGCGGGTCGGTGAGGACGAGGTGCCGCATCTGGTCCTGTTCAGGAACAAGCCGCTCGGCCCGACGCTCACCACCTGGTACTGGCGCATCGCGATCTGGACGCTCGCCTTCCCGCTCATCGCCAACTCCTGGGGCTGGATCTTCACCGAGATGGGCCGTCAGCCATGGGTCGTCTACGGCGTGCTGCGCACCCGTGACGCCGTCTCCCCCGGTGTATCGCAGGGCGAGGTCATCACGTCGATGACCGTGTTCACCGTGCTCTACGCGATCCTCGCCGTCGTCGAGGTGAAGCTGCTGACGAAGTACGTCAAGGCCGGACCGCCCGAGCTCACCGAGTCCGATCTCAACCCGCCCACCAGGCTCGGCGGCGACTCAAGGGACGCCGACAAGCCGATGGCCTTCTCGTACTAGGCCGAGGGAGCGCTCACACCATGCAACTTCACGACGTCTGGTTCGTCCTCATCGCGGTCCTCTGGATCGGCTACTTCTTCCTGGAGGGCTTCGACTTCGGAGTCGGCATCCTCACCAAGCTGCTGGCCCGCAACCGCCCCGAGCGGCGGGTACTGATCAACACGATTGGTCCGGTCTGGGACGGCAACGAGGTATGGCTGCTCAGCGCGGGCGGCGCCACGTTCGCCGCCTTCCCCGACTGGTACGCCACGCTCTTCTCCGGCTTCTATCTGCCGCTGCTGGTCATCCTGGTCTGTCTGATCGTGCGCGGTGTCGCCTTCGAGTACCGGGCGAAGCGGCCCGAGGAGAACTGGCAGCGGAACTGGGAGAACGCGATCTTCTGGACCTCGCTGATCCCGGCGTTCCTGTGGGGTGTGGCCTTCGCCAACATCGTGCGGGGTGTGAAGATCGACCAGCACCTGGAGTACGTGGGCACCGTCTGGGATCTGCTCAATCCGTTCGCGCTCCTCGGCGGCCTGGTCACGCTGGCCCTGTTCACCTTCCACGGGACGGTGTTCACCGCACTGAAGACCGTCGGGGACATCCGGCAGCGGGCGCGGAAGCTGGCCCTGGGCGTCGGGTTGGTGACCGCCGGGCTGGCACTTCTCTTCCTCGCCTGGGCTCAGATCGACCGAGGGGACGGCAAGAGCCTCGTCGCCCTGGTCGTGGCGGTGGCCGCGCTCGTCGCGGCGCTCGTGGCCAACCAGGCAGGGCGCGAGGGATGGTCGTTCGCGTTCTCCGGCGTCACCATCGTGGCCGCGGTCACCATGTTGTTCCTGACGCTGTTCCCGAATGTCATGCCGTCCACGCTCAACGGGGACTGGAGCCTGACGGTGACAAACGCCTCGTCGAGCCCCTACACCCTGAAGATCATGACCTGGTGCGCCGGGATCGCCACGCCGATCGTCCTTCTCTATCAGGGCTGGACCTACTGGGTGTTCCGCAAGCGCATCGGCACCCAGCACATCGCGGCTGACACCTCCGTCGGTGCCGTGCACTGAATCTGATGGGACGGGGTGTTTCACGTGAAACATCCCGCCCCAGGCCGAAGGGCATGTTTCACGTGAAACCGATCGATCCACGACTGCTCCGTTACGCGCGGGCCACACGCTTCTTCCTCGGCGCGGTCATCGGCCTGGGGGCCATCGGCGCGGCCCTGGTCATCGCTCAGGCGATGCTGATCGCCGAGGTGGTGGTGGGCGCCTTCCAGCACCACCACTCGATCACCGAACTTCGCACCCCTCTGTTTCTTCTGGTGGGCGTGGCGGTCGGACGGGCCCTGGTGTCCTGGCTCACCGAACTCTCCGCCCACCGCGCGAGCGCGGCGGTGAAGTCGGAACTGCGGGCGAGGCTGCTGGAGCGAGCCGGGGCGCTCGGTCCCGGGTGGCTCAGCGGGCAGCAGACCGGTTCGCTGGTCGCTCTGGCCACGCGGGGAATCGACGTCCTCGACGACTACTTCTCGCGCTATCTGCCGCAGTTGGGGCTCGCGGTGGTGGTGCCGGTGGCGGTGCTGGCGCGGATCGTCACCGAGGACTGGATGTCGGCGGCGATCATCGCCGGCACGCTGCCCCTGATTCCCCTCTTCATGATGTTGATCGGCTGGGCGACACAATCCCAGATGGACCGTCAGTGGCGGTTGCTGTCACGGCTGTCCGGGCACTTCCTCGACGTGGTCGCCGGACTGCCGACGCTCAAGGTGTTCGGCCGGGCCAAGGCCCAGGCCGAGTCGATCAAGCGGATCACCGGCGAGTACCGGCAGGCGACCATGCGGACGCTGCGCATCGCCTTCCTGTCGTCCTTCGCGCTGGAGCTCCTGGCCACGATCTCGGTCGCGCTCGTCGCCGTCGAGATCGGTATGCGGCTCGTCCACGGCGACATGGACCTGTACATCGGGCTGGTCATCCTGGTGCTGGCCCCAGAGGCGTATCTGCCGTTGCGGCAGGTGGGGACGCAGTATCACGCGGCCGCGGAGGGGCTTTCCGCGGCCGAGGAGATCTTCGCGGTGCTGGAGAATCCGGTACCGGTTTCCGGTGCGCGGCGCGTCCCAAACGGGCCGATCGTCTTCGAAGAGGTGACCGTCCGCTATCCCGGACGGTCGTCCGCCGCGGTGTCCGACGTGTCGCTCACGGTCGCGCCCGGTGAAACGGTGGCCCTCGTCGGACCGAGCGGAGCGGGCAAGTCGACCCTGCTCAGCGTCCTGCTCGGATTCGTGCCGCCCACCGAGGGGTGCGTACGGGTCGGGGGAGCCGATCTCGCCTCGGCCGATCTGGAGGAGTGGCGCTCACGGATCGCCTGGGTGCCCCAGCGTCCCCATCTGTACGCGGGCACGATCGCCGACAACGTACGGCTGGCGCGACCGGATGCGCACGACACGGCGGTACGGAGGGCGCTGGCCGACGCCGGGGCACTTCCGTTCGTGGACGCGCTGCCCGAGGGGATCCGCACGGTGCTCGGCGAGGACGGAGCGGGCCTCTCCGCCGGGCAGCGGCAACGGCTCGCCCTGGCGCGGGCGTTCCTCGCCGACCGGCCGGTGCTGCTGCTGGACGAGCCGACAGCGTCCCTGGACGGGGCGACCGAGGCAGAGATCGTGGAAGCGGTGCGCCGTCTCACCGTCGGCCGGACGGTCCTTCTGGTGGTGCACCGGCCGGCACTGCTCCGGCTGGCGGACCGAGTGGTGCGGCTGGAGGCGGAGCACCACGTCACGTCGGGCCTCATCGCGCAGGCCGGCCTCGAGTCGCTGCGCCGCCGGGAGCCGGTGAGCACGCCTGCCGCCCGAGGCGAGCCGGCCCACGTCCCGCCTCCGGTCAGGGGTGGTGGCGTGCTGGGCCGCGTCCGCGCCATGGCCGGACCCTGTCGTGGGCGGCTCGTCCTCGCCCTGGTGCTCGGGAGTCTCGCGCTCGGCAGTGCGGTGGGGCTGATGGCCACCTCGGGTTGGTTGATCTCGCGGGCCTCCCAGCAGCCGCAGGTGCTGTATCTGATGGTGGCCGTGACGGCCACGCGGACGTTCGGGATCGGACGGGCCGTGTTCCGGTATGCGGAACGGCTGGTGTCCCACGATGCCGTCCTGCGCATGCTGGCCGACACCCGCGTCGCCGTGTATCGGCGCCTTGAGCGGCTGGCTCCGGCGGGGCTGCGCACGACCCGGCGGGGCGACCTGCTGTCCCGGCTGGTCGCCGATGTGGACGCGCTTCAGGACTACTGGCTGCGCTGGCTGCTGCCCGCAGGGGCCGCGTTCGTCGTGTCGGCCGGTTCCGTGTGCTTCACCGCCTGGCTGCTGCCCGACGCCGGTGCCGTCCTCGCCGTCGGGCTCCTCGCGGCCGGGGTGGGTGTGCCCTTGGTGACGGGGGCCGTGGCGCGCCGGGCGGAACGGAGGCTGGCGCCCGCCCGGGGTGTACTGGCGACCCGGGTGACCGAACTGCTGACCGGAACGGACGAGTTGACGGTCGCCGGTGTGCTTCCGGCGCGGACCGCCCAGACGCGGCAGGCCGACGCCGTACTGACCGGCATCGCCTCCCGCGCCGCCACCGCGACCGCGATCGGCGACGGGCTCACCGCGCTGGTCACCGGGCTGACCGTCGCGGCCTCCGCCCTCGTGGGAGCACAGGCCGTCGCCGAGGGACGGCTCGGCGGGGTGCTCATGGCGGTCGTGGTGCTCACGCCCTTGGCCGCGTTCGAGGCGGTCCTGGGGCTGCCGCTCGCCGTGCAGCACCGCCAGCGGGTGCGCCGGAGCGCCGAGCGCGTCCACGAGGTGCTGGACGCCCCGGAGCCCGTGCGGCAACCCGAGCAGCCGCAGCAGGCTCCCTCGTCGCCCTTCCCGCTCGTGCTGGAGGGGCTCACGGCCCGGTACGACGGGCAGCGCCGGGACGCGCTCAGCGGCTTCGACCTCACCCTCGAACAAGGCCGCCGGGTCGCCGTGGTCGGCCCCTCGGGCGCGGGCAAGACGACACTGGCGCAGGTCCTGCTGCGGTTCCTGGACGCGGCCGCCGGCTCGTACACGCTGGGCGGCACGGACGCCGACGCGCTCGACGGCGACGACGTGCGGCGCCTGGTCGGACTCTGCGCGCAGGACGCCCACCTCTTCGACAGCTCGGTGCGGGAGAACCTGCTGCTCGCGCGGAAGGACGCGAGCGAGGCGGAACTGCGGGACGCGCTCGCACGGGCCCGGCTCCTCGACTGGGCGGAGGGGCTGCCCGACGGCATGGACACCCTGATCGGCGAGCACGGCGCCCGGTTGTCCGGTGGTCAGCGGCAACGGCTGGCCCTGGCCCGCGCCCTGCTCGCCGACTTCCCCGTCCTGATCCTCGACGAGCCCGCGGAACACCTCGACCTGCCGACGGCGGACGCGCTCGTCGCCGACCTGCTCGTCGCCACCGAGGGCCGTACCACCCTGCTGATCACCCACCGGCTGGCCGGACTCGAGGGGGTCGACGAGGTGATCGTCCTCGCGGAGGGCCGGGTGGTCCAGCGGGGTGGCCATGCCGAGCTGGCGGCGGTGGAGGGGCCGTTGCGGGAGATGCTGGAGCGGGAGGCCCGGGGGGACCTGCTGGGAGCCGGATGAGGGATGCGGCTGGGCCATTCGTGGCCGCCCGTTCCTCCAGCCGTAGGACGTCAACAGGACTGGGCCCGCGACACGGGCCACGATCGTTGACATGCATTCATCCCCTCGGCAAGCCTTGCTCGTTTCGGTCGTGCTGTCCGCGTTCACGACGCTTCCGGGCTGGTCCGCCGTGGCCGGGAGCGCGCCGGTGGGCGACGGCGCCGATTCCTCCGCCGCCATACGGGTGGCGCGCCTGTACGACGAAGCCGCCGTGGTGGCGCGGCAGTACGAGACCGGGCTACGGGAAGCCGAGAGGCAGCGCGCCCGAGCACGGCGCGACGAGAGACTCCTCATAGGGCAGCGCCGGCTGGGCGCGGCCCTCCGCAAGGACCCGGGCCTGATAGCGCGCGCCCAGTACCACCAGAGCGTCGCTCCCCCCTATGTGCCACAGACGCTCCTCCCCGATACCACGCTGAAGTTGATGCGAAGTCAGCACTCCCTCACGCGCGGGGACCGCGCCTCTGCGGACGCTGTCGTCGGTATCCACAGGGTGGAGGACCGCCTCGCCGCAGATCTGGCCGAGGCGTCGGCGCAGTCGCGGCTGCTGCAGAAGCGGAAAGCCGAACTGGCGGACAGAAGGCGGACCCTTCAGGCGAAGCTCGAGGCGGCACGGCAGGTCCTGCAGAGGCAGGCCGACGCGACCGCCGCCACGGGATCGTGCCGGGGCGCCGTCCATCTGGGCCGGCCGCGGCAGAGTACCCACCGCGCCTGGGGGGCGCCGGTGGAGTCGTACAGACTTTCCGCTCCGTTCGGCAGCGGAGGCGACCACTGGGCGCACCGGCACACCGGCCAGGACTTCGCGGTTCCCATCGGGACACCGGTGCGGGCCGTCGGCGCCGGGAAGGTCGTGCGGGTGGCGTGCGGCGGCGCCTTCGGGATCGAGGTCGTGATCCAGCACCCGGGCGGCTACTTCACCCAGTACGCCCATCTCGCCGCCGTCACCGTGGACCAGGGAGAACCGGTGGCCACGGGCCAGTGGATCGCGCAGTCGGGCACGACGGGCAACTCGACCGGACCACACCTGCACTTCGAGGTCCGGGTCACTCCGGAATGGGGGTCGGGCATCGATCCGGTGCCGTGGCTGACGGCACGGGGCGTACGACTCTGAGAGCCGTGCGCGAGGAGATCGGCGCCCGATGGACGGTCCTGGCGATAGGCGACCGCTGGGCGACCTACGACCGCTCCGCGAGGATCCGCTCGATCACCACGGCAACGCCGTCGTCGTTGTTGGCGACCGTCCGCCCCGACGCGGCGGCGATCACGTCCGGGTGGGCGTTGCCCATCGCGTAGGACTGTCCCGCCCAGGTGAGCATCTCCACGTCGTTGGGCATGTCACCGAAGGCGACGACCTCCTCGTGGGAGATGCCGCGCTCGGCGCAGCACAGCGCGAGGGTGCTCGCCTTGGAGACGCCCGGGCCGCTGATCTCCAGCAGGGCGCTGGGGCTGGACCGGGTGATGGTGGCGCGGTCGCCGACGGCGAGGCGGGCCAGGGTGAGGAAGGCGTCCGGGTCCAGCTGCGGGTGGTAGGCGAGGATCTTGAGCACCGGCTCACGGGCGCCGGGTGCGTCCGGGGCCAGCAGCTCCTCGGCGGGTGCGAGCAGGTCCGGGATCTCCATGTGCAGCTTCGGGTACGTCGGCTCCTGGTAGAAGCCGTACGTCTGCTCGACGGCGTACACCGTGCCGGGTGCGGCGTCCCGCAGCAGTCGTACGGCGTCGAGCGCGTTGTCCCGGGCCAGCTCGCGAACCTTGACGAAGCGGTGGGCGCCGGGGCCGCCGTGCAGGTCGACCACGGCCGCGCCGTTGCCGCAGATGGCCAGTCCGTGACCGTGGACGTGGTCGCTGACCACGTCCATCCAGCGGGCGGGCCGGCCCGTGACGAAGAACACCTCGATGCCGGCCTCCTCGGCGGCGGCCAGCGCGGCGACGGTCCGCTCGGAGACCGACTTGTCGTCGCGCAGCAGAGTGCCGTCGAGGTCGGTCGCGATCAGCCGGGGCTGGAGGGCGGAGGCCGGGGTCTCGGACTGTCGGGTCGCTGAGGTCACCGGCCCATTCTGGCGCATATGCCCGCACGGCCGTGCGAGACCCCGCACACTTGAGTGGTGACCCTGCTCACCAGCGCCGTCACATCGCGTCATGTTCAGCCCAGCTGCGCCGGGGCCTCCAGGGCGATCTGCTCGAAGACCTTCTCGTCCGCCGCGAAGTCGGAGTCGGGGATGGGCCAGTGGATCACGAGGTCGGTGAAGCCCAGCTCCGCGTGCCGGCCGGCGAAGTCGACGAACGCGTCCAGGGACTGGAGCGGACGGCCGCGATCCGGAGTGAAGCCGGTGAGCAGGACCTTGTCGAGCTCAGCGACGTCACGGCCGACCGCGGCGCAGGCGTCGGCCAGCTTCTCGGTCTGCGCGCGCAGAGCCCGCAGCGATTCCTCCGGGGTGCCGGTCTCGAACAGCTTCGGGTCGCCGGTCGTCACCCACGCCTGACCGTGGCGGGCGGCGAGCTTCAGGCCGCGCGGGCCGGTCGCGGCGACCGCGAAGGGCAGCCGGGGGCGCTGCACGCAGCCCGGGATGTTGCGCGCCTCGTGCGCGGAGTAGTGCGTTCCCTGGTGGGTGACGGAGTCCTCGGTGAGCAGCCGGTCGAGCAGCGGGACGAACTCGCCGAACCGGTCGGCCCGCTCGCGCGGCGTCCACGGCTCCTGGCCGAGCGCGGTGGCGTCGAAGCCGGTGCCGCCCGCGCCGATGCCCAGTGTGATCCGGCCGCCGGATATGTCGTCCAGAGAGATCAGCTCCTTGGCGAGGGTCACCGGATGCCGGAAGTTAGGCGAGGTCACCAGGGTGCCGAGGCGCAGCCGGTCGGTGACGGCGGCCGCGGCCGTCAGCGTCGGTACGGCTCCGAACCAGGGGCCGTCGCGAAAGGACCGCCACGACAGGTGGTCGTAGGTGAACGCGGTGTGGAACCCGAGCTGCTCCGCACGCTCCCAGGCGGAACGCCCGCCCTCGTGCCAGCGGACGTACGGCAGGATCACGGTGCTCAGACGCAGACTCATGCCTCGAGCGTAAGGGAGCCGGGGAGTGGTCGTGGCCGAGATTGATCGGAAAGGCCCGGGAATCGCAGCCACGAGTCAGTGTCTCTCTGGGAAACGCAGGTATTGCGGCGGTACGGCCTTGGTGAGCCAGACCCCGTTCTCGCTGACGTGGAAGACGTGGCCGTCGCGGTGCATGGCGCCGGCGTCCACGGCCAGCACCACCGGGCGGCCGCGTCGGGCGCCGACGCGGGTGGCGGTCTCGCGGTCCGGGGACAGGTGCACGTCGTGCCGGCCCATGGGCCTCAGGCCCTCGGCACGGATCGCGTCCAGGTTGCGGGCCACGGTCCCGTGGTAGAGGTACGAGGGCGGGGCCGCCGGGGGCAGTCCCAGGTCGACGTCGACGCTGTGGCCCTGGCTGGCACGGATGCGGGTGCCCTCGACCGCGAAGCGCTTCTTGTCGTTGGTGGCCACCACCCGGTCCAGTTCCTCGCGGGTGATCGGGAAGCCGTGGGCGGCCGCCGCGGCGAGCAGCGTGTCGATCTCCACCCAGCCGCCGTCCTCCAGCGTGATCCCGATGCGATCCGGCCGGTGCCGCAGGTGCTTCGAGAGGTACTTCGACACCGTCACGGTACGTCTGTCGTCATTCCTTTCCGTCATCTTTCCAGCCTGCGGGAGAGACGGGGATCACGCACTTGATTTCGTTCCCGATGTTTGATCCACAACCAACCCGAGTTATCCACAAGGAAATTGGCGACTCTGTGGACAACTTCTCTTCGTCTTGGGAGTGTTCGGCAAGTACCTCGTACATACAGCCGACTTGCCCAACCGTCCTGCGACCGACGGTGGTTCGCCAACTTGCTTGTCATCAGGTCACAGTGGCGGATCGATCCGTGCGATCGCGCGCAACAGCCCCGGGGCGATGCGGGACAGCAATCGCGCGCTCCGTGCCTCCGGGGTGACCGGTACGACCGCCTGATTGCGGACCACCGCCCGCAGAACCGCGTCGGCGACCCTCTCCGGTCGGTAACCACGCAGTCCGTACAGCAGGTTGGTCCTCTTCCGCAGTCGCCTCTCCTCCTCCGCGTCCACGCCCACGAACCGCGCCGTCGTCGTGATGTCCGTGTGGACGAAGCCGGGACAGATCGCGGACACTCCGACGCCGCGCCCGGCCAACTCCGCGCGCAGACACTCGCTGAGCATCAGGACGGCCGCCTTGGACGTGCTGTAGGCCGGCAGCACCTTCGACGGCTGGTACGCGGCCGCCGACGCGACGTTGACGATGTGGCCGCCCTGCCCGCGCTCGGCCATCTGCTTGCCGAACAGCCGGCAACCGTGAATGACACCCCACAAGTTGACGTCGAGGACCGTGCGCCAGTCCTCGGCGGTGGTCTCGAAGAAGGAGCCGGACAGACCGATCCCGGCGTTGTTCACCAGGACGTCCACCACCCCGTACGCGGCGGAGACCTTCTCGGCGAGCTCCTCCATCGCCTGCTCGTCGGAGACATCGACCGTCTCGGCAAAGGCCTGAAGGGCACCGCCGCGCCGGGCCAACTCGGCTGTCCGGGCGGCGCCTTCGCCGTTCCGGTCGACCACCACCACGCGCGCTCCGGCCTTGGCGAACGCGACCGCCGTGGCCCGTCCGATGCCGCTGCCCGCGCCCGTCACCAGCACGAGTTGCCCACCGAACCGCTCGGCGTACCGCCCGCTCCCGACGGGCGCCGAACGGCCGTTCTCCACGTCCGTCACGAACTGAGCGATCCAGGCTGCGACTTGGTCGGGCCGGGTGCGCGGGACCCAGTGCTTGTCCGGCAGAGTACGGCGGATCAACCGCGGTGCCCACCGCTCCAGTTCGTCGTAGAGGTGCTCCGACAGGAACGCGTCCCCCAGCGGCGTGATGAGCTGGACAGGCGCGTGCGCGTACGCGTCGGGGCGCGGGTGGCGCAGTCTGGGCCGTACGTTGTCCCGGTACAGCCAGGCGCCGTTGGCCGCGTCCGAGGGGAGCGACGGGGTCGGGTAGTCGCCGCCGGGCAGCCGCTCGGCGCGACGCAGCATGCCGGGCCAGCGTCTGCCGAGCGGTCCGCGCCAGGCCAGCTCCGGCAGGGCGGGGGTGTGCAGCAGGTAGACGTACCAGGACCTGGCGCCCTGGCCCAGCAGCTGACCGACTCGGCGCGGGGTCGGCCGGTGGACCCGCCGCTTGATCCACTGACCGAGATGGTCGAGGGACGGTCCCGACATCGATGTGAACGACGCGACCCGGCCCTCGGTGCGCCGGGCGGTGACGAATTCCCAGCCCTGCACCGAGCCCCAGTCGTGCCCCACCAGGTGCACCGGCCGGCCGGGGCTGACCGCGTCGGCGACCGCCAGGAAGTCGTCCGTCAGCTTCTCCAGCGTGAATCCGCCGCGCAGCGGCTTCGGCACCGTCGACCGGCCGTGGCCGCGGACGTCGTAGAGCACGACGTGGAAGCGGTCGGCCAGGCGGGGTGCCACCTCGGACCAGACCTCCTTGCTGTCCGGGTAGCCGTGCACGAGCACCACCGTGGGCCGCGCCGGGTCGCCCAGCTCGGCCACGCACAGCTCGATCCCGTCCGTCCGCACCCGGCGCTCGCGCGCCCCCGTCAGAGCCACTCGTCCCCCTCTCCCGTCACTGCCCCTGGCGTGTCACGTCACACCGGCGAATGTGACAGTTGTTAGAGGTCGCGTCAACAGCGGTCCCGCAGCCTGTGGAAAACCACCGTGATGTGGACAATGCGCCACCCGTCTCGAGCTCGTCGCCGTTCGACCTGAGGGTGACCCTTACGGGCCTGTAATACTCGAGTCGGACCCCCAGACAGCTCTGCGGTCTGACGACGGCAGTGGTCGACGTCACTACCGTCGATGTCGTGACTGTGATCGCGACCGAAAGCCTGAGCAAGCGGTTCCCGAGGGTGACCGCGCTTGACCGGCTCTCCGTGGACGTGGGACCCGGCGTGACCGGGCTCGTCGGAGCGAACGGAGCCGGCAAGTCCACTCTGATCAAGATCCTGCTGGGTCTGTCCCCCGCCACCGAGGGCCGCGCCGAGGTGCTCGGCCTCGACGTCGCCACCAAGGGCGGCGCCATCCGTGAGCGTGTCGGATACATGCCCGAGCACGACTGCCTGCCGCCCGACGTGTCGGCCACCGAGTTCGTCGTGCACATGGCCCGCATGTCCGGCCTGCCCCCGGCCGCCGCCCGCGAGCGCACCGCGGACACCCTGCGCCACGTCGGCCTCTACGAGGAGCGCTACCGCCCCATCGGCGGCTACTCCACCGGCATGAAGCAGCGCGTGAAGCTCGCCCAGGCCCTGGTCCACGACCCGCAGCTGGTGTTCCTGGACGAGCCGACCAACGGTCTCGACCCGGTCGGCCGCGACGAGATGCTCGGCCTGATCCGTCGCGTGCACACCGACTTCGGCATCTCGGTCCTGGTCACCTCCCACCTGCTGGGCGAGCTCGAACGCACCTGCGACCACGTCGTCATCATCGACGGCGGCAAGCTGCTGCGGTCCAGCTCCACCCGTGACTTCACCCAGACCACCACGACCCTCGCGATCGAGGTGACCGACTCCGACGAGCACCCCGACGGCACCCGCGCGGTGCGCGACGCGCTCCACGCGCGCGGGGTGACCACACAGGACGGCAGCGGCCTGCCGGGCTCCGGCCACATCCTGCTGCTGACCGCGGAGGGCGAGCAGACGTACGACCTCGTCCGGGACGTCGTCGCCGACCTCGGTCTCGGCCTCATCCGTATGGAGCAGCGCAGGCACCACATCGCGGAGGTCTTCAAGGACAGCGACGCCGAGCGGAAGGAGGCCGTCGGTCATGGCGGTTGAGCAGCCCCTGGCCCACGCGGCCGAACAGACCCGGATCCACAACATCGGCTACCGCTCGTACGACGGCCCCCGCCTGGGCCGCGCCTACGCCCGCCGCTCGCTGTACTCGCAGTCCCTGCGCGGCGCCTACGGCCTCGGCCGCTCGGTGAAGTCGAAGGTGCTGCCGATGCTGCTGTTCGTCGTGATGTGCGCCCCCGCGCTGATCATGGTCGCGGTCGCGGTCGCCACCAAGGCGAAGGACCTGCCTGTCGAGTACACGCGCTACGCGATCATCATGCAGGCCCTCATCGGCCTCTACGTGGCCTCGCAGGCACCCCAGGCGGTCTCGCGCGACCTGCGCTTCAAGACCGTTCCGCTGTACTTCTCCCGCCCCATCGAGACCGCCGACTACGTCCGCGCCAAGTACGCGGCACTGGCCTCGGCGATGTTCATCCTGACGGCCGCCCCCCTGCTCGTCCTCTACGTGGGCGCACTGCTCGCCAAGCTGGACTTCGCCCACCAGACCAAGGGATTCGCCGAAGGACTGGTCTCCGTGGCGCTGCTCTCCCTGCTGTTCTCCGGAATCAGCCTCGTCATCGCGGCGGCCACGCCCCGGCGCGGCTTCGGCATCGCGGCCGTCATCGCCGTCCTGACCATCTCCTACGGAGCCGTCTCCACGATCCAGGCGATAGCGGAGGTCCACTCGGGCAGTTCCACCGCGCTGGTGTGGATGGGCCTGTTCTCGCCCATCACGCTCATCGACGGAGTGCAGACCGCCTTCCTCGGCGCGACCTCCTCCTACCCCGGTGGGCACGGACCCTCGACCGCGCAGGGAATCGTCTTCCTCCTCGTCGCCCTCGGGCTCGTCGCCGGCAGCTACGGCCTGCTGACGCGCCGCTACCGAAAGGTCGGACTGTGACAACGCTCACCATCGACCATGTCTCCCGCTGGTTCGGCAACGTGGTCGCCGTCAACGACGTCACGATGACCATCGGTCCCGGAGTCACCGGCCTGCTGGGCCCGAACGGCGCCGGGAAGTCCACCCTCATCAACATGATGGGCGGCTTCCTCGCCCCCTCCACCGGGTCCGTCACCCTCGACGGACAGCCGGTGTGGCGCAACGAGGAGATCTACCGGCACATCGGCATCGTCCCCGAGCGTGAGGCGATGTACGACTTCCTCACGGGCCGCGAATTCGTCGTCGCCAACGCCGAGTTGCACGGCCTCGGCGCCAAGGCCGCCCAGCGGGCCCTGGCCACGGTCGAGATGGAATACGCACAGGACCGGAAGATCTCCACGTACTCCAAGGGCATGCGGCAGCGCGTGAAGATGGCGTCCGCGCTCGTGCACGACCCGTCGCTGCTGCTGCTCGACGAGCCGTTCAACGGCATGGACCCGCGCCAGCGCATGCAACTCATGGAGCTGCTGCGGCGTATGGGCGCCGAGGGCCGCACCGTGCTGTTCTCCTCCCACATCCTCGAAGAGGTCGAGCAGTTGGCCTCGCACATCGAGGTGATCGTCGCCGGACGGCACGCGGCGAGCGGGGACTTCCGCAGGATCCGCCGCCTGATGACCGACCGCCCGCACCGCTATCTGGTGCGTTCCAGCGACGACCGGGCCCTGGCCGCCGCGCTGATCGCCGACCCGTCGACCTCCGGTATCGAGGTCGACCTCACCGAAGGCGCCCTGCGTATCCAGGCGATCGACTTCGGCCGGTTCACAACGCTGCTGCCGAAGGTCGCTCGCGAGCACGGCATCCGGCTGCTCACGGTCTCGCCGTCCGACGAGTCCCTCGAGTCCGTCTTCTCGTACCTGGTCGCGGCGTAGGAGGCCGAAGATGTACGACCCCACAGTCGCCCGCCTCACCTACCGGGGCCTGCTCGGCCGCCGCCGGGCCCTGATCCTCGGCGCGCTGCCCGTCCTGCTGATCGTGATCTCCGCGGTCGTCCGGGCGCTGACCGGCGCCGACGACCAGGTCGCCCACGACGTCCTCGGCGGATTCGCCCTGGCCACCATGGTCCCGATCATCGGCGTCATCGCGGGCACCGGCGCGATCGGGCCCGAGATCGACGACGGCTCGGTGGTGTACCTGCTGGCCAAGCCGGTGAAGCGGCCCACGATCATCTTCACCAAGCTGATCGTCGCCATCGCCGTGACCATGGCGTTCTCCGCGCTGCCCACGTTCGTCGCGGGCCTGATCCTCAACGGCAACGGCCAGCAGATAGCGGTCGCCTACACCGTGGCGGCGCTGGTCTCCTCCATCGCCTACGCCGCGCTGTTCCTGCTGCTCGGCACGGTGAGCCGGCACGCGGTGGTGTTCGGCCTCGTCTACGCGCTGGTCTGGGAGGCGCTCTTCGGCTCGCTGGTCTCCGGGGCGCGCACGCTCAGCGTCCAGCAGTGGTCGCTGGCCGTGGCCCACAAGGTCTCCGACAGCTCACTGGTCACCTCGGACGTGGGGCTGCCCACCGCCACGGTCCTGCTGATCGTGGTGACCGTGGCCGCCACCTGGTACGCGGGGCAGAAGCTGCGGACGCTGACGCTGGCGGGCGAGGAGTGACAGTCCCCGTGGGCGGGAGCCGGGGCCTTGGCGGGGCCCCGGTCTTCTTTCTCTTTTCGGAGCCTTTTTTGACGGGGGCTTCACACCTGCCTCGGCACACTGGGCAAAGGGGACGCACAGCAGCGGGAAAGGACCGGGGATGACTGCGGACGAGGCCGGGGAGACCTGGGACGGCGTCGAGTTCGACGAGGACTTCATACGGTCCGCGTCGACCAGGGAACCGTCCGCGCGCGCCCGGATGCTGGCAGCGCGCTGGCGCAACGAGGCGCCCGCCCCCCAGCCGTGGCGCTCGGACGAGCCGCCCGCCGGCTGGTTCTTCAGCAAGGCGCGGCGCCGTAGGTGGCGGCGCCGCTAGCGCTCGCAGGACGCCGACCCCCACGGCCTTTATTCGGTGGCGCCCGATTCGGCGAACGGGCACAGTGGTGATGACCACGACGCCGGATCACGCCGGCGCCACGTTCTGGGAGAGGAGCTGGGCGATGTCCATGCACGACAGTACGCCGAGCTCCCGACAGGGCAGCCCGCGGCGGGCTCCGGAGTAGTTACCCACTCCGTCGAGCCCGCCCCGCACGGGGAGCTGCCCGGGGCGGCCGCTTCGAGCACGCGATCAGCATCGCGTGGGCCGCCCACCCGGAGGATTGGCCGAGTGGTAAGGCACCGTCTTGCGCTGTGTTTGATCACAAGCAAGTCGTGGTCGGGGTCGACCCCCGCGCGCGTTCGATCCGCGCATCCTCCGCGCAAAGCTGTTGCGGTTACGCCGGCACCAGCAACCGCTCCAGCACCACCGCGATGCCGTCCTCGTCGTTGGTCAGCGTCACCTCGTCCGCGACCTCCTTCAGGTCCGTGTGCGCGTTGGCCATGGCCACACCGTGCGCCGACCACGCGAACATCGGTATGTCGTTGGGCATGTCGCCGAAGGCGATCGTCTCCGCGGCCTTCACACCGAGTCGGCGTGCCGCCAGGGACAGACCCGTCGCCTTGCTCAGGCCGAGGGGGAGGATCTCCACGATGCCCTCGCCCGCCATGGTGACCCCGACGAGGCCACCGGCGGCCTGCTGCGCCGCCTCGGCGAGTTCGTCGTCGCTGAGGGTCGGGTGCTGGAGGTAGACCTTGTTCAGCGGCGCCGACCACAGGTCCGCCACGTCCTTGATCGGCTGGTACGGCAGCGGCCCGTCATGGACCCGGTAGCCGGGGCCGACCAGGACCTCCCCCTCCAGGCCGTCCCGGCTCGCCGCCAGCAGCAGCGGGCCCACCTCCGCCTCGATCTTGGCCAGGGCCAGAGCCGCTATCTGCCGGTCCAGCGTCACCGACGTCAGCAGACGGTGCTCGCCCGCGTCGTAGACCTGCGCGCCCTGGCCGCACACGGCGAGACCCCGGTAGCCGAGGTCGTCGAGGACGGGGCGGGTCCACGGGACCGCCCGCCCGGTGACGACGATGTGCGCGGCGCCCGCCGCGGTGGCCGCGGCGAGCGCCTCACGTGTGCGCTCCGAGACCGTCTCGTCGGAGCGCAGGAGCGTCCCGTCGAGGTCGGTCGCGATCAGCTTGTAGGGAAACGTGGACGGATAACCGGCATGTTCTCCCGTGCTCACCTGGCCACGGGCTCCAGCAGCTCCCGGCCGCCCAGGTACGGGCGCAGGATCTCGGGCACCCGCACCGAGCCGTCGGCCAGCTGGTGGTTCTCCAGGATCGCCACGATGGTGCGCGGTACGGCGCACAGCGTGCCGTTCAGCGTCGCCAGAGGCTGCACCTTCTTGCCGTCGCGCATGCGGACCGCCAGCCGGCGCGCCTGGAAGGTGTCGCAGTTGGAGGCCGAGGTCAGCTCGCGGTACTTGCCCTGGGTCGGGATCCAGGCCTCGCAGTCGTACTTCCGCGACGCCGACGCGCCGAGGTCACCGGTCGCCACGTCGATGACCTGGAACGGCAGCTCGAGCGAGGTCAGCCACTGCTTCTCCCACTCCAGCAGCCGCTTGTGCTCGTTCTCGGCGTCCTCGGGGTCGACGAACGAGAACATCTCGACCTTGTCGAACTGGTGCACGCGGAAGATGCCGCGCGTGTCCTTGCCGTACGTGCCGGCCTCGCGGCGGAAGCACGGCGAGAAGCCCGCGTAGCGCAGCGGCAGCTTGTCCGCGTCGATGATCTCGTCCATGTGGTACGCCGCGAGCGGGACCTCGGAGGTGCCGACCAGGTAGAAGTCGTCCTTCTCCAGGTGGTACACGTTCTCGGCGGCCTGGCCGAGGAAGCCCGTTCCCTCCATGGCGCGCGGGCGGACCAGGGCCGGCGTCAGCATCGGGGTGAACCCGGCCTCCGTGGCCTGCGCGATGGCCGCGTTGACGAGCGCCAGCTCCAGCAGGGCGCCGACACCCGTCAGGTAGTAGAAGCGCGAGCCGGAGACCTTCGCGCCGCGCTCCACGTCGATCGCGCCGAGCGCCTCGCCGAGCTCCAGGTGGTCCTTGGGCTCGAAGCCCTCGGCGGCGAAGTCGCGGATGGTGCCGTGCGTCTCCAGGACGACGAAGTCCTCCTCGCCGCCGAGCGGGACGTCCGGGTGGACCAGGTTGCCCAGCTGGAGCAGGAGCCGCTTGGTCTCCTCGTCGGCCTCGTGCTGCTCGGCGTCGGCCGCCTTGACGTCGGCCTTGAGCTGCTCGGCCTTCTGCAGCAGCTCGGCCTTCTCGTCGCCGGTGGCCTTGGGGATCAGCTTGCCGAGCGCCTTCTGCTCGGAGCGGAGTTCGTCGAAGCGGACGCCGGAGGACCTGCGCCGCTCGTCGGCGGAGAGGAGGGCGTCGACGAGCGCGACGTCCTCACCACGGGCGCGCTGGGAGGCGCGAACACGGTCGGGGTCCTCACGGAGCAGGCGAAGGTCAATCACCCCTCAAGGCTACCGGTGCGGAGTTCCGCGACACGACCGCGTATTCCGATCCGCAGGGCAATGGTTCCGTTATGGGGCAATTACGTCAGGTGGCAATAAAAGAGCGCCGGTCGCCGGAAAGGGGCAGCTAGCGACCGGGCCGTTGACCCGACTTCCTTGAGCCGGCCCGGATTTCGGGTTCGATCGTCCACAGGCGTCCACAGGCCCCGAAGGGTTATCCACAGGCTGTGCGGAAGATCTGTGGATACCGGAGGTGATCATTCCGAAAGCTCTGCGGGAGGCGGGGAATTCCAGGTTCAAACCGCCGTCATCCGCACTTTCGGGTGGAAAGGGTCGCTCCAATGGGTTGATCGAAAGAAACGCGTGGACAACTGTGGTGTACGCGATGGTGGACGGACGGGGGACCCGTAGAGCGATTTGTCGACTCGCAGACGCCGCGCTGTCGACTTGTCCCCAGATCGAGAAGGCCGCCTGTGGATAACTTCTGTGGACAATGAAAATCCGCAGGTAGGACGAGACGCTAGAACCGGCCGTCCTGGCAGCGCGCCACCCAGTCCGCGGCCGTGGCGAACTCGTCGTCCGACGTCCCCGGCAGCGGGGCACGCACGGCGTCCGGCTCGATGTCCGCCCGCGGGTACGAGCCGAGGAACCGCACCTGCAGACAGATCCGCTTCAGCCCCATCAGCGCCTCGGCGACCCGGCGGTCCGAGATATGGCCCTCGGCGTCGATGCAGAAGCAGTAGTTCCCGATGCCGGCTCCCGTCGGGCGGGACTGCAGCAGCATCAGGTTGATGCCCCGCACGGCGAACTCGCCCAGCAGGTCGCGCAGCCCACCGGGGTGGTCGTCGCGCTGCCACAGCACGACGGAGGTCTTGTCCGCGCCCGTCGGTGCCGCCGGCCGGGCGGGCCGGCCGACCAGCACGAACCGTGTCTGCGCGTTCTCCGCGTCGTGGATGCCGGTCTCCAGCGCCTCGAGGCCGTAGCGGGCGGCGGCGAACTCACCCGCGAACGCCGCGTCGTAGCGGCCTTCCTGGACCAGACGGGCGCCGTCCGCGTTCGACGCCGCCGACTCCCAGACGGCGTCCGGGAGGTTGGCCTTCAGCCAGTTGCGCACCTGGGGCTGGGCGGCGGGGTGCGCAGTGACGGTCTTGATCTCGGAGAGCTTCGTGCCGGGACGGACGAGCAGCGCGAAGGTGATCGACAGGAGCACCTCGCGGTAGATCATCAGCGGCTCACCGGCGACCAGTTCGTCGAGCGTGGTGGTGATGCCGCCCTCCACCGAGTTCTCGATCGGCACGAAGGCGGCCTCCGCCTCGCCGCTGCGGACGGCGTCGAGCGCCGCGGGGACGGACACCATCGGGACGAGCTCACGGGTCGCGGCCTCGGGCAGCGTACGGAGGGCGACCTCGGTGAAGGTGCCCTCGGGACCGAGATACGCATAGCTGGCTGGCATGCCCTCACCCTAATGCGCCCTGCCGACGCGAGGCTCGCACCTGAGGAAAGGGCACCCCATCGAGGGCCCGCCCCAGCCGACCGGATCCGAGAAGGACAGGCCCTACCCCTCCAGCAGCCGCTGCCCCACGTACTCCCCCGACGCCGCGCCGCCCGGCACCGCGAACAGGCCGCTCGCTTCGTGGCGGATGTACTGCGACAGCGCGTCCCCCCGGTCCAGCTTGCGTTGCACGGTCACGAAGCCGCGCAGCGGATCCGCCTGCCAGCAGATGAAGAGCAGGCCCGCGTCCGGTGTCCCGTTCGGGTCAAAACCGTCGTGGTAGGAGAACGGGCGGCGGAGCATCGCCGCGCCCCCGTTCTGATCGGGCCTGGTGATCCGCGCATGGGCGTTGATCGGGACGACCAGCTTGCCGTCGGCGCCGGTCTTCTCCAGGTCCATCTCGGTGGTCTCGGTGCCGCCGCTGAGCGGTGCCCCGTCGGACTTGCGGCGGCCTATGACCTCCTCCTGGGCCTTGAGCGAGAGCTTCTCCCAGTCGTCGAGGAGCATGCGGATGCGGCGTACGACGGCGTAGGAGCCGTTCGCCATCCACGCCGGGTCGCCGGACGCGGGCACGAAGACGCGCCGGTCGAAGTCGGTGTCGCTGGGCTTGGGGTTGCGGGTGCCGTCGACCTGGCCCATGAGGTTGCGGGCGGTCATGGGATGCGCGGTAGCGCCCGGCGAGCGGTTGAAGCCGTTCATCTGCCAGCGCAGCCGGGCCGCGCCGCCCGCGTCCTTCTGGATCGCGCGCAGGGCGTGGAAGGCGACGAGCGCGTCGTTGGCTCCGATCTGCACCCACAGGTCGCCCTCGCTGCGGGACGTGTCGAGGTGGTCGGAGGAGAAGTCGGGCAGCGGGTCCAGTGCGTCCGGGCGCTGGTTCTCCAGTCCCGTACGGGAGAAGAAGCTGTGTCCGAAGCCGAAGGTGATCGTCAGGGAGGAGGGGCCGGCGTCACGGGCGACGTCGGTGTCGTCGTGCGCGGCCGGTTCTCCCGCCATCAGCCGCTCGGCGGTGGCGGACCAGCGGCGCAGCAGCGCGGCGGCCTCCTTGCGGCCGGCGCCCGCCGCCAGGTCGAAGGCGACGAGGTGGCCGCGGGCCTGGAGGGCGTCGGTGATGCCGGGCTGATGTTTCCCGTGAAACATCACCCGGTCCGCGCCCAGCGAGGTGAGCGGAGCGCTCTTCTCGGCGGGGGCGGCGGCGTATCCGGCGGCCCCGCCCGCGGCCCCGAGCGCGAGGCCGGTGGCGCCCGCGGTGCCGAGGAGCCGGCGCCGTGTGATGGCCGCTCTGGGGGTGGTGGTGTCGGTGGACTGGTCAGCCATCGTGGGGTTCAGCCGATCTGCGCGTTCTTGTTCACGGTCACTTGGTCGATGTCGGAGGTCCGCACGGTCACCTCGATCTTCCAGTCGCCCGCCATGGGGATCTGGACACCGCTCGCCGACCAGTGGCCGGTGGCGACGTGGTCGGGCGCGATGGGCAGCGGTCCGATGCTCTTGGCCTGAAGGGTGAAGGCGACCTTCACCTCCGGGACGTCGAACGCCTTGCCGTTCGGGCGCGTCACGTAGAGGTGCAGCACGTTGCCACCGACGCGGGCCGGGTCGAGGGTGAGCCGCACGGTGCCCTTGCCGTCCTGGCCGCCCGTGTCGAAGGGGATCTTCAGCGACAGGGACCCGGAGCGCTGCGATGCGGAGGAGGCGGTGACCGCCTTGGCCGCCTCTTCCGTGCGTCCGGGTTCCGTGGTGGTCAGCACGGTGGTGACGGCCAGCAGGACGACGGCGACGGCCGCCTCGGCGAGGACGGAGCGCCGCAGCCCGGCACGGGCGGGGTCGGCGTCCCGGACCCGCTTGGCGCGTGTGGCGGCCACGGCGGCCCGCTGCCGGGCGAGCTGGGCGGCACGCTCGGAGCCACCGGACCCCGTGGACGCCCTGCCGGACGCTCCGGCCGGATCGGAGGCGCCTTCCGCGCGGGAGTCTTCCGCTCCGGTGGCCTTGGCCGATGTCTGCTCGGCCGGCACCGACGCCGACGCCGATGTCTGCGCCGACGCCGACGTCTGCGCCGCGACCGTCGTCCGCTTCTTCTGAGCCGTGTCCTCCGCGACGTCGGCCGGTGCGTCCGCCAGCCGTGCCGTCCACCGCCGCGAGGTCCACGCGATCCCGATGAGGACGGCGACCAGGCCGATCTTCACGAGCAGCAGCTGCCCGTACGTCGTCCCGGTCAGCGCCGACCAGGAGCCGACCTGGCGCCAGGACTGGTAGACCCCGGTCGCGGCCAGCGTCACGACGCTGCCGAACGCCAGGCGCGAGAAGCGCCGTACGGCTGCCGTCCCGATCGACGGCGCCCGGTACAGCGCGACGAGCAGCGTGGCGAGTCCGCCCAGCCAGACGGCGACCGCCAGCAGGTGCAGGACGTCGACGGGCATGGCGACGCCCGTCTGGATGCCGGTCGAGGCGTGTTCGGCCATGGCCCAGGTCGCGGCCAGCCCCGCCGCGATCACGGTTCCGCCGATGGCGAGCCCGAAGGTGAGGTCCCGCTTCTCGGCGGACGGGGCGACAGTGCCGGCCCCGACATCCGCATCGGGCGCGCCCTGCCCGGAATCCGCCTCGGCGGCCGCCTCCTCCGTGTCCCGCCTCACATAGGCACCGAACAGCACCGCGATGAACAGTGCCGCGGCCGCGAGCAGCAGGAGCCGGGACACCAGCGCCGCCCCCGCCTTGGTCTGCAGCACCTGCCCGATCAGGGACAGGTCGAAGATGTCGGCGACCTTGCCCGAGCCGGTGTACGAGCCGCGCAGGAGCAGCAGCGTGAGCGTGGCCGAGGTGAGCGCCACCCACCCCGAGACTACGAGCCGCTGCACGGCCCGCACCCCGGCGCCCCGCTGCCAGCAGGCAAGCACGAAGGCCCCCCCACCGATCAGCAGGATGTACCCGGCGTAGGAGACGTACCGCCCGATCCCGTAGAGGGTGCCGACGACCCCGCCTCCCACGGTCGGACCGGAGGCGGAGACCGTGGTCGCGGAGGGGGCGCCGACGGAGAAGGTGAAGGCCCCGGAGACGGGGTGGCTGTCGGCGGACACCACCTGGTAGGTGACGGTGTAGGTGCCGCTCGGAAGCCCCGGCCGCACCTGCACGCCGTAGGTCGTGCCACTGAGATCGGTCGGCTTTCCGGTGTCGACGCGCTGCCCCCGGGGGTCGAGAACGCGCAGCGAGCTGTCGGAGAACGCGACCTGCTCGGAGAAGGTGAGCGTGACCTGGGTGGGCGCCTTGTCGACCACCACTCCCTGCGCGGGGTCGCTGCCGAGCAGCGCGGCGTGCGCGGAGGCGGGCGAGGCCCCGGCGAACAGCCCGCCCGCGGCGGCGAGCAGCAGCGTCAGCAGCAGGCGGGCCGCGCGGATGCGGACCGTGCGCCGGGACGCCGCATGGATGGTGCTCGGGGCGGCGCGCCCGCCGGGAGCGATGGCCTGCGTCACGGTGATGCCTCCCTCAGTGGCCGGTCTTCGGGTTGTACGTCGCCGGCTTCACGGGCATCTCGACGGTGACCGTTCCGGACTTCGCGAAGTGGAGCTGTACGGACACCTTGTCGCCCTGTTTCGGCTTGTGGGTGAGCTTTTCGAACATGAGGTGGTTGCCACCGCTGGTGAAGTCCAGCTCGCCGTGCGCGGGTACGGCGAACGACTTCTCCTCCTCCATGGCGCCGCCCTTGGTGGAGTGCAGCGTGACGTCGCCGGCGAGGCCGCTGGTGACGGAGGTGAGGGTGTCGGCGCCGCCGGAGTTGGTGACGGTGAAGAAGCCGGCCGCCATGTCGGCGGTGACGGGCTGGGGCATGTAGGCGCCGGTGACCTTCAGCTCCGGCTCTGCGGAGGATCCGCCCGAGCCGCCGCAGCCGACGAGCACCAGCCCGCCGCAGCCGGCGAGGACCATCCCCGCCGCCAGCATCGCGGCGGGGCCGCCGAGACGGCGGCTCACGGGTTCTCCCCCTTGATGATCTTGGGTATGTCGCGGATGTAGTCGTCCACGGTGGCGTCCTGGCCGTAGACCACGTAACCGCCGTTGCTCTTCGGGGAGAACGCGATGACCTGGGTGCCGTGGGTGGAGACGATCTTGCCGTCCTTGTCCTTCTTCGGCGGCTCGATGCTGATGCCGAGCGTGCGGGCGCCGGCCTGGATGGTGGAGA
The DNA here is from genome assembly GCF_002920635.1 of Streptomyces sp. Ru72. Classification (GTDB taxonomy): domain Bacteria; phylum Actinomycetota; class Actinomycetes; order Streptomycetales; family Streptomycetaceae; genus Streptomyces. The sequence goes on along the minus strand of NZ_PQSR01000001.1, from coordinate 55,807 downwards.
AGTCGCCGGTCAGGCCCACGATGGACGGGTCGATGCCCTTGAGCCACGTGCCGAGTGCCGAGGGGGTGTCGCGCTCCGGGTCGGTGGTGACGAAGACGATTCGCAGCGAGTCCTTCTGCGCCTGGGTCAGTTGCTTGCTCCGGTCCACCTCCTTCTTGGCGACGGCGAGGTTGTTCATCGTCAGCGGGCAGACGTCGGGGCAGTGGGTGTAGCCGAAGTAGATCAACGTCGGCTTGTCCTTGGTCTGCTCGCGGAGGTCGTACTTCTTGCCGTGGGTGTCGGTGAGGACGAGGTCCGGCTTCTCGAACGGCTGGTCCAGCACCGTTCCGGCCTTGTCGGAGCCGGGCTCCGCGGACACGACGGCGACCGGCTTGTCGCCGCTGTCGCCGGACCCGCAGGCGGTGAGGGTGAGCGCGGCGGTGGCGAGGAGCGCGGCCGCTGCGAACGTCTTCTTGGTGCGCATAGAGAAATGTCCCAGATGTCAGTTCTTACGGGTGCGCCGGGGCCGTACGTGTCGCGTCACGGCGTTGTCGTACGACCCCTGCGCGTGCCCGGAGGCGAGGTGGAGCTCAGGCGCCGGTGGTGCGCCGGCGGCCGGCCAGGACGCCGTACGCCACGCCCGCCGCGCCGACGGCGATGCCGACGACGCCGAGGACTCGGGCGGTGGTGTCGGTGCCGCCGGAGGAGGTGCCGGCGGCGGTGTCCTTGGCGGTCGACGTGGTGTCGGAGGCGTCCTCGGCCGTGGAGCCGTGGTGGCCGGACGAGGAGGCGGAGGCCAGTTCGAGCACCGGGGCGGGGTTCTCGGGCTCCTCCTGGCCCTCCTTCTGCGGCTCGATCCAGCGCACCACCTCGTTGTTGGAGTACGTCTGGAGGGCCTTGAAGACGAGTTGGTCGGTGTCCTCGGGTAGCTGGCCGACCGAGAGCGGGAACTTCTGGAAGTAGCCCGGCTCGATGCCCTTGCCGGTGGCGGTCCAGGTGACCTTGGTCACGGCCTCGTTGATCTGCCGGCCGTGCAGGGTGAGCGGCTTGGCGAGCTTGGACTTGGTGACCTGCACCTTCCAGCCGTCGACCGGCTCCGGCATCACCGAGGCCAGCGGGTGGTCGGTCGGGAAGCTGACCTCGAGCTTGGTGGTCGAGGCGTCGTCCCGCTCGTTCGGGACCTTGAAGTCGACGACCGCGTAACCGCCCTTGGCGGCCTGACCCTCCGGTTGCACGGTCACGTGCGCGAAGGCGGGCGCGGACAGGACGAGAACGGCCGATGCGGCGGCGGCACCGGTGACGGCGATGCGGGAGCCCTTCAGGGAACCCTTGATGGCCTTCATGGCTTGAGACCACTCCACTTCGAGTGAGAGTCCGTTGGCGACGAGGAGATGCGCGTGCGCGGGTGATCGCGGCCGTGGCCGGTTCCTTCGTGTGGGCACGCGCGCGTGCCGCGCGACGGCACTCTCTCCCGTACGGACGGGTGGAGTGGTGCGGTCGCGTCAGGCAGCGAGGAGGAACGGAGTGGAGGAGGGCGGTCCGCGCCGGATCACCGTGTGTTGCAGCGTGGTCGTCCGCGGCTTGTGAGGCAGCAGGAAGCCGGTGCGCGGGGCGCGCGGCCCGGCGTCGGGCGCGCCGGGGAGCCCGGCCAGGAGGGCGCGTGCGAGTGCGAACGACGAGCGCAGGGATCGTACGAGCGCCCCCTCTGCGGCTCCGTGCGCCGACAGCCGCATGAGCCGCAGCAGCGCCATGTCCCCACGGCGCAGCACCCACCCGGCGGCGACGGCCGCGAGGAGGTGCCCCAGCAGCATGGGCAGGGACGGCAGGACCGACCACCACGAGCCGGCGGCCGACAGGGCGTCGGCCGGGTGGTGCGCGGCGGCCGTGTCCGCCGCCGTGGTGAGGCGCGCGTCGGAGAGGATCTTCTGGGCGTGTGCGGGGGAGATCGTCGCCGCGGTGGCGCCGCACACCAGGTGCGCGGCCCGGGCCACGAGTGCGGCGTCGGCCGTGGACATCGCCTTGGACGCCATGGCGCCGGAGTGCTGCCCGAGCCCGAACAGCGTGTGCAGCACGACCTGGCCCACCGCGAGGACCGCCGCGATGCCCGGCAGCGAGCGCTCCCGCCCGGCGAGGAGGGCGGCGACGGCGAACACTCCGAGCAGGCCGGCGCCCAGCGTCCACAGCGGGACCGTGGCGCAGGAGGCGAGCCCGTGCCCGGCCGCGGCCAGCACGACGCAGACCGCGGCGAAGACCGCGGCCCGCAGTATCCGGAGATCGCCTCCGGCGCGCGCCGTGCGCGGGTGGGGGGCACTCATGGCGGCCTCATCATCCCACTGGTCTCGGCGGGGCAGTACGGCAGGTCCGCAAGGTGATGTAAATGTGGTAATCAGAACAGTGATCTGGAAGATCGCGTTCTAGTGACCCGTGCTCCAACCACCCCCGCATACACCTGATCCCCGCCCCGGCGCATCTGCCGAATGGGCGGGAAGTCGACAATCGGGCGATTGCCCTCCAGCAGGCGTGGCAATACGTAACGGTATGTCGAGCCGCGGCCAGGAGGCTGGAGCATGAGCATCTGGTGGTCACTCCATCTGCGGCGCGAAGCTGCGAGCGTGCCGCTCGCCCGACGGCTCCTGCTGGGCACGATGGAGACCGCGGGCGTCGATCCGGACATCTCCTACGACCTCTCCGTCGCCCTCACCGAGGCCTGCGCCAACGCGGTCGAGCACGGGGGCGACACCGCGAACGGCGGTGTGTCGGAGGCGTACCGGGTCACGGCCTACCTCGACGGCGAGAAGTGCCGCATCGAAGTCGCCGACTCGGGCCCGGGTTTCCCGGCCGGCAGACCTCGTACGGTGACCCGCCCGGTGCGCGCGGACGCCGAGCACGGTCGTGGCCTGGGTCTCATCGAGGAGCTCGCCGACCATGTGCACATCGGCAACAAACCGGGTCGGGGCGGCGCGGTGGTGAGCTTCGACAAGATCCTCAAGTGGCGCGACGACTCTCCGCTGATGGCGGTGTAGTGCCCTGCCGGACCGTGCCGCGTGGAGTCCCTCACGGCCGAGGCCTGCCGCCGCGGCACGAGCGCATGCGCGACGAACCCAAGTCCAGAAGGCCGGAGTTCACCATCTCTGTGGCCGTTCCCCGTCTCACCCGCCCTTTGCGCGGGACCGAGCCGAGAGAGCCCCGGACCTCATACGAAGGGCCGGGCACCCCAGCGGTACTCGGCCCTTCGCTCCCGACGCCCGTGCTGCAGTTCGCGTGTCAGCCCTTCAGGGACGCCATCCACTGCGCGACCTCGTCGGCGCGGCGCGGCAGGCCCGCCGAGAGGTTGCGGTTGCCGTCCTCGGTGACCAGGATGTCGTCCTCGATGCGGACGCCGATGCCGCGGTACTCCTCCGGGACGGTCAGGTCGTCCGCCTGGAAGTACAGGCCCGGCTCCACCGTGAGCACCATGCCGGGCTCCAGGACGCCGTCCACGTAGGTCTCGGTCCGCGCGGCGGCGCAGTCGTGGACGTCCATGCCGAGCATGTGGCCCGTGCCGTGCAGGGTCCAGCGGCGCTGCAGGCCGAGCTCCAGGACCCGCTCCACCGGGCCCTCGACGAGGCCCCACTCGACGAGCCGCTCCGCGAGAACGCGTTGCGCGGCGTCGTGGAAGTCGCGGTACTTGGCGCCCGGCTTCACCGCCGCGATACCGGCCTCCTGGGCCTCGTACACCGCGTCGTAGATCTTCTTCTGGATCTCGCTGAAGCGGCCGTTGACCGGCAGCGTGCGGGTGACGTCGGCGGTGTAGTACGTGTGCGTCTCCACTCCCGCGTCCAGCAGGAGCAGGTCACCCGAGCGGACCGGGCCGTCGTTGCGCACCCAGTGCAGCGTGCAGGCGTGCGGACCGGCCGCGGCGATGGTGCCGTAGCCGACGTCGTTGCCCTCCACGCGCGCCCGGAGGAAGAAGGTGCCCTCGATGTAGCGCTCGGAGGTCGCCTCCGCCTTGTCGAGGACCTTCACCACGTCCTCGAAGCCGCGCACGGTCGAGTCGACCGCCTTCTGCAGCTCGCCGATCTCGAACGCGTCCTTGACCAGCCGCATCTCGGAGAGGAAGACCCGAAGCTCCTCGTCCCGCTCGGCGGTGACCTTGTCGTGCAGCGCGGTCTCGACGCCCGCGTCGTACCCGCGCACCACGCGCACCGGGCCGGTGGCCTCCTTCAGCTTCTGAGGCAGTTCGCGCACGTCCGAGGCCGGAATGCCGTAGAGCTTCTCCGCCTCGGTGAGCGAGTGGCGGCGGCCCACCCACAGCTCGCCCTGCCCGGAGAGCCAGAACTCGCCGTTCTCCCGGTCGGAGCGGGGTAGCAGATAGAGGGTCGCGCGGTGGCCGTCGGAGGTGGGCTCCAGGACCAGGACGCCGTCCTCGGTCTGGTTGCCGGTGAGGTACGCGTACTCGACCGAGGCGCGGAAGGGGTACTCCGTGTCGTTCGAGCGGGTCTTCAGGTTGCCCGCGGGGATCACCAGACGCTCGCCCGGGAAGCGCGCGGACAGCGAGGCGCGGCGGGCGGCGGTCTCGGCGGCCTGGGCGATCGGCTCCAGGTCGCGCAGCTCGGTGTCGGCCCAGCCCGACTTCATGTTCTCGGCCAGCTCGTCGGACACGCCCGGGTACAGGCCGTTCTTGCGCTGCTTGATGGGCTCTTCGGTCTCCTCCACGGCCTCCGGGGTCGCCGGGGTCTCGGGGGTGAGCTCGTCCGCCACGGTCATCCTCCTTGGATACGGCACTGGGCCACCCCCATCGTACGGTCGTACAGAAGGGGGTCCCGGGCAGGAAGGGACCGTCACCCGGTGTGGGCGGCGGGTCACTCGAAGCGGGCCGCCAGCAGCACCACGTCCTCCGTGCTGTCGGCCTCGCCGAGCCCGTCCGGGAGCACCGTCCGCAGGATGTGGTCGGCGACCGCTCCCGGGTCGATGCGCAGCGGCCTCGGCACGCTCGTGGCCGCCGCGTGCAGCCGGGCGAAGGCGCGGTCCATGGGGTCGCCGGTGCGCTGGAGCAGACCGTCGGTGTAGAGCAGCACGGTCTCGCCGGGCTCCGCGGTCAGTTCGATGCTCGGCGCCTCCCAGCAGGCCAGCATGCCCAGGGGCGCCGACAGCGAGGTCTCCACGAACTCGGTGCGTCTGGGGCCGATCACCAGCGGCGGGCTGTGTCCGGCCCCGGCCAGCGTCAGCTTGCGCAGCGCGGGCTCGCAGTACGCGAACAGGGCGGTGGCCGAGCGGGCGGGCTCGGTGAGCCTCAGCAGCAGCTCCAGATCGGAGAGGACCGCCACCGGGTCCTCGCCCTCCATCACGGCGTACGCGCGCAGGGAGGCCCGCAACCGGCCCGTCGCGGCGACCGTGCCCGGCCCCGAACCGGTGACGGACCCGACGGCGAGGCCGAGCGCGGCGTCGGGCAGCTGCAGCGCGTCGTACCAGTCGCCGCCTCCGCGCGGGCTCGTGCGGCGCCGGGCGGCGAGCTGGACGCCGGGGACGCGGGGCAGCCGGGTGGGCACGAGCTCCTCGGTGATCGTCGCCATGCACGCGCGCGTGCGCTCGATCTCCACCATGCGCGCCAGGTGCTCGGTGGCGTAGCGGGTGTACAGACCGACGAGGTGGCGCTGGCGTTCGACCGGCTCGGCGGGTTCGTCGTAGAGCCAGACGGCGGCGCCGAGGCGGCCGGCGGCCTCGGTGGACAGGGGGAGCGCGTAGCTCGCGGCGTAGCCGAGGCGGGCGGCCACATCGCGGTGGCGGGGGTCGAGCCCGTCCTCGGAGAACAGGTCGGGCTCGGCGATCCCGCGCTCCCCGCCCGGCAGTCCGTCGAGGATCCTGCCGTACGACAGGGAGCTGCGCGGCACGGTCTCGATGTGCCCGAGGTCGGCGCGGCCCAGGCCCAGGCCCATCGTGGTGTCCGGGCCGAGCCCGTCGCGTGGTTCCAGTACGACGAGACCGCGCCGGGCACCCACCAGGGCGGCTCCGGCGCGGAGCATTTCCTGGAGCGCTTCGGCGAGGGAGCCGGTGCGGGCCAGGCGTTCGGTCAGTTCGTGCAGCGTCGTCAGGTCGGAGACCCAGCCGGCGAGCCGGTCCTGGAGGAGCGCTCCGGGGCCGGAGGGGCCGGTGGAGGCGGAGGGGGCGGCCGAGGGGGCTCCCGTGACGGCAGGCGTCGGCGCGACAGTGTGGGTGGGCGGGGGAACCGTTGAATCGATTCCGGCCACTTTCGGAGGGTGAGGGGCGTTCATGTCGTCCGGCCTTCGGGCCGGAGCGTATCGCTCGATAGCATCGCAAACCCCCATGTCAATCTGCGCCGCTAGCGGTGGCTCCACATGTACACGCACTCAGGAGGGGATGTCCAGCATTGTCCTGCTGGGATTCCTGGTGTCCGGGATGCAGGTTCTTCCCCCTTACGGCACAGCAAAGTTGGCCTAAAATAGCCTCAAGGACCGCCGTATTGCGGTCGACTGGCCTTGTTCAACGGAGCGTCACAACGGTCGTGATGGGTACGTACTCGGTGAAGGCCAGGGGTGGTTGGGGGCCACCCGGAACCTGGCACCGCAACCGGGCGTCATAACCACCGACGGCCGAGCCCCATCCTCCCGTGGTGGAGGCGGCGAGTAAGAGCGGGACGGTAAAACGCCAGGCGTCGCCACCCCACGCCAGGCCCATGCTTGTGGTGGGCGCAGTATGGACGCGGACGCAGCCAACGCTCGGCCCATAGGGGTTCCCCTTGTCCAGGACAGGGGTGTGATGCGCCAGTAGGTACGCACAGTGAAGTGATCGACACATGATCGACACATGACGTGATGGCCCTCGGTGTTGCCGGCGTGCAACGGAAAGGAACGAGCGCTCATGCGCGAGATCCTCGGAAGGCGACGCAGGCTCCTGTCCAGGCGGAACGACGGGAGGCCTGAGTTGATCAGCGCGGCCCTGACCTTCGCGACCGAATGGCAGTGGCCCGTACTCCCGGGTGTGGCACCGGACCCGCAGGGGCGTGCCCGCTGCGGGTGTCCCGATCCGGAGTGCACGGTGCCCGGCGCGCACCCGTTCGACCCCGGGCTGCTGGCGGCCACCACCGACGAGCGCATGGTGCGCTGGTGGTGGACCAACCGGCCGTCCGCGCCGATCGTGCTGGCCACCGGCGGCCAGGCGCCCTGCGCGGTGAGCCTGCCCGCCCTCGCCGCCTCGCGCGCCCTGACGGCGCTCGACCGGAAGGGCATGCGCCTCGGCCCGGTCGTGGCGGCGCCGCACCGCTGGGCGATCCTCGTGGCGCCCTACTCCATGGAGCAGCTCGGCGAGTTGCTGTACGCCAAGGACTTCGTCCCCGGCTCACTGCGCTTCCACGGCGAGGGCGGCTATCTGGCGCTGCCCCCGTCCGAGACCGGCCACGGTGGCATCCGCTGGGAGCGGGCGCCGCTGCCCGGCTCCGCCTCCCCGTGGGTGCCCGACGTCGAGGCCGTGGTGGACGCGGTCGTGGACGTCCTCACTCGTACGGGTGTGAGCGCGCCCGAGTTGTGAGGGTGTCGGGCGCGCGGCGGACCGGGCGCCCGTGATCGGCCGATATCTTCGGCCTCATGCTGATTCGTCCTGGGGGACACGGGAAACGGGGGATGCAGACGGGCACGCGGGCCGACGATCGGCCCCAGTCCGGCAGGAAGCGGCTGCTCGCGCTCCTGGGCGTGGTGGCGGCCGTCATCGCGCTGCCGCTCGCCGTGGCGTCGGCCGGGCCGGTCGGCGACGCGGACCACGCCGCGCTGCGCCCGCCCGTGCACGAGGACGGGAAGCGGGCGGTCCCCTCCCGCCCCCGGCTGCTGGGTCTCGGCCTGGCCACCGCCGCCCGCTGCGGCCCCCAAATCTCCTCGGGCGACGGCATCGAGGCGCAGACGTGTGTGCTGACGCAGGGGCGGGACACCTGGGCGCGCACCTACTACCGCAACGCCACCGGCGAGAAGCTGACCGGGGTCCTGAGCTTCATGGCGCCGGGCGGGCGCAGCGTGGAGATGCACTGCGCGGTGGACGCCGCGGACGACCCGGCGGTCTGTGACACGCCGCGGCAGCGTGTGGCGGGCGACATGGGCGCCTACTCGGCGGTCGCGGAGTTCTCCCGGAGCGACGGGGGCGGACCGCTGCTGCTGCGCTCGGGAAGCGACCAGGCGGCCGCGAGCGGACAGTGACTCGCCGTCCCGTCCGGCAGTGACGCACCGATCTCGTGCGACGGTGACTCATCGACTCGCACGGAGTAACTCGCCGCTCCCGAAGGGCAGTTGATCTGGCGGCCTGTTGCGCCGCAGGCACCCGTACATGGAAAGACCCGGTTGCTGGCGACGGGGGATGCACCAGCAACCGGGCTACTGGAACGGTAACAAGAGATCGGCGGTTCGCAAATTCGATCTCGGCTATTCGGACACGGATTGGCCGGTGACGGCGGGAACTTGTGACAGGAGTCACCTGAGGTCGGACCCCTGGTCGGTGTCCGCCCCGGCCCGACCGGTGGCCGGGCCGGGACTGCGCGTCAGCTGAGCGTCACCTGTCGGTTGGTGAGCCCGCCGCGGGCCCGGCGCTCGTCCGCGGTGAGCGGCGCGTCGGTGGCCAACGCGGTCGAGAGACGCTCGGCGAACTCGGCCGCCGGCTTCTCCACGTCCTCTGCGCCCATGTCGCTCGGCAGGTCCCAGACCGGCACCGTGAGCCCGTGCGCCCGGAAGGAGCCGACCAGGCGCGTGCCTTCGCCGAGGCTCGACCCGCCGGCCGCGTGCAGCCGCGCGAGAGCGTCCAGAAGCCGCTCCTCGGGGTGCGGCATGACCCACCGCAGGTGGTTCTTCTCGGGGGTCTGGCACCAGTAGGCGGCGTCCACGCCGGTCAGCCGGACGGTGGGGATCGCCGCGGCGTTGGCCCGCTCCAGGGACGCGGCCACCTCCGGCGTCGTGTTCTCCGCGTCCGGGACCCAGAACTCGAAGCCGCTGTGCACGACGGGCTCGAAGGGGCCCTCGGGGTCCAGCAGGTCCTGCAGGCGCGGCCCGTCGGCGGGCGGCCGGCGGCCCTGGACCGGGGTGCCGGGCTCGGCGGTGAGGGCGCGCTGGAGGGTGTCGGCGAGATCGCGGCTGATGTCGCCCGACGCCGTGTCGTTCTGCAGGCCGAGCAGGATGGAGCCGTCGTCGCGGCGCAGCGCCGGCCATGCCATCGGCAGCACCGTTGCGAGCGTGACCGAGGGGACGCCCTCGGGGAGTTCCTCCCGGAGCTTCAGCTCGACGGTCGCCGCCGGCACCAGCTCGCGCAGTGCGACCCAGTCGCATTCGCCGGGCAGTCCTTCGAACGGGCGCTGCACCAGCTCGGTCACCGCGTGCGCGGCGGCGCGGCCGTGGCAGGCCTTGTAGCGGCGGCCGCTGCCGCAGGGGCAGGGCTCCCGGCCGCCGACGACCGGGACGTCCCCATCGGCGCGGGCACCGTCCGTGGGCTGCGGGCGCTTGGCCTGGGTCTGGGGTCGCTTCTTGGCCATCGTGGGTGTCTCCCGGTTACGGCTCGTTTCGTACGGTCGCGAGCCTAGCCGCTCGTACGAGCCCCGACGGGATCCTGTGGACAACGCACCGGAGGGTCCACCTGGCGGTACGCGGATCGGGGGGTGGGGAGTGCGGCATGCGGCGGTTCGCCGGCGGTCCGTACCTGTGCGCGTCTGCCGGTTCGCGCTCGGCGGCGGTCGGTCTGTGCGGTGCCGGGCGAGCGTGGCTGCCGGGCGGCGCGAGGTCGGCGGGCCGTCACCGGCGGTCTGAGTCCTGGCCGCCGAAAGCGTCCTGTCCACTCGGGGTCGTCGTACGCTTCCCGACCACGTCGGTCCTGGTCGTCGTACGCGTTCCCGGCCGCCTCGGTCCGGGTCGGCCGTACACGTTCCCCGACCACGTCAGTCGAGGTCGTCGTACGCGTCCCCGGCCACCTCAGTCCATGTCGTCGAACGCGTCCTCGAAGTCCAGGCCCGGTATCTGAGACACGGCCGGTGCCGCGACGCGGGAGGCGAAGTCCTCGCTGCGGCGGGCCGAGTCGGTGTCGTCCTGGACGACGACCCAGACCGTGACCTCGCCGTGGGCGTCGTCCCGTACGCCCCAGTCCTTGGCCAGCGCGCTGATGATGTTCAGCCCCCGGCCGCCGTGCGCCGTCACCGAGGGGGTCGCCGGAACCGGGCGGGTCGGGCCGCCCCCGTCCGTCACCTCGACCGTGAGCCGTCCGGAGGTGTCGACACGCCATGCGGCGCGCACGTCCCCGTCTCCCGTCAGGCTGTCGCGGAGTGGTCTGCCATGCCGACACGCATTGCTGAGCAGTTCCGAAAGGATCAATACAGCATCGTCGATGACCGATTCCGACACTCCACCGGTGCGCAACTGATCGCGCATCCGGTGTCTCGCCTCCCCCACGCCCGCAGGACCATGGGGTACGGCCATGCTCGACGACGTGGGCACCTCCTGTGCCACCACCAACGCCACCCCCGAGACCTCCTTTGCCCCACGCCACGGTGTGAATGCCCCGCGTGACCGGGCCGGAAACCGTCCGTACACGCCCAGTGATGCACTCGACACGACCGAACACGTACCGAACGCGCCGGTGCACTCCCTGTCATCGGTGTGGCTGGTTTCGTCCCATATGGGAGCGTGGGGGAGAAACGTTCCGTGGCGGAGGTCGACCGCGCTCAGCGACCGAGACGGTCCAGCACCGCGCGCGGGCGGTTGGTGATGATGGCGTCGACGCCCAGTTCCAGGCAGAGGTCGACGTCCTCGGGCTCGTTCACCGTCCACACGTGCACCTGGTGTCCGGCCAGCTTCAGCCGCTTGACGTACGCCGGGTGAGTGCGCACGATCCGCATCGAGGGCCCCGCGATCCGGACACCGGCCGGCAGCCGCCCGTCCCGCAACCGGGGCGAGAGGAACTGCAGCAGGTACACCGTCGGCAACGTGGGCGAGGCCGTCCGCACCCGGTGCAGCGACCGCGCCGAGAAGCTCATGATCCGTACCGGCGACTTCTCCGGGGACTCCGGGGCGTCCAGGCCGAACCGCTTCAGCAGGAGCAGCAGCCGCTCCTCGACCTGCCCCGCCCAGCGTGTGGGGTGCTTGGTCTCGACGGCCAGGTCGATGGGCCGCCCGGCGTCGGCGACGAGTTCCAGCAGCCGCTCCAGGGTGAGCACCGAGGTGTCCTCGGGGTCCTGCGGCCGGTGCTCCCAGTCGGGCTCCTCGTCGCTCCTCTTCCAGGAGCCGAAGTCCAGCGCGGCCAGCTCGGCGAGTTCCAGGGTCGAGACCGCGCCGCGCCCGTTGGACGTACGGTTGACGCGCCGGTCGTGGACGCATACGAGGTGCCCGTCCGCGGTCAGCCGGACATCGCACTCGAGGGCGTCTGCACCGTCCTCGATCGCCTTCTTGTACGCGGCGAGGGTGTGCTCGGGGGCGTCCTCGGAGGCCCCGCGGTGGGCGACGACCTGAACCTGGTGCTGTCGTGCGTGGGTCACCGCGCCATCGTCCCACCGTCGCGGGGTACACGTGGGACCGGAGGGCGGCCTGAGGGAATCGGCGAGGTGTCGGGAATGCAGATTTTTGTTCGCACCGGTCCGATATAAAGGATGGCCACGGACCCACAGCCACCGCTTATGGTGCCCTGACGTCCGGTGGGAAAAGCTTGACGGCGTACAAAGGGACACGCACAGCTGAGAGCGCCCGTCGCCGCGTGTGGGTGTGCGAGTGCGGCCGAATGCGACCGAGAAGACAGCCGTGGAACGAGGAGAAGAGCTGTGAGCACCGAGAACGAGGGCACTGCGGTACCCCCGGCCCCGTCTGCACCTCCTGTGCCGGTGGACGCTCCTGCTTCCGCGCCGGGCGAGGCCCCCGAAGGGCAGGCGCCGGCGTCGAACCCCTCGACGTCGGCGGTGGGGTCGGCCTCCGCGGGCACCCCGGGCGCGGGAGGCACTCCGCCCGCGGGGGCCGCGCCGTTCGGGCACGGCGCCCCGCAGCCGCCGAGGCCCGAGGGCGCGCCGCAGCCGGAGGGCGCGCCGACCGCGCAGCTCCCGCCGGTGCCGCCGGGTCACCCCGTGGCCTCCTCCGCCCCCGAGTCCGGCTGGCCGCCGCCTCCGCCGACCACCCCGGCGTACGGGGGCGGTGCGGGCGACCCCTGGGGTGCCCCGTACGAGAGTCCCGCCCCGAAGCCGAAGAACAGGCGGGGCGGCCTGGTCGCCGCGATCCTGGTCGCCGCGCTGGCCGCGGGCGGTGTCGGTGGCGGCATCGGTTACCAGCTGGCCAAGGACGACGACTCCAGCGGCTCCACCACGGTCTCCGCGGCCACCAGCGGCGGCGATGTGAGGCACGACAACGGCACGGTCGCCGCCGTGGCCGCGAGGGCGCTGCCGAGCACGGTCACCATCGAGGCCGAGTCCACAGGCGGCCAGGGCGGCACCGGCACGGGCTTCGTCTTCGACAAGCAGGGCCACATCATCACCAACAACCACGTGGTCGCCGACGCGGTCGACGGGGGCAAGCTCACGGCGACGTTCCCGAACGGCAAGAAGTACGACGCCGAGGTCATCGGTCACGCGCAGGGCTACGACGTGGCCGTCATCAAGCTCAAGAACGCCCCGTCGGACCTCAAGCCGCTCGCCCTCGGCGACTCGGACAAGGTGCAGGTCGGCGATCCGGCGATCGCCATCGGCGCGCCCTTCGGCCTGTCGAACACGGTGACCTCGGGCATCATCAGCGCCAAGCACCGCCCGGTGGCCTCCAGCGACGGCAGCTCCGGCAGCAAGGCCTCCTACATGAGCGCCCTGCAGACGGACGCCTCGATCAACCCGGGCAACTCCGGCGGCCCCCTGCTGGACGCCCAGGGCGCGGTCATCGGCATCAACTCGGCGATCCAGTCGACGAACAACAGCGGGTTCGGCAGCAGCGGCCAGTCCGGTTCGATCGGCCTGGGCTTCGCGATCCCGATCGACCAGGCGAAGTACGTCGCCCAGCAGCTGATCGCCACGGGCAAGCCGGTCTACGCGAAGATCGGCGCCTCGGTCTCCCTGGACGACTCCTCCGGCGGCGCGAAGATCACCGACCAGGGCACGGACGGCTCCGCCGCGGTCGAGTCGGGCGGCCCCGCGGACAAGGCGGGCCTCAAGCCGGGCGATGTGATCACCAAGCTGGACGACACGGTGATCGACAGCGGCCCGACCCTGATCGGCGAGATCTGGACCCACCAGCCCGGGGACAAGGTGACGATCACCTATCAGCGCGACGGCAGGACCCACACGGCTGAAGTGACCCTGGGCTCCCGCGTCGGCGACAACTGAGCCGCACGGTGAGCCAGGTGGCACGGACGAGCACCGCCCGGGACCGGTAGGCTGGACCCGCCCCGCCCCAGGCGGACCGGGGCCGAGGTGGGTTGCCCGAGCGGCCTAAGGGAACGGTCTTGAAAACCGTCGTGGCGCAAGCCACCGTGGGTTCAAATCCCACACCCACCGCTCCGCAGGTCAGAGACTTGCAGGTCAGAAGGGGTGCCACTCTCCGAGCGGCACCCCTTCCCCATGCACCCTGTCTCACCCTGATTCGGCGGTATCCCACCTCTGACCAGCCCGTGCGGCCAACCTGCGGCCAGGATTCACGGGCCGTGGGACACGCTCTCCTGCTCCGCCAACCCCTGCTCGATCAGCGCGTTCATCCTCGCCTCCTCCCCATCCAGAACCTTGGCGTAGTAGCGCTGAAGAACAGCGACGCTCTGTCCCGCGCGGCGGGCCGTCTCCGCGAGGCTCACCCCGGAGCGGAGCCAGAACGACACACAGGCATGCCGCAGGTCATAGGGGATGCGAGCCAGCGGGGAGGCGACCTGCACAGGGGTGAGCGCCTTCTTGCGTGCCTCTTTCCACACTGAGCCGTACTCCTGCGACCGAACCGGGCCGCCGCGCACTGCGCTGAACAGCCGGCCATCGGCCGTAGTGCCGAACGTATCGATGTGCTCCCGCAGGATGGCGACCAGGACCGGCGGAATCGGCAGGGGCCGCACCGCCCGCCGGGCCCGGTGCTTCAGTTGCCTCTCCTCGTACGGCTTGCCGTCATCCGTCCATGCGGACCCCACCTGCGGCCGGGCGCCCGCGAGCATGAGCCGTCCCCACCCTTCCTCGGGGAGTTCACACTGATCGGCACTCAGCATGGACACCTCTTCCGGCCGCATCGCCGCGTAGTAGATGCACGCGAAGAAGGCGACCAGGTGAGCACCGCGCGGACCCTGCGCACGGACGGCGTCCAGCAGTGCCCGCGCTTGTGCGGGCGTGGCGACGCTGCGCACGTCCAGTTCTTCCACTGCCTTGGGAGTCTCCCAGTGCACGCGAAGCAGGGGGTTGCCGGGCAGCAACTCGTGCTCGACTGCCAGGCGCAGGCAGTTGCTCAGCACCGCACGGCGGCGTCGGAGCGTGTTGGCGGCGGCCGGCTTGCCGTCCTGCCGTTTGGCCAGGTGCTCCAGCACCGAGCGCACGCGCTTGGCGCTGTCCAGGTCCACCACGGCCGGCGAGTTGCGTTCCACCCACGCGAGCGCCTTGGCCTCCGCTTCCGGTGGATCCTGATCGTGGCGCCCTGCGTTGAATCCCCACTGGTAGAGCGCGCGGCGCAGGACTTCATCGTCGGGACGCCCCTTCCCTGTCGGGCACAGAGCCATGGTGGCGATGGTCAGGCTCTCCGCGATGCTCGCCCGGTGCTTGGCCGCGGCCGTTGGCCACTTCCGCGCGGCATGTGCGCGGGCGTGGGCGTACCAGCTCGTGCGATTCCGTTCGCGCACCTCCGAGACGGGGAGCCCGGTCTCCGTGTCGAACGGCTCCCCCTTACGAGTCGCGGTCAGCAACTCGGCGCGGCGCGCGTCAGCGAGCGTCTTGGTGGCGAACTTCTCTTGGTGCTCCTTGCCGTCCACCTGCCAGCGCAGTTGGAACGGAGCAGCCTTACTGGGACGCTTGCGGATGTTCCAAATGCGCACGTCGTAGCTGTGCATTGATCTCCCTCGTGGGGAGAGACCCCGCTGAACGGCGGGGCCTCTCCGGTCGGTCACGGATTCAGGCGGCGTTTTCTCCGCACTGCTGCCACCAGGCGTCCAGGTCGGCGCGGCTCACGCGGAGCTGCCCGTTGGGGAGCTTCCGGAGCCGGGGTGCTTGCCCACGGGCGCGCATGCGGTAGAAGGCGGCTCGGCTCATGCCGATCTCTTCGAGAACCTCGGGGAGCTTGAGCATCTGGGGGCGGGCCAAGGTGCGACTCCTTGTCTCGGTCTTCCTTCTGGGGAATCCGCCACGTCCGCCACGCCGCCACATCGCAGGTCACAGCCTTGATCGTGTGGCGGATAGCGGTTTTGTGGCGGATAGGTGCCGCCACACCCGGCGGATGCGGTGGCACCGAGGGGCCGGGCTGGCTATCCGGCGAGGGTGGGCTGTGTGGCGGTTTCAGCGGGCGTGTGGCGGATGGCTGTGGCGGTATCCGCCACGGATTCACCCCCGCTGACCTGCGGTGTGGCGGACGTGGCGGACGTGGCGGACTTTCCGGAGGGCGGGGGGCAGTACCGCGTCCAGGCGTCCGTGAGGTCTTCCGCGTAGTAGCCCTTCGGAAAGCCGGACGGGGTGCGGATGCCACGGGGCTTGATGGGCTTGTTGGCGGGGGTGACGTACTGGCTGAGCAGCTTGGCCAGCATCCGGGAGTTGAGCGGCTTGTCGTCCACGTCGCCCCAGGGGGCGTCGTCCAGGGCGAGCAGCATTTCGAGGATGACGGCGGTGGGCATGCGGTCGGCGCCGCAGAACACCTTGTCGCGCAGGTCGGTCAGCAGCCGGACCCCGAGGGAGGCTTCGTCGTTGTCGTGAGCGG
The DNA here is from genome assembly GCF_002920635.1 of Streptomyces sp. Ru72. GTDB lineage: Bacteria > Actinomycetota > Actinomycetes > Streptomycetales > Streptomycetaceae > Streptomyces. The sequence goes on along the minus strand of NZ_PQSR01000001.1, from coordinate 39,983 downwards.
CGTTGACGAGTTCCAGGCAGGCGGCGCGGGCCCGCGCCGGCCAGTCGCCCCCGGCGGCGTCCGCGACGGCGAGCAGGGGTTCCCACACATCCGCAGGTCGGTCGGTGACGCCTTCGGGCATCTCGGGCCAGGCGTTGGCGACCTGTTCGCGCACGGTGTCGGCCCATTTGGCGAGTCGGTCACGCAGGGCGTGACCCTGCTTCTCGTGAATGCGCTGGCGGTAGGGCTCGACCTTCTCGTTGGGGGCGCGCTTGCGCATACGGATGATGACCGCGCGGGTCAGGACGGTGTCGGGCAGGGAGCCGAGTCCCGCCATGGCCACGGCGCAGTAGGAGTCGAAGATCTGCGCGTTCTGGTTGGAGCCCTCCCCGACGCACCGCAGGGCACCGGCCGTCCGTCGGTACCCGGCGTTCAGGAAGCCGCGCAGTGCCTCATCCGTGCCGGCCTTGGGTCCGAAGATGGTGTCCACCTCATCGAACAGAACGGTGGGCAGTCCGGCGGCGGAGTCCACCAGCCGGTATAGGGCGTTCGCGGAGGCGGACACGGTGGTGACCGGTCGAGGGGTGATGAGTTCCACGATCTCCAGCGCCCTGGACTTACCCGACCCCGGCTCCGGGGAGAGGAAAGCGATCCGGGGCGTGGTCTCGAAGCACTCGATGAGGTGGGCGTGGGCGTCCCACAGTGCGACGGCGATGTAGGCGGCCTCGGTGGGGAAGACGTTGAAGCGGCGGTGGAAGGCTTCCACCTCGTCGAGCAGCGCGGCCCCGTCAATGGTCGTGGGGATCATGCGGCGTTCCTCCCTTCCAGGAGTGGTGCGGGAGCTCCCGTGCAGACGGACTTGTGGGCGTCGTACTCGGCAGCCAGAGCGATGACCTTCTGGGCTCCGGTGGCGGTGCCGGTCTGTCCGCAGGTGCAGGCGTAGGCGGCGGTGGGGGTGTCGCCGGTGCGCTTGGACCAGCGGGCTCCGTCCCAGTGGGAGCGGTAGACCGGTGGGGCGTAGATGCGGATGCCGGGCCGCCCCGGCGTTGGGTCTTCCGTGCCGTGGCGAGCCTCGTCGCTCCGGAACCCGTCAGAGCGAAGAGCAGAAACGACGCCCTTGCGGGCGGCGACCTTCGGCCCGCCTACGGCCGCCGCGTCCACAGGCTGTGGAGCGACATTCGACCGGTGGGTGGTGACGGGGAGGCTCTTAGTAGGCGGGGGGTTGGTCACGCCGCCCTCCCGCTGGCCGGGTTATGGGCGATGGACCAGTCCAGCCCACGGCGGATCACGTCGTCGTAGTAGTGCTGTGGCTGTGTGGCGTTGCCCGCTGCCGCCCTACTAAGAGCCTCCTCAACCTCCGACCGGGTCAGGTCGCCGGACGCGACCAGCCGACCGAGAGCGCGCGCGGCCCGCAGCAGGGTGGCGTTGCGGGTGCCGCCCGCGGCCGTGGCCACGTTGGCCACTTCGCCCCGCAGGGCAGCCGCGGCGTACCCGCTCGCGCGGGTGGTGACGGGCACGGCGGCGCCAGCCGCGGGCCGTGGCGAAGGTTTCAGCGCGTCGTGCAGCCAGTCGGGCAGCATGACCGGGTCGCGGTCGTCCACGACGCTGTACGTTCCGTCGGGGGTGGTGCTGCCGGCGGCGACGACGTACCCGCCCCAGCCCCGTGTGTCGATCTTCTTGGCGAGGCGTCCGGCGGTGGAGTGCAGCCGGGTGCCGGGCGGTTGGGTGAAGTACAGGTGCTCTCCCCCGCGCGCGGTCCGCACCCGGTAGGTGTCGGGGACGGCCTGCCCGGCGCGCTCGCAGAGCGCTTGGAAGTTGGTTACGCCGTCAGGCGTTCCTTTCGGTTCTTCAGGTTTGAGCGTGTCCAGGTCCACTACCAGCAGCCCGGACGGGCCGGTGGCGATACCGACGTTGTACGGCTGTTGCGCCCAGGCGGCGGTCAGCAGCTCGGTGTCGGTGGTGGCGCGCTGCTCGGGGGTCTTGTGCCCGTCGGCGCAACGTCCGGTGCCGGGGCAGTACTTCTCGGCGTGCCCGGCCGGGCGCTTGTCGTTGGGGCGGAGCGGGATGACGTGCCATCCCCGCTGGATTGCCTGTGTCGCCCAGGCCAGCAGCGCCAGACGGGCCAAGTCGGTGCTTCCCAGGGTGCTCACGCCGCCACCTCCAGCGCGGGGGCGAGGGTGGCGAGGTAAGCGCGGCCGATCCACTCGGTGTAGGCGGGTGGCAGAGCCTCCCTCAGCCGGAAGTGGTCGGTGGACCAGTCGATGCCCTTCGCGGCGCGGATCTCCTCCACGGTGGCCTTGCCCCCGCCCTTGCCGTACGCGGCCACGTACGGGCCGTCGAAGTACTCGCCGTGCCTCCAGCCGCGCACCCGGCCCCGATGCCGGGGGTGAGCCGGTTGCGGGGTGGTCCATCGTCCGAGTTCGAAGTAGCGGTGCATGAGCACCCCGAGCCCGAACTGTTCCCCGCACAGGCGAATGTCCTTGCGGACCTCCGAGCCAGCCACGTTCTCCATCACGTACGGCCGGCCCGTGGCTTCCAGGGCCGCGCGGACGGGAGCGATGAGACGGGGGTAGGTGCGGCCGATGGCAGCGTTGCGTGCCTTGTTGGTGCCTTTGGTCGGGGCGCCTTCACCCTGGCAGGGCGGCGAGACGTGGATGAAGTCGAATTCGTGGCCGTGGGCCCGGATGAACTCGATCACGTCGCCCTGGTGGAAGACGTCGCCTCGGTAGTCGGGTTGGGGCTCGATGTCCACGCCGGTGATGTGCACGCCAGGGATGGCGCGCTTGTATCCCTCGGTGCCGCCGCCGATGCAGCAGCAGCCGTCCAGCACCCGGAACGGTGCGGTTAACGCCGGTACTCGCCGGATGTCGATGGGTTGGGTCATGCTGGATGTCTCCAGTTCGATGTCAGCGTGCTGGATTGGCGGCGGCCCCGGTTCTTGGCGGAAGGGGGCCGCCGTTGCCGTTTCAGCGGGAGAGGTTGTTGCGGTTGCGGGCGATGAGCCCGTACGCCGGAGCGGTGATCGTGTTTGTCTCCTGCCGGACGGGTCCGGCGTAGTGGTGGTGGGTTTCGGTGTGGGTGGCCTTGATCGAGCGCACGGCCGATCCGATGGCGGCGGCGACGGCGGCCAGGGCGGCGATCGGGAGGGTGATGAACAGGACGCTGGTCAGGGTCACGGCGGCGAATCCTTGGCAGGCGAGCCAGATTCCGCACCCGACGCCGATGAACGCGGCGCCGGTGCCGATGCCGACGACGGCGGTGCCCGCGGCCCACGCGGGGACGATCCGGTGGTCCGGTTGCGGGACGGGCGGGGTGGTGCCGTAGGTGGGCAGGGGGGTGGGGTCGCGGTAGGCGGTGGGCATCTGCGGAACGGGCCGGTACGCCTCCGCGATGATCCGCTGCGCTTCGGCGGTGGCTTCGGCGTCGGTCATCCGCGGGTGGAAGCGGATGGGGTCGGGGGTGCTCTCGGCGGGGGTGTCGGGGTGCACAACGGGGTCCCTTCAACGCGGCGGGCAGCCTCCGCGCCGTGCGGTGGCTGCCCGTGCCTGCTTGTCGTCTCGCTTGTCGTGCGGCTTGTCGTCTGGCTTGTCGCTTGTCTTGTCTTGTCGCTTGTCGCCTTGCAGGTCACAAGCCGTTTCCGGGCCTCCAGGGCCGCCCCAGAGGCTTTTTTGGGGAGGCGACAAGCGACAAGTGATCAGTCCTCTGGAGGCTGCTCGGGGGCGTGCTGGCGGTGGACGTAACGGGCCTTGGTGCCCTCCCCGATCCGGACGGCGGTGCCGTCCGTCACCCACGTCTTGAGCCAGCCGACGACCGTCTGACGGGTCGTTCCGTACTCGTCGGCCAGGGCACGGGCGATCGCGGAGGCTCCGGTGCCCTCGGTGCCGGCGGCGAGCAGCAGCGCGAGCGCGGCCCGTTGTGCGGGGCTGTCCTGCTCGCCCCGCAGCGCGGACAGGTTCAGCCCGCCCGAGGCGGGCGGCGGCCCGTCGCTCGTCGGGGCGTGCGGGTCGGGCGCGGTGCCGAACTGTGCGTCGATCTCCTCGCGGAAGCGGCGCAGCATTTCGTCTTCCGGCGAGACCTGCTCCACCGGTTGCTCGCCCCGCAGCGCGGACAGGTTCAGTCCCGCCCCGGAAGGGGTGGCGTCCTCGGTGTCGTCGCTGGGGGCGCGGTCGAGCATCCATGCGGTGCGGTCGGCGTCCCAGCGGCGGGCGTAGGCGGGCCCGGCTGCCTTGGCGGACACGTCGTCCAGCCGGGGGTGGCGGTCGGAGGTGGCGGCGATGATCTCGCGGATCTGGTTGGGCAGGATGCGCCACGCTTTGAACAGCCCGGCGGGCGATTCGGGGGTGCCCATGAACCCAGCGCCCTTGTAGGGGGCTTGGTCGACGCGCAGGCCACGGGAGCCGGGGAACATCTTGGACAGGTCCATGCCCTCGGTCTCACCACCGGTGAGGGCAACCCGGACCTTGGCTTCGCGGCGGATCATCAGGTTGCTCAGCACGCTCCCGGTGGCCCCGAGGGCGGTGAGCACGGTGCGGATGCCCATGGCGCGGGCGATCCGGATCACTTCCAGGATCTTCTCTCCGAGCTTGCGGATCTGCCGGTCCGGGCTGGCCAGGATCTCCGCGCCCTCATCGATGACCAGCATGATCTGAGGGATTTTGGCGCTGATGGGCAGCAGGTCGGTGTTGTGGCGGGCCAGCAGATCCTGGTAGCCCATCTTGCGCTGCTTGGCGACCCGCACGGCGGTGTCCAGCATGGTCATGGCCTCATCGAACGTCCCTGCCAGCCAGTCGATCCCAGGGCGGACGGGCTTGCCGTCGTGTCCCTCGATCTCGCCGTTGAGTGCGGGCAGGACCCAGGGCAGGCCAGCGCTGCCGGCGTTGAGGTCGATGACCCAGGTCAGCATGTCCTCTGCGCGGGCGAACCCCGCGAGGATCGAATGGACCAAGTTGGTCTTACCGGAGCCGGTGGGGCCGACGATGAGCGCGCACTGTTCGCGCAGGTAGGCCCGGATCTCTTCGGCGTTGGTGCGGTAGCCCCAGGGGATGCCGGTGTGCAGGGACAGCGGCCCGTACTCGGCCGGGTAGGTCCGCTCTTCCTCCAGCACGTTGACGGTGGTCACGTCGATGATGACGCGACCCTGGTGGATGCCGGGGGAGGCGGTGGCGGTGCAGCCGTGCGGCAGACGGGCGTCCGCGGACAGCCGCGCCGACTCGGCCGCGATCTTGTTCCAGGTGGCGCCGCCGGGCGGGAGTTCGGCGTCGATGGAGTATCCGGTGCCGGTCTCCCACTTCTCGACACCCACCACGCGGATGGTGATGTTGCAGACGCGCTGTATGCGGTCCACCCACTCGGCGGCGATGGCCCGGCGCTCCGCTGACAGTTCGGCGGCGATCTGCCTCTGTTCGGCGGCGATGGCCTCCTCTTCCCGGGCTTCTTCGTAGAGGGCGGTGGAGCGGGCGGCGGCGCCGATGCCGACTCCGATGGTGGCGAGCGAGCCGAGGGCGGCCCAGGTCAGGGGACCGTGGGTCATGGCCCAGGTGGTCCACCCAGCGCCGACGAGCCAGGATGCGGCGCGGGTGGCCAGGGTGCGGCCGGCGTTGCGGACGCGCAGCCCCACGACGGTGTGTCCGAGGGCGCCGGCGGCGCCGACGGCGAGGGCCCAGCCGGGCGGCATGGCGGTTGCGGCGCCGGTGGTGGCGACGGCGAAGGCTCCGGTGGTGGCGGACAGGGCGCCGGTCACAGGTCCGTGACCGGCGGCCCAGTCCAGCACCGGGCCACTGCTCTGGTTGGCGGTGGCGGTGCTGCTCATCTCAGACGTTCCAGCCCTTCTCGGCCTCGTGGCCGTTGCGGGGGTCCTCGTGGCGGGCGATGTCCTGTTCGTGGGCCTGCCGGAACAGCGGCCCCATGTCCTCCGCGACCGCGACGGCGCTCATCAGGGCGCCGAAGATGTCGTTGAAGCCGTCCGCGACTTCCTTCTCCAGCGGAAACTCCGAGTCGGACCGCTCGGCGAGGATCTTCATCACGTTCGCCACGCTGGTCAGCGCGGCCGGGAGCCCTTCGACCATGGCCAGGATCTCCATGGCGTTCTCGGGGTCGTACTGGGTGGCGGCCTGCTCCATCTCGGAGGCGGCCTCTTCGAACCGGAAACCGGACACGTGCTCTCCTTCACTCACCTCGGATGTGCTGCTGCAGGTGGGGACCGTGGCCGCGGGGCGTTCCACGCCGTCCGCGATGCCGTCCGCACCGTCCTTGGCGGCCTCCGCATCGGCGGCGGCCTCCTGCTCGCGCAGGTCCTCGCGGGTGGCCTCATCCCGTGCGGCGCGCTGCTCGGTGGCCGTGCGGACCATGCGCCGGAAGAGGCGGCGGCCAGGGTTCATCAGCCACGGGATGTTGAACTTGCGGCCGATCGGGGTGGTCAGGCAGCCGAGCAGACCCACGGGCAGGGCGAGCAGGGCGGCGAGCAGGCGCCGCCCGTGGAAGCGGGCCGCGGACCTGCGCAGCGCCCGCCGCGCCGCCTTCCGGGCCGGGGCCTTACGCACCTGCGCGCGCTGCGCGGCGACCTTGCCACCGGTCTTGGCATCCCGCTTGGCCCGGTTCTTCGCGATCGCCGCATCCCGCACGGCGCGGGCCTTACGGACGGCGCCGCCCAGCAGGCGGCCCCCGCCCGTTCCGCCCTTGCCCAACCGGCTGCTGCCACCTGCGGCCTTGGCGTTACGGCGGGCGTCCGCGACCGCGCGCCGGGCGGCGGTGTTCTGCGCCCGCTTGTCCGCGCGAGAGGCACCTGCGGCCTGCTGCGCGGCTCGCAGGGCCCGTATCTGCCCCATGCGGCCCGCGGCCTTCCTCGTCGTGCCGGTGGGGTGCTTGGACGCGCTCTGACCGGCCTTGCCGCCGGTCTTTGCGCTGGTGGCGGTGCTGCCGTGGCGGGCCGTGGAACCGGCGCCGCGGTGCTGGCCCGGCGCGCTGCCCGACCGGCCACCGGAGCGACCGGCACGGGCAGCCGAGCGAGTGCCGCGGCTTCCGCTGCCGCCTGCTCCCGTCCCACTGTGGCGCAGGCCTGCACTGCGGGCGGCCGTGCGGCCAGCGGCCCGGGCCGCCGCTCGCCGGGCGTCGCGGCGGGGGTTGGGCTTGCGGGAGCGGGTGGCGGCGACCGTGCCGAGTACGACGGCGCCGGTCGCGGCGACCATGGCGGCGATGGGGCCGCTGGCCAGGGAGGCGGCGGCGACCATGCCCACGGTCGTGTTCGCACCGGTCAGGGCGAGGGGGACGACCGGCCAGCCGCCGGGCGTGTGCTCCACCTCCTTCACGTCCTTGGCCGCGGGGGTCTGCGGGTCGGGCGGCGGGGGCGGTGTGGTCGGGGCAGTCTCGACGGCTACCGGCTCGGTGCTGAGTTCCGTCATGCTGTGAGCACTCCTTTGGGGGAGTAGGGCCCGGCCGGGGCCGTGGAAAGTTGCCGGCCGGGCCTGCCAACAAGGGGCTGGGCTGCTAGAGCGCGCGGTGCGGGTGCCGGGCGGCGATCTCCTGCCAGCGCCGGTTCTCGGCGGCATCGGCGTTGGTCAGCCGCACCCGGAAGTCGCAGCCCGGCTGCTTGCACTGATGCGTCGTGGTCGACAACGCGTCGAGCACGCGGAAGGCCAAGCTGGTGAAGGTGGCCAGGCACGACAGCGAGCAGGCCACCAGCAGCGCGGCAGGGACGCCGTAGTCGGACAGCCGCACGCCGATCGCCCCGACCAGCGCCGCGCAGGCGACGACGATGCCGGACAAGACCAGACGACGACGGGGAGAAGTAGTGGGATTCACGCTCAACTCTCCAGTCGGTGAGTGGGGTTCAAGCGGCGCACTGTTCCTCGGGGTAGGCGCAGGACACACACATGCCGAGTGAGGGCGGAATGACGTATCCGGCATCCCGGCGGCACTCGGGGCAGGTGCGCCGGGCGGCGTTCGCTTTCGCCAGTGCCGCCCACTTGGCGGGCGTCATCGGCCGGACCGGCTTGGCGCGGTCGATCTCGTACAGGTAGGCCACCAGCGGCGGACGCCGACGCCGCGGACGCTCCAACTGCGCGGCCACGTCCTGACCACCGGGCCGCAACCCCTTCGCGCGGAGCTGACGACGAGTGGCCAACCCGTCCGGGGCGAGCCGCCACCGGTAGACCGGGATGCCGGCCATCACACGGCCGCTGTGTCCACGGCCCGCAGGTGCGGGCGGGACGGCTCCTCCTCGTCGCGGACGGCGAGGATCTGCTTGCGTCCCCAGGACTCGCTCATGCCGAACGCCTCGCCCAGCGCACGCGCGCTGAGCGGGCGGCCCGCCTGTGCGGACTCGGTGTACGCACGGCGTGCGTCCTGCCGCATCCGCTCCAACTCCGCCTCCTCGAACTGCTCCCGTCGCAACGCCTCATCGGCGCTCTCGGCCTCGGGCGTGCGGGCGGTGTGCGGGGCGTGCGGATCGGGTGCCTGCTCGGCGTCCGCACGGGCAGTGACCAGCGCGGACGGCTCCAAGGCGGGCGCAGTGGCGGCAGCGCCGGAAGGCACCGGGGCGGGTGCCTGCTCGGTGTGTGCGGGGGTGTGCGGGGCGGGTGCGGATTCCTGTCCGTCCGGCCCGCACACCGGCTCGATGGCGGCGGGGGTGCGGTGGTGGAGCACCTTGGCCACCAGGTCCGAACCGAAGTAGATCGAGCCGACCGGCAGCGACGAGGCGAGTAGGACCAGCACCCAGTTGCCCGCGTCCCACTGTGCGAGCCGCACACGGCCGGCGGTCGCGTTGTGCAGTGTGGGGACGAGCCCGTGCACGTAGTTCAGCACCAGCGACGCCAGGGTGTAGGTGGCCAGCACCCGCAGCGCGAACCGCCTGTCGTCGTCCGTCAGCACCAGCGTGGCCACCAGCGCCAGCGCCATCAGCCCGTCCACCACGAACGGGTACAGCAGCGCCGCGGTGGCGTCCGCACCAATCGCCTTCGCCACATCCCGCAGCGCGTTCCACGAGACCCGGAAGGCCATGGCGACGACCGTGACCAGCGCCAGGACGAGCAGGACCCTTCCCTTGCGGTTCACCGCTCACCCCCACCATCGGTCCACGGGGTGTAGGTGACGGGCCCGCGCTTCACCTGCTCACGCAGCGACGCGGCGGCCCAACCCACCTCGTGCCCGTCCTGCAGGATGCAGGCCAGGGTGACCCGCGCTTCCATCACCCGACGGGCAAGGAGCGTGGTGTAGGCGCGTTCGTCCGCATCGGTCAGGCCCGGCAGCGGAATGTCCAGCGCGTCATGGACCGCGCGCAGCAGCGCCGCAACCGGCTCCGGAAGGGAGTCGAGGCGTACGGTCTGCTCGCTCATGCCACACCCCCCACCGCATCATGGGCGGCGGTGTGGTTGGCCAGTGCCCGACGCGCGGCCAGCACCCGGCGGCGGGCCCGCCGCAGCCGGCGCGCGTCCACCTCCGACGGCGTGCGGTCCAGGGTGGTGATCTGCGCGTCCAGCAACTCCACTTCCGCGGAGATGAGCGGGAGCTCCCGCTCGATGGCGTCCAGTTCCGCGGCCGTCGGCTCGCGGTCGTACTCGTCGGCGGTAACAACCGCCTGAACAGCACCGATGTGCCTCATGGGTCGTAGCTCCTTAGACGGTGGAACGGCCCGAACAGCACCCCCGGAGTTCGCCCTCCGGGGGTGCGCGCCGTTGAAGTCGGAACATCCGGCTCCCCCGCCTCGCCCGTACGACCAGAGCGGCCGGACGGGCGAGGGAGGCAACCGGCCGCAGCGCTCACGCTGCGATCCAGAAGCGACCGGCTTCACCGGTGCGCCGTTGCCACGGAGCATCGATCCCGAGCCGGAAAGTCGGGCGCGTCATCGTCACTGCTCTGACGCCAGCAGGGCGGCGCGCACCGGGTGGCAGCCCAGGGGTTGACCTCCAGAAATGAAGGGATGATCCCCAGAGCTGTTCTCCAGAGCTGGCACGCAGGGCAGGACGTGTTCTCCTGTCTCGAAGTGGCCGCCGGCGGCCATCACCCGGGCCGCTACGGGGACGGGGAATCGCACCCCATCGACTTGGCACGCTGTTGAGTTGTCAAGCAACTGAGCTCAAGGCCAGGCAAACCAGATTGGTCAAAGCATCTTGCGATGGATCTGGCGCCATGGAGACTGTGGCACACCGCGGCGGGCGGGTCAACAACCAACGCAACATGGATAGAGGCAACTTGCGTTGGTCGTTGCGTGAGGGTGAGGGGGGTGAGAGAGTGCAGCCATGGCAAACACGTCGAAGTACCTGGAGCTGGCGGATGCGCTGGCCGCTGAGATTCGGAGGGGGGAGTACGCGCCTGGCGACCGGTTTCCCACCGTCAACGAGCTGGCCAGAGCGCACAACGTGGCCCCCAACACCGCCAGTCGGACGGTGCAGGTACTCAAGGAACGAGGTCTGCTCTCGGGCAAGGCCGGCGGCACCACCCGAGTGCGAGTGCAGCCAATCCATCAAGTCAGGGCCAACACCCGCTACCAAGTGGAAAAGGATCTTGTACTCCGGCCAGAAGAGGAACGCGCGACTACCGGCGTCGCGGAACTCGACACAGGCGTGTCGCTGTCGGCCATGTACGAGAACCAGGTCGAGCTGGACGTGATCCCGGCCCCGCCTGACGTAGCCGAAGCGCTCGGACTGGAGGCGGGAGCCCTGGTCCTACGCCGCACCAACACTCGTCGACACAAGGAAGGTGCAGGCGTCGGCAGGTCCATCTCGTACATGCCGCATGACCTCGCCAGCCAGAACCCGGAACTGTTCGACCTGGGACGAGAGCCTTGGCCCGGCGGCGCCCTCCATCAACTCCACACCGTGGGTGTCGAGGTCGACCGCATCGAGGACTGGGTGACAGCCTCCATGCCAACGGACACAGAGATGGAAGAGCAGGACATCCCCCCGGGAGTCCCAGTGCTCCGCGTGAGAAAGGTTTCGTACTCCACGACCGGTCAGGCCGTAGAAGTAACCGACATACCGCTACCTGCGGATCGCGTGGAACTCCGGTACGTCACACCTTTGAGGCGGTGGTCATGACTCGAATCATCAGCGTGGTAACGCCCGTCTATGACGGAGGCGAAAAATACCTGCGGGAAGCGTATGAGTCTCTTCGGGATGAGCGTGAGCGTCTTCCTGAAGGGTGGGATGTCCAGTGGCTCGTCCAGGAAGACGGGACCACGGGCAGGCCGCTAAACGCCATTCCAAAGGAGCCCTGGATCTCGCCTGGCATGGCGGGTAAAGGCGGCGCTGGGGTGGCCCGCACAATGGCCCTGCCGCGAGTAACCGGCGAGTTGGTACGGACGCTGGACGCAGACGACATGATCATTCCTGGAGGTCTGGCCCGGGAAATCGCCGCGATGGAAGAGCACCCGGAGATGGGATGGTGCGTCGCCGCGGGACTGGACCTGCTTCCCGATGGATCCACGGTCGCAGGGCCGTACGATCCCCCGGAGGGGCCTCTCACCTATGAGACGCTGCTGACTGCCTACGATGAGGACCGCTTTCCGGTAATGGGCCAACATCTGACGGTGCGAACGCCGTTGCTGCTCGCGGTAGGAGCGTGGCCGACTTTGCCTGCATGGGAAACAGTTGCCGTCGTTCTTTCCTGCGCTGCCGTCTCTGACGGGTGGATGATCGGAACTCCAGGTGGCTTTTACCGCAAGCATCCTGGCCAAACGACCGCGCAAGCCGCGTATGTCGGTATTGCTGACGCGGATCAGCTTCGAGTCGTCGTCAGAGCACAGGCGGAAGCCCTACGTGCCTCCGGTTGGCGGTGGCCTGAGGGAGGATGATGGCCACGGATCTTGGGAACGTCCGCGGGAGCCCTGCGGCCATCCTCTGGCCAACTTGGGCCGGAGGAAGCGGCTCGCATCGGCTAAGGCGCAGGTCAATGCGCATCTGGACACCTGAATCCGGCTGGTCTTGAAAACCGTCGTGGCGCAAGCCACCGTGGGTTCAAATCCCACACCCACCGCCAGACGGAACGGCCCCCGACCAGGTAATACGGTCGGGGGCCGTTCCACTGTGCGATGCCCGCTCGTCCCCGTGGTTTCCGGGGTCTCCCGCACGATCGGGCATGGGTGGGGCACGGCCGCCTTCTGATCCGTAGCTCTACGGAATCGGTCAACGGCGGCCATGGAGGTCACAGTGCGGCCCCTCAAACTGGCTGTCGGTCGTGGTCGGTTGCTGGGGTCGCTGTACTTCGCTGCTGTAGGCCCTGGAACCTGTTCGGCGCTGCGAACTGCGCCAATGATCGGCAAGATCGAGGTCATCTACAGCAATTGCCAGACCTCTGCGAAGAGCACCATCACGAGCTACGCCCCCCACTACGTCGGCTGGTACATCTGGGAGACGAACGCCTGATGGCGATCACCTGGCAGTCCGCCCGCCTGACCGGCTGCGCACTCATCGCCGCTCTGGCGGCAGCCGGCTGCACCTCCGGTCATCACGGCGGCACCACGGCAAGCCACCCCGCGCGAACGACCACCACCCCGCCCACGACAGCGACGGTCGGCGCATCCCCTGATCCCCACGCCCCATCCGTAGCCAAGGCCCCAGAGATCGCCTCAGACGGCATCACGGCCCTGGCAAGCGGCACCCAGGTGAAGGGCGATGCCGTCTACGAGATTCCTGGCGGGATCAAGGCAGGGCAGACCCTCGCGATCGCGATCGACTGCGAGGGTCCGGGCCGGCTCACCGTCGAGGTGCAGCCGACCAGCCTCTCCTTCCCCCTTCTGCGCGAAAAGGGAAAGGTGCTGTCCACCATGAACGAGATCCACATGAGCAGGAGCCGCTCCAGCGGTTCACTTCGCTTCACCTCGGAGCCGGACGTCACATGGTCGTTCGCGGTCGGCTGGGATCCCAACCCGCCCCAACAGCAGGAGCCCAGTACTCAGCTGTGACACGGGAAGGCTCAGGCCATCTACCAGCGAGGGCCGGTAGATGGCCTGACCTGTGTCTCGGGGCGGGACTTCGAACCCGCGGCCGCTTCGTCCCGAAGCGACTCGATGGGCGCCTGAACTGGTGCCGATGCGCCTCTCACCTGCTGCGATGGTCTGGCGTGTTCGTATCACCGGCGCGGCACGCCAGCCCCCGCGGGGCTCAGCTCGTGGAGGTTCGTACCAGGTCGGCGTACAGGATGATGTTGTCCGGGCGGTGGCCCGCGCGCAGGTCGCCGCCGCAGGTGATGACGCGCAGTTCGGGGCGGGAGGTGTCGCCGTACACCTGCTGGGTGGGGAAGTGTCTCTTGTCCACCTGCTGCAGGGTGCGTACGGCGAAGACGGCGGTGGAGCCGTCGGCGCGGTCGACGGTGATGGTGTCGCCGGGACGCACGCGTGCCACGTTGCGCAGGACGGCGGGCCCGTTGACGGTGTCGAAGTGGCCGATGAGTACGGCCGGTCCCGTCTGGCCGGGGGTGACGCCCTCCCGGTACCAGCCGATGCGGTCGGCCTGGGCGACGGACGGCACCTGGACGGTTCCGTCGGCGGCCAGGCCGAGTTGGAGGACCGGGGAGGTGTCGACGCCGGCGGCCGGGATGCGGACCCGCACGGGCGCGGATGCGGGTAGCGGAGCCGGTGAGGATGTGGGCGAGGACGCGGATGCGGGCGACGGCGGTGGGCCGGAGGTGGTGATGTTCGCTGCCGGGCCGTGTGCGGCGGGCGCCGGGGTGCCGGTGTCCAGGGCGATGGCCGTCATCCAGCCGCCGACGACCAGTGCTGCCGCCGCCGTGGCCGCGATCCAGCGCAGGCGGCTGCGGGAGGGCGGGGACGGGGGCGGGGCGTCCTGGGCTGGGGGCGCGTTCATCGGGGTTCCTCGGGGCTTCCTGGGCTGCGCTGGGGAGTGGCCTGGGGGAGATGCGGAAGGCGGGCCGCCGGTGATGACCGGTGGCCCGCCTGGGGCGGTGGTGACGGAAGGTCAGACACCGGCGCGGCGGCGGCGCACCACGTGACCGAGGCCGATCACGCCGCCCGCGGCCAGGACCGTGCCGCCCACCAGCAGCGTGGTGTTCTGCGAGCTGCCGGTGCCCTCGGCGCCCGCGGCGACGGCGCCGGTGGGGACGACCTTGGTCTGGGTGGCCGTGGTGGTCCGGGTGGTGCCCGTACCGGTTCCGGTGCCCGTGTTCAGGCAGTTCTTGGGGAGCTTGGGGAAGGGCGTAGTGCGCCAGGGGGAGTCGCCGCCCTGGTTGTTGTCGAGGAAGAGCGGGGCGGTGCTGTAGGCCTTCTCGATCTTCAGGCCGTTGACGGTGTCCTCGGGACGGTTGCGGTCAACGGTGGATACCGCCTTGCCCTTGCTGTCCCTCAGCACGGCCTTGGGGCCCTTACGGAGGCTGTTGGTCAGGTCGACCGTCCAGCCGCCGAAGCGGGAGGGGATGGTCCGCATCACGGTGCACTTGCCGATGACGGTGACGGTGCCGGTACCGGCGCTCGACCCGGACCCCGTTCCCGTGCCGGAACCGCTGCCCGTGCCCGTCCCCAGGCAGCCCTTCGGCAGGGCCGGGAACGGCGTCTGGCGCCACGGCGCCGGGTCGCCCTGGGAGCGGTCGAGGAAGAGCGGGGAGGTGGTGTCCGCGTTCTTGATCTTGAGGCCGTTGGCGAGGTCCTCGGGGTGGGCGCGGTCCACGGTGGACATCGTCTTGCCCTTGTCGTCCTTCAGTACGGCCTGGGGGCCCGCCGAGAGGCTGTTGGTCAGGTCGACCGTCCAGCCGCCGAAGGCGGAGGGGATGGTCTGCGTCGCGGTGCAGTGCGTGTCGGTGCCGGACTGCCCGTCGGCGGCGAAGGCGACGGCCGGCGTGAGCAGGGCGCCGGCGAGGGCGGCGGTGGCGACGGCGGTACGGAGGGTGAGACGGTGGCGCGCGAGCACAGCGGACATGGTGATCCCCCCAGGGATGACAAGAGTGGCGAAGCAAGAAGATCGCCCCGCGCGGTTTTCCGTCCGGCCCCCGGTTTCGGCCCTGGCGGGTGTGCGATGCAGTGAGTGTGACTGATCACATAACCGTGATCGATACGGGAACCGTCACCGCTGTGTAACAGCGCGACGGCCCACCTCTCCGGCCGCCAGGCCGCCCCGCCGTTCCCGGCCGCACGGTAGACGCATCGTGGTGGGTGGGCCGTCAGAGCCCTGGCCACGGCGGCTTGAACGGAACTCGGCCGGTCTCCCCGGCCATCCTCTGGCCAGCGTTCCTCGACCCCGTCTCAGGGCCGCTGCGCCGTCATCCGTGCCGCCGACGCCAGAGTCGAGCGGGCCTCGCGGGGCGTGAGGCCCGTGCGGATCGCCGCGTCGAGGAGGGCGGGAACCAGGTCGGGGCCGAAGCCGTTCTCGTAGGCCCGGCAGGCGGCCCAGAACAGGCGGGTGTTGCGCTGGCCCTCGTGCGCCGCGAGGACGAACTGGACCAGGCCCTGGCCGTGCCGGCCCGCCGACGAGGGAGTGGCGTGGCGCGGGCGCGGCGGGGGCGTGAGCAGGCGCAGGAGGGCGGGTGGGCAGGGTGCGGGCGGCAGTTGGGCGGTGCCCGGTGCCGTGCTGTACACGCCGTTGTCGGTGCGCGAGCCGGGTCCGACCAGGTAGCCGCCGGCGCCCCGGATGTCGATACCGGGTGCGAGGCGGCTCGCCGAGTTCGGTACGACGACGTCCGGCGGGCCGCTCAGCCACAGGTGGCGGCCGCCGCTCGGGGTGAGCACGACCACCGTCGCGGGGATGGTGAACAGGTGGCGCAGGGCGAGTTCGCGCAGGGCCGCCGAGGAGTCGGTGCCGGACTTGGTGTCGAGGTCGATGCCGATCAGATGGTGGGGGTGCAGACCGCAGGCGATGCCGTAGCCGGTGGCCCAGGGTGCGGCGGCGAACAGCTCGCGGATGCGGCGGGGGTCGGTGGTGGCGTCGTACACCCCGTGGCCGAAACGGCCGCACGCGCCGTGGCAGACGGGTGCCGAAGGGTCCGGGTCGTCGCGGTGCGGGGAACGCAGGGCCGGCAGTTTCGTACGGGACAGCGGGATCACCGCCAGCCCGCGCTCCGCGGCGGACAGGGCGTGGGCCAGGGCCAGGGTGGTGGCCTGCCGGTCGGTGGTGGCCATGCCCCTATGTTCGTACTTGTGTTCGAAAATGGGAAGGGGGAGGAGGGCCGGGCTCCAGGAGGTGGTCGCGATGTCCCGGGCCGGTGAGCCGGTGGGCGGTCTCCGGCGGTCAGCTCCTGTGCGCCTGCCAGAAGGCGCGCAGCGCGGTGACGAGCGCCCCGGGCGCCTCCTCGGCCATGTGGTGTCCGCTGTCGATCGGGCCGCCCGCCAGCAGGTCGCCCGCCCAGTCGCGCCAGACGCCGAGCACGTCGCCATAGAGCTCGGCCATGTCGTCGCGGGTGGCCCAGAGCACCTGCAGTGGGCAGGCGACGCGTCGGCCGGCCCGCCGGTCGGCGTCGTCGTGCTCCCGGTCGACGCCGAGACCGGCCCTGTAGTCCTCGCACATGGCGTGCACGGTGGCCGGATCGTGGATGGCGCGGTGGTAGTCCTCGTATGCCTCGTCGCCCATCTGCTCGGGGGTGGCCCGGTACCAGGCGTCGGGATCCGCATTGATGACCCGCTCGGCGGGCTTGTCGGTCTGTCCCAGGAAGAACCAGTGCCACCAGCTCGCGGCGAACGCAGCGTCGCAGCGTCCCAGCGCCTCCCCGATGGGGACCGCGTCCAGCACGCTCAGCGCGGAGACCGCCTCCGGGTGGTCCAGGGCGAGACGGGTGGCCACGTAGGCGCCGCGGTCGTGGCCGACGACGGCGAAACGCTCGTGCCCGAGGCCGCGCATCACCGCCAGGCAGTCCCGTGCCATGGCGCGCTTGGAGTACGGGCGGTGCTCCCGGTCGGTCGGCGGCTTGGCGGACCGGCCGTAGCCGCGCAAATCCGGGCAGACCACGGTGTGACCGGCCGCGGCCAGCAGCGGAGCGACCCGATGCCAGGTCGCGTGGGTGCGCGGATGGCCGTGCAGGAGCAGCACAGCGGGACCGTCGCCGCCGTGCCGCACCAGCAGCCGGGCCCCGTCCCCTTCGCACCACGTCAGTTCGAAACCGTCGAACATCCGACCCCCTCTGCTCCGGCCCGTCGCGTCCCGGCTGCCCCGGAAGGCTCCCTTCACGCAATCGGTGCCCTGAGGAGTCCGGTCGCGGGAGTCGGCGGCCTTGACAGCCCGCCAATACCTGACGGACAGTCAGAAATTCTTGGACCCACGTGCCACGAGATCCGGGAGGCCCGCAACGATGCGGCTCGAGGAGGACTTCGCCGCGCGGCTGAAGGCGTACGAGGGCCGGCCGGCCGTCGTCGCGGGCGTCGGCAAGGACCCGGTCAACGCGCCGATGATCCGGCACTGGTGCGAGGCGATGGGCGACACCAACCCCGCGTACACCGGCCCGGACGCCATCGCCCCGCCCACCATGCTCCAGGTGTGGACGATGAGAGGCCTTTCCGCCCACGCGGGGCGTACACAGGCGTACGACGAGCTGCTGGCCCTGCTCGACGGGGCGGGCTGCACCTCCGTCGTCGCCACCGACTGCGAACAGGAGTACCTGCGGCCGCTGCGCCCCGGGGACGAGGTCATGTACGACGCGGTCATCGAGTCGGTCTCGGACCAGAAGCGTACGAAACTCGGCACGGGGTACTTCGTGACGACGCGGATGAACGTGCGGGTGGGCGGTGAACCCGTGGGGACGCATCGGTTCCGGATCCTCAAGTACGCGCCCGCCGGCAAGCCCACCCGCGCCCGTCCCACCCGCACCGGGCCCGAGGCCGGACGGCCCCGCCCGGTGATCAACCGGGACAACGCCGGGTTCTGGGAGGGCGTCGCCCGGCACCGGCTGCTGATCCAGCGGTGCGGCGACTGCGGCACCCCGCGCTTCCCCTGGCTGCCGGGGTGCAACGCGTGCGGCTCACCGGAATGGGACACGGTCGAGGCGAGCGGGGCGGGCACGGTCTACTCGTACGTCGTGCTGCACCATCCGCCCTTCCCGGCCTTCGACCCTCCCTACGCGGTCGCCCTGATCGAATCGGCCGAGGGCGTCCGGATCGTCAGCAACGTGACCGGGGTGCCCTACGACAAGGTGCGCATCGGCATGCCCGTACGCCTGGTGTTCGAGCGATACGACAGGGAACTTCAGCTTCCGGTGTTCCGCGCCGTCGACGGCCGTGAGGTGGAGCGATGAGGGGGCTGCGCGGGGGGACGGAGCTGCCGCCGCTGGAGATCGAGATCACCCGCACGCTGATCGTGGCCGGTGCGATCGCCTCCCGGGACTACCAGGACGTCCACCACGACCCCGAGCCGGCCCGGAAGAAGGGCTCCCCCGACATCTTCATGAACATCCTTACCACGAACGGGCTGGTCGGCCGGTACGTCACGGACCACTTCGGCCCGGCGGCCGTCCTGCGCAAGGTCGCCATCCGGCTCGGCGCGCCCAATCACCCGGGGGACACGATGGTGCTGACCGGCAGGGTCGAGGAGGTCGACGGGGACACGGCCACGGTGAGGGTGGTCGGGGCCAACGGCATCGGCCGGCACGTCACCGGCACGGTCACGGTGACCGTCCCGAACGGCGATGCCGTATGAGCGTACGGACGAGGGACACCCTCGGCGGGCGGGCCGCCGTCGTGGGGATCGGGGCCACCGAGTTCTCCAAAAACTCCGGGCGCAGCGAGCTGCGGCTGGCCGTGGAGGCGGTGCGGGCCGCGCTGGGCGACGCGGGGCTCACACCCGCGGACGTGGACGGCATGGTCACGTTCACGATGGACACCAGCCCGGAGATCACCGTCGCCCAGGCCACCGGCATCGGCGAGCTGTCCTTCTTCTCCCGGATCCACTACGGCGGCGGTGCGGCGTGCGCGACCGTCCAGCAGGCCGCGCTCGCGGTGGCGACCGGGGTGGCCGACGTCGTCGTCTGCTACCGGGCGTTCAACGAGCGCTCCGGCCGCCGCTTCGGCACCGGGGTGCGGCACCGCGAGCCGTCGGCGGAGGGGGCCGCGCTGGGCTGGCCGCTGCCGTTCGGGCTGCTCACCCCGGCGTCCTGGGTGGCGATGGCCGCACAGCGGTACCTGCACACGTACGGTCTGACACCGGAGGCGTTCGGCCACGTGGCCGTCGTCGACCGCACGTACGCGGCGACCAACCCGGCGGCCCACTTCCACGGCCGGCCCATCACCCTCGCCGACCACGCGGCCTCCCGCTGGATCGTGGAACCACTGCGGCTGCTCGACTGCTGTCAGGAGACGGACGGCGGCCAGGCGCTGGTCGTCACCTCCCTGGAACGGGCGCGCGATCTGCCCCACCCGCCCGCGGTGGTCACGGCCGCCGCCCAGGGCGCGGGGCGCCGCCAGGAACAGATGACCAGCTTCTACCGGGACGACCTGACGGGCCTGCCGGAGATGGGCGTGGTGGCCCGCCAACTGTGGCGGACATCGGGAATGGGCCCGGCGGACATCGATGTGGGCATCCTGTACGACCACTTCACGCCGTTGGTGCTGATGCAGCTGGAGGAGTTCGGGTTCTGCGAGCGGGGTACGGCGGCGGACTTCGTGGCCGCGCGGGCGCTGCCGCTGAACACCCACGGAGGGCAGCTCGGGGAGGCGTACCTGCACGGCATGAACGGCATCGCGGAAGCCGTACGGCAACTGCGCGGCACCGCCGTCAACCAGATACCCGGGGCCGCCCGCACCCTGGTCACCGCGGGCACCGGCGTCCCCACCTCCGGTCTGATCCTGACGGCGGACCGATGAGCGGTGCGGGCCGCGCCGGCCGTTCGCCCCGGTACGGTTGCCGCACGCGCGTGGCTCGCCTGCTCCTGCCGTAGTCATCCCTCAGGGGCGAACCCTCAGGTGTAGGCGCCCGTTCGTCCACCTTCAGGAGGTGGGGGCAGCCCCCCGCCTACAACCTGAGGGGGAGGCGTCTTCGGGACCTGCGGCCGATCCGCCGCAAGGGGCGCGATCCCTAGCGTGGAGCCATGACCACACCCGTCTGCACCAGCGCTTCGGACGCCGCCACGCCGGCGAGGCAGACCCTTCCGTTCCCGTCGTTCTCGTCGTACGTGAAGGCGCGTCAGCCGGTGCTGCTGCGTACCGCCCGGTCGCTCACCGCCAACGCCAGCGACGCGGAGGACCTGCTGCAGACCGCGCTGACCAAGACGTACGTCGCCTGGGACCGGATCGAGGACCACCGTGCGCTCGACGGGTACGTGCGCCGCGCGCTGCTGAACACGCGGACCTCGCAGTGGCGCAAGCGCAAGGTCGACGAGTTCGTGTGCGACGAGCTGCCCGAGCCGGAGGGCCTGCCCGCCGCGGACCCGGCCGAGGAGCAGGCGCTGCACGACGCCATGTGGCGCGCGATCATGAAACTGCCCGCACGCCAGCGGGCGATGCTCGTCCTGCGCTACTACGAGGACCTGAGCGAGGCCCAGACGGCCGAGGTGCTCGGTGTGTCCATCGGCACGGTGAAGTCGGCGGTGTCCCGCGCCCTGGGCAAGCTCCGCGAGGATCCCGAACTCGCACCGGTGCGCTGAGCGCCGGGAGCCGGGAGCCGGGAGCCGGGGGGCCGGGGGGCCGGGAGCCGGTTGCCGGGCCGGTGCTGGTGGCCGTGCGGATGGCCGAGGGTCGACGCCTTGATCGATCATCCCCAGGCCTAGTGACATACCGATCGGTATGTGCGCAGAATCAGCGCGACCCCTACTGCCGCGTAGGCAATGACGCCCGGGAGGACTCCGTGCTGAGCACCATGCAGGACGTACCGCTGACCGTCACACGCATCCTTGCGCACGGAACGCTGGTGCACGGGACGTCCCGGATCACCACCTGGACCGGCGAGGGCGAGCCGCAGCGCCGCAGCTTCGCCGAGGCGGGCATCCGCGCCGTGCAGCTCGCAGCCGCTCTCCGCGACGACCTCGGCGTCCGGGGCGACGACCGGGTCGCGACCCTCATGTGGAACAACGCCGAGCATGTCGAGGCCTACTTCGCGATTCCCTCCATGGGCGCGGTCCTGCACACGCTCAACCTCCGCCTGCCCGCCGAGCAGCTGGTGTGGATCGCCAACCACGCAGCCGACCGGGTGATCATCGTCAACGGCTCGCTGCTCCCGCTGCTCGCACCGCTGCTCCCGCAGCTGGCCACGGTCGAGCACGTCGTCGTGTCGGGCCCCGGTGACCGTTCCCTCCTCGACGGCGCGCGCGCCCAGGTGCACGAGTACGAGGAGCTGATCGCGGGCAAACCCACGACGTTCGACTGGCCCGAGATCGACGAACGCCAGGCCGCCGCCATGTGCTACACCTCCGGCACCACCGGCGACCCCAAGGGCGTCGTCTACTCCCACCGCTCGATCTACCTGCACTCCATGCAGGTCAACATGGCCCAGTCGATGGGCCTGACCGATCAGGACACCTCGCTCGTCGTGGTCCCGCAGTTCCACGTCAACGCCTGGGGCCTGCCTCACGCCACCTTCATGACCGGCGTCAACATGCTGATGCCGGACCGCTTCCTGCAACCCGCTCCCCTCGCGGAGATGATCGAGAAGGAACGGCCCACGCACGCCGCCGCCGTCCCCACCATCTGGCAGGGCCTGCTCGCCGAGCTCAGCTCCCGGCCCCGCGACGTCTCCACCCTCAACCAGGTCACCATCGGCGGCTCCGCCTGCCCGCCCTCCCTCATGGAGGCCTTCGACAAGCTCGGCATGCGGGTCTGCCACGCCTGGGGCATGACCGAGACGTCTCCGCTGGGCACGATCGCCCGGCCGCCCGCCCACGCCGTCGGCACGGACGAGGAGTTCACCTACCGGCTCACCCAGGGCCGCTTCCCCGCCGGGGTCGAGGCCCGCCTCACCGGCCCCGGTGGCGAGCGGCTTCCCTGGGACGGCGAGTCCGCGGGCGAACTGGAGGTGCGCGGCCCGTGGATCGCGGGCGCCTACTACAACGGTCCGGACGCCGAACCCCTGCGCCCCGCCGACAAGTTCAGCGAGGACGGCTGGCTCAAGACCGGCGATGTCGGCACCATCAGCCCCGAGGGCTTCCTCACCCTCACCGACCGCGCCAAGGACGTCATCAAGTCCGGCGGCGAGTGGATCTCGTCGGTGGACCTGGAGAACGCCCTGATGGCTCACCCGGACGTCGCCGAGGCCGCCGTCGTCGCGGTCCCGGACGAGAAGTGGGGGGAACGGCCGCTGGCCACCGTGGTGCTGAAGGAGGGCGCCACGGCCGACTTCGCAGTCCTCCGCTCCTTCCTCGCCGATGAGCGGGGGATCGCCAAGTGGCAGCTGCCCGAGCGCTGGACGATCATCCAGGCGGTACCCAAGACGAGCGTCGGCAAGTTCGACAAGAAGGTGCTGCGGCGGCAGTACGCGGCAGGTGAGCTGGACGTCACGCAGATCTGACGTCGGACGTACGGTGGCCGGGGCGCTGTTTCACGTGAAACAGCGCCTTTGTGCCGACTTCGGGCTGAGCCCCGGCCTCAGTTGGTACCGATGCGGGCCAGCAGATCCACGATCCGGTCCTGCACCTCGGTGCTGGTCGAGCGTTCCGCCAGGAACAGGACCGTCTCACCCGAGACCAGCCGCGGTAGGTCGGCGGGGTCCACGGCGGCGGTGTAGACGACGAGGGGGGTGCGGTTGAGCAGGTTGTTCGCGCGTAGCCAGTCGACGACCCCGGCCTGACGGCGGTGCACCTGCATCAGGTCCATCACCACCAGGTTCGGCCGCATCTGCGCGGCCAGGGTGACCGCGTCCGCGTCCGAAGCGGCCCGCGCGACCTGCATACCGCGCCGCTCCAGCGTGGCCGTCAGCGCCAGGGCGATCTCCGCGTGCTCCTCGATGAGCAGCACGCGCGGCGGGTGCTGCTCGGAGTCGCGCGGGGCGAGCGCCTTCAGCAGGACGGCCGGGTCGGCGCCGTACGCGGCCTCCCGTGTCGCCTGCCCGAGCCCCGCGGTGACCATGACGGGGACCTCCGCGGCCACCGCGGCCTGGCGCAGCGACTGGAGCGCGGTGCGCGTGATCGGGCCGGTGAGCGGGTCGACGAAGAGCGCCGCCGGGAACGCGGCGATCTGCGCGTCGACCTCCTCACGGGAGTTGACGACGACGGGCCGGTAGCCGCGGTCGCTGAGCGCCTGCTGGGTCGTGACGTCCGGCGCGGGCCACACGAGCAGCCGGCGCGGGTTGTCGAGCGGCTCCGGGGGCAACTCGTCGTCCATCGGCTGCAGCTGGGGCTGGTCGGCGATTTCAATGGCACCACCGGGACCGTCGAGCGGCTCGGGACCTTCGTCGGCGTTCTCGTCCGGGGCCCCTATGGCGTACGACCGTCCGGCGCCCTCGGTGGCCGGGGCGAGACGGGACTGCCCGGCCAGGGACGGCTGGGGCGGAACCGGGGCCGACACGGGCTGCGGGTGCGGGCGCGCGGTCGCCTCGGGGCGCTCACCGGCCGGCTCGGGAGGCGTGCCGAGCTTGCGGCGGCGGCCGGAACCGTTGGATGCGTGCGGGGGAGGCGTCGGCGCCGTGGGGCGGGGCGGGGCCCCGGCCTGCGTCGCCTGCCGCGCGAAGGGCACCCCCTGGCCGAGCGTGCGCACGCTGATCGCGCGGCCCTGTGTCGAGTGGGGGTCGCCGGGGGCGGCCGACTCCGCGGGCAGCGGCTGGGCTGCGCGCGGCTGGGGCGTGCGCTGCTGCTCCGGCGGCAACGGCGTGCCCGCGGACGGGGTGGTCCCCGGGGCCTGCGGTGCGGGCACGCCGGCGCCGGTGTCACCAGAACCGGGCCAGGGCTGGGGCTGGGACTGCGGCTGGGGTTGAGCCGGGTGAGGGGGCACCGAGGTGTCGGGAGCGGGCCGGGGGACCTGCGGGGGCACAAGGATGCCGGGGGCTGCCTGGTGGGGAGCCTGCGGGGGCACCGGGGCGCCGGCGGTCGGGGCGGCTGCCGCGGGCGCCGCGGCCGGCGTTGCGTGCGGGCCGGGCTGGGGCTGTGGCTGGGGCACGACGGGGGGTCGGCTCGGCTGCCCCGCGACGGGCTGGGCGGGCATGGCGGCGGGGACCGGCTGAGCCGGGGCCATGGGCTGCCCCGGGGCCACCACCGGTCGGCCCGGTGCCATGGGCAGGGGCTGCACGGCGGGGCCGGGCTGGGCGGGGACCGGCTGGGGCGCCGCCTGAGCCGGCAGCGGCCCGCCGGGCAGCGCCGGTCCGCCCTGCGCGGCCGGAGCGGCCGGGGCTCCCTGCACCGGAACGGGCTGCGGGCGCTCCTGCCCGGGAACACCTTCGGCAGGGGCGCCGGGCGTCATCTGCGCGGGCACGTCCTGAGGCGGTGTCCCGGTGGCGGAGGCGCCGTCCGGCGCCTGCTGCGGCTGCCCGGGCTCGGCGGCCGGGCGGGCGCGCCGGCGGCCCGTGGGCGCGGACACCGGGTGCGGCTGCGGCGGCGTGTGCTCCTCGGCGACGTGCGGCACGGCGTCATGGCGGCCCTCGTCGGCCGGGACGGCGGTGGCGGCCGTGTCCTGCTCCGGCGCGCGGTCCGCCTCGGCGGGGGGCAGCGCGAACACCGTACGGGGAGCGGCTTCCGCTGCGGCGGCACGCTCGTTCGCGGCGGCCAGGGCACGGCGTCGGCGCCCGGTGGGCGCGGGGGCCTCGCTGGAGGACGGCGCATCGGAGGCGGCGGGCAGCGCGGGCGGCAGCGCCTGCTGCTCGGTGTCCCGGCGGGCCCGGCGGCCCGACGGCGCCGGCACGCCCTGCGGCGGCACGGTTCCGCCGAGTCCGGTGGCCGCGGCGGGGGCTCCCGCGGCGTGCTCGGCGGCGGTCACCACCGAGCCCTCGGTCACGCCCTCGGCGAGGTTCGGCCGGCCGTGTCGGCGTCCCGTACCTCCGGCGGCTTCGGCTCCCTCGCCACCGGTCGCCTGCGCCGGCACCGGTGCCTCGGCGGCGGGTTCCTGCGCGGCACGTCGCCGGCGCCGCCCGGTGGGTGCCGCGGCCGTCTCGGACGGGGCGGGGGCGGAGTCGCCGACCTCGCTCTCCAGGAACGCGTCCACGGACGACCGGCGGGCGCGCCGTCGGCCGCCGCCCTGCTGCTCACCCTGCTCGGGCAGCGCGATCTCGCTCCCGGGCCCCTCCGCCGGAGTTTCGGCCGAGGGCTCCGCCGGGGCCGCCTCGACCGCGCCCGCGCCACCGCCGAGCGGCACTTCGAGCACGTACGCGCTGCCGCTCATGCCCGGCACCTCGTGCGTCTGCAGCACACCGCCGTGCGCGCGCACGATGCCGCCGACGATCGGCTGGTGCACCGCGTCTCCCCCGGCGTACGGGCCGCGCACCTCGATCCGTACGACCTCGCCGCGCTGTGCGGCCGCCACGACGACGGTGTTGTCCATGTAACCGCCCGCCGAGACCGGCGCGTTGCCCGTGGAGTCGACGCCCGCCACGTCCGCGATCAGATGCGCCAGCGCCTGGGCGAGCCGCTGCGGGTCGACCTCGGCCTCGATGGGCGGAGCGTGCACCGCGAACTGGACCCGGCCGGGCCCGATCAGCTCGACGGCGCCGTCGACACCGGCGGCGACCACCGCGTCGAGCATGACGGCCGTCCGTGCGAGGTCGTCGTCGCCGGCGTCGAGCCGCTGGTAACCGAGGACGTTGTCGATGAGGGTGGTGATGCGCGAGTAACCGGCCGCGAGGTGGTGGAGCACCTGGTTGGCCTCCGGCCACAGCTGGCCGGCGTCGTCAGCGGCGAGCTTGGACAGCTCACCGCGCAGTTCGTCGAGGGGGCCGCGCAGCGACTGGCCGAGTACCGCGAGCAGTTGGTCGTGCCGGGCGGTCAGCGCCTCGTAGCGGTCCTTCTCGCGCTCGCCGAGGGCGGCGTAGCGCTCCTCGCCGGCCGCGATCTCCTCCGCGTGCCGCTCGCGCAGCTCGGCGAGCTCGGCGGCATGCTCCTCGCGCAGCCGCTCCAGCTCCTCACGGTGCTCCTTGGCGACCCGCTCGAGCTCCTCCTGGTGCTGCTTGACGGCCTCGTCCTTCTCCGCGACGAGCGCGTCGAACGGGCGCCGGTCGGTGAAGGTCATCACGGCGCCGACGATCTGGTCGCCGTCGCGCACCGGCGAGGTCGTCAGATCGACCGGCACCTTGTCCCCGGGCTTCGACCACAGCACCTGCCCGCGAACCCGGTGCTTGCGCCCGGAGCGCAGGGTGTCGTACAGCGGCGATTCCGTGTACGGGAAGGGGGAGCCGTCCTCGCGGGAGTGCAGGACGAGGGTGTGCAGCTCCTTGCCGCCGAGGTCGCTGGCGCGGTAGCCGAGGATCTGGGCGGCGGCCGGGTTGACGAGCACGATCCGCCCGTCGGTGTCCGTGCCCACCACGCCCTCGGCCGCAGCGCGCAGGATCATCTCGGTCTGCCGCTGCGAGCGGGCGAGTTCGGCCTCGGTGTCGATGGTGCCGGACAGGTCGCGGACGACGAGCATCAGCAGTTCGTCGCCGGTGTAGCCGTAGCCGTCGTAGGCCTGCCGGCCGTCCTCCAGGTTGGCGCTCGTGACCTCGACGGGGAACTCGCTGCCGTCCGTGCGCCGGGCGATCATCCGGGTCGGCTTGGTCTGCCCGCGCGGGTCGAGGGAGTCCGGGCGGCGCATGGAGCCGGGGATCAGCCGCGAGTCGAACTGCGGCAGCAGATCGAGCAGCCCGCGCCCGACGAGCGCGGTCCCGGGCGTCTCGAAGGCCTCCAGGGCGATGGTGTTGGCGTTGACGACCGTGCCGTTGGCGTTGACCAGCACCAATGCGTCGGGGAGCGCGTCCAGTATGGCAGCGAGGCGAGCAGCGCCTCGGGATGGCCTGCTGCTCACGAGACGCTTCCTCCCTGTTACCGCACCTTGCCGACCGCGAGGGCCATCTTGCCAATCGGCCCGCAGCGTGTCACGCGAGGGAGTCTACGGGCAGTCGTCGCGCCCGCGGCGCCGGATGAGAGGGAGGTCGCACGCGGAAGTGACGCAGAACCTGTGACCGCGCAGGTGGCCGTGCGCGGGGGCTCCGGCAGCGTCGCCCGCTACGAACGAACGTCCGGCAGGAGCGGCACCAGCGCGTCCCAGCGGGCGATCCGGCACCCGTCCCCGCGGTCGAACCACGCGTCGACCGGCCGCCCGGCCCACCTCCCGGTGACGTGCGCGGTGGCGGGCCCGCCGTACTGCAGGGTGCAGTGCCTGTCCGGCGGCACCGGGGCGAAGGGGTCCCGCCCCCAGACGGTCCGCCGCTCGAGCACGGCGCACGCGCGGCCGGCGGCGGGGTGGGTGCCGCCTGCCGGCCGGCACCGCAGCATGTAGACACCGTCGGCGCCCCCGGTGTGGCGGACGGTGACGAGGAGCCGGTCACCGTGAGGGGCCGGGCGCTGACCGTGCGCGTGCGCGGGCCCGGCGGCGGCGGTGAGAGGGAGAAGAGCGAGGGCTCCGAGGAGGAGAGGGCGGCGGCGAAGACGGAAGTGGTCCATGTCCTGCCTAACGGCAACGGGGTGGAGCGGTTGCGGAGCGTGCCGGCGGATGCTGCGAAGGGTCACGTCCGGCGAATCGGCGACCGTCCATGGGCCCTGGTGGCGGGCGACACGACTCAATGGAGCCCGATGCGGCCCCGTGCTTTGCCCTGCGGGCTTTCCGCCTAGTACCGTGGGAGCCGATTGGTGACACCCCGCTCGGCTGTGTCATCATCTGCACGCACCACTCGCGCTCGCGTGTGAGCGGTTGTGCTGGAGGCGTCGCCTAGTCCGGTCTATGGCGCCGCACTGCTAATGCGGTTTGGGCCTTAAAGCCCATCGAGGGTTCAAATCCCTCCGCCTCCGCGCTCGATCACCGAAGCCCCGGTCCTCGCGACCGGGGCTTCGATGCTTCCGGGGCAGGCCCTGGGAGCCGCTCCCGCCCCGCCCCCGGAAGCCGCCCCGAGACCCACCCGGCAACGCGTTTTCGCAGGTCACAAGGGGTGGGGCAAACGGATTTCACATGGCGGCGGCAGTCATGTAATGTTCTTCCTGTCGCCGCGAGCGGGCCGGAAGGGCCGGGAGCGGAGACGAAAACAGAACAAGCACTCGTAGCTTAACGGATAGAGCATCTGACTACGGATCAGAAGGTTGCAGGTTCGAATCCTGCCGAGTGCGCACAGGTCAGAAGCCCTCTGGGATCATCCCAGAGGGCTTCTGACGTCAGTCGGTGACATCAGCGCGGCCGGAACCGGATCTCCGCCGCAGGCGTGCGACTCCGCCTCTCCCGATTCCTCGTCCGGCTCGCCGAGCCTGAGGTCGGGCCGGTGGTGTGGACGTCGCGTCTCGCGCGGTTCCAGCGCACCACCGGCCGACTCCTCACCGGCTCACTCATGGGCTGCGACGCTCAAGGGCGTCTATGTGTGGCCGGCTCTCGTGGGCCTGCCGGCCCTGCTAGCAGTACTTGGCGATCGCTGCGGCCGCTCCCGCGTTGAAGCCCTTCTCGTAGTTGGGGTCCACTGCGGTGACGCCCTGCGGCGCCTGGGCCTTGCAGGTCGACTTCGCGAGGTTGAAGCCGTCCTTGTAGCCCTTGGCGTACTGCTCCTGGGTCTGCTTCGCCTCGGCCTGCTTGACCGAGCCGCAGCTGAGCTTGGGTCCGCCCTCCTCCTGCAGGGTCACGGGTCCGCCCTGCTGCGAAACCGTGAGCGTGCCCGAGAGCCCACCGTCGGCCGAAGCCCTGAAGCCGAATGAGTTGGCTCCCTGGCTGATGCTGACGTTCGCTCCTGGCGTGAGTCCCGTCCCGATGACGTTGAACCGGTCGGGCTTCTGGGCGTCTTGTGTCACATGGCACGTGGCCGTGGGCGTCGCTGCCTGGGCGGGCCCGGCCATGAGGGGCAGCGAGCCGAATGCCAGTGAGGAGAGGGCGAGGGGGGCCAACGCTGCGAGACGAGAACGTGCGTTCACGGTTCTGCCTTCCCTTCGGGGCATACGGAACCACGTGCAGGTGCGGGAGGTTCGAACACGCGGGGGCGGGCGCGAAGGAATGCTGAGGTTCCACGCCCGAACAGCGCGGTCTCACATCCGGAGCCGTGAGGCCGGGACAACTCCCGGACGGCTTCCTGCGCATGGACTCCGTATCCGAGGACGGCCATGCCCCTACCAGGGGGCCGGCCTTTCGGTCCCGTCCATGCTCTCGCAGGCCCACCTCGCTGTCGACCCGAGTCGACACGCTGAGTAATCGGACAATTCCATCGAGCAGTCATGCGTCCAGCGCCCCGGATCGGCCCCGCCGGACTGGGGCCTGCGCGCGGCAGCACCCTCCTGCAGGTCACCCGCCCACCGACTCCCGCCACATGACTGTCCATCAGCTCGTGCACTCAGGAACGGACTCCTCCGGAATAGGCCGTACGGACTCTTGGGGTGCCCCTATGGCGTGTTGATCGTCAGCGGACCTCCAGGGCTGCCGTATGAGCGGATACCAATAGGCGACGCATTGATCAGGTTTCGGAGGAGTGAGAATGAGGACCCGTGACGCTGTGGTGATCCAGGTCGCGACGGTGGGGGCCGTCATGGCTCTTTCCATCCCTGCTACGGCCGCCGACACGGTGACCACGTTCACGGTGACCGCGACCACGGGTCTGACGATCACCGCTCCCGCCAACGCTTCGCTCTCGACGGCTGCTCCCGGCGGCTCGGCGACCGGCCAGCTAGGAATCGTCACGGTGAGTGACCAGCGCTCTCAGCTGGGCACCACGTGGATCGCGACCGTCTCCCTGAGCTCTGCTTTCAAGACGGGTGGCGGCACGGCCGCCGAGACGATCTCAGGCAGCAACGTGACGTACACCCCCGGGTCGGCCACCGCCGAAACGAACCCGCCGCACACCCCCGGGAATGCGGGGAGCCTGGCCAGCCCCATCACCGCTTTCTCCCGTACGAGCGGCGACGGCGCCAACTCCGTCAGCTGGAATCCCACCCTCACCGTCAACGTGCCGGCGGGGAACGTCTCCGGTACCTATTCGGGCACCATCACGCACTCCGTGGCGTGAGTCTCAGGCCGTGCGCAGAAGAAGCACCTCGTGTCTCCCAACCCTGTTCGCCGTTCTCGCCGTCCTGGCGGGTTCCGTCGCCGACGTGCCGACCGCGGCTGCCGACTCCTCGTCCGGGATCGGATACATCGGCTTCCGTCTCCTGGAAGCACCGGTCGTGCGGCGCGAGGACCCTCGCGCGCTGAAGTACATCGTCGACCATCTGAAGCCGGGAACCGTCATCGAGCGCCGGTTCGAGGTGGCCAACAAGTCCGGCAGCAGGCGGGAAGTGCAGCTGTATCCGGGTGCGGCGCAGATCTCGGGCAACAGGTTCCTGTTCGCCGAGGGGCGGACTCCCAACGAGCTGACCCGCTGGACCAGCGTCAGGCCCGCCGTCCTCAGGCTCAAGCCGTGGGAGAAGACCGAGGCCAAGGTCACGATCGAAGTGCCGCGCACAGCGACGCCGGGGGAGCGTTACGCCGTCGTCTGGGCGGAGAGCGGAACCCCGCCGGACGCCACGCACAACGTCGGCTCAGTGGTGCGCGTGGGGACGCGGGTCTATCTGGACATCAGCAACAGCGGTGAGTACGCCGACTTCCGGATCGAGAAGATCGTCGCCCTCCGTGACAAGAAGGGACTGCCAGGCGTCATCGCCCATGTGTGCAACACGGGAAGGCGAGCACTGGATCTGCGAGGGAAGCTCATCCTTTCGGACGGCCCGGGTGGGCTGAGCGCCGGGGCGCACCCGGTCACCGAGGGCACCACGCTGCCTCCGGGCGGTACGGGAACCGTCCGAGTGGACGGTCTGGACAAAAGCCTGCCTGCCGGTCCGTGGACCGCGCGTCTGCACCTGGAGAGCGGAATGGTGCAGCACGACTTCTCCGCCCGGTTGATCTTTCCGAAGCCGGGGGGCGCGTCGGTCGCCTGGGCCGTGATCACGTCCGACCGCAGGGTCTGGTACGCCGCGACGGGAATTGTGCTGACTGTCACCGGCGGCGCGATGTCGTTTCTGCGATATCGACGGTCTCGGCGCCGGCGTTCCACCGGAAACCAAACACGAGTTCCTTCTGTGTGACTCTCATGGGTGAACCCACAAACGTCGCGTCGGCGAGCACACAGATCCCTCCTCTTGTTCGCCCAGAATGCAGGAGAAGCACACGCCGGACGAACAGAAGGAGAATGAGTGGGATCCCGTCCCCTCTCATGGTTCCGAATCTCCTTGCGGATCGGTGTGGGAGGAGCGTTGTGTGTGAACTGCCTGTTCCTTCCGTCGGGGCAGGCCCCACAGGCAGAGGCTGCGGCCACCGCCGTCTATCTGGTTCCCGAAGCGCTCTCCTCGGCCTCGGTCACGGCCCCCGCGTCGGTCAACCTCGGATCGGCAACACCCGGCAGCACGACGACCGTTCAGTTGGGGCAGGTCAAGGTCACGAGCAGTAATCAGATGCGGTGGACCGCGACGGTGTCGGCGACCGACTTCACCACGGGACGAGGCTCCGCCGCCGAGACCATCGCGCGAGGGAACCTGTCCTACTGGTCGGGGCCGGCCGTGTCCAAGTCGGGGCCCGGAACCTTCAGCCCCGGTCAGCCCACGGCTGCCAGCAAGGTGGCTCTGGACATCGCCCGCACGGCGTTCTCCTACGCCTCGGTCAGTCCCAGCGGCACTTCCTGTGTCTGGCAGCCGACGCTGGTCATGTCGGTGCCCGCCAGCGCAGTGGCGGGCACCTATACCGGCACAGTGACCCACTCTGTCGCCTAGGGCGTCTCAGGGCGGCTCCTGGCCTTACGGGGATGTGGTGTTGAGGAGGACCGACACGTTGGCCGAGGTGTAATTGGCCACCGTCACATCGGGGCGGGAGTCCTCGTCGAAGTCCCCCACCGCGATGCCGAACGGCCCGTCACCGACGGTGAAGTCGGCCCTGGTCCCGAAGGTGCCGTCGCCGTTGCCCGGCAACACCGACACCGTCCCGTCGTTGTCGTTGCCTACCACGAGATCCAGATGCGAGTCACCGTCGAAGTCCGCCACGTCCAGCGGGATCGGCGCGTCACCCACCGGGTAGTCGGTCTTGGTTCCGAAGGTGCCGTCGCCGTTGCCGAGCAGCACCGACACCGCGGCATCGCTCAGATCGGGGACCGCGACGTCGAGGTTGCCGTCCCCGTCGAAGTCCGCCACCTGGACCCGGGTGGGCGAGCCGCCCGTGCCGTAGTCGGTCTTGGTGCCGAAGGTGCCGTCGCCGTTCCCGAGCAGCACCGACACCGTGTTGTCACTGACGTTGGACACGACCAGGTCGAGGTCGGTGTCCTTGTTCACGTCCTTGGCCACGACCGAGAACGGGTACGCTCCCGTGCCGTAGTCGGTCTTGGTGGCCGAAGGTGCCGTCGCCGTTGCCCAGCAGCACCGACACCGTGTTGTCGTTCGTGTTGGAGGTCGCGAGGTCGATGTGGCCGTCCTTGTCGTAGTCACCGACCTCCACCTTGTAGGGGCCCGAGCCGGTCGCGTGGTCGACCTTGGTGGCGAAGGTGCCGTCGCCGTTGCCGAGCAGCACCGACACCGTGTCACCGTTCAGGTTGTCGACCGCCAGGTCCGGATTGCCGTCCTCGTCGAAGTCACCGACCGCGATGCCGCCCGGGTAGTCCCCCGTGCCGAAGTCGGTCTTGGTGGCGAAGGTGCCGTCGCCGTTGCCCAGTAACACCGACACCGTATTGTCCAGCGAGTTCGCCACGACCTGGTCGAGGTGGCCGTCCTTGTCGAAGTCGGCCACCCGCACCGCCTGAGAGGCGTTGCCTGCCGCGTAGTCGACATGGGTCGCAAAGGTGGGTGTGCCCGCCCACGCGGTGCCCTGAGCCGTGAACAGCGCTGACGCAGCCGCCAGGACGGCGATCACATATCTGCGGCTTCTCCGGGCTCTCTTGGCGGCTTTCTTCTTCGACATATTTCCTCCTCCGCACTTGTAACCGTTCGTGAAGCGGTGGCCCGAGTAATGACGCTACGGCCGCATTGGCGACCCACGTGGCACCGCACGGTTCGGCGATCTCGGAAGTGCAAAGCACTACTGAAATCGCTTCTACGGTCCCGCGCCGTTGACATACCGTCAACGAAAGGCAAGGTGCCCGAAAGTGCGAATTGACGCACGAAAACATTTCGCGAGGGTGGTGCGGATTCCGTCGGCGCACGCCGGAGCGGAGCAGGCGGGTCCCGGGCACGGGCGGGTGCGCCCACGCATCGCGTTGTCAGTGGGGACGCCTACTCTCGGCAGCGATGACTCAGGTGTGGAGATGTGCGGGGCTGCGGTGGGGTGAGGACGGGCCCGTGCTGGCATGGGAAGGGGGGCGGCGCAGTGCGCTGGAGCGGGGGAAGCGGGTGGCCTTCGCGGTGGTCGCGGGGAGTGTGCGCCGGTGTGTGGGGGCACGGGGGCATGGCTGTGCGGCGCGGGCCGTGGTGCCCGGGCGCAGTACGGGCGGGCGGTGCGAGGAGTGCGCCCGCCTCGACCGGGCCCATTCCGTCGCCGCCGACACCTTCGCCGACGATCCGCGGCCGTACCGCGTGTATCTCGCCTGGTTCGGGCCCGGCATGGTCAAGGTCGGGATCACCGCGGCCGAGCGGGGCTCCGCACGGTTGCTGGAGCAGGGTGCCGTCTGTTTCAGCTGGCTGGGGTGCGGGCCGCTGATGGCGGCGAGGCGCGCGGAGGAGCTGCTGCGGGCCGCCCTCCGGGTGCCCGACCGGATCCCGTACGCCGACAAGCGGGCGGTGCGGGCCGCGTTGCCGCCGGTCGGGGAGCGGGTCGAGGAGCTGGCTGAGCTGCACGCGCGGGCGGTGTCGCTCGGCGGCTGGCCGGAGTCGCTGGAGCGGGCGCCGTTCCTGGCCGTCGACCACGGCGGGGTGTTCGGGCTGGAGGGGTTGCCCCGGATGGACGCAGTGGTGAGCGAGCTGGTGGCGGGCGCCGGGGTGAGCGGTGGTGTGCTGGCGGTCGCAGGGCCTGATCTCCACCTCGCCACCGGGCGCGGGGTCCTGGTGCTGGACACGCGGCTGATGACGGGGTGGGAGCTGACGGGTGCCGAGCGGGACGAGGTGACCGTGCCGGTGCGGGAGGTGGGGGAGACGGGGGTGCAGGACGGGCTGTTCTGACAGCGGCTTCCTTGCCGGCCGACAGCCGGCGCTCCGCCTGGTCGCCGCTCGGATCCCGCTCCGGTCCTATCGGGATCCCGATTCGGCTCGGCGTCCGGAAAGGGGCTGGACGTCCGTGCCGCCGTGGCCGATCGTTGCGACATGAGCGATCGCCGCGTTGCGCCTGTCACCGCCCATGAACCCCCCTACTACGCCGTCGTCTTCACCTCCGTGCGGACCGAGGACGGCGACGGGTACGGGGAGACCGCCGAGCGGCTGGAGGAACTCGTCAAAGAGGTCCCCGGGTTCCTCGGGATGGACCAAGCCCGGACGCCGGGCGGCCTGGGGATCACGGTCGGGTACTTCCGGGACCTGGCCGCCGTCGAGGAGTGGCGGAGCGACCTGGAGCACCGCGCCGCCCAGAAGCGCGGGCGCGCCCAGTGGTACGAGGCGTACACCGTGCACGTCGCCAAGGTCGAGCGCAGCCATACGTTCGAGCGGGATCCGGCGCGTGGGTGACCGGGGCGGGTCGCCCGGGGGCCGTCGTCCGGTTGCTCTCTGACAGCGCGTCAAGGCATCTACCCAGGAGTTTCCTGAGAGCCGCCTGTGCGTTTCTCAGGAAAATCACAGATTCGTGAAAGGGCGCTCTCAGAGGACCCCGACAAGGTGTCCACCATGACCACGACCTCGCCCCAGGGGCGCACCGAACTGCTGAGGCCGGACGGGAGCCCCGTCCGAGTGCTGGTGGTGGACGACGAGCTGTCGATCACCGAACTGCTGTCCATGGCCCTTCGTTACGAAGGCTGGCAGATCCGCAGCGCGGGTGACGGACACGGCGCGATTCAGACCGCGCGTGACTTCCGGCCCGACGCCGTCGTGCTCGACATGATGCTCCCGGACATGGACGGCCTGACGATCCTCGGTCGGCTGCGGCGTGAGCTGCCCGATGTGCCGGTTCTGTTCCTCACCGCCAAGGACGCCGTCGAGGACCGGATCGCGGGACTGACGGCCGGGGGCGACGACTACGTCACCAAGCCGTTCAGCCTGGAAGAGGTCGTGGCCCGGCTGCGCGGGCTGATCCGCCGGTCCGGTGCCGCCGACCGCCGCTCCGACTCCGTTCTGGTCGTCGGGGACCTCATGCTCGACGAGGACAGCCACGAGGTGTCCCGGGGCGGGGAGAACATCCACCTCACCGCCACCGAGTTCGAGCTGCTGCGCTTCCTGATGCGCAACCCGCGGCGCGTGCTCAGCAAGGCGCAGATCCTCGACCGGGTGTGGTCGTACGACTTCGGCGGCCAGGCCAACGTCGTGGAGCTCTACATCTCGTACCTGCGCAGGAAGATCGACGCGGGTCGCGAGCCGATGATCCACACCCGGCGCGGCGCCGGTTACATGATCAAGCCCGCGGCGGCATGAGCAGGCGACGACGGCCGCGTACGCAGAGGCGAGGACGACAGCCGCGCACGCTGCGGACGCGGCTCGTCGTCTCGGCGGTCAGTCTGATCGCCGTGGTCTGCGCCGTGATCGGCACCGTGACGACCATCGCGCTGGGGCAGCACCTGTACGGGGAGCTGGACGGGCAGGTGGCCGATGTCGGCAAGCGCGTCTCGGGTCCGCCCGGGGGAAGCCTGGCCGGCCTCGGGGACGGTCGTCCGGGCGGCCCGGACAACCCGAACGGGGGTGCGACGGGGAGCTCCTCCGGCACCGTGACGACGCAGAACAGGCTGGACGACTTCGTCACCAAGGGGCCGACGCAACCCGACACGGTCGCCGCTCAGACGGACTCCACCGGTGCCGTCAGGAAGGCGGTCATCGCGAAGGAGGTCTCCTCCACCAGCGCCGGCTTCGAGCGGATGAAGGCCGTCGAGCTCTCCCACGCACAGACCGCCGCACTGGCCTCCGTGCCCCGTGACAGCAAGGTGCACACCGTCACGCTCCCGGGGCTCGGCGAGTACCGCGTCAAGTACGTCACCGGCGGCCGGGGCACCTTCTTCGTCGCCCTGCCGACACGAGCCGTCACCAACAACATCAAGACGCTCGTGGTCGTGGAGATCAGCGTCACCGCCGCCGGCCTGGTCGCCGCCGGCATCGCAGGTTCCGTGCTCGTCGGGATCGCGCTGCGGCCCCTGCGGAAGGTGGCCGCGACCGCCACCCGTGTCTCCGAACTCCCCCTGCACACCGGTGAGGTGACCCTCAACGAGCGGGTCCCGGAGTCCGAGACCGATCCGCACACCGAGGTCGGGCAGGTCGGGGCCGCCCTCAACCGCATGCTCGACCACGTCCACGGCGCCCTGCACGCACGGCAGCAGAGCGAGACGCGGGTACGGCAGTTCGTCGCGGACGCCAGTCACGAGCTGCGCACGCCGCTGGCCTCCATCCGCGGGTACGCCGAGCTGACCAGACGGGGACGCGAGGAACAGGGCCCCGACACACGGCACGCCCTCGGACGGATCGAGTCCGAGGCCGGGCGCATGACCCTTCTCGTCGAGGACCTGCTGCTGCTCGCCCGGCTCGACGCCGGCCGCCCGCTCCAGTTCGAGCAGACCGACCTCGTCCCGCTCGTCGTGGACACGATCAGCGACGCGCGCGCCGCCGGCCCCGACCACAGCTGGCGGCTCGAACTGCCCGACGAGCCGGCGCTCGTGTCGGCGGACGCCGCACGGCTGCAACAGGTGCTCGTCAACCTGCTCGCCAACGCCCGGACCCACACCCCGCCCGGTACGACCGTCACCGCACGCGTGCAGCGGCGCGGACCGTGGCTGTGCGTGGACGTCCAGGACGACGGGCAGGGCATCCCGCCCGATCTGCTGCCGCACGTCTTCGAGCGGTTCGCGCGCGGCGACTCGGCGCGCTCCCGGGCCACCGGCTCCACCGGGCTCGGGCTCGCCATCGTGCAGGCCGTCGCGACCGCGCACGGCGGCGCCGTGACCGTCGACAGCGTTCCCGGGCACACGGTGTTCACCGTGCATCTGCCGGCGCTGACCCCGCGCGTGCCCTCGCCGGCCCCCGAAACGGCCTGGCAACAGCACTCACAGGCACAGCACAGCGCCACCACACGGGTGCGACAGGGCGCTTGAGAAGAGTCGGTTCCATGCGAACCGACTCTTCTCCCGGCACCCTGCCGGCGCGGGAGCACCTCCCGGCCGCAGGAGCCGGTACGCCTGTCCTGGACGTAGTGATCCCCGTCTACAACGAGGAGAAGGACCTCCAGCCATGTGTGCTCGGACTGCACGAGCACCTCAAGCGCACCTTCCCG
Organism: Streptomyces sp. Ru72; assembly: GCF_002920635.1. Classification (GTDB taxonomy): domain Bacteria; phylum Actinomycetota; class Actinomycetes; order Streptomycetales; family Streptomycetaceae; genus Streptomyces. The sequence goes on along the minus strand of NZ_PQSR01000001.1, from coordinate 2,734 downwards.
TACGCGTTCCGCATCACGATCGCGGACAACGCGTCCACGGACTCCACCCCGCAGGTGGCGGCGCGGCTGGAGGAGCGGCTCCCCGAGGTGAGGTCCTTCCGGCTGGAACAGAAGGGCCGCGGCCGGGCGCTGCGGACCGTCTGGTCCGCCTCCGACGCCCCGATCCTCGCCTACATGGACGTGGACCTGTCCACCGACCTCAACGCACTCCTCCCGCTGGTCGCGCCGCTGATCTCCGGTCACTCCGACCTGGCGATCGGCTCCCGGCTCGCTCGCAGCTCCCGGGTCGTGCGCGGCCCCAAGCGGGAGTTCATCAGCCGGGCCTACAACCTCATCCTGCGCGGCTCGCTGCAGGCCCGGTTCTCCGACGCGCAGTGCGGCTTCAAGGCGATCCGCCGTGATGTGGCCCAGGTGCTGCTGCCGCTGGTGGAGGACACCGGCTGGTTCTTCGACACCGAGATGCTGGTGCTCGCCGAGCGGGCGGGGCTGCGCATCCACGAGGTGCCGGTCGACTGGGTCGACGACCCGGACTCCACGGTGAACATCGTGAAGACCGCGACCGACGACCTCAGGGGCGTGTGGCGCGTCGGCAGGGCGCTGGCCACCGGTTCGCTGCCGCTGGACCGGCTGGCCCGGCCGTTCGGTGACGATCCGCGCGACCGCGACCTCAAAGACGTGCCGGGGGGCCTGGCCCGCCAGCTCGTCGGCTTCTGCGTGGTCGGCGGCCTGTCCACCCTGTTCTATCTGCTGCTCTACAGCGTCTTCCGGCAGTTCTCGGGCTCGCAGATCGCCAACGCGCTCGCCCTGCTGGTCTCGGCGGTCGCCAACACGGCGGCCAACCGCCGGCTCACCTTCGGCGTCCGCGGCAGGGGCGGCGCCGTCCGCCATCAGGCGCAGGGCCTGGTGGTCTTCGGTATCGGCCTCGCCCTGACGAGCGGCTCCCTCGCGGCCCTGAACGCGGCCACGAGCAACCCGGCGCACACAACCGAGCTGGCGGTGCTGATCGCCGCCAACCTCGCGGCGACCGTGCTGCGGTTCCTGCTCTTCAGGGCCTGGGTGTTCCCCGACCGCCGCGACGACACCCCGACGCCCCAGGCCGAGGTCCCCCACCAGCGACACGTCCCGGGGCCCGCGTACCGGCCGCTCCCGCCGCTGCCCCAGCGCCACGCGGCACCGCAGGCCGCGTACGACACCGAGTACGACCCCACTCCCTTCCGCGCCGGTGCCGACGCGGACCGCGCCCCCTTCAGGGACGCCACCGTGCCGCTGCAGCCGGTGCGCCCGCAGGACACCGACCCGAGGGACTTCCGATGAGCACGCACTACGAACAGCCGACCTACCAGGGGGGTGCGGCCCCCCACGCCTGGGGACCGCCCCCGGCCGCTCCCCCGCAGACACCCGCCGCGCCACCGACCCCCGCCCCCGGCTCCGGTCAGCCACAGCAGCCGCTCACGCGCAGACTCTGGCGCGGCCGGCCCGAGGACCCCCGCTGGGTACGCCCCGCGTTCCTCGGCCTGCTGCTCGCCACCGGGCTGCTGTACCTGTACGACCTGAGCGCCTCCGGGTACGCCAACTCGTTCTACTCGGCGGCGGTCCAGGCCGGCAGCAAGTCCTGGAAGGCGTTCTTCTTCGGCTCGCTGGACGCGGGCAACGCCATCACCGTCGACAAGCCACCGGCCTCCCTGTGGCCGATGGCCCTGTCGGTCCGGATCTTCGGCCTCAACTCGTGGGCGATCCTGGTCCCCGAGGTCGTCATGGGCGTCCTCACGGTCGCCGTGGTGTACGCGGCCGTCCGGCGCCGGTTCAGTCCGGCCGCCGGTCTGATCGCGGGCGCGGTGCTCGCGCTCACCCCGGTCGCGGCGCTGATGTTCCGGTTCAACAACCCGGACGCGCTGCTCGCGCTGCTGATGTCGCTCACCGTCTACTTCGTCATCCGGGGGCTGGAGGACGGCCGCACCAAGTGGCTGGTGTGGGCGGGTGTCGCGGTCGGCTTCGCCTTCCTGACGAAGACCCTGCAGGCCTTCTTGATCCTGCCGGCGCTGGCGCTGGTGTACGGCGTCTGCGCCCCGGTGAGGCTGAGGAAGCGGCTCGCGCAACTGGGCCTCGCCACCGTCGCGCTGGTCGTCTCCGGCGGCTGGTGGGTCGCGATCGTCGAGCTGTGGCCTGCCTCGTCCCGCCCGTACATCGGCGGCTCGCAGAACAACTCCTTCCTGGAGCTGACCTTCGGCTACAACGGCCTGGGCCGCATCAACGGCGACGAGACCGGCAGCGTCGGCGGCGGTGGCGGCGGCAACGGCGGCCAGTGGGGCGCGACCGGCTGGAACCGGATGTTCAACTCCGAGATCGGCTCCCAGATCTCCTGGCTGCTCCCGGCGGCGCTGATCCTGCTCGTCGCGGGCCTGGTGCTCACCCTCCCCCACTCTCGGCTTCGCTCGAGCGGGGGGACCCCCATGGCGGGGCGCACGGACCCGGTCCGCGGCTCGTTCCTCGCCTGGGGCGGCTCCCTGCTGATGACCGCGGTCATCTTCAGCTACATGGCGGGCATCTTCCACCAGTACTACACGGTGGCGCTCGCCCCCTACATCGCCGCCCTGGTCGGTATGGGCGTCACGGTCCTGTGGGAGGAGCGGTCGAGGACGTGGGCGTCGCTCACGCTCGCGGCCACCGCCACGGCCACCGCGGCCTGGGGCTACGTGCTCCTCAACCGCACCCCCGACTACCTGCCCTGGCTGAA